>DASRGA010000064.1:0-3274 GCA_035651295.1 Gaiellaceae bacterium | reverse complement strand
TCACGCCCGACGGCCCGCGCTCGGAGGGGGACTATGTGCTCGCGGTCGGCACCCTCGAGCCGCGCAAGAACCTCGCGAGGATCGCCGCCGCCGTCGACGGCGAGCTGCGTGTCGTCGGCGCCCGCGGCTGGGGCGGCGTCGAGCCGCCCCCGAACGTCACCTGGCTCGGCGACGTCGACGACGAGCGGCTCGCCGAGCTCTACCGCGGCGCGCGCTGCCTCGTCTACGCGTCGCTGTACGAGGGGTACGGCATCCCGGTCGCCGAGGCGCTCGCCTGCGGCTGCCCGGTCGTCACGAGCGGCGACTCGCCGATGCAGGAGATCGCCGGCGGCGCCGCCGTCTACGTCGATCCGCTCGACGTCTCGTCGATCCGCGACGGGATCGCCCGGGCCGCCCCGGCGCCGCCGCAGCGGGGGCCGTCGTGGGACGAGGTCGCACGGCGCACCTGGGCGGTCTACGAGGAGCTCGCGTGATCCTCGTCGACGCCGACGTCCTCGGCCGCAACCGCACGGGCGAGGAGACCTACGTGCGGAACCTGCTGCGCAGCCTTCCGGCGGCCGCGCCCGACCTGACGTTCGCCGCCGTCACCCGCCACCCGGAGCTCGTGCCGGCCGGGGTGCGGGCGATCGCCCTGCCGGCGCGCTCGCAGGAGCTGCGCATGGCCTGGTCGCTGCCGAGGCTCCTGCGCCGGGAGCGCCCGCAGCTCCTGCACACCCAGCACGCGCTGCCGCTCGGCTGGCGCGGCCGGTCGGTCGTGACGCTGCACGACCTGCACTTCGAGCGGGAGCCCGCCGCGATGGGGACGCTCGACCGCTGGACGTTCAGGACGGTCGTGCCGCGCGCCGCCCGGCGCGCCGACCAGGTGCTCGCGGTGTCGGAGCGCACGAAGCGCGACGCCGTCGAGCTCTACGGGCTCGACCCGGCCCGGATCACCGTCACCCCGCACGGGGTCGACCCCGCCTTCTCGCCGGGCGACGGCGGCCACGACGGCTACGCGCTCTTCGTCGGCGCGGTGCAGGCGCGGAAGGACCCGCTGGCGGCGCTCGCGGCCGCGGACGCGGCCGGGCTGCCCCTCGTCGTCGCCGGCCCGGAGAAGGAGCCCGAGCTCGCCCGGCGGCTGCGCGACGGCGGCGCCGACGTGCGCGGCTGGGTCGGCACGAGCGAGCTCGCGGCGCTCTACCGGCGGGCCGCCGCGCTCGTCCTGCCGTCGCGCTTCGAGGGCTTCGGCATCCCGGTGCTCGAGGCGATGGCGAGCGGCACGCCGGTGGTGCTCTCCGACGACCCCGCGCTGCGCGAGGTGGCGGGCGACGCTGGCATCTACGGCGACCTCGCGGACGGCCTGCGGCGCGCGGTCGCCGAGCGCGAGCGGTTCGCCGCAGCCGGGATCGCCCGCGCCGCGCTCTTCACCTGGCAGGAGACGGCGCGCCGCACCGTCGAGGCCTACCGCAGGGCGCTCGCATGAAGGTCGCCGCGGTCGTCGTCAGCCACGGCCAGCCGCGCGAGCTCGAGCTGTGCCTGCCCGCGCTCGCGCCGCAGGTGGACGAGCTCGTCGTGGTCGCCAACGTGCCCGGCTCGGTGCCCGCCGGCGTCGAGGCGGTGCACAACGAGCGGCCGCTCGGCTACGCGGCGAACGTCAACCTCGGCGTGTCGCTGACGAGCGCCGAGCTCGTGATCGCGGCGAACCCCGACACCGTCGCCGAGCCGGGCGCGGTCGCCGCGCTGCGCGAGCGGATGGAGCTTCGGCCGCGCTGCGGCATCGCCGGCCCGCGCATGCTGTTCCCGGACGGGTCGTGGCAGCCGTCGCGCCGCCGCTTCCCGACCGTTACCGGCACGATCGTCCGGCGCACGCCGCTCCGGCTCGTCGTCCCGCAGCGGCATCACTTCCACCTCGACGAGGCGCCGCCCGCCGAGCCGGTCACGGCCGACTGGATGCTCGGCGGCTTCCTGATGCTGCGCCGGGCGATGCTCGAGGAGCTCGGCGGCTTCGACGAGGGCTTCCGCCTGTACGGCGAGGACATCGACCTCGCCTACCGTGCGATGCGCGCGGGCTGGGAGCGCTGGTACGTCCCGGCCGCCGTCGTCCGCCACGAGCACAAGGCGGTCACCGACAAGCGCTGGCTGACGCGCCGCACGCTCTGGCACTGGCGCGGCGTCGCGCGCTTCGTCCGCAAGCATCCCGAACGGCTGCGCGCCCTCTAGTGCGGCGTCTCCCAACGTTTCACTCGAAACGGGCGTGGCATCGACGCCGCACTAGGTCTGCTTGAAGCTCGCCCCGATCTGGACGCCGAACAGGCGGTTGTCGGGGACGTCGTAGTCGGTGCCGAGCTGCAGCGGCGAGACGTGCACGGTCACCGCCACCGGCGGCCGCACCGTCACCGCGATCCGCGTCACCGAGCAGTCGGCCACGTGGAACCGGCGCACGTAGGTCGCGCGCCGGACGGTCGGCGCGCGCTGCTCGTTCAGCTCGAGCGGGCCGATGCGGACGACGGCGTTCGTGCCCGGCGAGTCGTGGCAGAAGCCGGGCCGCCCGACGGTCACCGTCAGCCTGCCCGGCGCCGTCCCGGGGCCGAAGTACGCGTAGGACCCGTCGGCGCTCGTCGCGTCGCCGTTTGCGCCGGAGATCCAGCCGTCGTTGCTGCGGCCGTAGTAGGCCTGGCGGAGCCGCCACGGGTGCGAGGTGATGCGCACGATCTCGTTGTTCGTCCAGGAGGCGACCTTCGCGCCGATCAGGTCGACGCCGTTCGTCTCGAGCACGAACGGCAGGCCCGGGTCGTTGCTCAGGCGGCCGGTGCGGCTGCGCAGGTCGGGCGTCACGGTGCCGCCCGGGCCGGGGGCGCTGCCGTCGAGCGTCCACACCCCTTTCAGCGACCGGTTCCAGAACTCGTCCAGCCACACGCCGACGTTCTGGCCCGCGCTCAGGTTCTCGCCCATGAAGGTCGTCCCGGCGCGATCGGTCGCGCGGTCGACGATGTCGGGCGGCTGCACGAAGCCCGCGAGCAGCGCCCGCGAGCCGGCCGCGGCGCCCTGGCTGACGGTGATCTCGCCGGTCAGCATCCACGCCGCCGTCGCCGCCGCGACGAGCGGGAGCACGACGCGGGCGCGGCGCCACAGCGGCAGGAGCGCGGCGGCGAGCGCGACCGCGCTCGCCGCCGCCAGGGCGAGGCGGATGTCGTGCTGCGTCCAGCGGAGGTCGCGGTTCGCGAACACCGCCATCCCGTACCCGGGCGACTCGAAGTACGGGTCGTCCAGCTGGTAGCCGTAGTGGAGGACGAGA
>DASRGA010000063.1:0-29687 GCA_035651295.1 Gaiellaceae bacterium | reverse complement strand
CGAGGTGGACTCGCGCTACGCACTCGTGATCGTCGCCGCCAAGCGCGCGCGCCAGATCAACAACTACCACCACCAGCTCGGTGAGGGGACGTTCGACGAGTTCGCGCCGCCGCTGATCGAGTCGCGCTCCAAGAACTACCTGACGATGGCGCTGGAGGAGATCTCCGAGGGCAAGATCGTCTACGGCTACTCCTCGACGTCGAAGAAGTAGGCACCATTCCGGCGTGAGCCGGGTGCTGCTCGGTGTGACAGGAGGAATCGCCGCCTACAAGGCGTGCGAGCTGACGCGCCTGCTCGTGAAGCAGGGGCATGACGTCATTCCGCTCGTCACGCCCGGCGCACAGCGGTTCGTGACCGAGGAGACGTTCCTCGCGCTCGCGCGGAGGCCCGCACACGACGATCTCTACCCGCATCTCGTGCGCGCAGACCTGCTCGTCGTCGCGCCGTGCACGGCGAACACGCTCGCGAAGCTCGCGCACGGGATCGCCGACAACGTCCTCACCGAGGCCGCGCTCGCCCACCGCGGGCCGGTGCTGGTCGCCCCGGCGATGAACCCGCGGATGTGGGCGCACGCCGCGACGCGCGCGAACGTCGACGCCCTGCGCGCACGCGGCGTCGAGCTCGTCGGGCCCGACGAGGGCGAGCTGGCCGAAGGCGAGTGGGGCGTCGGGCGCCTCGCGGAGCCGGCCGAGATCGCCGCGCGCGCGCAGCAGCTGCTCGCACCGCCGAGCCTCGCCGGCCGCCGCGTCCTCGTCACCGCGGGCGGCACGCGCGAGCCGCTCGACAGCGTGCGGTTCCTCGGCAACCGGTCCTCCGGCCGGATGGGGGTCGCGCTCGCCGAGGAGGCGCGCCGCCGCGGCGCCGAGGTCGTGCTGCTCGCGGCGAACCTCGCCGTCCCCGCGCCCGCCGGCGTCGACGTCGTCCAGACGCCGACCGCCGCGTCCATGCTCGAAGCGGCGCTCGCGCTCGACGTCGACGTCGCGCTGCTCGCGGCCGCCGTCGCCGACTACCGGCCGGCCGAGGCGCTCGCCGGCAAGCGCCCGAAGGACGACGCCGCATGGACGGTCGCGCTCGAGCCGACCGGCGACGTCGCGCGCGCGCTCGGCGAGCGCAAGCGGCCCGGCCAGGTGCTCGTCGCGTTCGGCGCCGATCACGGCGAGGCGGGGCTCGCCCGCAAGCGCGGGATGCTCGAGTCGAAGCACGCCGACCTCGTCGTGTTCAACGACGTCGGCCGCGACGACATCGGCTTCGACGCGGTGGAGAACGAGGTCGTGCTCGTCACCCGCGACGGCGAGCGCACGGTCGAGAAGGCGTCGAAGGCGCTCGTCGCGGCCTCGATCCTCGACGAGGTGGAAAGGCTGCTCGCGTGAGCGACGGCGACGCCTACACGTTCTTCCGCGAGGGGCAGAAGCGGCTGCGGAAGGGGATGGCCGCGCAGGCGACCGTTCCGCTCGAGAAGGCGAAGCGGCTCGAGCCGGGCAAGGCGTCGATCCGCGAGGCGCTCGGCATCGCCTACTTCCGGCTGCACCGCTGGAAGGAGGCGGAGGAGGAGTTCCGGGCGATCGTCGAGGACCTCGCCCCGACCGACGACTACGCCCACTACGCGCTCGGCCGGGCGCTCGAGCACCAGGGGAAGACGACGGAGGCGAACGGCCACTACAAGCTCGCAAGCTCGATGAAGCCGGGCTCGGAGACGTACGCGTCGCGGATCCGCGACCTCGACGGTTGAGGGCCGTCGTCCAGCGCGTCGCCCGGGCCGCCGCGGCGCCGGGCGGGAGCATCGGCGCGGGGCTGTGCGTCCTGCTCGGCGTCGCCGAGGGCGACGACGCGCGCGCCGCCGAGCGGCTCGCCGGCAAGGTCGCGCGGCTGCGGATCTTCGAGGACGGCGACGGCAGGTTCGACCGGTCGCTGCTCGACACGGGCGGCTCGGCGCTCGTCGTCTCGCAGTTCACGCTGATCGCCGACACGGCGAAGGGGAACCGGCCCTCGTTCTCGCGCGCCGCGCGCCCCGAGGCGGCCGAGCCGCTCTACGAGCGCTTCGCGGCGGCGCTGCGCGAGCTCGGCGTCCCCGTCGAGACCGGCGTGTTCGGCGCGCGCATGCGCGTCGAGCTCGTCAACGACGGCCCGGTGACGGTCGTCGTCGACCTGGAGCCGGCCGCAGCCGGCGGGCCCGTCGACAGAGGCTGAGGCCCCGCCCAGGCCCCAGCCTCGCTCGTCGACGAGCTATCTGCTGCAGTAGGGGTCGACGTAAAGGTCTGCGAGCTCGAGGCGCTCCCCCTTCTGCAGGCCTTCGACCTTGAAGTCGAACGCGACCGCCGTCATGCCGCTGGCGGAGGCCGTCGAGAGGACGTTGACCGCGATCGGGATCGTGATCGTGGGGCTCCACGCCGAGGTCGCGCGGAGCCTCGCCAGCGTCAGGTGCTGGACGTGGCCGTCGAGATCCTCGTAGAGCACGGTGACCTTGACGTCCGACTTCCCGTTGCCGCCGACGTCCTTCATCATCAGCCTGATCGTCGGGTTCAGCAGGTTGACGCACATGGCGGGGCTGATCGCCTCCGAGTCGCCTGCCCCGAGCGAGAGCGCGTTCGAGCCGAGGGCGTTCGCGTCGCTCGTGACGTCGGCGTGCTTGAGCGTCCACTCGCTCGTGGTGGAGAGGTCGCCCTGCGGTGCGAGCGAGTAGTCGGCAAGGTCGCCCCAGGGAAGGAACACCTGGCTGGAGTCGCCGTAGCCGCAGTTCGCAGCGGCGGCGAGCGCGCCCGCCCTGGCCGACTGGCCTCGTGCCCTCAGGTCGGCGATCTTCTTCTGGATGTCCGACACCTGATGGCTCGTGTCGATCAGCTGGCTGTCCGGCGGTGCGGCGGTGTCGGCCCGCGAGGCCGAGGCGCCGACCGCGGCGATGCCGCCGATCGCGAGCGTGAGGAGCAGAGACCGCAGGATTGGCTTCATCGTGTTCGCTCTCCTATTCGCCGAGACGCGCACCCATGCGCGGTCGCATGAAGCGCGACGCTCGCCGGCCGGGACTCACCCTGAAAGGTGACTTCGCCGCCGCGGCTCGAAGGTCCAGCCGCGGGTCCGGGCCGGGCCCGACCTGTCGGCTTGGCTCGATCGAGTGACGGTCACCCGTTCGGGGAGGGCCGCCGATTCGGCCCTCGTATGCTGGCGCGATGGAAGCGCTGCGGATCGCGGTCGTCAGCGCGCCGCGCTCGGGAAACATGTGGCTCCGGCGGCTGCTCGTCGTGCTCTTCCGCCTCGAGGAGCGCTCGGCGCACACGCCTGACGAGGTCGAATGGGAGGCGCTGCCCGAGCGCTGCGTCCTGCAGCTCCACTGGCCGCGCACACGCGCCTTCGCGAAGCAGCTCGACCGGACGGGGTTCAGGGTCGTCGTGCTCGCGCGCCACCCGCTCGACATCCTGCTGTCGATCCTGCAGTTCGCGCCGCACGAGCCCGAGACCGCGCGCTGGCTCGACGGCGTCCACGGCGACGAACGCGCGATCCTCGGCCTCGACCCGCTCTCCGACGCGTTCCGCGTGTACGCCGCGGGCCCGCGCGCCCGTGCGCTGCTCGACGTCACGCCCGACTGGTGGCGGCGATCCGCCGCCGCCCTCCGCTACGAGGATCTCGTCGGCGACGCGCCGGCGGAGCTCGCGCGGATCGCGGCGGCGCTCGAGGCCGAGCCGGCGGCGACGCCCGAGGAGGCCGCGGCGGCGGTCACATTCGGCGGCCTCGCCGCCGAGGCCCGGAACGCGCACTTCTGGCAGGGCCGACCCGGCCACTGGCGCGAGCTCCTCCCGGCCGACGTCGCCGTCGAGCTTGCCGCGCCGTACCGGAAGCTCGTGAAGCGGTTCGGCTACGCGGTCGACCCCGACCCGGCGCTCACCCACGAAGAGGCCCGGCTGCGCTGGCTCGCGAAGATCGCGGAAACGCGCGTGTAGCTGCTACCCTTTTCGGCCACCACATTTCGGTTCGTTCGAGATGGGCGCGCGGCGCCCATTTCTCGTCTTTGGGGGTGTCTTTCGAGCAGTGGCAACTGCGCAGCACGAGAAGGAACGCAAGCTCCAGCGCGACGTCGCGCGGACCGTCGAGTCCGCGCTTCCCGGGGTGGAGGTGCTCGCGCTCGAGCTGAACGGCAAGGAGCGGTTCTGCGTGTACGTCGACCACCCGCAGGGTGTCGACCATGCGCTCTGCGAGCGCGTGACGGACGTCCTGCGGCCGTACCTCGACGAGTACACGATCGACGTCTCCTCGCCGGGCTTCGACCGCCCGCTCCGGACGCGGGCGCACTTCGAACGGGTGGTCGGGCGCACGGTGCGCATCAAGACCGAGACCGGCAAGGCGCGCGGCGAGGTGCTCTTCGCCGGAGAACGGTCGGTTCGGATCCAGGGAGGGACCGGGCCGGCAGACATACCGTACGACGAGATCGTGCGGGCCAATCTGATCGACGAAGGGACGACCCGATGAGCCAGGAGATCGTTGACGCGGTTCGCGAGATCGAGCGTGAGAAGGGAATCGAGAGCGGCACGCTGGTCGCCGCGCTCGAGGACGCGCTGCTCGCGGCCTACAAGAAGACACCGGGCGCCTCGCGCCACGCCACCGTCGAGCTCGACGAGCACGGCGACTTCCGCGTGTATGCGATCGAGCTGCCGGCCGACCTCGAAGAGCGGCTGCTCGACGAGGCGCGCGAGCGTGCGCTCGACGAGCTCGAGCGGCTCGAGGAGGAGACGGGCGAGAAGAACCACACCCTGCTCTCCGACGACGACCTGGAGGTCGACTGGTCCGACGTCCCTGCGCACATGATCAGCCGCGAGGACGTCACCCCGAGCAACTTCGGACGCATCGCCGCGCAGACGGCGAAGCAGGTGATCCTGCAGCGCATCCGCGAGGCCGAGCGCGAGATGATGTACGACGAGTACATCGACCGCGTCGGCGAGGTCGTCACCGGCATCGTCCAGCAGACCGGCGACCGCAGGAACATCCTGGTCGACCTCGGCAAGGTCGAGGCGCTCCTGCCGGGCAACGAGCAGGTCGACGGCGAGCGCTACGAGCAGGGCTCACGCATCAAGGCTGTGATCCGCGAGGTCAAGACGGGCACGAAAGGCCCGCAGGTGATCCTGTCGCGACGCGACCCCGAGCTGATCAAGACGCTGTTCGAGCTCGAGGTTCCCGAGATCGCCGACGGGCTCGTCGAGATCCGCGGCGTCGCGCGCGAGCCGGGCTACCGGTCGAAGATCGCGGTCGAGTCGCACACGCAGGGCGTCGACCCGGTCGGCGCGTGCGTCGGGCCGCGCGGCTCGCGCGTCCGCATGGTCGTCTCGGAGCTGCGCGGCGAGAAGATCGACATCATCCCGTGGAACAACGAGCCGGCGCGCTTCGTCGCCAAGGCGCTGTCGCCGGCCCGCGTGCGCGAGGTGTACCTCGACGACGAAGGGCGCGAGGCGACGGTGGTCGTCCCGGACGACCAGCTTGCGCTCGCGATCGGCAAGGAGGGCATGAACGCCCGCCTCGCCGCGAGGCTCACCGGCTGGAAGGTCGACATCGTCTCCGACACCGAGTTCGCCCAGCAGGAGGCCGAGGCGGCCTTCGGCGGCGACGGCGAGGAGGGCGAGGACTTCTCCGGCCGCTGCGCCGCGGTCCTCTCGAACGGCAAGCGCTGCCCCAACGCGGCGCTTCCCGGCTCGAAGTACTGCGGCGTGCCGGCGCACCAGGAGCTCGCCCTGCACGAGCCGGACGACGAGGCGAACCCGGTCGTCCAGGAGCCGGAGCCCGAGCTCGAGGAGCTCTCCGACACCGCCGAGCCCGAATCGGTCACCGAGGACGCCGCGGAGTTCGGCAACCCGGAGCCGGAAGCGCTGCCCGCGGGCCCCGGCGACGCGCCCGTGGCCGGCGAGGACGCGACGCTCGAAACCGGCGCCGCGCAGGCGCTGCAGCGGCACGTCGAAGACGACCCGCTCGGCGGCGTCCCCGTCGTCGAGGAGGCCGGGGCGGACGAGTAGCAGGCCGACACGCACCTGCGCGGGCTGCGGCCGCCGTGCGCCGCAGGACGAGCTCCAGCGCTTCCACCGGGAGGCGGGCGAGCTCGTCCCGGGAGCCGGCCCCGGCCGGGGCGCCTACACGTGCCGCCGCCTGCAGTGCTTCGAGCGGGCGTCGGCGCGGCGGGCCTTCAGCCGCATCCTCCGCCACACGGTGCACGTCGACCCGGGCCTCGCCCGTCTCTACACTGGAGCGTCACATGGCGAACGGCAAGCCGAATAGACCGATCAGACCGCGCGGCGGCGGGCCCAAGGGCCGGCGCCGCGTCGTCATCGACCAGGGCGGCGGCCGGCCCGGCCAGGGCCAGCGGCAGCGGCCCGGCGACCGGTCCGGCGAGCGCCAGCCTCGGCAGCCGCGCGAGGTCGCGGCGCCCAGCGGGCCCGCGACCGTCGAGTCGGGCGTCACGCTGCGCGACTTCTCGCAGGCGCTCGGCGTCGCGATGCCGCAGATCATCAAGCTCCTGATGGGCCTCGGCACGATGAAGACCGCGACCCAGTCGCTCACCGACGACGAGGTCGAGCTGATCGCGGCCGAGCTCGGCCGCGAGGTGACGATCAAGCACGCGGAGGACGACGAGCCCGCGCCCGAGACCTTCGACGACCCGGAGGAGTCGCTGCGCGCGCGCCCGCCGGTCGTGACGATCATGGGCCACGTCGACCACGGCAAGACCACGCTGCTCGACGCGATCCGCAAGACGTCCGTCGTCTCGACGGAGGCCGGCGGCATCACGCAGCACATCGGCGCGTACCAGGCGGAGGTCGGCGACCGGCGCATCACGTTCCTCGACACGCCGGGCCACGAGGCGTTCACCGCCATGCGCGCCCGCGGCGCGAAGGTGACGGACATCGCCGTCCTCGTCGTCGCAGCCGACGACGGCGTCATGCCGCAGACGAAGGAGTCGATCTCGCACGCCCGCGCCGCAGAGGTGCCGATCGTCGTCGCCGTCAACAAGATCGACCTGCCGGACGCCAACCCGGACCGCGTGCTCAGCGAGCTTGCGAACGAAGGGCTTCAGCCGGAGGAGTGGGGCGGCGACGTGCAGGTGGCGCGCGTGTCGGCGAAGCAGGGCGAGAACCTCGACGACCTGCTTGAGCGGATCCTGCTCGTCGCCGACGCCGAGCTCGACCTGCGCGCGAACCCCGCCGCGCCCGGATCGGGCCCGATCATCGAGTCGCGCCTCGACGTCGGCCGCGGCCCGGTGGCGACGATGCTCGTCCACCGCGGCACGCTCAGGGTCGGCGACGCGATCGTCGCCGGGGACGCCTGGGGCCGCGTGCGTGCGCTCTACGACTACCGCGGCGAGCGCATCCAGGAAGCGCATCCCGGCGAGCCCGTCGAGATCCTCGGCTTCGACCGTCCGCCGCCCGCCGGCGAGCTGGCGCGCGTCGTCGAGAACGAGCGCCGCGCGCGCGAGCTCGCGCAGCAGCGCGCCGAGCGGCTCCGCCGCGAGGCGATGGCCAAGCAGCGCACGGGCGGCGTCTCCCTCGACAAGCTGTTCGCGCAGCTGCAGGCCGGCGCCGTACAGGACCTCAACATCGTCCTCAAGGGCGACGTGCAGGGCTCCGTCGAGGCGATCGTCTCCGAGCTCGGCAAGATCCAGCACCCCGAGGTGCGCGTGAACGTGATCCACACGGGCGTCGGCGGCATCACCGAGAACGACGTCAACCTGGCCGCCGCCTCGAGCGCGATGGTGATCGGCTTCAACGTCCGTCCCTCGTCGGAGGTGCGCCAGGCCGCCGAGCGGCAGGGCATCGAGATCCGCCTCTACCGCGTCATCTACCAGCTGACCGAGGAGATCGAGCAGGCGCTCGTCGGCATGCTCAGCCCCGTCGAGACCGAGTCGATCATCGGCGAGGTCGAGGTGCGGGCGCTGTTCAAGGTCTCGCGGCTCGGCACGATCGCCGGCTGCATGGTCACGAACGGCCTCGTCCGGCGGAACGCGAGCGTGCGCATCTTCCGGGACGGCACGCGCATCCACGAGACGACCGTCGCCCAGCTGCGCCGCTTCAAGGACGACGTGCGCGAGGTGACCGAGGGCTTCGAGTGCGGCATCCTGCTCGACGGCTTCAACGACCTGCGCGAGGGCGACGTCTTCGAGGTCTTCGAGACGCGCGAGGTCGAGCGGACGTCGCTCGACGAGCCCGCCACGGCGGATGCGTCGTAGCAGCGGCTACGTCGCGATCGTCACCGTCGAGCTGCACTTCCCCGAGGCTGCGTCCCTCAAGGGCAAGCGCCACTTCGTGCGCTCCGCGAAGGACAACCTCCGCAACCGCTTCGGCGCGTCGGTCGCCGAGGTCGACCACCACGACCTGTGGCAGCGGGCGGCGCTGACCGTCGCGTGCGCGGCGCGCTCCGCCTCCGACGCCGACGAGCTGGCCGACGGCGCCGAGCGGTGGCTGCGCGGCCAGGACTGGCAGGTCACCCGGCTCGAGCGGCTGCTGGTCGCTCCCGGCGACGACTAACCTACTGCGCCGTGTCCGACCGCATGCGCCGCGTCAACGAGTCCGTTCGCTCGGTCGTCGCGGAGGGGCTGGCCGAGCTCAACGATCCCCGAATCGGCCTCGTCACCGTCACCGCCGTCGCCGTGACGCCCGACCTGCGCGAGGCGACCGTGTACGTCTCCGTGCTCGGCGGCGCGCGCAAGCGCCGCGCCACGCTCGCCGGGCTCGAGTCGGCGCACGGCGTGCTGCAGTCGAAGCTCGGCCGTGAGCTGTCCCTTCGGAGGACGCCCACGCTGACGTTCGCCTACGATGACTCGGTCGAACGAGGGGTCCGCATGACGAGGCTGATCGACGAGCTCGTCACGGATCTGCCGGAGGACGGGGCAGAGGATGTCTGAGCTGAGGGCGGTCGTCGAAGCGCTGCGCGAGCACGACCGTTTCGTGGTCGTGACGCACGAGAACCCGGACGGCGACGCCCTCGGCTCGCTGCACGGGATGACGCTCGCGCTGCGCGCGCTCGGCGGCGACGCGGTCCCCTACCTGTCGGGCGACGGGCCGCTGCCGGCCGAGTACGCGTTCCTCGACCTGTCCGGCCTGCAGCGCACCCTCCCCGCCGATCTCGGCGAGCGCGTGCTCGTGGCCGTCGACTGCGCGAGCGCGCGCCGCATCGCACCCGACGACGAGGCGACCGCCGGGGCGCTGCTCGTCGTGAACATCGACCACCATCACGACAACACGCGCTTCGGCGACGTCAACCTGATCGTCGCCGACGCCTCGTCGACCGCCGAGATCGTGCGCGACGTGCTGCACGAGCTCCATCTCGAGCTGACGCCGCAGATCGCGGAGGCGCTCTACGTCGGCCTCGTCACCGACACCGGCCGCTTCCAGTACTCGAACACGACCCCGAAGGCCCTCCGCCTCGCCGCCGAGCTCGTCGAGGAGGGCGCGGACGTGCACGGGATCTTCCGGAAGGTGTACGAGAGCGTGCAGTTCGCGAAGCTGAAGCTGCTCGCGCGCGCCCTCGAGCGCGCGCAGCTGTTCGAGGGCGGCCGCCTCGTCGTCTCGTACCTCGTCAAGGAGGATTTCGGCGACGTCGGCGCCGAGGAGCCCTACTCCGAGGGGATCATCGACTACCTGCGCGCCGTCGAAGGCTCCGAGATGGTGGCGCTGATCCGCGAGCCGCCCCGCCAGGACGGGCCGAGCCGGCGGATCTCGCTGCGCTCGAGCCACGACGAGATCGACGTGTCGGCGATCGCCCGCAAGCAGGGCGGCGGCGGCCACCCGCAGGCGGCGGGCTTCTCGTCGGAGCAGCCGATCCCGGAGATCGTCGACTTCATCCACCACGAGTTCGCACAGGCGATCCGGGTCTAGACGCGCGCATGGTCCCGCGCGCCCTCACGCCCGTCGGGGTGGCTCTCGTCGACAAGCCGGCGGGGCCGTCGTCGTTCGCGATCGTCGCGGCGCTGCGGCGGCGGACGCGCGCCCGCACCGGCCACGCCGGGACGCTCGACCCGTTCGCGACCGGCCTGCTCGTGCTGCTCTCGGGCGCGGCGACGCGGCTCGCCCCGTGCCTCGTCGGGCTCGACAAGCGCTACGTCGCCGACGTCGACCTGACCGCCACGACCACGACGGGCGATCCGGAAGGCGATGTCGTCGAGCGGCACGAGCCGCCGGACGCCGGCGACCTGGCCGCGGCGCTCGAGCGGCTGCGCGGCGAGGTCGAGCTGCGCGTGCCGGCGGCGGCCGCGGTGAAGATCGGCGGCGAGCGCGCCTACCGGCTCGCGCGGCGCGGGGTGGAGGTCGAGATGCCGCTCCGGCGCTCGACGGTGCACGCGCTCGACGTGCTCGCGCAGGAGCCCGGCTCGGTGCGGCTCGACCTGCGCGTCAGCTCCGGGACGTACGTGCGGTCGCTCGCCGCCGCGCTCGGCGGGCACTGCACGAGCCTGCGCCGGCTCGAGGTGGGCCCGTTCTCGGTCGACGAGGCGGCGCCGGTCGACGAGGCGCGGCTGCTCGACGTCCACGACGTCCTCGCGCGGCTGCCGGAGACGGCGCTCGCCCGCGTGCCGGAGGGCGTGCGCCGGGCGGTGCTCGAACGGTGAAGATCGCCGCGTCGCCGGCCGAGCTCGCGCGCGTCCCGCGTGCGGTCGCGATCGGAACCTTCGACGGCGTGCACCTCGGCCACCGCGCCGTGCTCGACGCGGCGCTCGCCGCCGGGCCGCGCCCGACGGTGGTCACCTTCCACCCGCACCCGCGGCGGGTGCTGGGCAGGGACCCCGGGCTGCTCGCGACGCTCGAGCGCCGTCTGGAGCTGTTCGCGGCCGCGGGCGTCGAGGAGGTGCTCGTCGTCGAGTTCACGGAGGCGACGGCGGGGCTGCCCGCGGAGGCGTTCGCGCGCGAGTACCTGCTCGAGACCGGCGCCGAGGTCGTCGTCGCCGGCGAGGGGTTCCGCTTCGGCAACCGGCGCGGCGGCGACCTCGAGCTGCTCCGCTCGCTCGGCATCGACGCCCGCGCGGTCCCGCTCGTCGAAGGGATCTCCTCGACGCGGATCCGCGAGCTCGCCGCCGCCGGCGACGTCGCCGGCGCGGCGGCGCTGCTCGGACGGCCGCTCGAGGTGGAGGGGACGGTGGTCGGCGGCGACCACCGCGGCGCCGGCCTCGGCTTCCCGACCGCGAACCTCGACGTCCCGGAGGGGCTGCTCGTCCCGACGTACGGCATCTACGCCGGCGCCGTCGGCGACCGCCGCGCCGCGGTCTCGATCGGCGTCAACCCGCACTACGGCGGCCACGAGCGCCGCGTCGAGGCGTTCCTGCTCGACTGGACGGGCGACCTCTACGGCAGACGGCTCGTGGTCGAGCTGTGGGAGCGGCTGCGCGACGAGCAGGCGTTCGAGAGCGAGGCCGCGCTCGTCGAGCAGATCGCCCGCGACGTCGAACAGACGCGCGCCGCCGTCCGGCCCTGAGCGGGGCGCCGGCGCCGCTGCGTGCGCGTCACGGCGCGCTCCACGCGCCGCTGCGCCGCGGATCCGCGGCGGCGCCGGTCCGGCCGACCGCGCTCACGCCGCCGAAGTAGTGGTGGCGCTCCGCCCAGCGGCGCACCTGCCGGCCCGCCGCCTCGAGCCGCCGGAGCCAGCTCTCGTCGACGCCCGGCTCGGCGTTGACGACCTCGCCCGCCGGATGGAACCGGGGCCGGTCGACCGCGGCCTGCGGCTCGAGCCCCTCGTGCAGGATCCCGGCGAGCACGCCGACGAGCGCCGTGCGCAGGCGGGTGCCGCCCGCCGCGCCGAGCGCCAGCTCGAGGCCGTCGTCGGCGAAGGCGAGCGTCGGCGCCATCATGCTCGCCATGCGCGTGCCCGGCACGAGCGGCCCGCGGACGAGGTCGGTCTCGCCGAGCATGCTGTTCAGGTGCAGGTCGAGACCCGGCAGGAAGTCACCCGAGCCGAGCCCGAGGCTCGACGTGAGCACGCAGGCGTTCCCGTCGCCGTCGACGACCGTCAGGTTCGTCGTGTGCGTCTCCGGGCCCGCCGCCCCCTCGAGGGCGGCGAGGAACGCGTCGGCGCCGCCGGCCGGGTCGTAGCGCGCGAGCAGCTCCGGGACGCCCGACAGGCCGCCGCGCGTGAGCACGCGCCTGCCCGCGAGCGCCGTCTCGGCCGGCTCGGCCCACACGGCCGTATAGACGGCCAGGTCGGCCGCGGTGAGCGCGCCGTCGCGCTCGGCGACGAGCGCGACGAGCTCGCGCGCGATCGTGCCGGTGTAGACCGACGCGGCTCCCTCGTCCCGGACGAGCTCGAGCGCGTGCACAAGGCCGGGCTGGCGCAGCTCGTCGCCGCTGCGCAGGAGGCGGCCGCCCGGTGCGTAGATCGCACCGCCCTCGCGCATCGTCATCACCGGCTCGAGCATCGCCAGGCAGGCGGCGTGCGCGGGCGGCATCGCCACGCCCTCGCGGGCGACGCGCAGCGCCGGCTCGACCAGCCGCGCCCACGGCAGGCGGCCGTGCGCCCGCCAGAGCGCGTCGAGCCCCGCCGGCAGCCCCGGCACCGCGCACGACGAGGCGCCGATCGCGTAGTGGACGAGCTCCTCGCCGAACGGCACGCGGAGCTCCTGCATCGGCGCGCCGCTGCCCGACGGCACCGCGACGAAGCAGTCGAGGTTGCGCACCTCGCCGCTGCGCGCGTCGTAGTGGATCGCGTGGCCGCCGCCGAGCAGCCCCGTCATCACGGTTTCGGCGACGCAGGTGACGAGCGCCGCCGCGACCGCCGCGTCGGCCGCGCTGCCGCCGTCCCGCAGGATCTCCGCGCCGGCCTCGGCGGTCGCGGGATGGCCGGCTGCGACGGCGGCGATCACCCGACGCGCGCCGCGAGCGACCCGAAGCGCAGGTAGCCCTCGAGCGGGAAGTCGAAGCGCTCGTTCACATACTCGCCCGAGGGGACCTGGAACGTGCGCGGCCGGATCTTCAAGCCGACCAGCTCCTCGCCGCCCGAGCGCACGACGAGGGCGCCGTCTCTCGCCTCGACCTCGTAGGAGTCGGCGCTGTTCGCATAGCGGCCGGCGAGCCCGTCGAGCTCGCCCGGCTCCGGGTCGAGGTACGCCGGCACGGGCCGCCGGGCGCCGAGCACCTGTTCGAGCCACGCGTCCTCGATCTCGGCCAGCGCCTGGCCGCCGTTGCTCGCGTTCGTCAGCCCGGCGAACACGGCGCCGTGCGACGGGATCGTGAGGAGCGACGACTCGAATCCGCCGTGCGAGCCGCGGTGGCCCCACACCTCGACGCCGCCGACGCGCTCGCCCGACAGACCGAGCCCGTACACGCCGCCGGGCGGCTTCCCGACCACGACGCGCTGCGGCGCGCCCTGCGCGAGCAGCCAGTGCGCGATCCGGACGAGGTCAGGCACGGTCGAGACGAGCCCGCCCGACGGCCGTCGCGAACGGGGGTACGGCGCGTCCGCGGCGGCCCTGCCGGTGCCGGGCAGGTCGGGGGCGCCGAAGTCCGTCGCCTCGACGCCCGCTGGCCGGAGCACGTGTGCGGCGAGCGCCTCCTCGTAGGTGGTTCCGGCGCGGCGCGCGGCCAGGAGCCCGGCGAGCCAGTAGCCGGCGTTGCAGTAGGACCACGCGTCCTCGACGCCGACGAGGCGGACGACGCCGGGCAGGTCGGCGACGCAGCGCTCGAGCGCATCGTCGCCCGTGCCGTACTTGGCGTTGTCGCCGTCGGGCAGCTCGCAGTCGAACCCCGAGGTGTGCGACAGGAGATGCCGGATGCGGACGTCTGACGGCCACACGCCGGTCTCGCTCTCGAGGTCGAGGAGCCGGAGCGCCAGCGCCGCCGTCAGCGGCTTCGTGACCGACGCGATCTTGAAGCGCGTGCCGGGGTCGCAGCCGACGGCGACCGTCTCCTCACCGGTCGAGACGACGAGAGCCGGCACCCGCCACCGCTCGGCGGCGGCCTCGCAGACGGCCCGGAATGCCGAATTCATGGGGATTCCGCTACCCTACTGGCCGACCGGGCCCCGGCCGTGCGCGTCTTCCTTCGCGGCGGACTGAGACCCAGGCGACGTCAACACGAGAGGAGAACGATGCCCCTCACCAAGGAAGAGAAGCGCGGTCATGTCCAGAAGTTCGGGAAGCACGAGGGCGATACCGGGTCGACCGAGGTCCAGGTGGCGATGCTGACGCAGCGGATCAACGAGCTCACCGAGCACCTCCGCACGCACAAGCACGACCACTACTCGCGCCGCGGACTGCTCAAGCTCGTCGGCCGCCGCCGCCGCTTCCTGAACTACCTGCAGCGCACGAACCTCGAGGGCTACCGCGCCCTCATCAAGGAGCTCGGCCTGCGCCGCTAGCTCCGTCAAACCCCGAAGGGTGGAGCTTGGGCGAGCGCCCGGCGGGGGCGCTGGCTCAATCTCCACCCTTCACCGCAGAGTGGAGGAATAGAAGAGATATGAGCATCGTCGAAGCCGAGCATCCCGCCGGGGTGCCGGTTTCCGTGTCCGTCGAGATCGGCGGACGTGAAATCACCTTCGAGACGGGCAAGCTGGCCAAGCAGGCCGACGGCGCCGTCGTCGTCTCGAGCGGCCAGACCGTCGTGCTCGGCACGGCCCAGGGCCGCACGGAAGCGCGCGAAGGCGCGGACTTCTTCCCGCTCACCGTCGACGTCGAGGAGCGGATGTACGCCGCCGGGAAGATCCCCGGCGGTTTCTTCAAGCGCGAGGGGCGCCCCACCGAGCGGGCGATCCTGACCGCGCGGATGATCGACCGGCCGGTGCGTCCGCTCTGGCCGAAGGGCTACCGCAACGAGGTGCAGTGCGTCGGCACCGTGTTCTCGGCCGACCTCGTCATCCCGCACGACATCCTCGCGATCAACGCGGTCTCGGCCGCGCTGACCATCTCGCCGCTGCCGTTCCTCGGCCCGATCGGGGCGGTCCGCATGGGGCTGATCGACGGGCAGCTCGTCGTCAACCCGACGCTCGAGGAGACGGAGCACAGCTCCGACCTCGACCTGATCGTCGTCGGCACGAAGGACGGCCTGACGATGGTCGAGGCGGGCGCGAACCGCGTCCCCGAGTCGGTCATCCTCGAGGCGCTCGACGTCGCGCACCGCGAGATCGTGAAGCTCTGTGCGGCGCAGGAGGAGCTCCGGGCCAAGAAGGGCAAGCCGAAGTGGCTGGACGCGGCCGTCACCGAGCGGCTCGAGTCGCAGCACGGCCACACGATCTGGACGCGGATCTCCGAGCAGGGCCTCGCCGCGGGCGCCGTCCTCGTCGACGAGCTCGTCCCGCTCGAGGCCGGCTCGCCGAGCATGAGCTCGAGCGAAGCCGACGTGCTCAAGGAGCTGCAGACGCGCATGTCGCTCGCGCAGATCCTCGAGAAGCAGCGCTCGGCCGCCGTCGAGGGCCCGGTGCGCGAGCAGTTCGAGGCCGACCTGCGTGCGCTCACCGAGGCGGAGCAGGACTCGAAGGAGCTGAAGTCGGCGAAGCGCGCCCTGCTGTACGACCGCATCGCCGCGGAGGTCGAGCTCCCGTTCCCGACGGGCGACGTGCCGGGCGAGAAGGATGCGCTGACGAAGAGCTACGTCCGCAAGGCGTGCGAGTCGATCTACAAGTCGCTCGTGCGGCAGAAGATCGCCGTCGAGAAGCGCCGGCCGGACGGCCGCACCGAGACGGAGATCCGGCCGATCGAGGTGCAGGTGTCGGTCATGCCGCGCACGCACGGCTCGGGCCTCTTCACCCGCGGTCAGACGCAGATCATGACGCTGCTCACCCTTGGCACCGCCAAGGAGGGCCAGCGGATCGACGACCTGTCGCTCGAGCAGGAGCGCAGGTACATGCACCACTACAACTTCCCGCCCTATTCGGTGGGCGAGACGGGCCGGATGGGCTCGCCGAAGCGCCGCGACATCGGCCACGGCGCGCTCGCCCAGCGTGCGCTCGAGGCGGTCATCCCGCCTGCGGACGAGTTCCCGTACACGATCCGCCTCGTCTCCGAGACGCTCGAGTCGAACGGCTCGTCGTCGATGGGCTCGGTGTGCGGCTCGACGCTCGCCCTGATGGACGCCGGCGTGCCGATCAAGGAGCCGGTCTCCGGCATCGCGATGGGCCTCGTCAAGGAGGGCGACGACTACGTCATCCTCACCGACATCCAGGGGGCGGAGGACCACCTCGGCGACATGGACTTCAAGGTGGCCGGCACGCCCGAGGGGATCACGGCGCTGCAGATGGACATCAAGATCACCGGCGTCAGCCGGGAGATCATGGAGCGGGCGCTCGCGCAGGCCAAGGAGGCGCGCATCGCGATCCTCGGCCGGATGCTCGAGGCGATCCCCGAGCCGCGGGAGGCGCTCGCGGAGCACGCACCGCGGATCTCGACGATCCAGATCAACCCCGAGTACATCGGGATGGTGATCGGCAAGGGCGGCGAGACGATCCGCGGGCTCGAGAGCGAGTACGACGTGCAGATCGACATCGAGGAGGACGGCACGATCCTCGTCTACGCCACCGAGGGCACGAAGGGCGACGCCGCGATCGCCGCGATCGGGGCGCTCACCAAGGAGCCCGAGGTCGGCGACCAGTACACGGGCCGCGTCGTCAAGACGACCGACTTCGGCGCGTTCGTCGAGCTGAAGAAGGGCACGGACGGCCTGCTGCACGTGTCGAACGTCGGCCCCGGCCGCGTCAACCACATCGAGGACGTCATCCAGCGCGGCGACATCCTGGACGTGCTCGTGCAGGAGGTCGACAAGGCCCGCGGCCGCATCGGCCTGAAGCTCGTGCAGAAGCACGAGAACGGCGGCTTCGTCTCGCCGGAGGAGCTCGTCGAGCGGGCGAAGGACGCTCCGCCGCGCGAGCCTCGCGAAGACCGTCCGCGCCGCGACGGCGACCGCCGGGGCGGCCGCGGCGGCCGCGGCGGCCCGCGCCGCGAGCGCGAGGAGTCGCGCAGCGAGTAGTCGAGGAGGAGCGTCGGCGGCGCGCGCGAGCGGCCGCCGACGCTCCATCCCGTGCGCGGCCGGACGCTCGGCGTGGCGCCGCTCCGGCTGATGCCTGCCGCGCAGCGGCTCCGTCTACCGCCCCGCCGAGCGACCCTGACCCGCAGCCGCCGTCACACTTCGGTAACCCTGGTCTGACCAAGAGCCTGGTCTCGGCGAGACATGCCCGAAGGGCCGATGCCGAGCGCGATTGCAGGGGATTCGCGTCCGGCTGTGGACAACCGCCTTCCGTGACGCCGTGGTCTGACCAGAAGACATGTCTCGCACACCGATGTCCGGAGGGGCCGGGCAGTCGCGGGGCTCGCCGTGGCCGCCGCGGAGGCTCGAAGGGGCTGTCTGCGCGAAACCGCTCGGTCTGCGCGAAACCGCTCGACTACAGTGCGCCGGTGCAGAACTGGGCGCTGACCGAGCTCGACTCGGGCGAGCGGGTCGTCTCCGAGCGCCTCGAGCACGTGCGCTCGGCCGCGGTCGGGTACTGGATCGGCGCCGGCTCACGCGACGAGGACGCGAGCGAGGCGGGCGTCTCGCACTTCATCGAGCACCTCCTCTTCAAGGGCACCGAGCGCTACAGCGCGCTCGAGATCGCCGAGATCTTCGACGGGCTCGGCGGCGAGCTGAACGCCGCCACGTCGCGCGAGCACACGCTCGTCTACGCCCGCGTGCCCGACCACCACCTCGAGGTGGCGATGGACGTGATGGGCGACATGGTGTTCGCGCCCGCGTTCGTCGACCTCGACTCGGAGCGCGAGGTGGTGCTCGAGGAGATCGCGATGTACGACGACGCGCCGCAGGAGCTCGTGCACGACCTGATCGCGGAGGCGATCTTCGGCGACCATCCGCTCGGCCGGCCGGTGATCGGCACCGCCGTGGTGATCTCCACGATCCCGCGCGACGCGATCGCCCGCTACCACGCCAACCTCTACTCCCCGGCGAACATCGTCGTCGCGGCCGCGGGCAACATCGACCACGACCGCGTCGTCGAGCTCGTGCAGCGCTCGCTCGAGCGCCGCAGCCCTGCCGGCGCCGAGCTCGTCAACCTGCGGCCGCCCCTCGTGCAGCCGCCTCCGCCGCACCTGCGCTTCCTGCGCAAGGACACCGAGCAGTACCACGTCTGCCTCGGGGCGCCCGGCATCTCGCGCTCCGACCGGCGGCGCTTCGCCGTCTCGCTGCTCGACGCGATCCTCGGCGGGTCGGCGTCGTCGCGGCTCTTCCAGGAGATCCGCGAGAAGCGCGGGCTCGCGTATTCGGTGTACTCGTTCGTCTCGCAGTACACGGACACCGGCCAGGTCGGCGTCTACCTCGGGACGCGCGAGGAGAACCTCGCCGAGGCGCTCGCGATCGCGGCGGCGCAGATCGCCGACGTGGCCTCCGGCAACCTGCCGGTGCGGGAGCTCGAACGCGCCAAGGAGAACCTGAAGGGGCGGATCCTGCTCTCGATGGAGTCGACGTCGACGCGCATGAACCGGCTCGGCAAGTCGCTGATCACCGATTCGGAGCTGCTGTCGCTCGACCGGATCGTCGCCGAGATCGACGCTGTCGAGGCCGCGTCGGTGTGCGAGCTCGCCGCGGCCCTGCTCGCGTCCGAGCGCCTGTCGGCGGCGTGCATCGGCCCCGACGAGGAACGGTTCCTCGCCGCCCTCGAGCCCATCACGCCCGGCCTCGCACGCGCGGCATGAACGTCCTCCTGAACGGGCGCGGCGGGCGCGTCGGCTCGGTGCTCGGCCCCGGCCTCGAGGCGGCAGGGCACAAGCTCGTCGACTCGCTCGCCGACGCGGAGGCGATGGTCGACTTCACGCGTCCCGAGGCGGCGCTCGCCAACGTCGGCGCGGCGATCGACGCCGGCGTCCCGTCGGTCGTCGGCACGACGGGCTGGGATGTCGAGGCGGTGCGCGGCGCGCCCGTGGCCGTCTTCTATGCGCCGAACTTCGCGCTCGGCGCCGTGCTGATGATGCGCTTCGCGGCCGAGGCGGCGCGCTTCTTCGACCGTGCGGAGATCGTCGAGCTGCACCATGCGGCGAAGCTCGACGCGCCGTCGGGCACGGCGAAGCTGACGGCGGAGCTGATGGGCGGCGGCGTGCCGATCCATTCGGTGCGCCTGCCGGGCCTGAACGCGCACCAGGAGGTGATCTTCGGCGGGCCCGGCCAGACGCTGACGATCCGCCACGACGCGCTGACGCGCGAGGCGTACACGCCCGGCGTGCTGCTCGCGCTGGAGAAGCTGCCCGGGCTGCCGCCCGGGTTGACGGTCGGCCTCGACCGGCTGTTCTAGGCTTGGCGCATGGTCTGCTCGAGCTGCGGCCACGAGAACCCGAGCGGCGCGAAGTTCTGCGCCGAGTGCGGGTCGGCTCTCACGCTTTCGTGCCCGTCGTGCGGGCACGCCTACCGGGCCGGCGACCGCTTCTGCGTGGAGTGCGGGACGGCGCTGGCCGCGGCCCCGCCGCCCGCGGCGGCGCCGGCCGCGCCGGTCGCCGAACGGCGTCTCGTCTCGGTGCTGTTCGCCGACCTCGTCGGCTTCACGCCGCTCTCGGAGACACGCGACCCCGAGGAGGTGCGCGAGCTCCTCTCGCGCTACTTCGACACGTGCCGGCGCCTCGTCGAGCTGTACGGCGGCGTCGTCGAGAAGTTCATCGGCGACGCCGTGATGGCGATCTGGGGGACGCCGGTCGCCCAGGAGGACGACGCCGAGCGCGCGGTGCGCACGGCGCTCGACCTGGTCGCGGCCGTCTCCGCGCTCGGCGACGAGGTGGGGGCGCCGGAGCTGCGCGCCCGCGCCGGCGTCCTCACGGGCGAGGCGGCCGTGAACCTCGGCGCGGTCGGTGAGGGGATGGTCGCCGGCGACCTCGTCAACACCGCCGCGCGGATCCAGGCCGCCGCCGAGCCGGGGACGGTGCTCGTCGGCGAGGCGACGCGCCGCGCCACCGAGCAGGCGGTGGCGTTCGAGGACGCGGGCGAGCACGAGCTGAAGGGCAAGACGGAGCCGGTCCGCCTGCACCGCGCGATCCGCGTGACCGCCGCGCGGCGCGGTGCGATGCGCTCCGAGGGGCTCGAGGCGCCGTTCGTCGGGCGCGAGCGCGAGCTGCGGCTCGTCAAGGAGCTCTACCACGCGGCGGCCGACCAGTCGCGCGCGCAGCTGGTGCAGATCACCGGCATCGCCGGGATCGGCAAGTCGCGGCTGACGTGGGAGTTCGAGAAGTACGTGGACGGCCTCGCCGAGAACGTCTGGTGGCATCGCGGCCGGTGCCTCGCCTACGGCGAGGGCGTGGCGTACTGGGCGCTCGCCGAGATGGTGCGGATGCGGGCGCAGATCCTCGAGGGCGAGGAGCAGGGCGCCGCGCGGCGGAAGCTCGACGCGTGCCTCGCCGAGCACGTCCCCGACGCGGACGAGCGCGGATGGATCGGCCCGCGGCTCGCGAACCTGCTCGGCCTCGAGGACCGCGCGGACACCGACCGCCGCGACCTGTTCGCGGCGTGGCGGCTCTTCTTCGAGCGGCTGACCGACCAGGGGCCGCTCGTGATGGTGTTCGAGGACCTGCAGTGGGCCGACCAGGCGCTGCTCGCGTTCGTCGAGTACCTGCTCGAGTGGTCGGCGTCGCAGCCGCTCTACGTGATCGCGCTCGCCCGGCCGGAGCTCGTCGACGCGCAGCCCGACTTCGGGCGCACGATCCGCAACGCGGCGTCGCTCGCGCTCGAGCCGCTCGGCGACGCCGAGATGGCGCGGCTGCTCGACGGCTACGTCCCCGGGCTCCCCGGCCCGCTGCAGGCGCAGATCCTCGAGCGCGCGCAGGGGGTGCCGCTGTACGCCGTCGAGACGGTGCGGATGCTGCTCGACCGCGGGCTGCTGACGCAGGAGGGGCCGGTGTACCGGCCGACCGGCGAGATCGGCTCGCTCGAGGTCCCCGAGACGCTGCACGCGCTCGCCGCCGCACGCCTCGACGGGCTGCCGCCGGAGGAGCGCCGGCTCGTCCAGGACGCCTGCGTGCTCGGGAAGACGTTCACGAAGCAGGCGCTCGCCGCGCTGACGGGGCTCGACGAGCGCGTGGTGGAGCAGCAGCTCGCCGGCCTCGTCCGGAAGGAGGTCCTCTCGCTGCAGGCCGACCCGCGCCGTCCGGAGCGCGGCCAGTACGGGTTCCTGCAGGAGCTGCTCCGCCAGGTCGCCTACGAGACGCTCTCGCGCCGCGACCGCAAGGCGCGCCACCTGGCGGCCGTGGCCGCCCTCGAGGCGACGTTCGAAGGGGTCGATTTCGAGGTGCCGGAGGTGATCGCCTCGCACCTCCTGGCCGCCGCCGACGCGGCGCCCGACGACCCGGACACCGCGGACATCCGCCTGCGGGCGCGGGCCGCGCTCGTCCACGCGGGCGAGCGGGCCGCGGCGCTCGCCGCGCCCGAGGAGGCGCAGCGCTACCTCGACCAGGCCGCCGAGCTCGCGGACGGCGACCCCGCCGAGCAGGCGGCTCTGCTCGAGCGCGCGAGCCGGGTCGCCCAGCAGGCCGGCCACTTCGTCGACGCGCGCACGCGGCTGGAGCGGGCGCTCGCGCTGTTCGAATCCCTCGGCGACACCCGCGCGGCGGTGCGCGCGTCGGTCGGGCTCGGCGACGTCGACGTGCGCGACGGCCGCCTCGAGGAGGCGCTCGCCCGCTTCGAGGACGCGGTTGCCGCGCTCGAGCAGTGGGGGCCGAGCGCCGAGCTTGCCGCCTGCCTCGCCTATCTCGGGCGGATGCACGCGCTGCGCGGAGAGACGGCGAAGGCGGGGCCGCCGCTCGAGCGCGCGCTCGCGGCCGCGGAGACGCTCGCGCTGCCGGAGGTGTGGGTGCAGGCGCTGACGAGCAAGGCGATCGTCCTGCTTGCCGAGAACCGGCTGGCCGAGGCGCGGCTGATCCTCGAAGGCGCCCTTGCCACGGCGGCGGCCGAGGAGCTGCACGGCGGCTGGATGCGGGCGTCCAACAACCTTGGAGCGGTGCTCGAGTCGGCGGACGGGCTGTCCGACCTGCTCGAGCTGAGCGAGCGCGTCGAGGAGCAGGCGCGGCGGCGGGGCGACCGCGAGGCGTTCGCGAACGCCCGGTTCGGGGTGCTCCGCGCGCTCTTCGAGGTCGGCCGCTGGGACGAGGTCGCCGCACGCGTCGCCGAGGTCGAGGAGACGGTTGTCAGCCCGTGGTCGCGGGCCGGGGTCGTCGACGCCGTGCCGGTGTTCTGCGAGCGCGGCGAGCTGGCGGGCGCCGAGCGCCTGCTGCAGATCGAGGCGTGGCAGCGCGACGCCGAGCAGCGCGAGCTCGCCGCCTCGTACCTCGCCGCCGAGGCGCGCGCCCTGCGGGCGCAGGGCCGGATCCGCGAGTCGCTGGAGGCGGCGGAGCGCGGGCTCGCCTACCACGCCCGCGGCGAGCTGCCGCTGTCGCTCGGCGCGCTGAAGACGTGCATCGCCGAGGCGACGGACGCGCTGTTCGACCTCGGCGACCTCGAAGGCGCCGGCCGGCTGCAGCGGCTGCTCGACGACCTGCTGCCCGGGGAGGTGACGCCGCTCCTCGCCGGCCTGCGCGCGGTCCTGCGCGCCCGCCTCGCCGTCGCGCGCGGCGGCGCCGACCCGTCGGCGGAGTTCGCCGCCGCCGAGCAGGCGTTCGGCGCCGCCGGGCTCCGGTTCCGGCAGGCGGTCGCGCAGGCGCACCACGGGCTGTGGCTGCTCGACTCGGGCGGCGGGGAGGCGGCCGCCCGGCTTCTCGGCCGGGCGCGCGGCTTCTTCGCGGAAGTCGGCGCGGCGCCGTGGCTCGAGCGCATCGACGCGGCCGAGCGGGCGAAGGTCACCGCGTAGCGGCTGCGAGGTTTCGCCGATGCGCGCCGCGCGGGCGGCGCCGACGATCGAGGCGTACCAGCCATCGGAGGCATCCATGACCACGCTCTCGAAAGAGGCGGACCTCGCAGGCCCCGGCATCGGCGACTACACCGAGCTCGCGAACGTCCTGCCCCACGACTACCGCGCGCTGCTCTCGCCCCGGCAGACGATGCGCGCCCTCTTCGACGCCAAGCGGCTGATCGAGGACCGGCTGTGCCAGGAGCTCAACCT
Organism: Gaiellaceae bacterium; assembly: GCA_035651295.1. Lineage (GTDB taxonomy): Bacteria > Actinomycetota > Thermoleophilia > Gaiellales > Gaiellaceae > PALSA-600. The sequence goes on along the minus strand of DASRGA010000063.1, from coordinate 6,695 downwards.
CCTGCAGGTGCAGGTGCCGCTGATCGTCGACCGCGAGTCCGGCGTCAACGACTACCTCGACCGCGACGGCTCGCGCACCCCGGTCACGCTCCACATCTCGAACGACCGCGACCTGCATCCCGTCGACGCGGAGGTCGTCCAGGCGGCGACCAAGTGGAAGCGGCTCGCGCTGCGGGAGTTCGAGTGCGAGCCGGGCGAGGGGATCCTCACCGACATGAGGGCCGTGCGGAAGGACTACTTCCTCGACCACGACCACAGCGCGTACGTCGACCAGTGGGACTGGGAGCGGACGATCCGCCGCGAGGACCGGACGCTCGCCTATCTCACGGCCACGGTGAAGTCGATCTGGCGGGTTCTGAAGGACGCCGACGTGATGCTGCTCGACCGCTGGCCCGAGCTCGGCGCCTACGGCGAGCTGCCCGCCGAGCTCGCGTTCGTGCACGCCGAGGACGTGGTCGAGCGGTGGCCCGACCTGCCCCGCAAGCAGCGCGAGACGATGCTGCTGCAGGAGCATCCGGCGGTGTTCATCTACGGGATCGGCTGGCCGCTCGCCGACGGCCTGCCGCACGAGCTCCGCGCGGCCGACTACGACGACTGGTCGAGCGAGACCCGGTCGATCGACGGCCGGCCGATGCACGGCCTGAACGGCGACATCCTCGTCTGGAACCCCGTCACGCGGCGCCGCCACGAGCTGATGTCCGGCGGCATCCGGGTCGACGCGGCGTCCCTCCGCTACCAGCTCGAGCTGTCCGGCCAGCAGGAGCTCGCGGCGCTGCCGTACCACCGGGCGATCCTCGCCGACGAGCTCCCGCTCTCGATCGGCGCCGGCATCGGACAGTCGCGGACGATGATGCTGCTCCTGCGCAAGGCGCACCTCGGCGAGGTGAGCGTGTCGGTCTGGCCGCGGATCCTGAAGGATCTCTGCGACGCCCGGAACATCCACGTGCTCGACTAGGGAGAGGTGGAGCTGCGGGACGACAGCGTGCGCGTGGGGGAGACCGAGCTCCGGCTTCGCCGCCCGGCCTCCCCCGACGCGCTGATCGACGAGGAGGCGTTCGCGACCGACGAGTTCCTGCCGTACTGGGCGGAGCTGTGGCCGGCGGCGCTCGCGCTCGCGGACGCGCTGCCGGAGGTCGCGGGCCTGCGCGTCTGCGAGCTCGGCTGCGGGCTCGGGCTGCCCTCCCTGGTCGCCGCGGCGCGCGGCGCCGACGTGACGGCGACCGACTGGGCGCGGGAGGCGATCGTGCTCCTCCGCGCGAACGCGGAGCGCAACGGCCTCGTGCTGCGGGCCGAGGTGCGCGACTGGCGCGAGCGGTGGGGCGAGCGCTTCGACCTCGTGCTCGCCGCCGACGTGCTGTACGAGCGCCGGAACGTCGAGCCGCTGCTCGAGCGGCTCGCCGAGCTCGCGCCGGCCGCGCTCGTCGGGCTCGCGGGGCGGCCGTACGAGGCGGAGTTCCTCCGGCGAGCCGGAGCGGCCGAGCAGGTGGCCCCGAGGGTCGTCCGACTATCCTTCCGGGAACGATGCTCGGAAACGTCCTGACGGCGATCGTGACGCCGTTCCGCGACGACGGAGCGGTCGACTTCGACGCCTTCCAGGCGCTGGCGCGGCACCTCGTCGACCACGGCTCGGACGGGCTCGTCGTCGCCGGCACGACCGGCGAGAGCCCCACGCTCACCGACGACGAGCGGCTCGACCTGTTCCGCGCCGCAATCGAGGCGGTCGGCGACCGCGCGACCGTGGTCGGCGGGACCGGCACCTACTCGACCGCCCACTCGGTGCACCTCACCGAGCGCGCGCAGCGGGCGGGAGTGCACGGCGTGCTCGTCGTCACGCCGTACTACTCGAAGCCGCCGCAGCGCGGAATCGTCGCCCACTTCGAGGCGATCGCGCGCGCGAGCGACCTGCCGATCGTCGTGTACAACATCCCGGGCCGCGTCGTGATCAACATCGAGCCGGAGACGATCAGCCGGCTCGCCGAGATCGAGACGGTGCGCGCCGTGAAGCAGGCGTACCCGGACCTCGCGCAGGCGCGGCACATCGTCGACGAGGGGCTGACGCTCTACGCGGGCGACGACAACCTCATCCAGCCGTTCCTCGAGCTCGGCGGCACGGGCGGCATCTGCGTCCACACGCACGTGGTCGGCCCACAGGTGGCGGAGCAGGTCGCCGCGGCGCACGCCGGCGACCTGGAGCGGGCGCGGGAGATCGACGCCGAGCTGCAGCCGGCGTACGACCTGCTGCGCGTCCAGTCGAACCCGATCGCGATCAAGGCGGCGCTCGAGCTCCTCGGGCACCGCGTCGGCGGCCTGCGGCTTCCGCTCGTGGAGGCGAGCGACGGCGAGGTGGCGGCCGTCCGCGGCTGCCTGGAGCGGCTCGGGCTCCTCGTCGCCGCCTGAGATGAGTCGCCTACACTCCGGCGATGCCTGACGCGCTCCGCGTGATCCCCCTCGGCGGCCTCGGCGAGGTCGGCAAGAACATGACCGTGTACGAGCTCGGCGACGAGCGCATCGTGGTCGACGCCGGCATGGCGTTCCCGCGGGACGAGCATCTCGGCGTCGACGTGATCCTGCCGGACTTCGGCTACCTCCGCGACCGGCCGGTGCGTGCGGTTGTCCTCACGCACGCCCACGAGGACCACGTCGGCGCGCTGCCGTTCCTGCTGCGCGAGGTTCGGGTCGAGGAGATCTGGGCGACGCGGCTGACGCTGGGGCTCGTCAAGTCGAAGCTCGACGAGCACGGGCTGCTGCGCGCGGCGGAGCTGCGCGAAGCCGACCCGGGCGGCGGCCCGGTGGCGCTCGGCCCGTTCCGGCTCGAGTTCGTGCGGATGGCGCATTCGGTGCCGGACGCGGTCGGGATCGCGATCGAGACGAGCGCCGGCCTCGTGTTCCACTCGGGCGACTGGAAGCTCGACCACACGCCCGTCGACGGGCTCCGCACGGACGTCGGCCGGCTCGCCGAGCTCGGCAACCGCGGCGTCGACCTTCTCTGCGGCGACTCGACGAACGCCGAGCGGCCGGGCTTCACGCGCTCCGAGCGCGTCGTCGGCGAGGCGTTCCGGCAGATCATCCCGGCGCGCAGCGGGCGAATCCTCGTCTCGAGCTTCGCGTCGAACATCCACCGCATGCAGCAGGCGATCGACGTCGGCGTCTCCTGCGGCCGCAAGGTGACGGTCGTCGGACGGTCGATGCGGCGCAACCTCAACGTGGCGCGCAACCTCGGCTACATCGAGATGCTGGAGGACACGCTCGTCAAGCCGGCCGATCTGGACGAGGTGCCGCCCGGGCAGCAGCTCGTGCTGTGCACCGGGTCGCAGGGTGAGCCGCTGTCGGCGCTGACGCGGATCGCGTTCAACGACCATCCGGCGGTGAAGGTCGAGCGAGGCGACACGGTGATCATCTCCGCGCGCCCGGTGCCGGGCAACGAGCTGCGCGTCCACGACGCGATCAACCGGCTCACCCGCAGCGGCGCCGAGGTGCTGCACGAGGAGAACGCCGACGTGCACGTGTCGGGGCACGGCCGGGCCGAGGAGCTGCGCACGCTGATCGGCCTGCTGCGTCCGAAGGCGGTGATGCCGATCCACGGCGAGTACCGCATGCAGGCCGCCCACGCGCGGCTGGCGCAGGAGGCGGGCATACCGGCGTCGTCGATCGTGATCGCCGAGAACGGCGACGTCGTCGAACTGTCGGGCGAGGGCGTCCGCGTCGTCGACCGCGTCGAGGCGGGTGTCACGTTCGTCGACGGGCTCGGGGTGGGCGACATCTCCGACGTCGCGCTGCGCGACCGCCGGCACATGTCGGAGGACGGCGTGCTGATCGTCGTCACGACGCTGTCGGACGGCGCCGTCTCCTCGCCGGAGCTGATCGCGCGCGGCTTCGCCGAGGACGACGAGCTGCTCGCCGAGATGCGGCAGGAGGCGCGCGAGATCGTCCGCGAGCTGCTCGACGAGGACATCCGCGAGATCAAGCTGCTCCAGGAGCACATCCACGACGGCATCGGCCAGCTCGTCTACGACCGGACGCGCCGCCGGCCGATGATCCTGCCGGTGGTGGTCGAGGTATGAGCGTCCCGCTGGGGACCCGCCCCGAGTGGGCCGACGTGCTCGCCGAGCACGCGGCCGACCGGCGGACGGCGCAGAAGCTGATCCAGCAGCTGCTGGCGGTCGAGGTCGCGTCGCTCGCGTTCTGCCGGCTGCTCGAGCGGTGGGCGCGCGGCGACGCCGACCCGGGCACGGCCGGGCGGCGGCAGGCGGCGCTGCGGCGTGCCGCCGACCGCGTCGAGACGGCGCTCGCGGGGCTCGAGCGGCCGCTCGGCCGCTACCTGCTCGAGCTCGAGGCCGAGGCGGAGGGGCGGTCGTGGTTCGGCGAGCCGGGCCGCGGCGAGCTCGTCGACTGGGCGCCGGTGCTCGACCGCGCGGGCGTGAAGGTGGCGCCGCACCGCGTCGCGTCGGCGTACCTCGAGCTGGCGGTGCTCGTCCGCGCCCTCGAGGGGCTGTCGTCGACGGTGCGCTGGCAGTCGGTGCTCGACGCCGGCTCGCTCTGGGCGGGCCTGTTCGACCTGCGCGAGAACCTGCTCGGCTCCGCGCTGGACGACCTGCGCGCGATCGCCGCCTGACGCGCCCACCCGACCGACGGCCGCGGCGGACACGTCCGGCGGCTGGCACCGTGACGGTGCCCGGTATCCGGCGCCCGGCGCCTAAGCTCCGTCGCGTGGCCGTGGAGCTCACCGTCGTCGGGTCGATCAACCTCGACCTCGTCGCCCGCGTGGAGCGGCTGCCGCGGCCGGGAGAGACCCTCACGGGCGCGGCGCTCGACCGGTTCCCGGGCGGCAAGGGGGCAAACCAGGCGGTCGCGGCCGCCAGGCTCGGCGCGCGGGTGCGGCTCGTGGGCGCGGTCGGCGACGACCCGCTCGCCGACGAGGCGCTCGCCGGGCTGCGCGCGGCCGGCGTCGAGCTCGACCTGACGCGCACCGGCACCACGGGGACGGCGCTGATCCTGGTCGCGGCCGACGGCGAGAACCAGATCGTCGTCGTCCCCGGCGCCAACGCGCACGTCCCGCCGGCCTCGCCGGACGGCGCCGTGCTCTGCCAGCTCGAGGTGCCCGACGAGGTCGTGCGGGCCGCGGCCGAGCAGGCGAGCTTCTTCGCGCTCAACGCGGCGCCCGCCCGGCCCGTCGACCTCGAGCCCGACCTGCTGATCGTCAACCGGCTCGAGCACGAGGTCGTCTCCCGCGGCCGGCTCGTCGCCGTCACCTTCGGCGCCGAGGGGGCCGCGCTGTACGAGGGCGGCCGGGAGGTCGCGCGCGCCGCGCCGCCGCCCGTCGCCGCCGTCGACGGCACCGCCGCCGGCGACGCGTTCACCGCCTGCCTCGTCGTCTCGCTGCTCGAAGGCCGCGACCGGCAACGCGCGCTCGAGCGCGCGTGCGCCGCCGGCGCCCTCGCCGCGTCCCGCCTGGGCGCGCAACCGTCACTGCCGCGAGGCTCCGAGCTGGACGCGATACTCGGCGCATGAGCACGAGGATCGTTCTCGACTGCGACCCCGGCCACGACGACGCGATCGCGATCCTGCTCGCGCTCGCCTCGCCCGAGGTCGAGCTCGTCGCAATCACGACCGTCGCCGGCAACCAGACGCTCGAGAAGACGACCGCCAACGCGCTGCGCATGCTCGAGCTTGCGGGCCGGACCGACATCCCCGTCTACGCCGGCGCCGACGCGCCGATCCTGCGGCAGCGCGACGTGGCCGCGCACGTCCACGGCGAGAGCGGCCTCGACGGCCCCGGCCTGCCGCCGCCGGGCACGACCCCCCGCGGCGAGCACGCCGTCGCGTACCTCGCCGACCTCTACCGCGGCGCCGACAAGCCCGTGCTCGTCGCGACCGGTCCGCTGACGAACGTCGGCCTGCTGCTCGCGACCTACCCGGACGCCCGCCCCGACCGGGTCGTCTCGATGGGCGGCTCGATCGGCGAGGGCAACCGGACGCCGGCGGCCGAGTTCAACATCTGGGCCGACCCGGAGGCGGCGCAGCGCACCTTCACGGCCGGGCTCGACACGACGATGGTCGGCCTCGACGTGACGCACCGGGCGCTGATCCGCGACGAGCACACGGAGCGGATGCGGCAAGCGGGCCGCGTCGGGCAGGTCGTCGCCGAGCTGATGGACTTCTACGCGCTCTTCCACCGCGCCCGCTACCCCGAGCTCGGCGGCTCGCCGATGCACGACCCGGTGTGCGTCGCGCACCTGGTCGACCCGACCCTGCTGGACGTCCGCGACGCCGTCATCGACGTCGACTGCACGGACGGCCCGAGCCGCGGCCGCACGAACGTCGACGTCCGCGGCCGCGAGCACTTCGGCCCGCCGAACGCGAAGGCGGCGGTCGGCATCGACGGCGGCCGCTTCGCCGACCTCGTCGTCGAGCGGATCAGCGCCCTGGCGGCGGAGGCTTGACGGAGCCGCCCGGAGAGCAAGAGCACCGGCTCAGCCGGCGCTGGAGCGGGCGCTAGTGCGGCCTCTCGAAACGTCTGACCGGGAACGCACGGTGCGTGGAGGCCGCACTCATCGGCCGCTTCGCGGCCGCCGGCCGCAGAGCGGCCGGAGTGGTGCGGCGTCGATGCCGCGCCCGTTTCGAGTGAAGCGTTGGGAGACGCCGCACTAGCGTGATCTGCTTCGCCGCGATCGCGCCGCACGGCGGCCCGGTCTTCG
>DASRGA010000062.1:0-71095 GCA_035651295.1 Gaiellaceae bacterium | reverse complement strand
AACGCCGTCTACAACGCGGTGTACTCGATCGACGTGACGAAGGTCGCGCCGAAGTAGCCGCTAGGTGACCTGGAGGGCGGTCGGGTAGGAGTTCAGGCTCCGCCCGCCGCCCTCCTCGACCACGATCACGTTCTCGATCCGCAGGCTGAAGCGGCCGGGGACGATGATCGACGGCTCGTCGGTGAACGTCATCCCCGGCTCGAGCGGCGTCTCGTCCTCGGGCGAGAGGAACGGCCGCTCGTGCACGTCGAGGCCGATGCCGTGGCCCATGCGATGCCGGAAGTGCTCGCCGAGCCCCGCGTCCTCGATCGGCGCGCGGCACGCCTTGTTGACGTCGCATGCCGCCGCGCCGGGCCTGGCGGCCGCGCGCCCGGCCTCGTAGGCGGCGAGCATCGTCTCGTACGCGTCGAGGTAGTCCCGCGGCGGCTCGCCGCAGTAGACGGTTCGGCCGAAGTCCGAGCAGTAGCCGTCGACGACCCCGCCGAAGTCGAACATCACCGACGTGTTCGCCGGGATGGGCGTGCGGCCGGTCGCCGTCCCCGAGTCGAAGTCGTCGTCGGCGATGCCGGTGAAGACGTGCGTCGCGAACGACGGGCAGCGCGAGCCGGCCGCGAGCAGCTCGTGCTCAACCGCCTCGACGAGGTCCGCCATCGTCACGCCGGGCCGGACGAGCGGCGCGACGGCGGCCATCGTCTTCTCGACGGTCGCGACCGCTCGGCCCATCGCCGCGAGCTCGTCGTCGCTCTTCGTGCGGCGGAGCCTGTTGACGACGTGCGTGCCGGTGCGGAGCCCGTCGAAGCCGACCACGCGGCCGAGGTGGAGCGCGGTCTCCGTCCAGACGCGGCTGCCGACCGCGACGGTGCCGCCCCTGAGGTGCTTCACGACGCGCTCGAAGATCGTCTCCGCGTCGTCCGTCTCGTTGACGACGATCACCTCGCCGTCCGGCTGCTCGCGCAGGTCGAAGGCGGCGAACATCCGCGGGAAGAGGAAGACGGGGCGCTCGCCGGGGCGGAAGAGCGCCCCTGTGATCCAGCCGTGCTGGTAGTTGACCTCGCCGAAGAACGGCAGCTGCCGCTCCACGCCGGTCAGGTACTCGAGGTCGGCCGACGGCGAGAGGAAGAGCGCGTCGATCCCCTCGGCGTCGAGCTGCTCGGCGAGTCGGGCCTGGCGGGCGGCGTAGTCGAACACGGGCGCGAACCTAGCCGACGAGGTCTTCGTGGTTGTGGATGCAGAGCCAGCGCCCCCCGGCGGCGCGCCAGACGGAGGTGTTGCGGATGCGTTCCTCGGAGCCGTCGGGGAACGTCGCTACGAGGAGATGGCGGACGACGGCGACGTCGCCGAGGACGTCGATCACGGGATCGCGGGCGTCGAGGCTGGTGGGGGCGGCGCCGTCGGCAGGGCGCGCGTCGCGGACGGCGTCGAGCTCCTTCGCGCCGCGGATCAGCGGCTCGTGCACGGAGTCCCAGAGCGTCGCGTCGGGGTCGAGGTTGCGGTCGATCGCGTCGCGGTCGCCCGCGAGGAAGCCCTCGTAGACGGCGTTCACCGCCGCCCAGACCCTCTCCGCCTCGGAATCCACCCGACGGCAGTCTGCCAGCGGCGGCCGGGGGAGAGGAGAGCCGAAAGCGTGACGATCTGTCCACATGTCCGTTTCGGCCGATGACACGAGCGGCGCGGGCCGCTTCCATTGGAGGCGTGCTCGACCACGACGACGACCACGAGGACGCGGATCACGAGGACGACGACCTGCCTGCGCCGACCGCGTGGGACATCGGTGTCGCGATCGCTCTGCGCGCCGAGCCGGCGGATCGGAGCGCGCTGGACGAGCTCGCGGACGCCATGCTCGTCTGGGCGGAGGGGCCCGAGGTCGAGGCGCTGACGACGCGATCGGTCGCGGCGCTCTGGTCGAGCGAGCTCGAGGGGCTTCTGCGCGACGGGCTCGCCCGTGCGGCCGGGCTCGGCGACGGCTGGGCGCCGGCGGTCTCGGCGGCGGCGGCCGAGTTCGAGCGCGACCCGCTCGCGTCGCCGGTCACGCGGGCCGTGGTGCAGCACCTCGCCTGGGAGCTCGGCTCGGGCGACGGGCCGCCGTTCTTCTGCCTCTGCTGCCTGGACGAGGCCGTCGCTGCGGCGCCCCCGGAGGAGCGGCGGCGCCGCGCCCGAGAGGCGGCCCTGCTCGCGGTGCACAACGCCGCCGTCCCGCCGGCCGAGGTCGGGGAGGCCTTCGCGGCGCGCTCGCCGGCACGGCTCGCGACCGACCAACGGCGCCGCGCGGTGCGGGCCCGGCTCGGACGCCTCGCTCGCTACGGCCGCACCTCGATGCCGGCGCTCTCCCGGGAGCTCGAGCGGATCGCGGCTGAGCCGCTGCCGGCCGACCCGAACGACGACGACGTCTGGGAGGTGGTGGCCCACGCGCTCCTTGCCGAGCACGCGAGACCGGAGCTGAACTGAGCGGCTACGCGCCGATCGTGACGGGGGTGCCGAGCGGCGTCCGTGCCTCGAGCAGCCGCAGCGTCGCCGTGTCCGCGTGGATGCAGCCCGCGGACACCGCGCCGAGCCGGCCGCCGTGGATCGCGAGCCGCCAGGCCTGCGCGCGGCTTCAGCCGGCCGGCGGATGCGTCTGCTTGCCCGAGAGGGCGAGGACGACCGGTCCGTAGACCGCCCGCTGCTGCGCGTTCGTCTCGATGTGGTCGGTGATCACGAAGCGCCCGGCCGGCGTGGGCGACCCCGGTGCGCCGATGCCGACGGTCACGCTGCGGACGACCTCGCCGCCGTGGCGGACCACGAGCAGGCGCTGCGAGAGCGAGATGTCGACCGACCACTGGACCGGCTTCAGCTCGAGGCCGCGGCGCGGCACCCAGCCGACGACGCCGTTCGGCAGGCTCGTCGAGATCACCGCGAGCCAGTTTCCGCGGCGCTCGGTGACGCCGAGCGTCTCGGGCGACCCGAACTCGGTGCGCGTCCCGACGCGGGCGAGGATGCGGCCGCCGGGCCGCTCGTGGAGCGCGACGGGCCCGGCGACGGGGGTGGCGGCGTAGAACGGCCGGCCGGCCTCGGCCGGGAGCGCGGCGGGCCGCGCGAAGGCGCTCGCAGAGGCGGCGAGCGCCGCCAGAATGGCCGCGAGCAGGAGCCGCATGGCTCAGAAAACGGCGCCTCGGCGGGGCCCCCCGATCCCTGAGACGGGGGACGGGAGGGCCGTCCGGGTGCCCGCCGAGGGAGGTCGTAGACTGACCCTCCGCGCATGAGCCAGGCCGAGTTCGTCCACCTTCACGTCCACTCCGAGTACTCGATCCTCGACGGCGCCTGCCGCATCGACGACCTCGTCGAACGGGCCGCCGAGCTCGAGATGCCGGCCGTCAGCCTGACCGACCACGGCTCGATGGCGGGGGCCGTCCAGCTCTGGAAGCGGACGCGCTCGACCGGGGTCAAGCCGCTGATCGGCTGCGAGGTGTACGTCGCCAACGACCGCCGTGCGCACGAGAAGGGCAACGCCCACCTGACGCTGCTCGCAGCGGACAACGACGGCTACGCCAACCTGATCAAGCTCTCCTCGCTCGGCTACCTCGAGGGCTACTACTACAAGCCCCGCGTCGACTGGGAGCTGCTCGACCGCCACTCGGCCGGCTTGATCGCGCTCTCGGGCTGCCTGAGCGGACGGGTCTGCAAGGCGCTGGAGGACGGCCGTGCCGCCGACGCCGAGGCCGAGCTCGACCGCCTCACCGCGACGTTCGGCCGCGACAACGTCTACGTCGAGCTGCAGAACGCCCACCTGGACGTCCAGGCGCGGATCCTGCCGCAGCTCGTCGAGCTCGCCGGCAAGCTGAAGCTTCCGACCGTCGCGACCGGCGACGTCCATTACCTGCGCGACACCGACGCGCGCGCCCACGAGGCGCTCCTCTGCATCCAGTCGGGCGACTCGCTGAAGAACCCGAACCACTGGAAGTTCGAGACCGACCACTTCTACTTCAAGACGCCGCAGGAGATGGCGCTCGACTTCCCCGGCCACGCCGACGCGCTGCGCCGCACGCTCGAAGTGGCCGAGCGCTGCAACGTCGAGATCGAGCTCGGCCGGATCCTGCTGCCGCGCTACGACGTGCCCGAGGGGCGCGACAGCTTCGACTACCTCGTCGAGCTGTGCGAGAAGGGCCTGCAGAAGCGCTACGGCACGGTGACGCCGGAGCTGCAGGAACGCCTGCGCTACGAGCTCAAGACGATCAAGGAGATGGGGTTCACCGACTACTTCCTGATCGTCTGGGACTTCATCCACTTCGCGAAGACGCACGGCGTCAGCGTCGGCCCCGGCCGCGGCTCGGCCGCCGGCAGCATCGTCTCCTACTGCCTCGAGATCACCGACCTCGACCCGATCGGCCACGACCTCCTCTTCGAGCGGTTCCTCAACCCCGGGCGCAAGTCGATGCCGGACATCGACATCGACTTCGCCGTCGAAGGCCGCGAGCGCGTCATCAACTACGTGCGCGAGAAGTACGGCTCGGACCGCGTCGCGCAGATCATCACGTTCTCGACGATGGCGGCGCGCGCGGCGGTTCGCGACGCCGGCCGCGTGCTCGAGGTGCCCTACGGCGTCGTCGACCGGATCGCGAAGCTGATCCCCGAGGGCCCGGGCCAGACGCTCGCCGAGTCGAGCGAGCTCCACAAGGCGGTCAAGGACGACCCGGTTGCGAGGGAGATCCTCGAGCTGGCCGAGCCGCTCGAAGGCCTCACGAGAGCCGACTCGATCCACGCCGCCGGCGTCGTGATCGGCGCCGAGCCGCTGATCAACGTGGTGCCGCTGCAGCAGAAGGGCGCCGACCAGGAGGTCGTGACGCAGTTCTCGATGAAGGACATCGAGGCGCTCGGCCTGCTCAAGATGGACTTCCTCGGGCTCCGCAACCTCGACGTGATCGAGAAGGCCTGCGAGCTCGCCGGCAACATCGACATCTCGGCGATCCCGCTCGACGACAAGAAGACCTACGAGATGCTCGCCCGCGGAGACGCCGTCGGCGTCTTCCAGTTCGAGTCGTCGGGCATGCGGGAGGCTCTGCGCCAGGTCAAGCCGACGCAGTTCTCCGACCTCGTCGCGCTGGGCGCCCTCTACCGCCCCGGGCCGATGCAGTACATCCCGACCTACGCGGCCCGCAAGAACGGCAAGGAGCCCGTCGTCTACACCGATCCGCGGCTCGAGCCGATTCTCGGCGAGACGTTCGGGATCAGCGTGTACCAGGAGCAGAGCCTGCAGATCGCGCAGCAGATCGCGGGCTTCAGCCTCCCCGAGGCCGACGACCTCCGCAAGGCGATCGGCAAGAAGATCCACTCGCTGATGGCGTCGCTGAAGAACAAGTTCATCGAAGGCGCGATCGCGAACAACACGTCGGAGGCCGTCGCCAGGCAGCTCTGGGACGACCTCGAGAAGGCGCAGGACTACTCGTTCAACAAGGCGCACGCGGCGTGCTACGCCCTCATCTCGTATCGCACCGCGTGGCTGCGTCAGAACTATCCGTGCGAGTACATGGCGGCGCTGATCAGCTCCGTCATGAACACGAAGGACCGCGTGCCGTTCTACGTCAACGCGTGCAACGACCTCGGCATCGAGGTGCTGCCGCCCGACGTCAACGAGTCGCAGGTCGACTTCGCGGTCGTCGACGGCAAGATCCGCTTCGGCCTCAACGCCGTGAAGGGCGTCGGCGAGGGGGCGGCGCGCTCGCTGATCGCCGCGCGCGAGGAGGGCGGCCCGTTCGCCTCGATCTGGGATTTCGCCGAACGGGTCGATCCGTCGGTCTCGAACAAGCGCGTGCTCGAGGCGCTCGTGAAGTGCGGCGCGCTGCCCGGTTCGCGCAAGGGGATGCTCGAGGTGCTCGAGCAGGCGGTGGCGTGGGGGCAGAAGCAGCAGGCAGACCGCCTCGCCGGCCAGGCCTCGATCTTCGACCTCGGGCCTGCGGAGGAGGACAAGCCGAAGCACCACCCGGTCACGCCGACCGACGAGTTCGACAAGGGCGAGCTCCTGCGGATGGAGAAGGAGGTGCTCGGCCTCTACGTCACCGAGCATCCGCTCACGCCGCTCCGCGACCAGCTGCGGCGCAAGTCGGACGCGACGATCGGCGAGCTCGACCGTCGCCGCGACGGCGAGACCGTGACCGTGGGCGCCATCGTCACGTCCGTGCGCCACATGACGACGAAGCGCGGCGACGCGATGGTGTTCCTCGGGATCGAAGACGTGACGGGGAGCGTCGAGACGGTCGTCTTCAACTCCACCTACGAGCGGGCGCGCGAGCTCTGCACGACCGACCGGGTGCTGATCGTGAAGGGGCGGATCGACCGCAAGGAGGGCGAGACGAAGCTCGTCGCGCTCGAGCTGAACGCGTTCGAGGCGGTGCCCGAGAAGCGGGAGGTGCGCCTGACGATCGACGCGACGAAGGCGCGGGCCGGCACGATCCGCGAGCTCGCGCAGCTGATCCGCGACTTCCCCGGCGAGTCGCCGGTCTTCGCGGATCTGATCACCTCGCAGGGCCGCAAGGTGTACGCGTTCGGCCCGCAGTACAAGGTGAAGCCGGTGCCGGACTTCTACGCCGAGGTGAAGATGCTCCTCGGCGAGTCCGCCGTCGCCTGAGCCGTCACACTTCCGCGCGCACGCCGTGACGCTTTCGTGTGGGTGGCTGCCGCCGACCGTCCCGAGAGGACAGTCCCGGCGCTGAAGAATCGGTCGCCGATCCTTACAAAGACCTAGCCCGACCATCAAGGGCGGCCTCCTAGCGTGGACGAGACCACGACGAAGGGGGACCTCTCATGACGCAGTCCGCATCACGGGGGCGTTTCGTCGCGAGCATCCTGCTGACCGCGCTGCTCGCAGGCGCGGCGATCATGCTCGCCGGCGGCGGCATCGCATCCGGCTCGCCCAGCTCGGCCCAGTACGAGTACGGCCACCCGGCGCCGACGGCGCCGCCCACGATCAGCGGCACCGCGCAGGTCGGCCAGACCCTGACGACGACCAACGGCGCCTGGAGCTCGAGCTCCAACGTGAGCCTCTTCGCCTACTCCTGGGGCCGCTGCGACGCGAACGGCGCGAGCTGCGTCGCCATCGGCGGGGCGAGCTCGAACACCTACACGCTCGTCGACGCCGACAAGGGGCATACGATCCGCTCGTACGTGACGGCGACCAACTCGGCCGGCTCGACGCAGAGCGTCTCCGACCCGACCGCCGTCGTCGCCGCCCCGGCCGTCCCCACCGGCAAGCAGATCGCGGCGGCGAACGTGACGCTGCCGAACCGGCTCGTCGTCGACAGGGTCAGCTACTCCGCGAACCCGATCCGCGCACGGCACACGCCGACGACGATGAAGATCCACGTCGCCGACTCGCACGCGAACTCGGTGTCGGGCGCCCTCGTTTATGCGATCGGCGTCCCGTACAACCGCATCGCGAACATGGCAGAGGTGACGACCGACGCGACCGGGTGGGCCACCCTGCAGCTCCAGCCGACCCGGCAGTTCCCGCGCACCGGCTACCTCGTGCTGTTCGTCCGCGCCCGCGTCCAGGGGCAGGACCTGCTCGGCGGCACCTCCACCCGCCGGCTCGTCCAGGTGACGATCGGCGCGCCGAACGGCTCGTAGCGGAGGCGGGCCGGGGCGGCCGCGGCGCCGCCCCGGCCTGCGCGTTAGGGCTCCGTTAAATCTCCGGATCCCCCGGCATGGGGAGAACCGCGGCTCCGTTATGACCGAAGAATGGGTGGGACAGGAGAGATGTCGACGGTGGAAACAGAACTGCGGCCGACCGAACAGGAGCTCGTCGAGCGCTGGCGCTCCGAGGAGCTCCAGCGGGCCGGCTACCCCCAGGAGCTCGCCGAGCGCCTGGCGATGCGCGCCGACGTCGACCTCCACCGGGCGCTCGACCTCGTCCGCGACGGCTGCGCCCCGCAGCTCGCGGCCGACATCCTGCTCTAGCGGCGCCGTCAGCTAGCTTCCGGGGCGGTGCTCGGCTCGATCCCCTCCCCGCATTCCGGCGTCGTCAGCCTGGGGCCCCTGCACCTCCACATGTACGGGCTGACGCTGCTCGTCGCGATCCTCGCCTGCATCTACCTGACCGGCCGGCGCTGGACGGCGCGCGGCGGCGACTGGGACCTCGTCACGCGCGTCGCCGTCTGGGGCGTCGCCTTCGGTGTCGTCGGCGCGCGCGCCTACCACGACGTCACCTCCTGGAGCGAGGTGCCGAGCCCGAAATGGCAGGGCGTCTTCGAGGTGTGGCGCGGCGGTCTCGGCATCTGGGGCGGGATCCTCTTCGGCACCCTCGCCGGCGCGGCCGTGCTGCGCCGAAACGGCGTCCGGGTCGCGCCGTTCATGGACGCGGCCGCGCCCGGGCTCCTGCTCGCGCAGGGCATCGGCCGCATCGGCAACTGGTGGAACCAGGAGCTCTACGGCAAGCCGACCTCGCTCCCATGGGGGCTCAGGATCGACTCCGCCCACCAGCCTGCCGACCCCAGGTACTTCGGCTTCACCACCTACCAGCCGACCTTCCTCTACGAGCTCATCTGGGACGTCGTCGGCGTCGGCGTCCTCCTCTGGCTCGACCGCCGCTACAAGCTGCGCGCCCCGGGCCTCTTCGCGCTCTACGTCGCCTGGTACTGCTTCGGACGCTTCTTCGAGGAGCTGCTGCGGATCGACCCGGCGCACCACGTCGCCGGCCTCCGGCTGAACGCCTGGGTCTCGATCGTCGTGTTCGCCGGCGCGGTCGCGTTCTTCCTCTGGAACCGCCGCCGCTCCCGGCTCGAGGAGCACCCGAAGCGCCGGGAGCCGCCGAAGGGGCCGGCGATGGCGATCCCGCGCGGCCGCGTCCGGTAACGCCAGTACCCTGCCGCGCAGTGCCGGTCGCCGTCCGCGAGCTCCCGCTGGACCTGGACGCCTTCGAGGGCCCGTTCGACCTCCTGCTCTCCCTCGTGCTGCGCGAGGAGCTGCCGCTCAGCGAGATTGCCCTCGCCGAGGTCGTCGTGGCGTTCGTCGAGCACCTCGCCGAGAAGGACGAGCTCGACCTCGACGCGTGCGGCGAGTTCCTGATCCTGATCAGCGCGCTGCTCGAGCTGAAGGCGCGCGGGATGTTCCCCGAGGAGGACGCGGAGCTGGCCGAGCTCGAGCCCGAGGAGGCCGCCGAGGAGCTGGCCCGCCGGCTCGCCGAGTACCGCCGCGCCAAGGAGGCCGCCGGCTTCCTGCGCGGGCGGCTCGAGGAGCGCCGCCACCTGCACTTCCGGCTCGGCCCGGCGCCGCTCGCACCGGCCGTCGAGCGCAAGCTCGCCCCGCAGGACCCGCAGAAGCTCGCCGCCGTCCTGCGCGCGCTCGCCGCCGAGCCGCCCGAGCCCTCGACCGCGCACATGGCGCTCCGCTTCCCGCCCGTCTCGCAGTTCCTCGAGCGCTGGCGCGCGCTGCTGCGGCGGCGCAGCCGCTTCGACTTCGACCAGGAGGTGGACGGGCTCTCGCGGGTCGAGATCGCCGTCGCGTTCCTCGCGCTGCTCGAGCTGCGCAAGCAGGGCGAGATCGCGCTCGCGCAGGCCGCGCCGTTCGCCCCGATAAGGATTTCCCGTGCCGACGCCGAAAGGAGCTTGTCTTGGACAGCCCACTCCGCCTGATCACGACCGACGCCGCGCCCGCCGCCGAGCTGGCGCGCACGCTGGAGGCGCTGCTCGTCGTCGCCTCGCAGCCGCTGCCGGTCGAGGAGCTCGCGGCGGCGGCGCAGGCCGACGCCGCCCAGGTGGAGGACGCCCTCGAGCTGCTCGGCGAGCGCTACTGCGAAGGCCGCAGCGGGATCGTGCTCGAGCACGTCGCCGGCGGCTACGCGTTTCGGGCGTCGGCGTCGGCCTCCGAGGCCTGCTCGCGCCTCTTCGAGAAGCCGGCCGAGAAGGGGCTCTCGCAGGCGGCGCTCGAGACGCTCGCGATCGTCGCGTACCTCGGGCCGGTGTCGCGGCCCGAGATCGCGCGGATCCGCGGCGTGAACGTCGACGGCGTCGTCGCCGGGCTCGTCGAGCGTGGTCTCGTCGCCGAGAGCGGCCGCGAGGAGCTCGGGGCGATCCGCTACCGCACGACGCCGCTCTTCGAGCGGATCTTCGGGCTCGAGTCGCTCGCGGCGCTCCCCCGCGTCGACGACCTGGGCGCCGACGTGACGGAGCTCCGCGAGCGGCTCGAGCGGGTCGCCGAGAAGCGGCCCGCCTGACGCCGGCTCAGCTCGGCGGCCGGTAGCCGCCCCCGCCGCCGCTCGTCGTCGTCGCGCCGGTGCCGGTCGTGTCGGTCGGCGTCGTCGTCGTCCCGGTGGGCACCGTCTTCGTGCCCGGCCCCACGACCGCCGCGTGCCACACGCCGACGTCCTTCAGGCCCTCGCCGTTCGCCTGCCCCGGCGCCTTGTCGCCGGAGAAGCGGTAGAGCGGCGAGCCCTTGAACGTCACCTGCAGGCGCCCGTCCGGGCGCTTGACCGTCCCGAGGCTCGCGGCGCCCGTGGGCTTCTTGCCCTTCGCGATCACGAGCGGCGGCCAGAAGCTCGCGCACTGCTTCACGCAGACCCACTTTCCGTTCTTCTCGACGCTCAGCGTGTACAGCGTCCGTCCGGTCGTCGGCGTCACCAGCACCCGCTTGCCGAGCGTGCCGTTGTTCGCCACCGACACCGTGTGCGCCGTCGCCTGCGTCGCCGCGAAGGCGGCCGCCGGCCCGGCGAGCGCGGCGGCGACAAGAGCGAGCTTCCTGACCATAGACCCTCCTCGATCGGTTTCCGTCCGACAGTACGAAGCAGACCGTCAGAAGGATTGCTCCGGCTACCTTTCCGGCGTGGACGTCACCACCGAGTCGTTCGCGCGCGAGGTGCTCGAGGCATCGGCCGGAGAGCCGGTCGTCGTCGACTTCTGGGCCGACTGGTGCGCCCCCTGCAAGGCGCTCGCGCCGCTCCTCGAGGCCGCGACCGCTGCGAAGGGCGTCAAGCTCGTGAAGGTCGACACCGACGCGAACCCGGAGCTCGCCAACGAGTTCGGCATCCGCGGCATCCCGGCGGTGAAGGCGTTTCGCGGCGGCCACGTCGTCTCCGAGTTCGTGGGCGTCCAGTCGGCGACGACGATCGACGCGTTCCTCGAGAAGCTGCTCGAGCCGCCGGTCGCGGAGTCGCTCGACGACGCCGAGGTCGCCGCGGCGCTCGCCGCCAACGACTACGAGAGCGCCTTCCGGATCCTGATCGAGCGCGCCCAGCAGGATCCGGAGCAGCGCGAGCCGGTGCGCGAGCTGATGGTGCGCCTCTTCGGCGAGCTCGGGCACGAGCATCCCCTGACCGTGCAGTACCGCCGCAAGCTCGCGACCGCCATCTACTGATGCGCGCCATCTGGTTCGAGCGTCACGGCGGCGCCGAGGTGCTCGAGCTGCGCGACGTCCCCGAGCCCGTCCCCGGGGACGACGAGGTGCTCGTCGACGTCGAGGCGATCGGCGTCAACTTCCGCGACGTCTACGAGCGCGAGCGCGAGGGCTACGGCACCGACGCGCCCGGCGTGCTCGGCGCGGAGGCGGGCGGGACCGCCGTCGGCACCGGCGAGCGGCTGGCGTGGGCGCACGGCACGGCGAGCTACGCCGAGCGCGTCGCCGTCAAGCGCGACCGGACCGTGCCGATCCCCGACGCGGTCCCGACCGACGTCGCCGTCGCCGCGCTCCTGCAGGGGATGACCGCCCACTACCTCTGCCACGACTCCTACGCGGTGCAGCCGGGCGACTGGGTGGTCGTCCACGCCGCCGCCGGCGGCGTCGGGCTGCTCCTGACCCAGCTCGTGAAGCTGCGCGGCGGCCGCGTGCTCGCGACGGTGTCGACGCCGGAAAAGGCAGCGCTCGCCCGCGAGGCCGGCGCCGACGAGGTCGTCGGCTACGACGCCTTCGAGGAGCGGGCGCGCGAGCTCGGCGCCGCCGCCGTCTACGACGGCGTCGGGCGCGCCACGTTCGAGGCCGGCCTGCGTGCGCTGCGGCCGCTCGGCTCGCTGATCCTCTACGGCTCCGCGAGCGGCGACCCCGAGCCGTTCCAGGTGGCCAGGCTGGCGGGCCTCGGGTCGCTGTACGTGCAGCGGCCGACGCTGCACACCTACACGCGCACGCCCGAGCTGCTGCGCTCGCGGGCTGCCTCGGTGTTCGCGCTCGTCGCCGAGGGCGCGCTCGACGTCCGCATCGGCGCGCGCTACCCGCTCGCCGACGCGCGGCGCGCGCACGAGGACCTCGAGGGGCGGCGGACGACCGGCAAGCTCCTGCTCGTCCCGTCGTGCGGCTGAACGCCTACCTCGCCCGTGCCGGGGTCGCGTCGCGCCGGAGGGCGGACGAGCTGATCAAGGCCGGCCGCGTCACCGTCAACGGCGAGGCCGGCCGGCTGAACACGTTCGTCGCCGAGCGCGACGTCGTCCGCGTCGACGGGGAGCCGGTCGCGAAGCAGCCGCTCGCCTACGTGCTGCTGCACAAGCCGGCCGGCGTCGTCACCACGGCGCGCGACCCGCGCGGGCGGCCGACCGTCGTCGGGCTCGTCGGCCACGAGGCGCGCATCGTCCCGGTGGGCAGGCTCGACGCCGACACGACGGGCGCGCTCCTCCTGACGAACGACGGGCCGCTCGCGCACCGGCTCGCCCACCCCCGCTACGAGGTCGAGAAGGTCTACGAGGCCGAGACGCGCACACGGGCCGGCGACGACGCGCTCGAGCGGCTCCGCCGCGGGGTCGAGCTCGACGACGGGCCCACGCGCCCCGCACGCGTCCGGCGGCTCGACGGCAACACGGTCGAGCTGACGATCCACGAGGGCCGCAACCGGCAGGTCAGGCGCATGCTCGAGGCCGTCGGGCATCCGGTCGTGCGGCTGCACCGGTCGCGGTACGGCCCCCTGACGCTCGAAGGCCTCGAGCCCGGCGCATGGCGCGAGCTCGAGGCCTTCGAGGTCGAGCGCCTCAGCCGCTCGAGGTGAGCCTGTCCGCGCTGCGGAGCAGGTTCTGGCAGTGCGCCTCGGTCGAGTTGCCGTTGGGAATCGGCGTGTTGTCGAACTCGGCGGCGAACAGGTCGTTCTTGATCTCGGTCGCGAGCGTGTCGCGCTCGCCGCCGAGCTTCTTGATCTGCGCGAGGACGCTCTGGTAGCTCGAGTCGTCGCTTGCCGACCCGGTCTTCAACGCGGCCGTGTCGGCGAGCAGGACGTCGGTGCCGAACCGTCCGACGCTCGAGTTGAGCTGCTTGTAGCAGACGGCCAGCGGCTCGAACTTCTTGTCGCCGGTCTTGCCCGGCGTGATCGTCAGGTTCTCGGTGAGGACGCGGCCGTCGTCGACGTAGTCGTCCTCGAGGCCGGTCAGCGCGAGGATCGTCGGGCGGATGTCGGTGTGGTCTGCCCACGTCCCCCGGTTCGGGATCGACATCACGAGCTGCGGGTCCGAGTTCGCGCCGCCGGCGGAGCTCGGGCCCGCTTCGGCCGGTGACCCGTCGACGCCCTTGTGGGCGACGCCCGGCCCGACGAGCCCGAGCCAGGTGTTGCTGATCTCGGGCGCGTAGTAGCCGTGGTTCCACGAGAACCCGTTGTTGACCGACGAGCAGTTCGCCGCGGCGTTGTCCGCGGTGGTGCCGCTCGCGCAGCCGTCGACCGCCGTCTTCGTGTCCTGCGTTCCGCCCGTGAAGAAGAAGTCGGGCTTCGGGAAGACGGTGAACGACGGCGTGCGGTTCGGGTCCGCGTTGACGAAGTGCAGGAGCTGCTCGGCCGTCGGGTCGGCCATGTACTGGGCGACGTTCTCGGTCGCGTTGTCCCACGAATCGAATGCCTTCGCGCCCGCCCACTCACGCTCGAGCCGGCGGGTCGACGAGTCGGTCGCGCTCGGGTTGCCCGTGATGAACAGCGAGTTGCCCTGCGGCTCGTCGTAGAACGGCGTCGCGTCGCCGAACTCGTGCCGCAGGAGGCCGTGGATGTCGACCTGCTGCTCGCCGATCTTCCCGGCGTAGCTGCACGTGTAGGCGGTCGTGCCCGGAGCGCCCGTGCACGCCGGCGCGACCGCGCGGCCGGCGTTCGCTCCCGCGAAATGGTCGCCTTCGTCCGCGGTGATCACGAACAGCGTGTTCGACGCGTCGATGCCGTCGTCCGACAGCCGCTGGAAGAACTTCGCGAATGCGTCGTTGTACGCGGCAAGCGTCGCCTTGTAGCAGCTGTCTCCCGGGCCCTGCGCAGTGCCGCTGTTCGAGCATCCGGTCTGGCCCGTCTTCTTCTCGTGCGCGTCGGAGATGTAGGCGTAGGTGATCGGAACGCCCGTCTCCTGCATGTCGGCGACGTAGGCGAGCGACTGGGCCGCGCTGATCGGTCCGAAGCCCGGGAAGCCCGGCGTGTTCGGCGGCAGGAAGGCGCCGTCGATCTCCTTGCCGTTCAGGTCGACGAGGTTGCCGGCGGCGTCGTACACCTCGTAGGTGCGGCCGTTCACGACGCGGTTGCCGCCCGACGTCGCCGCGCCTTTCAGCGTCGGCTGGAGGTACTTGTGCCCGAAGACGGCGTCGAACCCGCTGTAGCCGCCGGGCTCGTCGGGCAGGGAGTCCGTCACCGACTTCGAGAGGCCCGAGGCGCAGAACGAGTCGCCGGCCGCGCAGTGCACGCCGACGCCGACATAGTCCGCGACCTCCTGGTCCTTGAACGAGTCCGGGTCGGCGTTCAGCTGCGCAACCTCGGGCGAGCTCGGGCCGAACACGTTCGCGAGGTCGGGGCTGACGTTCTCGAGCACCATGTTCGCCGTCGACACGGCGCCGAAGTCGCAGCCGGCGCGCGTGAACGGCACCCAGGGCGCGGGCGGCGTCTTCGGCGAGCCGCTCGCCGGCACGGTGGCCGAGTACGGCTGGTTCGGGAAGGCGTCGGTGCCGTATGTCCCGGTCCAGTACGCGAACGAGCTCTTCGAGATGACGCTGCCGTCGGGCTGGTAGGTCTCGTAGCTGTTCGTCAGCCCCTGGCCGTGCCGGTCGCCGTACAGGCCGGTGTAGTTCGTGATGCTGTCGTCGGCGGTGTGCCCGATCAGCGGCGTGTGGTTGTTCGACAGCAGCGTGCCGTGGCCGGTGATGAACCCGGTCAGCGCGGGCATCTGCTCGAGGTCGGACAGGACGTTCGGGTTGTCGCGGTTGAAGTGCACGTTGTCGAACGTGATCTCGATCACGTGCTGGATCCCGTTTGCGAGCCGGCAGTTCGCCGACGGGGCGGCCGAGGCCGCGGCCGACGCACCTCCGCCCGAGACCGCTCCGGCCGCCACGGCGACGGCCGCGCAGGCGAGGACGAGGCCCGCAACGACCGGCAGGCGTCTTCTCAGCACCATTCCACTCCCTCCTCGTGGTTGTCGCTGGCGACGCCGAACCTACGGCCGCCGCCCGGGGGCGGGGGTCGCCGCAATCCGTCGATTCGGTAACGGCTTGGTGCCCGCGCTCAGCGGGAGACGAAACCCATCGCGTCGTACATGCGCGCGAGCGTGGGCGCCGAGGCCTCGCGGGCCTTCTCCGCGCCCTTTGCGAGCAGCCTGCGCAGCTCCGGCTCGTCGGCGCGCAGCCCTGCGTAGCGCTCGCGGACGGGGCGGAAGAGCTCGACGACCGCCTCGCCGACGTCGGTCTTCAGCTCGCCGTAGCCGCGTCCGGCGTACGAGGCTTCGATCGCCGCGATCGAGGCCCCGCTCGCCACCGAGAGGATCTCGATCAGGTTCGAGACGCCCGGCTTGGTGTCGGGTGCGTAGCTGACCTCGCGGCCCGAATCGGTGACGGCGGCGCGGAACTTCTTCCGGATCGCGTCGGGCTCGTCGAGCACGTAGACGGTGCTCTGCTCGGTGCCGGCGGTGGTCGACATCTTCTTCGTCGGCTCCTGCAGGTCCATGATCCGCGCCCCGACCTCGGGGAAGACGCCGCGCGGGATCGTGAACGTTTCGCCGAAGCGGGAGTTGAAGCGCTCGGCGACGTCGCGGGCGAGCTCGACGTGCTGTCGCTGGTCGTCCCCGACCGGGACGAGCTCGGTCTGGTAGAGCAGGATGTCGCCCGCCATCAGCACCGGATAGGTGAAGAGGCCGGCCGAGACGAAGTCCTTGCCCTCTCCCTTCTCCTTGAACTGGGTCATCCGGTTGAGCTGTCCGAAGCCCGTGACCGCCGACAGCAGCCAGGCCGCCTCGGGGTGCGCGGCCACGTGGCTCTGCAGGAAGAGCGTGCTCCGCTCGGGGTCGAGGCCGACCGCATAGAGGAGCGCCGCCAGGTCGAGCGTGCGGTCGTGCAGGTCGCGGGGGTCGTACTCGACGGTGATCGAGTGCAGGTCGACGATGCAGAAGAACGCCTCGCCCGGGTTCTCGTCCTGGGTCGTGACGTACTGGCGCATCGCGCCGATGTAGTTGCCGAGCTGCTTCGCCCCGGTGGCCTGGATGCCGGAGAAGACGCGCATGGGGTGCGCAGGTTAGAGCAAAGGCCCCTCTACACTGGCGGCGTGGTCGTCACGCCTCC
Source organism: Gaiellaceae bacterium (assembly GCA_035651295.1). Taxonomy (GTDB): domain Bacteria; phylum Actinomycetota; class Thermoleophilia; order Gaiellales; family Gaiellaceae; genus PALSA-600. The sequence goes on along the minus strand of DASRGA010000062.1, from coordinate 54,655 downwards.
AACCTGGACGCCGTCCTCCTGGCGCGAGCGGCGCGCCCTCCAGCAGCCGGACTGGCCGGACGCCGCGGCGGCGTCGGCGACGCTCGAGCGGCTGAAGGCGAGCCCGCCGCTCGTCTTCGCCGGCGAGGCGCGGGCGCTGCGCGACGCGCTCGCCGCGGCGATCGACGGCCGGGCGTTCCTGCTCCAGGCGGGCGACTGCGTCGAGTCGTTCAACGAGCTCTCGACGATGCGGATCCGCGAAAAGCTGAAGATCATGCTGCAGATGTCCGCCGTGCTCACGTACGGCGCGACGCTGCCGGTCGTGAAGGTCGGGCGGATCGCCGGGCAGTTCACGAAGCCGCGGTCGGAGTCGACCGAGCGGGTCGGCGGGAAGGAGATCCCGAGCTTCCGCGGCCACATGGTGAACGGCGACGAGCCGACCGCCGAGGCGCGCGTCCCCGATCCGCGCCGGATGCTCGAGGGCTACAACCAGGCGGCGGCCACGCTCAACCTGCTCCGGGCCTTCACGAAGGGCGGCTACGCCGACCTGACCCAGGTCCACTTGTGGAACAAGGACTTCGTCGCCTCGTCGCCGGAGGGCGAGCGCTACGAGCAGCTCGCCGACGAGATCGAGCGCGCCCTCCGCTTCATGGCCGCCTGCGGCATCGACCTGACCGCCGAGCGCCGCCTGCACGAGGTCGACGTCTACACCAGCCACGAGGGGCTGCTGCTCGACTACGAGGAGGGCCTGACCCGCAAGGACTCGCTGACGGGCGACTGGTACGACTGCTCGGCGCACCTGCTCTGGATCGGCGAGCGCACGCGCGGCGCCGACGACGCGCACGTCGAGTTCTTCGCCGGCGTGCACAACCCGATCGGCGTGAAGCTCGGGCCGGCGGCGGCGCCGGACGACGTCGTCGAGCTGTGCGAGCGGCTGAACCCGGGCCGCGTCCCCGGCCGGCTCACGTTCTACGCGCGCATGGGCGCGGAGCGCGTCCGCGAGCTGCTGCCGCCGCTCCTCCGCGCGGTGCGAGACGAGGGCCATCCGGTGCTGTGGGCGTCGGACCCGATGCACGCGAACACGATCCGGACCGCCGACGGCCGCAAGACGCGCAAGTTCGACGTGATCATGGCGGAGCTCGAGGGCTTCTTCACGGCCTGCCGGGAGGCCGGCGTGTGGCCCGGCGGCGTCCACCTGGAGTTCACCGGCGAGGACGTCACGGAGTGCCTCGGCGGCGCCGACGACGTGCTCGAGGAGCACCTGCCGACGCGCTACGAGACGCTGCTCGACCCGCGCCTGAACGCGCGGCAGTCGCTCGACCTCGCCTTCCGGCTCGCCGAGCTGATGCGCGACGGTTCGCGCTAGCCGCCGCGATGAGGGTCGCGGTGATCGGGACGGGGCTGATGGGCGCGTCGGTGGCGCTCGCCGCCCGGCGGCGCGGCGACGAGGTGCGCGGGTGGGATCCCGACCCGGCGGCGCTCGCGACCGCGGCCGGCCGCGGCGCCCTCGAGCCGGCGTCGAGCGCGGAGGAGGCGGTCGGCGGCGCCGAGCTCGTCGTGGTCGCCGCGCCGATCGAGCAGCTGTCCGCGCAAGTCGCCGCCATCCTCGCCGCGACCACCGAGGCCACCGTCACCGACGTCGGCTCGACGAAGGCGTCCGTCGTCCGCGCCGCGAACGGGTCGCCGCGCTTCGTCGGCGGCCACCCGATCGCCGGCGGCGAGAGCCGCGGCCCCGAGCATGCGAGCGCCGCCCTCTTCGAGGGCGCCACCTGGTTCCTGACGCCGGTGACGCACACCGACGCGGCCCGGCACCGCCTGGTGCACAACTTCGTCTCCGATCTCGGCGCGACGCCGGTTGCGATCGACCCCGGCGCGCACGACCGGCTCGTGGCGTTGACGAGCCACGTGCCGCACGTGCTCGCGAACGTCGTCGCGAACTCCACCGGCGCCGCGCGCGTCGACGGCCACGAGCCGCTCGCGCACGCCGGCGGCTCGCTGCGCGACATGACGCGGATCGCGGGCGCCAACCCGCGCATCTGGGTGGACATCTTCCTGGACAACGCGGCTGCGATCCGCGACGCGCTCCGCGAGCACCGCCGCCAGATCGAGCAGGTCGAGGCGGCGCTCGAGCAGGGCGACGCCGGCTACCTCGCGCGCTTCATCGGCGAGGCGGCCGCGAACCGCCGCCGCATGCTCGACCGCGAGTACCCGGATCCCGGCTCGCTGCAGCAGCTGCGGGTGCACGTCCCCGACCGTCCCGGCGTGCTCGCGGGAATCACCCAGGCGCTCGGCGCCGAGCGCATCAACATCGAGGACTTCGAGCTCCACCACGTCTCGCCCGAGCGCGGCGGGACGCTCACCGTGCTCGTCGAGGGCGCGGGCGAGGCGCAGCGCGCGGCCCGGCTGCTCGAGTCGCAGGGCTACAGCGTCGTCGTCTCGGCGGTGCTCGATGAAGGTTGAGCCGGCCGCCGCGCTCGACGGCCACCTGGCGGTGCCCGGCGACAAGTCGATCTCCCACCGCGCGCTGCTCCTCGGCGCCGTGTCCGACGGCGAGACCGACGTGCGCGGCTTCGGCCGCTCCGCCGACACCGAGTCGACGCTCGCCGCCGTTCGCGCGCTCGGCGCGCGGGTCGACGACGACGGCGGCGACCGGCTCACGGTGCACGGCGTCGGTCTGCGCGGCCTGCGGGGCGGCGAGATCGACTGCGGCAACGCGGGCACGCTCGCACGCCTCGTCACCGGCCTGCTCGCCTTCCAGGACGGGACGTTCACGCTCAGCGGCGACGAGTCGCTCTCGGCGCGGCCGATGGAGCGCGTCGCCGGGCCGCTCCGCCGGATGGGCGCGAAGATCGAGACGACCGACGGACGGCTGCCGCTGACGATCACGGGCGCGGAGCTGACGGCGATCGAGTACGCGCCCGAGGTGGCGAGCGCCCAGCTGAAGTCGGCGGTGCTGCTCGCCGGGCTCGGCGCGCGCGGCCGCACGACGGTGATCGAGCAGCGCCCGACGCGCGACCACACCGAGCTCCTGCTGCGCGACGCGGGCGTGCGGGTGATCGTCCGTCCGACGTCCGTCTCGGTCGACCCGCCCGAGCGGCTGCGGCTGCCCGCGGTCGACGTGCCCGGCGACTTCTCGTCGGCGGCGCCGTTCATCGTCGCCGCGACGATCGTCCCGGAGTCGCGCATCACGATCCACGACGTGAACCTGAATCCCCGTCGCACCGGCCTGCTCGACGTCCTCGACCGCATGGGCGGCCGCGTCGGCGTCGTCGCCCGGCGGCGCGCCGGGGCCGAGCAGGCGGGCGATCTGGAAGTCCGCTCGGCCGAGCTGACGGCCACCGAGATCGGCGCCGACGAGGTGCCGCTGCTCGTCGACGAGCTGCCCCTGTTCGCGCTGCTCGCCGCGCATGCGCGGGGCGAGAGCCGCGTCACCGGCGCCGCCGAGCTGCGGGTGAAGGAGACCGACCGCATCGACGCCGTGGTGGACGGGCTGCGCGCGATCGGCGTTCGGGCGCACGGCCTCCCTGACGGGTTCTCCGTCACCGGCGTCCCCGCCCGGCCGCGCGGCGGGCGCGTCGACTCCCGCGGCGACCACCGCATCGCGATGCTCGGCGCGGTCGCCGGCCTCGCGAGCAGGGAGGGGGTCGAGATCGAGGACGCCGCGAGCGTCGCAGTATCCTTCCCCGGTTTCTTCGACCTGCTGGGAGAGATCGCGCAGAGATGATCGTGGCCATCGACGGCCCGGCGGGAGCCGGGAAGAGCACGGTCGCCCGCAAGCTCGCGGAGCGGCTCGGCTTCCGCTACCTCGACACCGGCGCGATGTACCGCGCCCTCACCTGGCTCGCGATGCGCGAGTCGCTGCCCCTCGGCGAGGGCGCGCAGCTCGGCGACCTCGCCCGCCGCAACCCCGTCGTCTTCGACGAGGAGGGCCGCGTCTTCATCGACGACGCCGACGTCACCTCTGCGATCCGGCAGTCGCGGATCGACCGGATGGTGCCCGTCGTCGCCCGCCACCACGACGTCCGCGAGGTGATGCGCGCCCGCCAGCGTGAGCTCGGCCACCAGGGCGACGTCGTGATCGAGGGCCGCGACATCGGGACGGTCGTCGCGCCCGACGCGGAGGTGAAGGTCTACCTGCACGCCGACGCCGAGATCCGCGCTGCCCGCCGTCAGGCCGAGCGCCCCGACATCGGCGCCGACGCGCTCGCCACCGACCTGCGCACGCGCGACGCGTCCGACCGCGAGCGCATGCAGCCCGCACCCGACGCGGTGCTGATCGACACCACGGACCTGCAGGTCGACGACGTCGTCGAGCGCATCGCCGGCCTCGTGCAGGCGCAGTCCGTGCCCGGCTCGTGACGCGCGCCGACGCCGCGTGGGCCGTCGGCCGCGTCTACATGGGCCTGCCGACGCGCTTCTTCACGCGCGCCCGCAGCTACGGGGCGGAGCGCATCCCGCCGGCGGGCGGCGTCGTCTACGCGATCAACCATCTGCACTGGATCGACATCCCGCTCGTCGGCCTCGTCTCGCCGCGCACGGTCTGGTTCGTGGCGAAGGCGGAGGCGGCCGACTACCCGGTGCTCGGCGGCTTCCTGCGGCTGCACGGCGCGATCTCGATCCGGCGCGGCGAGTCCGACCGCGACGCGGTGCGCCGCATGCGCGCCGCCGCCCGCGACGGGCACGTCGTCGGGCTCTTCGTCGAGGGGACGCGCCAGGAGGAGCGGCCGGGCGCCGCGCAGCCGGGCGCGGCGATGGTCGCGCTGCAGGAGTCGGTGCCCGTCGTCCCGGTGGCGATCTACGGCACGCAGCGCTGGCGGCTCGGGAACTTCGCGCCGTGCTCGGTCGCGTTCGGCGAGCCGCTGTCGTTCGACGGCCTGCAGCGGGCGAGCCGCGGCTACAGGCAGGCGACCGCCGAGATCGAGCGGCGCCTCAACGTGCTCTTCGACTGGCTCGCGCAGGTGCACGCCGACGGCCGCCCCGCCGGCCTCACCCCGCCGGTATGAGCGCCCGGCTCGAAGGCACGGTTGCGATCGTCGGGTTCCCGAACGTCGGCAAGTCGACGCTCGTGAACCGCCTCACGGCGAGCCGGGCCGCCGTCGTGCACGACGCCGCCGGCACGACCCGGGACCGAAAGCAGCTCGTCTGCGAGTGGAACGGCCGGCGGTTCCTGCTGATCGACACCGGCGGCGTCGACATCGCCGACCCGAATCCGATCACGCGGCAGATCGCAAGCCAGGCCCGGACCGCGATCGCGGACGCCGACCTCGTGCTGCTCGTCGTCGACGCCCGGGCCGGCGTCACGCCCGGCGACGAGGAGCTGGCCCAGATCCTCCGCGAGGCGAAGAAGGACGTCCTCGTCGTCGCCAACAAGATCGACGACCCGTCGCAGGAGCCGCTGTCGCTCGAGTTCCACCGGCTCGGTTTCGGCGACCCGTTCCCGGTGTCCGGCCTGCACGGCTCGAACACCGGCGACCTGCTCGACGAGATCCTCGAGCGGCTTCCAGGGCGCTCCGACCGGCCCGTCGCCGAGGACGCGATCCGGGTCGCGATCCTCGGCCGGCCGAACGTCGGCAAGTCGTCGCTCTACAACCGGCTCGTCGGCGAGGAGCGGACGATCGTCTCGGAGGTGCCGGGGACGACGCGCGACACGATCGACACGCTCCTCGAGCACGGCGGCCGCACCTTCCAGCTGGTCGACACGGCGGGCCTGCGCCGCAAGCGCCGGCAGCGGCAGGGGATCGAGTACTACTCGGAGCTCCGCGCGCTCGAGGCTGCCGAACGCGCCGACGTCGCGCTCGTCCTGATCGACTCGAGCCAGGGGATCGTCGAGGGGGACATCACCGCCGTCGAGGTCGCCCGGAAGTCGCACTCGGCGACGCTCGTCGTGCTCGCCAAGTGGGACATCACGCAGGTGACGATCGAGGAGATCCGTCCGGAGCTGCAGCGCCGCCTGCGCCAGCGGCCGGACTTCATCACCGTCTCGTCGGTCACAGGCCGGGGCGTCTCGCGCCTGCTCGACAAGACGGCCGAGCTGTACGACCGATATATCAGTCGGATATCAACTGCCGATCTCAATCGCTTCCTCGGCGAGCTGAAGGAGCTGCGGCAGCCTCCCGCGAAGGGCGCCCGCCGCCTCAACGTGCTCTACGGCGCGCAGGTCGAGACGCGGCCGCCGCGCTTCCGGCTGACCGTGAACGACCCGGGGCTGCTCACCCGCGACTACGGCTACTGGGTCGAAAACCAGCTGCGCGAGCGCTTCGGCCTCGAAGGGGTCCCGGTCGTCGTCGACTTCCGCAAGCGGTCGTGAGAGCCGTCGTCGTCGGCGGCGGCGCCTGGGGCACCGCGTTCGGCGGCGTGCTGCGCGACCGCGGGCACGACGTGCTCGTCGCTCGGCGGGAGTCGATCGACGCCGCGCCGTACGCGGAGGCCGACCTCGTCGTGCTGGCGGTGCCGAGCGCGGCGTTTCGCGAGGCGCTCGGGCACGTGCGCGGCGACGCGCCGGTGCTCGTGCTGACGAAGGGGCTCGACCCGGCGACCGGCGCCCGGCTCTCGACCCTCGTCGAGGGGCGGCCGGTTGCAGTGCTCTCGGGCCCGAACATGGCCGACGAGGTCGCGGCGGGGCTGCCCGGCGTGGCCGTCGTCGCGTCGCAGGACGCGGCGCTCGCGCTCCGCCTGCAGGAGGCGCTCAACTCCCTCGCCTTCCGGATCTACGTGAACGACGACGTGACCGGTGTGGAGCTCTGCGGGGCGGCGAAGAACGTGATCGCGCTCGCGGCGGGCGGGGTGGACGGCCTCGGCCTCGGCGACAACGCCAAGGCCGCGCTGATCACGCGCGGGCTCGTCGAGATGGCGCGCCTCGGCGAGGCGTGCGGCGCGGCCGCCGAGACGTTCTCCGGCCTCGCCGGCATGGGCGACCTGATGGTCACCTGCTTCCACCCCTCGGGTCGCAACCGCCGGGCCGGCGAGCTGATCGCGCGCGGGGCGAGCCCCGACGAGGCGCGGGCCGAGATCGGGCAGGTCGTCGAAGGGCTGACGACGGCGCCGGTGCTCCGCGACCTCGGACGCCGGATCGGGGTCGAGCTGCCGATCACGGAGGGCGTCTGCGCGGTCCTCGAGGGCATGCCGCTGCACGAGCTGGCGGAGCGCCTGATGGGGCGCCGTCCGACCGAGGAGTAGCATGAGGCCGATGGCGAAGCGGGTCCTTCTCCTGCCGCTGCTCGCGCTCGTGCTCTTCGCTGCGGCCGGCTGCGCCGGAAGCGGCGGCGGCTCCGGCGGAGGCGGCGGCTCGTCGGCGGACGCCGCGTCGCTCGTCCCCGCCGACGCGCTCGCCTACGCGACGATCGACACGGACCTCGGCTCGGACGAGCTGAAGAGCGCCCAGCAGGTGCTCGGCAAGTTCCCGATCGAGAGCACGGCGCTCGCCCGTGTCATGTCGGCGGCCGCGAAGCAGGGCGTCGACCTGCGCAAGCTCTCGAGCTCCGTCGGCCCGGTGCTCGACGTCGCCCTCCTGAAGACCGGTGCGGGCGCGGGCGCGGTCGGGTTCGCCAGGCCGAGCGACGAGCAGGCGTTCGACGCGCAGCTCGGCAAGCTCGTGCACACGACGGTCTCCGGCTGGACGGTGTTCGCGAAGACGCAGGCGCTCCTCGACGCCGTGACGTCGAAGACGGCAGCCCTCGCGGACGACGCGACCTACAAGGAGGCGCTCGCCAGCCTGCCCGGGACGGGCGACGCGATCGCGCGCGCCTACGCCCCGGCCTCGTCGCTGAAGAGCCTCGGCGGCTCCTCGCCCGCGAGCACGATCCAGCCGTTCGCCGGCGCCGCCCGCTGGTTCACGGGCGCGCTCACCTCGAAGGACGGAACCTCGTTCAAGCTCGAAGCGCACGTGAAGACCTCGGCGGGCGGATCCTCGTCGGGCGGCACGGGGCTCGCGGACGAGATCCCGTCCGGCGCGATCGCCGCGCTCAGCCTGACCGGCGGCTCCTTCACACTTCCGGCGGCCGCGCAGGCGCAGCTCGGCACGCTGACGCAGTCGGCCGGCGTCGACGTCCAGGGGCTGCTCGGCCTCCTCCGGGGGCCGGTGATCGCGTACGTCAAGCCGGGCGCGCCGATCCCGGCGGTCACGCTCGCCGCGAAGCCGCCGGACCCGGCGGGCGCCGAGCAGGCGATCACGTCGCTGCTCGCGAAGGCGCTCGCGAGCCAGACGAACGGCGCCGCGCCGCAGACGACGACCGTCGACGGCGTCCAGCTGCAGACGCTGAGCCTCGGCCCGGTCGCGCTCTACTGGGGGCGCGTCGGCGACCAGATCGCCGTCACCGACGACACCACCTCGATCTCCGCGATCAAGAGCGGCGCGGCCTCCGGCAAGCTCGCCGACGACTCGCTCTTCAAGGACGCCGTCAAGGGCTCGGGGATGCCGGACTCGAACCAGGGCTTCCTCTACGTCGACGCCAAGGACGCGCTGCCGCTCGTCGAAGGCTTCGCGACGCTGGCGAGCCAGACGATCCCGCCGCAGCTGCAGAGCAACCTCGCGCCGCTGGCCTCGGCGCTCGTGTACGGCGCGCGCAGCGGCGACGTGGAGGACTTCGTCGTGTACGTCTCGACCAACTGATCTCCGCCGGGCCTTCGCTACCCTCCTCCGCCTGATGGCAGCACGCACCTTCCTCTTCACGTCCGAGTCGGTCACCGAGGGGCATCCCGACAAGATCGCCGACCAGATCTCGGACGCCGTGCTCGACGCGGCGCTCGCCGACGACCCGGCGAGCCGGGTCGCCTGCGAGACGCTGATCACGACCGGCCTCGTCGTCGTGGCCGGGGAGATGACGACCGAGACCTACGTCGACATCCCGCGGCTCGTGCGCGAGACGGTGAAGGGGATCGGCTACACGCGCGCCAAGTACGGCTTCGACGCCGAGACCTGCGGCGTGATCGTCGCGCTCGACGAGCAGTCGCCGGACATCGCGCGCGGGGTCGACACGGCCTACGAGGTGCAGCACCACCCCGGCGACGACGACCCGCTCGACCGCGTCGGCGCCGGCGACCAGGGAATGATGTTCGGCTACGCGACGAACGAGACCCGGGAGCTGATGCCGCTGCCGATCATGCTCGCGCACAGGCTCTCGAAGCGGCTCTCGGAGGTGCGGAAGGCGGACGTCCTGCCGTACCTGCGGCCGGACGGCAAGACGCAGGTGTCGGTCCGCTACGAGGTCGACGAGCAGGGCCGCCAGCGCCCCGTCGAGGTGGAGCGCATCCTCGTCTCGACGCAGCACCGCGAGGGGCTCGACGCGGAGACGATGATCAAGCCCGACCTCGTCGAGCACGTCCTGCACCCGATCCTGCCGAAGGGCCTCTACGACGAGGCGCGGCTCGACGATCCCGACTTCTTCTACGTCAACCCGACGGGCAACTTCGTGATCGGCGGGCCGATGGGCGACTCCGGGCTCACCGGCCGGAAGATCATCGTCGACACCTACGGCGGCGCGGCCCCGCACGGCGGCGGCGCCTTCTCCGGCAAGGATCCCACCAAGGTCGACCGCTCCGGCGCCTACGCCGCGCGCTACGTCGCGAAGAACGTGGTCGCGGCCGACCTCGCCGACCGCTGCCAGGTGCAGGTCGCGTACGCGATCGGCGTCGCGCACCCGTTCTCGATCCTCGTCGAGACGTTCGGCACCGAGCACGTCCCGGTGGCGACGATCGAGGGGCTCGTGCAGGAGCACTTCGACCTGCGGCCCGCGGCGATCCTGCGCGACCTCGACCTGCGCCGGCCGATCTACCGCCGGACGGCCGCCTACGGCCACTTCGGCCGCGACGAGCACGACTTCACCTGGGAGCGCACCGACAAGGCGGAGGCGCTCCGCGCGGCCGCCGGTCTCGACGCCGCGCTCGCCGCGCGCTAGCTCGGACGCACGAACAGGCCCTCGGCGGCCTTCTCGCCGATCGCCTTCTCGGCGCCCGCCACGCTGACGCGGAACTGGCCGGCGGCCGGCTCGGCCGCGGCGAGCGCGAGCTCGGTGCCGGGCACGAGCCCCTGCTCGTAGAACCAGTGCAGGAGCTCGCCGTCGTGCTCGGCGAGCCGCACGATCGTCGCCGCCGTGCCCGGCCGGAGCGCCGAGAGCGGCTCGAGCTCGCGGTTCTCGGCCTGCTCCACGTCGGGGTCGATCGGCCAGCCGTGCGGGCAGCGGTCGGGGTTGCCGAGCTTCGCCTCGATCCGCTCGACCATCTCGTCGCTGAAGGTGCCGCCGAGCTCGTCCGCGTGCACGTGCGCCTCCGCGGCCGTGTAGCCCATGAAGTCGGTGAGCAGCCGCTCGATCACGCGGTGCTTGCGGACCACTTTGCGGGCCCGCTCGGCGCCCGCCGGCGTCAGGATCGCCTCCTTGTGCTCGCCGCGCTCGACGAGCCCCTCGGCCTCGAGCCGCTTCAGCATCTCGCCCGCCGAGGCGCGGGAGACGCCGAGCATCTCGGCGACGCGGGCGGCGATCGTCTGGGACGACCCGGCGGCGACCGGTCGGTACTCGCCGATCGGGAACGCGAGGAAGTAGATCGTCTCGAGGTACTCGTCGATCCCGTGCCCGGCCGCCACGGCTCGATCGTAGACGCGGGCCTGCGTGTAAGGCTACCCTTACACGCTGCGGACAATGAGCACCGGCGAAACCCTCATCCTCGGCGCGGTCGCCGGTTTCACGATCTACGTCGGCCTGCCGATGGGGCGGCTCGGCGGGCTCTCGACCCGGGTGCGCGCGTCGCTCAGCGCGGTCGCCACCGGGATCCTCGTCTTCCTCTTCTGGGACGTCGTCTCGCACGGGGTCGCGCCGGTGGAGTCGAAGCTCGAGGCTCACTCCTGGGGGCCATTCGCCGGGTATGCCGCGCTGCTCGGGGCCGGCTTCGCGGCGGGGCTGATGGCGCTCGTCTACTACGACGAGTGGCTGCGGACGCGCCGGGCGACGCCGCTCATCGGCCCCGGCGCCGCCGCCCTCGACGAGTTCGAGCGCCGCGGCTTCATCGAGTCGCTGACGCCCGGCCGGCGGCTCGCGCTCCTGATCGCCACGGGCATCGGCCTGCACAACTTCGGCGAAGGGCTCGCGATCGGCCAGTCGGCCGCCGCCGGCGAGCTGAGCCTCGCGCTCGTCCTGATCATCGGCTTCGGGCTCCACAACACGACCGAGGGCTTTGGCATCGTCGGGCCGATGTCCGGCGAGGCCGAGCGGCCGAGCTGGCCGTTCCTCGGGCTGATGGGCCTGATCGGCGGCGGGCCGACCTTCCTCGGCACGGTGATCGGCCAGGCCTGGGTGAGCCCGGCGCTCGAGACGGTCTTCTTCGCGATGGCCGGCGGCTCGATCCTGTACGTCGTGATCCAGCTCTTCGAGGTCTGCCGGCGCTTCGCCCTGCCGACGCTCGTCGCCTGGTCGGTGCTGCTCGGGCTCCTGCTCGGGTTCGGCACGGACTGGGTCCTCGTCGCCGCCGGAGCCTGAACTACGCTGAGGCGCCCTGGGCGCCTTCTTCCACGCGGTCGGAGTCTTCTTCCACCACCTCTCGCAGGTGCGCTGGGAGCCGTTTGCGATCGCGCTCTCCTGCCAGCTCGTGAAGCTGCTGTTCCGGGCGCGGGCGTGGCAGAACATCCTGCGGGCGTCGTATCCGCACGAGCGGATCCGCTACGCGAGCACGTTCGGGGCGTACGTGGCGGGCGTCGGCGTCAACTCGATCGCGCCCGCGCGCGGCGGAGACCTCGTGAAGCTCTACCTCGTCCGGCGGCGCGCGCCGGAGACCCGCTACGCGACGCTCGCGTCGACGCTCGTCGTCGAGACGATGTTCGACTTCGTGGTCGCAGGCGCGCTCCTCGTCTGGGCGCTGTCGATCGGCGTGCTGCCGACCCGCCAGGTCTATTCGCGCATCCCGACCGTCGACTGGAAGTTCTTCCTGCGCCACGACCGCTGGACGGTCGGCGGCCTGCTCGTGCTGGCGCTCGTCCTACTGGTGCTCTTCGTGCTCGCCGAGCGGCGGCTGGACGAGTGGTGGAAGCGGATCAAGCTCGGCTTCGCGATCCTCTCCGACCGGCGGCGGTTCGTGCTCGGCGTCGTCGTGCCGCAGGCCGTCTCGTGGGTGTTCCGGCTCGCCACGCTGTACTTCTTTCTCGAAGCGTTCCGCGTGCACGCGAGCGTTCACAACGCGCTGCTCGCGCAGGTGGTGGACTCCCTGGCGACGCTCTTCCCGGCGACGCCGGGCGGCGCGGGCACGAAACAGGGCCTGATCGTCTACCTGTTCCACCGCTCGGCGATCTCGACCTCGCTGCTGCTCGCGTTCAGCGTCGGCATGAACATCGCGATCACCGTCGAGAACCTCGTCCTCGGCCTCGCCGCGATCGCGGTGATGGCGCGCACGCTGTCGTTCAAGCGGCTCCGCGCGGCCTCGCAGGAGGAGCGGGCCGACGAGTCGCCCGCCTGATGCCGTTCGCTGCGGTGTACCCGCTCGTGACGGCGCGCGCGGTCGCACGTGAGTTCACCTACGAGGTGCCGGACGGCGTCGGCGTCGGCGCGATCGTGCGGGTGCCGTTCGGCCGCTCGCGTGCGCGCGGGATCGTGACGCGGCTCGTCGACGCGCCGCCGGACGGCGTCGAGGCGCGCGCGGTCGAGTCGGTCCTCGGCGCGGTGCCGGCGTCCCTGGTCGAGCTCGCGCTGTGGCTCGCCGAGTACTACGGCTCGACGCCTGCGCGCGCGCTCGCGCTCGTCGCTCCCGAGCTGCCGAAGCGGCGCCGGGAGCAGGCGCCGCCGGCCGAACGGCAGTCGCTGCCCGGGGAGGCGCCGCCGCCCGTGCTGTCGCCGTCGCAGGCGGCTGCCGTCGCCCGCATCGTCGACGGCCCGGCCGGCAACGTGCTCCTGCACGGGCCGACCGGCTCCGGCAAGACGGAGGTGTATCTGCGTGCGTGCGCGGCGATGCTCGAGCGCGGGCTCGGCACGATCGTGCTCGTGCCCGAGATCGCCCTCGCACCGCAGACCGTCGGGCGCTTTCGCGCGCGGTTCGGCGACAGCGTGGCGATCCTGCACTCCGCGCTCTCCGGGGCCGAGCGCCGCGACGAGCGCGAGCGAATCGGGAGCGGCGAGGCGCGCGTGGTCGTCGGCGCGCGCTCGGCGATCTTCGCGCAGCTGCCGGCGCTCGGGCTGATCGTCGTCGACGAGGAGCACGACCCGTCCTACAAGCAGGACTCGGATCCGCGCTACGACGCGCGCACCGTGGCTGCGAAGCGCGCTTCTCTGGAGGGCGCCGTCGCGGTCTTCGGGTCGGCGACGCCGCGGCCCGAGAGCTGGGCGGCGCTCGAGCGCCTTCCGCTCGAGGGGCGCATCGGCGCCGCGCTGCCGCCGGTGCGGGTGGTCGACCTGCGCCGCGAGGCCGGCTATCCGCTCTCGGCCCCGCTGCTCGCCGAGCTCCGCGCGGTCGCCGAGCACGGCGGCAAGGCGATCCTGCTGCTCAACCGGCGCGGCATCGCGCCGGCGCTGCATTGCCGTGCGTGCGGCTCGACGATCCGCTGCCCGAACTGCGACGTCGCGCTCGTGCTGCACGGCGAGGGCGCGCTGCGCTGCCACCACTGCGGCCACTCCCGGCACGCGCCCGAGCTGTGCCCGGCCTGCGGCTCGCCCGACCTCGCCAGGCTCGGCGCCGGCACGCAGAAGCTGGAGCGGGAGCTCGCCCGCGAGCTGCCCGAGCTCGAGCTGATCCGGCTCGACGCCGACGCGGTCGCGAAGCCGGAGCAGCTCGCCGCCCTCCTGCGCCGCTTCGCCGAGGCGAGCTCGGCCGTGCTGCTCGGCACCCAGATGGTTGCGAAGGGGCATCACTTCGCCGGCGTCGAGCTGGCGGCGGTGATCGACGCCGACACGGGTCTCGGCCTGCCCGACTTCCGCGCGGAGGAACGCACGTTCCAGCTCGTCACGCAGCTCGCCGGCCGCAGCGGCCGCGACGCGCCGGGGCGCGTGCTCGTGCAGACGTTTCAGCCCGACGCCCGTCCGATCGCGCACGCGGCGCGGCACGACGTCGCCCGTTTCCTCGCCGAGGAGCTCGACCGCCGGCGTGCGCTCGAGTACCCGCCGTTCGGGCACCTCGTGCGGGTCGTCGTCGCGGGGCCGTCGCTCGAGCCGGTCGTGCGCGCGCTCGAGGAGCTGAAGGCGGGCATCCGAGGCGCGGAGCTGCTCGGGCCCGCCGTGCTGCTGCGGCTGCGCGGCCGCCACCGCGCCCAGCTCGTCGCCAAGACGAGCGAGCCTCGGCGGATCGCCTCGCAGGCGGCGCGGCTCCTCTCGGCCGCCGCGCCGAACATGCGGCGCGCCGGGCTGACCGCGGTCGTCGACGTCGACCCGCAGAGCCTCTGACCGGTGGCACCATGCGCCCATGGCGAAGCGCAGGCCGGAGGAGATCATCGGCGAGTGGGGCATCCGGGACGTGACGCCGCCCTCGCAGGCCGAGCGCGCGAAGCTCGCGCACGAGGCGGAGCTGAACCCGTACACGGGGCGGAAGCTGCCCCGCCGCATCCGCCGTTTCCGGGTCGAGGCCGACCGGTACCTCGCGTCGCTCGGCGGGCCGCTGCCCTACATGCGGCGGCTGCGGCAGATCGAGGACGCGATCGGCGCGCACGAGGCCCGGCTCGCCGAGGCGTACGCGGAGCACCGCGGCGACGCCGCAGCGTGGCGGGCGCTCGCGGAGCGCTGGGACTTCGGCGACGTCAACGACCTGATCGCGCGCCACAACCGCTGGTACCCGACCGAGGCGCGGCTGCCGATGGATCCGCGCACGCGCGACTACGTCAAGGTCGGCGGCCGCCCGTACCGCCGCGAGCCGCTCGACGCGGCGTGGATCCTCGAGCGGTTCCCGGCCGCCTGAGCCGCCTGTCTACACTGCTCGCTCCGTGGCGCACGATCACGATCACGAACACGAGCACGACCATGGCGGCGACGACGGTCACGGCCATGACGGGGACCGCGCGCACGACCGCGAGGCGGTCGAGGCCGAGGCCCGCCGCCAGCTCGCGCTCGCGCAGATCCGCCAGTACGGCGACCCGGTCCTGCGCCTGAAGGCGAACGAGGTCACGGCGTTCGACGACGACCTGCGCCGCCTCGTCGAGCGCATGACCGCCCTGATGCACGACGCGCAGGGAGTCGGCCTCGCCGCGACGCAGGTGGGCGTGCTCCGCCGGCTCTTCGTGTTCGAGCCCGACGAGGACGGGCCGCGTGCCCTCGTCAACCCGGTGCTCGTCGAGCAGGCCGACGAGACGGCTTCCGACAGCGAGGGCTGCCTGTCGCTGCAGGGCGTGCGGGTCCCGGTCGAGCGCCCGGTGCGCGCCGTCCTCGAGGGGAAGGACGAGAACGGCGGCGACGTCCGCCTCGAGCTCGGCGAGTACGCGGCCCGGGTCGCGCTCCACGAGCTCGACCATCTCGACGGCGTGCTGATCATCGACCGCACCGACGACGAGCACCGCAAGGAAGCGCTCGGCGTGCTGCGGCCCCGCGTCGTCCTGGGCTGAGCCGGTGCGGATCGGCGTCGCAGCGACCGCGCCGCTCGGGGCGGACGTGCTCGAGCGCCTCGCCGCCGCACACGACGTCGCCTTCCTGCTCACACGCCCCGACGCGCCGCGCGGCCGCGGCCGCCGCGTCGCCGCGCCGCCCGCGAAGGTCGCGGCGGAGCGGCTCGGCATTCCCGTGCATCAGCCCGAGAAGCCCGAGCTGCCCGTCCGCGTCGAACGGGTGGTCGTCTGCGCGTACGGCCTCTACATCCCGCCGCGCCTGCTCGCCGAGTCGCTCTGGCTGAACGTCCATCCGTCGCTGCTGCCGCGCTGGCGCGGACCGGCGCCGGTCGAGCGCGCGATCCTCGCCGGCGACGAGCAGGCCGGCGTGACGATCCACGAGACGGTTGCCGAGCTCGACGCGGGCCCGATCGCCGCGCAGGAGGCGTTCCCGATCGGCGACCTCGACGCCGGCGGCGTGTTCGAGCGTTCGGCCGAGCTGGCGGCGACGCTGCTCGCTCGCGTGCTCGCCGCCCCGGCGTTCACGCCGCAGGGGGACGAGGGCGCGACCTACGCGGGAAAGATCGGCCCCGACGACCGGCGGCTCGACCTCGGCGACCCGGTCGACTCCTGGCGGCGGGTGCGCGCGCTCTCGCCGCACATCGGCGCGTGGGCGGAGCTGCACGGGCGGCGGGTGATCGTCTGGCGCGGGCGACTCGACGGCGGCAGGTTCGTGCCCGAGCTCGTGCAGCCGGAAGGACGCGGGCGCATGAGCTACGACGAGTTCCTCCGCGGCGTGCGGTGATCGCGCCGGCCCGCCGCGCCGCCTTCGAGGTCGTCCGCCGCGTCTTCGAGGAGGAGGCGTACGCGGACCGGGCGCTCGACTCCGCGGTCGCCGGCCTCGACGCGCGCGATCGCGCGCTCGCCCAGCGGCTCGCCTACGGGACGGTCCAGCGCGCGCGCACGCTCGACTTCGGCATCGAGCGTCTGGGCAGGCGGCCGGTGCGCAAGCTCGACGCCCCCGTGCTCGCGGCGCTCCGCCTCGGCGCCTACCAGCTCGCGTTCACCGAGCAGGCCGAGCATGCCGTCGTCGACGACTCCGTCGAGCTCGTGCGCGCCGCCGGGCGCGAGCGGGCGGTGGCGTTCACGAACGCGGTCCTGCGGCGGCTGGCGCACGGCTTCCGCGGCCTCGTCGCCTCGCTGCCGGACGGGCCGGTGAAGCTCTCGTATCCCGACTGGATATCAGCGGTGTGGCAGCGGGATCTCGGCGACGAGGCGGCGATCTCGCTGATGCGCGCCCAGAACGAGCCGCCGGCGCTGGAGGTGCGCGCCGCCGACCCGGTCGGCGAGCCGACTGATATCCCCGGCGCATATCGCGTCGATGCCGTCGATATCCGGCTCATGCGCCCGATGAGCCGCGCCTCGCAGCTGGCCGCGCTCGTCGTCGGCTCCCGGGACGGCGAGCGCATCCTGGACAGCTGCGCCGCCCCCGGCGGCAAGACGGCGATGCTGCGGGGCGAGGTGACGGCGGTCGAGGTCCACCCGGGGCGCGCGGCCGCGCTCGCCCGCACGGCCGGCCCGAACGTCCGCGTCGTCAACGCCGACGCGCGCGAGCTCGACGAGGGCGGCTTCGACCGCGCGCTCGTCGACGCTCCCTGCTCGGGGCTCGGCGTGCTCGCCCGCCGGCCCGACCTCCGCTGGCGGGCCCGGCCGCTGCCCGAGCTCCAGCTCGAGCTGCTCCGCGCGGCTGCCGAGCGGACGAAGCCCGGCGGTGTCGTCGTCTACTCCGTGTGCACGCTCAACGCCGACGAGAACGAGGCGATCGTCGACGCGAGCGGCCTCGAGCCCGACCCGCTCGGCGGCGAGTGGCCCCGGTACGCCCACCCGGCGAGGCCCGAGTTCCTGCTCACGCGCCCCGACCGCGACGGGACGAGCGGCTTCTTCATCGCTCGCCTCCGCGCGTAGCATCGCGTCGTGGCCTGGAACGACTGGGTGCGCGGGAACGAGGTCGAGCCGTCGCTGTACGGCGCGGACTTCTCGCGCCTCGGCGAGCAGATCGACGCCCTCCTCGCCGCCGGCTGCCGGGTCTTCCACTTCGACGTGGGCGACGGGCACTTCGTCGAGCCGATCACGATGGGCCCGATCGTCCTGCAATGGATCGCGCCGCGCATCCATGCGGCGGGCGGCGTGGTCGACGTGCACCTGATGGTCGAGAGCCCGGCCAGGTACTTCGAGCCGGTGGCGAAGGCGGGCGGCGACAGCGTCACCTTCCACTACGAGGCCGTCGGCGACGTGCCGGCGACGATCGCCGCGGCCCGCGCCGCCGGGCTCGGCGTCGGCGTCGCGTTCAACCCCGAGACCGAGCCCGAGGACGTCGCGCCGGTCGCGCGCGAGGCGGATCTCGTGCTCTGCATGGCGATCCATCCCGGCTACTCCGGGCAGCCGTTCCGCGAAGAGACGTACGACCGCCTCCGGCGGCTTTGCGCTCTCGCGCCGGGCGACCGGCTGATCCAGGTCGACGGCGGCGTCGGCGCCGCGAACATCGGCAAGCTGCACGAGCACGGCGCGTCGCTGCTCGTCGCCGCGTCCTCGATCTTCGGCGGCGGCGACCCGCCGGCCGCCTACCGGCGGCTCGTCCAGGCGCTCGCGTGACGCTCGCGCGCGCGGTCGAGCTCGCCCGCGCGGCCGACGGCCGGGCGTACCCGAAGCCGACGGTGGGGGCGGTGCTCGTCGCGAACGGCGAGGTGGTGGCGGAAGGCGCGACGGAGCCGCGCGGGCGGCACGCGGAGCGCGTCGTCCTCGACGAGGCCGGCGAGCGGGCGCGCGGCGCGACGCTCTACGTGACGCTCGAGCCCTGCAACCACCACGGGACGACGCCGCCCTGCGTCGACGCGATCCTCGCCGCCGGCGTCGAGCGCGTCGTCTACGGCGCGCACGACCCGAACCCGGAGGCGGCCGGCGGAGCCGAGCGCCTGCGTCGTGCCGGGGTCGACGTCGAATACGTCGAGTCGTTCGACGCGCGCGCCGTGAACGAGGCGTGGCGCACCTGGGTGGCGAAGCGGCGCCCGTTCGTGATCTACAAGGCGGCGGCGACGCTGGACGGCCGGACGGCGGTGCCGGGCGAGCGCTGGGTGAGCGGCGAGGCGAGCCGGCGCCTCGTGCACGAGCTGCGGGCGCGCGTCGACGCGGTCGCGGTCGGCGGCGGCACGGCCCGCGCCGACCGGCCGCGGCTCGACGCCCGCGACGTCGCGACGCCGCGCGGCCAGCCGCGCCGGCTCGTGTTCTCGAAGCGTCCGCTCCCGGCGGGGCTCGACCTCGAGCTGCGGAGCGGGCCGCTCGCCGAGGAGCTCGCCGCGCTCGCGGCCGACGGCGTCCAGAGCCTGCTCCTGGAGGGCGGGCCGACGCTCGCCGCCGCCTTCCTCGAGGCCGACCTCGTCGACAAGCTGCTCGTCTTCGTCGCCCCGACGATCGCAGGGGCGGGGGCGGGCCTCGTCGCTGCGATACCCTCCGCACGCACCCTCACCCGCCTGCGCGCCCGCGCGGTCGGGGAGGACGTACTGCTCGAAGCCTATGTCCACGAACCCTGACCCGCGCCGCGTCGACGACGAGCTCGTCATGCACCTGTCCCACTGGTTGACGCGCCAGCTAGGGAACGACGAGCTCCTGCGCAAGGTGCAGGAGATCGGGACGGACGAGCTCCCGCCGGGAGGCCGCGCCGCGATCGAGGAGCTCCGCGCCGAGCTCGCCCAGGCGGTGCCGGGCGAGCGTGCGCAGCTCGAGGTGCTCGTCCGCGAGACGGTCGAGACGCTCGTCTACGGCGACTGAATCCGTGTTCACCGGGCTCGTCCGGGAGGTCGGATCGGTGCGGTCGCTGGCGCACGGAAGGCTCGTCGTCGAGACCGCGCTCGCCGCGAGGGTGGGCGACTCGGTCGCAGTCGACGGCGTCTGCCTGACGGTCGTCGACGCCGCCGCCGGCGCGCTCTCGTTCGACGTGGTGCCGGAGACGCTCGCGCGCACCGCGCTCGGCGAGCTCGCGGCCGGCTCGCCGGTGAACCTCGAGCCCGCGCTCCGGGCGGGCGACGCGCTCGGCGGCCACATCGTGCAGGGGCACGTCGACGGCGTCGCGACCGTCGCCGCCGTCACGCCCGAGGGGGACGGCAGGCGCCTGCGCTTCGCGGCGCCCCCCGACCTGCTGCGGTACGTCGTGGAGAAGGGCTCGGTCGCCGTGCAGGGGACGAGCCTGACGGTCGCCGCCGTCGACGGCGGCGGCTTCGAGGCCGCGCTGATCCCGCACACGCTCGCGGCGACCACGCTCGGCACGCTCGCACCCGGCCGGCGCGTGAACGTCGAGGTCGACGTGCTCGCCAAGTACGTCGAGAAGCTGGTCGCACGCTAGCCTGGTCGCTGTGAGCGTCACCACCCCGTTCGCGACGGTCGAGGAGGCGATCGAGGACGTCCGCGAGGGGCGGATGGTGGTGGTCGTCGACGACCCCGACCGCGAGAACGAGGGCGACCTGACGATCGCCGCGCAGTTCGCGACCCCCGAGGCGATCAACTTCATGGCGACGCACGCCCGCGGGCTCATCTGCCTGTGCCTGACGGAGGAGCGCGCCGACGAGCTCGGGCTGCGGCCGATGACCGAGCGCAACGAGGCGCCGCTCGGCACGGCGTTCACCGTCTCGATCGAGGCGCGCGAGGGCGTCACGACCGGCATCTCGGCCGCCGACCGCAGCCGCACGATCCAGGTCGCGATCCATCCTGACTCGACGCCGCTCGACCTCGTCCAGCCCGGGCACGTCTTCCCGCTGCGCGCCAAGCCGGGCGGCGTGCTCGAGCGCATCGGCCAGACGGAGGCCGCCGTCGACCTCGCGCGCCTCGCCGGGCTGAACCCGTCGGGCGTCGTCTGCGAGATCATGAACGACGACGGCACGATGGCGCGCGTGCCCGACCTCGTGCCGTACTGCGAGCGGCACGGCCTGAAGATGATCACGGTCGCCGACCTCGTCGAGTACCGGCGCCGGCACGAGAAGCTCGTCGAGCGGGGCGCGTCGGTCCAGCTCCCGACCGACTTCGGCGAGTTCACCGCGGTCGCCTTCCGCGAGAAGCTGACCGGCAAGACGCACGTCGCGCTCGTGAAGGGGCACGTCGACGGGGCGAAGGACGTGCTCGTCCGCGTGCACTCCGAATGCCTCACCGGCGACGTGTTCCATTCGCTGCGCTGCGACTGCGGCGAGCAGCTCGAGCAGGCGCTCGCGCAGATCGAGGCGGAGGGAGTGGGCGTCCTCCTCTACATGGCGCAGGAGGGCCGCGGCATCGGCCTCCTGAACAAGCTCCGCGCGTACGAGCTGCAGGAGCAGGGGCGCGACACGGTCGAGGCGAACCTCGAGCTCGGCTTCCCGGCCGACGCGCGCGACTACGGCATCGGCAACCAGATCCTCGCCGACCTCGGCCTGACCACGATCCGCATCCTCACGAACAACCCGAAGAAGCTGACCGGCATCGACGGCTTCGGCCTGACCGTCGTCGAGCAGGTGCCGATCGAGGTGCCGCCGCACCCGGAGAACACCCGGTATCTGGCCACCAAGCGGGATAAGCTCGGGCACCGGCTGCACCACCAGGACCTGAAGAACCTCGACTACGACCCGGAGGACGAGTGATCGACGACGAGACCGTCAAGCCGCCCGAAGACGACACCGATCCGTCCGGCGAGTCCGTCGGCGACCCGTTCGAGAGCTGGCCCGCAGCCGAGTCGGCGGGTGTGATCGAGGAGGCGCCGCCGGACGGCGTCAGCGTCGAGCACGTCAGGGGCGAGGTCGAGGTGCCGGACGGCTACGCGACGCTCGAGGGGTCGCCGCTCGGCAGCCGCCGCTCCGTCGGCGTCGTCGTCTCGCGCTTCAACGGCGGCGTCACGAACCGGATGCTCGCCTCCGCGCTCGACGCGCTGACCGCGGCGGGCGTGTCGCAGGACGCGATCACCGTCGTGCCCGTGCCGGGGGCGTTCGAGCTGCCGCTGGCGGCGATGGCGCTCGCGAAGACGCGGCGCTACGCCTGCATCGTCGCGCTCGGCGCCGTCGTGCGCGGCGAGACCCCTCACTTCGAGTACGTCGCCTCCGAATGCGCCTCGGGGCTGCAGCTCGCCGGCATCGAGACGGGGGTGCCCGTCGCCTTCGGGGTGCTCACCGTGGAGAACGTCGAGCAGGCGGAGGCGCGGATCGACAAGGCGGCCGAGGCGGCCCGGTCGGCGCTCGAGATGGCCGACCTGTTCGCCCGCCTGCGCGCCTCGGCCGGGTAGCGCGAACCGCTACACTCCCGGCCGCGATGAGCAAGGTCTGCGCAATCTGCGGCAAGAAGCCCGCGTTCGGAAACCACCGCTCGCACTCGATGGTGGCGACGCGGCGGCGCTTCGACCCGAACCTGCAGCGCCTGCGGATCCTGCTCCACGGCTCGCCGACGCGCGCGTACGTCTGCACGCGCTGCCTGAAGAGCGGCAAGGTCACGAAGGCCGTCTAGGGCGGCCCGGCCGCCGCCCCGTCGGCCGGGCCTGCAACCGGCGCCGCTCCGCCCGTGGTCTAAGGTCTGGCCGTGCCCGAGGATCTGACCGTCGACCTGGAGCTCGGCCGCCTCACCGTCACGCGCGAGGCGGTCGCCGAGATCGTCGCCGAGACCGCGCTCGGCTGCTACGGCGTCGTCGGGCTCACCGCCGGCTCGCGGGTCAAGCGCGTGTTCCGGCGCGAGGGGATCGAGGTCGAGGGGCCGGCGCAGGGCCTCCGCATCGAGCTGCACGTCGTCGTCGAGCACGGCCTCAACCTCGCCGAGGTGGCGGCGACGGTGCGCTCCCAGGTCGCCTACGAGGTCGAGCGGCTCACCGGCTTCCACGTCGCGGCCGTCGAGGTCGTCATCCAGCGGGTCAGGGAGAGCTAGAGGCCCGATGCGTGCCCGCGTGCTCGAGCTCGTGGAGGGCGCCCGCGCCTCGATCGAGGCGCACCGGAGCCGCATCGACGACCTGAACGTCTACCCGGTGCCGGACGGCGACACCGGCACGAACCTCACGCTCACCGTGCGCGCCGTCGCCGACGCGCTGCGGAAGGACGGGCCCGACGACCGGGCGGGGCTGGCGAAGGAGGTGAGCCGCGCCGCGTTGATGGGGGCGCGCGGCAACTCGGGCGTGATCCTCTCCCAGATCGTCCGCGGGGCCACCGACGCGCTCGTCGAGACCGACGACCTCGCCCGCGTCTTCCGCGCCGCGAGCGACGCCGCCTACCGCGCAGTCAAGAAGCCCGTCGAGGGGACGATGCTGACCGTCGTCCGCTCGCTCGCCGACGCGGCCGAGCACGGCGCCGAGCTCGGGGCGATCGTCGCGCGCGGCGACGACACCGTGGCGCGCACGAAGGAGATGCTGCCGGTGCTGCGCGAGGCGGGTGTGGTCGACGCGGGCGGCGCCGGGCTGATGGAGATCGTGCGCGGCATCGCCGGCGTCCTCACCGGCGAGCGTCTGCCCGAGCCGCCGCCCGAGACGGAGCAGGTGGGCGTCGAGGCGATCCACCAGGAGCTGTCGCGCTACCGCTACTGCACCGTGTTCGTCGTCGAGGGCGAGGAGCTCGACGTCGGCGAGCTCGAGGACCGGCTCGCCGAGCTCGGCGACTCGCTGCTCGTCGTCGGCGACCGCAGCGCCCTCAAGGTGCACGTGCACACCGACGACCCCGGCCGGGCGCTCTCGCTGGGCGTCGCGCGCGGCTCGATCGCCGGCGTGGAGATCGCCGACATGCACGAGCAGACCCGGGAGCGGGAAGCGCGGCTCCTGCGGCCCGTGCCGGACGCCGCCGCGACGGCCGCCGTCGCCGTGTCCTCCGGCCGCGGCAACCACGCCCTGTTCGAGAGCCTCGGCGCGACGGTCGTCGACGGCAACGCGACGATGAACCCGGCGACCGCCGACCTGCTCGCCGCCATCGAGTCGGCGCCCGCCCGCGCCGTGATCGTCCTGCCGAACAACGCCAACGTGATCATGGCCGCCGAGCAGGCGGCTGCGAACTCGGCGAAGGACGTGCACGTGCTGCCGACGCGGTCGCTGCAGGCGGGCCTCGCCGCGCTCGTCGCGTTCGACGCGTCGCGCAGCGCCGACGACAACCTGGCCGAGATGAGCGACGCGGTCGACGCGGTCGCGACCGGCGCCGTCACCGTGGCGAGCCGCGACGTCCAGCTGAACGGCGTGGCCGTCCCCTCGGGTGCGTGGCTCGGACTGCAGGACGGCGAGCCGGTCGCGGGCGGCGACACGTTCGACGAGGTCGCCCGGCAGGTGCTGGAACGCCTGCTCGCCGAGCCGCGCGGCGTCGTCACGCTGCTCGCCGGCGACGGCGCCCCGGAGCTCGACGGCGTGCTCGCGTACCTGCGCGGCGAGCATCCCGAGCTCGAGCTCGACGTGCACGTCGGCGGCCAGCCCCACTACCAGCTGCTCGTGGCCGCCGAGTAATGGCGCCCGTGCGGGTCGTCCTCGTCGAGGACAACGACACGTTCCGGGAGACGCTCACGCTCCTCTTCGGCCTGCGCGACGAGCTCGAGGTGATCGGCGCTGTCGGGAGCGGCGACGAGGCGCCGGCGGTGTGCGCCGAGCTCGCGCCGGACGTCGTGCTGATGGACTACCGCATGCCGGGCCTGAACGGCGCCGACGCGACCAGGGCCGTGCTCGCCGCGTGTCCGACCGCGCGCGTCGTGCTGCTGACGGCGTCCGTCACCGACCAGGAGCGCGACGAGGTGCTCGCGGCCGGCGCCGTCGCGTGCGTGACGAAGGACGAGGACTTCGACCGTCTCGTCGGGGTCGTCTGCGACGCTGGCCGAACGTGAAGCTGACCTCGGAGAACACGGCGATCGTGCTCGACTCGGCCTCCGACTTCGCCGAGGCGCCGCAGCGCTATCCGAACTTCCGGGTCGTCCCGCTCTACGTCCGCTTCGGCGACGAGTCGCTCCGCGACTACGTCGACATCGGCCCGGAGGAGTTCTACGCGCGGCTCGAGAGCTCGCCGGTCTCGCCCGCGACGTCGCAGCCGACGCCGGCCGACTTCCTCGCGGTCTACGAGGAGCTCGCGCCGCGCTACGAGCGCATCCTGTCGCTGCAGCTCTCCTCGACGCTCTCCGGCACCTACGCGAGCGCCCAGACCGCGGCCGGGCTCCTCGGCGGCGACCGCGTGCGCGTGATCGACACGCGCACCGTGGCGGCGTCGATCGCGATGCTCGCGCTCGGCGTGCGCCGCCGGCTCGAGGCCGGGACGACCGACGAGGAGATCGACGCGTTCGTCGCGCGCTACGGCGAGAGCCACCACCTGCTGTTCACGGTCTCGACGCTCGAGTACCTCGCGCGCGGCGGGCGCATCGGGCGGGCGGCGGCGCTCGCCGGGAACCTGCTGAACGTGAAGCCGATCCTGACGATCTCGGACGGCGAGGTCGTGCCGCTGAAGAAGGTGCGCGGGAACGCGAAGGCGTTCGCCGAGTTCCGCGAGCTGTTCGAGTCGTCCTCGACGGATACGCCGGCCCTGAAGGTGGGCATCGCGCACGCCGCCGCGCCGGAGCGGCTCGAGGCGCTGCGCGCGCTCGTCGAGCACTCGCGGCCGCACGCGCAGATCGAGGTGGCGACGCAGCTCGGCGCCGTGATCGGCACCCACGCCGGGCCGGGTACGGTCGGGTTCTTCTGGTACGAGGACGAGTTCTAGGCGATCCCGCCCACGAGCAGGGTCTCGCCGGCCGCCGTGACGAGCACGGCCGGGACGCCCGCCTGCTCGGCCTCGGCCCGCCCGCCGAGATACAGCCACTTCGCCAGCACCTCGGCGTCGACCGCGTCGCTGCCGATCGCGGTCACGCGCAGCAGGTCGCTTCGCGCCGGCAGGCCGGTCGCGGGGTCGATCAGGTGGTGCTGCTCGCGACCGGCGCGCAGCCAGCGCCGCCGGTCGGAGCCGGAGGTGGCGAGGCCGCCGGCGGTCAGGGCAAGTGTGGGCCCGTCCTCGACGGCGACCGCCCAGAACCCCTTGGCCGGAACGCCCCGCACCGCCACGTCGCCGCCCGCGCTGACGAGGCACGGGCCGAGCAGCGCGAGGCGCTCCGCCGCCCGCTCGGCGGCGAAGCCCTTGCCGATCCCGCCGAAGTCGAGCCGCACGCCGGGCTCGAGGACGATCCGCCGCCCCTCGACGCGGAACCCGCCGCCGCCGGGCGCGGCCGGGCCGGCCGGCGGCCCGTCCGCGGGCAGCTCGGCGAACGTCCGGTCGTAGCCGGCGGCGAGGATCGCGTCGTGCACCGTCGGGTCGAACCGCCCCCCGGTGCGCAGGCGCGCCGCGAGCGAGAGCTCGGCCACCTCGGCGAGCTCCGGCGACGCGTCGAGCGCGCCGCGCGCGTTCAGCCGCGAGAGCTCGGAGTCGGGGCGGAAGCGCGTCAGCATCTGCTCGAGGCGCGCGACGCCGGCCTCGACCTCGGCGAACGCCGCTCCCGGCTCGCCTTCGAGCAGGAGCTCGAAGGTCGTGCCCATCGCGCGGAACTCGTATCTGGCGAGCGTCACGGTCGGAGCCTACGAGTCTGTCCGGACCGGGTCCTAAGCTCCCGGCCGAGGTGGGAACGTTGACCCGAGCGCACGCGGGGTTCGCCGGCGTGGTCCAGCACGGCTGGCCGCGGCCGCGCGGCTGGGCGCCGGCGGAGCGGCTGGACGGCCTCGACGTCTCGACGCTGCCCGGCGTCGGCCCCACGATGGCGAAGCGGCTGCGCGCGTTCGGCATCGAGACGGTGCGCGACCTCTTGCTGCACGCGCCGCGCCGCTACGAGCCGGCGGCCGCCGAGCTGCCGATCGCCGAGCTGCCGTTCGGCGACGACGTCGTCGTGGTCGGCGTCGTCCGCTCGATCCGCGTCCGGCCGCTCGGCCGCAGGCGCACGCAGACGAGCGCGCTCGTCGCCGACGAGTCGGGCGAGATCGTCGCGAGCTGGTTCAACCAGCCGTGGGTCGCCGACCGGCTGCGTCCGGGAACGCGGGTCCGGCTGCGCGGCAGGCGGAGCCGCTTCGGGCTCGACGTGCGCTCCCACGACGTCGGCGAGGCGCGCGCGACCGCGAACTTCGCGCCCGTCTATCCGGCCGGAGAGCAGATCGCCTCGACGAGGCTCCGCGAGCTCGTCCGGGGGGCGCTCGCGGCGCACGGGCGCAGCCTGCCCGACCCGCTGCCCGCCGAGCTCGAGCTGCCGCTGCACCGCGACGCGCTCGCGGCGCTCCACTTCCCGGCGGACGAGGCCGAGGCGGAGCTGGCACGGCGGCGGCTCGCGCTCGACGAGCTCGTCGCGTTCCAGCTCGCCGTCGGGCGGCTGCGGCGCACCGACGCCGTGGCGCCGTCGCTCGCCCTGCCCGGCGAGCTGATCGAGCGGTACCGCGCCGTGCTGCCCTTCGCGCTCACCGAGCACCAGGAGCGCGCGATCATGGAGATCGACCTCGACCTTGCGCAGACGACGCCGATGCGGCGGCTTCTGCAGGGGGACGTCGGCTCCGGCAAGACGGTCGTCGCGCTGTACGCGCTGCTGCGGGCCGTCGAGAACGGCCGCCAGGGCGCGCTGATGGCGCCGACGGCGACGCTGGCCGAGCAGCACTTCCTGACGCTGGAGTCGCTGTGCACGCCGCTCGGCGTCGAGGTTGCGCTGCTCACCGGGGCGGTGAAGGGGAGCGTGGAGGCGCCGATCGTCGTCGGCACGCACGCGTTGATCCAGCCCGAGGTCGCGTTCCGCGACCTCGCGGTCGCCGTCGTCGACGAGCAGCACCGGTTCGGGGTCGAGCAGCGGCGCGCGCTCGCGGAGGGGCGGAGCCCGCACGTGCTGCACATGACGGCGACGCCGATCCCGCGCACGCTCGCGCTCACGATCTACGGCGACCTCGCGGTGAGCGAGATCGCGAAGCCGCCGGCGAGCCGCAAGCCGATCGTCACGGCGCGCGTCGGCGCCGAGCGCTCGAGCGACGCATACTCGCGGCTGCGCGTCCACCTCGACGCCGGCCGGCAGGCGTACGTCGTCTGCCCGCTGATCGAGCAGTCCGAGACCCGGCTCGCGCGCGCCGCCGAGGCGGAGGCCGAGCGCCTGCGGCGCGGCGAGCTCGCCGGCTACCGCGTGGGCCTGCTGCACGGGCGGCTCAAGCCCGCCGAGCGGCGCGAGGTGATGCGGCAGTTCGCCGCGCACGAGCTCGACGTGCTCGTCGCGACGACCGTGATCGAGGTCGGCGTCGACGTCCCGAACGCGACGATCATGATCGTGCAGGAAGCCGACCGCTTCGGGCTCGCGCAGCTGCACCAGCTGCGCGGCCGCGTCGGGCGCGGCAGCGAGCAGAGCTACTGCCTGCTCGTCTCGCGGCCGGTCGAGGAGCTGTCGGAGACGGCCGAGCGGCGGCTGCAGGCGCTCGTCGACACGACCGACGGCTTCGAGCTCGCCGAGGCCGACCTGGACCTGCGCCGCGAGGGCGCGCTGCTCGGCACGCGCCAGTCGGGGTGGAGCGACCTGCGCTTCACGCGGCTCCGACTCGATCGCGACCTGATCGAGGAGGCCCGCCGGCTTGCCGACGGGCTGCGCGAGGAGGACGGCCCGTGGCAGGACGCGGCCGACCGCCTGCTCGCTGACGGCGAGCCGTCCGCCTGAGATGATCGGCGGCATGCGCGAACGCGTCCCGCTCCTCGTCGGCCTCGCGCTGCTCGCGGTCGCCGTCGTGGTCGGGTCGTTCGCGATCGCGAGCGGCATCCGCGACCGGGGGAGCGGCGGCAACGTCATCACGGTCACCGGCTCGGCCAAGCAGCGCATCACCTCCGACTACGCGATCTGGGACCTCAGCGTCTCCAGCCAGCAGACCTCGGCCGCCGAGGCGGCCAAGCAGCTCGCCGGGTGGACGGCGAAGGTGCGCGCGTTCCTCGCCACGGAGGGTGTGCAGGCGTCGGAGCTGACGGTGCAGCCCGCGTCGACGAGCACAACCGCCGACAACCAGGGCAACGTCACCGGCTATCAGGTGACGCGGAACTTCGAGGTGCGCTCGGCGCGCGTCCAGGCGATCGCCGACGTGGTGGAGGCGAGCTCGCGCCTCGTCGCCGGCGGCGTGCCGCTGCAGGCGCAGCCGCTGCAGTACGTCTACACGCACCTCGCCGACCTGCGGCCGAAGCTGCTCGAGCAGGCGGTCAGGGACGCGCAGAACCGCGGTCGCGTCCTGCTCGAGGCGACGGGCGGCAAGCTCGGCAAGCTGCGCGGCGTGGACGTCGGCGTGTTCCAGGTGACCTCGCCGAACTCGACCGAGGTGAGCGACTACGGCGTGTACGACACGTCGACGCTTCGCAAGGACGTCACCGCGGTCGTGAACGTCACGTTCGCGCTGGGCTGAGCCGGTGAGGATCATCGCGGGCTCGCATCGAGGCCGACGCATCGCCGCGCCGAAGGGGCGCCTCACCCGTCCGACCTCCGACCGGGTCCGGGAGAACGCGTTCAACCTGATCGGCCCCGTCGACGGCGCGAGCGTGCTCGACCTGTTCGCCGGCTCGGGCGCGCTCGGCCTCGAGGCGCTCTCGCGCGGCGCCGCGTCGTGCACCTTCGTGGAGCACGACAGGGACGCGTGCCGGACGATCAACGCGAACCTCGACGCGCTCGGGCTGCATGCGACGGTCCTCTGCCAGGACGCGTTCAGGGCGGTCGCGCAGGAGCGCCGGCGCTACGACCTCGTCCTCTGCGACCCGCCGTACGGCCTCGACACGGCGGCGATCCGCTTCGCCGACCTGCTCGCCGACGACGGCCTCGTCGTCTACGAGAGCTCCGGGCGGCTCGAGCCGCCCGAGCTCGAAGGGCTCACGGTCCGCACCTCGCGCCGCTACGGTTCCGCCCGGCTTACGCTGTTCGAACGATGATCACCGCCATCTACCCCGGAACCTACGATCCCGTCACGAACGGGCACGTCGACGTGATCACGCGCGCGGCCCGGATCTTCGACCGGGTCGTGGTCGGCGTCGTCGGCAACCCGCACCACAAGACGCCCATGTTCGAGGTGCCGGAGCGCGTGCGCTTCCTGAAGGAGGCGCTCGAGGGCGTCGTCGACAACGTCGAGGTGGACGTCTTCAGCGAGCTCGTGGTCGACTTCGCCCGCCGCTGGGACGCGAAGGCGATCGTGAAGGGGCTGCGGGTCGTCTCCGACTTCGAGTGGGAGTTCCAGATGAACCAGCTCAACCGGACGCTCGCCCCGGACATCGAGACCGTGTACGTGATGGCGAGCCCGCAGGTGAGTTTCGTGTCGTCGAGCGGGGTGAAGGAGATCGCATCGTTCGGCGGAAATGTCGAGGAGCTCGTGCCCAGGGCCGTCGCGCAGCGTCTGAAGGAGATGTTCCCGAACGGTCGGGGCGGCGCCCCCGTCAGCGACCAGGAGTAGACTGGCCTCCCAGATGGACGTCCTCGTTCTGATCGACAAGCTCGACGACCTCGTGCACAACGCGAAAGCGGTGCCGCTCACCGACCAGGTTCGCATCGACCGCGAGGAGATCTACGACATCCTCGACCAGATGCGGGCGACGATCCCGGAGGAGATCAAGCAGGCCCGCTGGATCGTCAAGGAGCGGCAGGAGATGCTCGCCGAGGCCAAGCGGGAGCAGGATCGGCTGCTGCAGGAGGCGCGCGAGCAGGCGGTGCGCGAGGCCTCGCAGACGGAGATCGTCAAGCTCGCCGAGCGCCAGGCGCAGGAGATCATCGACGAGGCTCGCCGGCAGGCGCGCGAGATGCGGCTCGAGATGGAGGACTGGGCGGACGGGATGCTCGCCACCCTCGAGACGAACCTGGACAAGTTCCTGGTGGCGGTGCGCCGCGGCCGGGAGCGGCTGCACGAGCGCTCGCAGGAGTCGGTCGTCGCCGGCATCGGCCCGGTCGACCTCTCCGACAACGGCTCGAGCTACTAGCCCTTTCAGCCGTGTCCTCGTAGGGCACCAGGCGCGTCACACTTCCGTGACGGTGGCAGCCACCCGTACGAAACCGTGACGTCTTCGTCACGGAAGTGGTACGCGCTACCGTGCGGGCGATGACGAGCTTCAGCCTCCGCCAGGTGAAGCTCCGTCCGGGCGAGCAGTACCGCGACGAGGTCGAGCTCGAGCTGCCCGCGTTCGAGTTCGGCGGGCAGCGGTACATCCCCGTCCCGGAGAGGATCCCGGCGGCGTTCGAGATCACGCGCGCGAACACCGGCACCGTGTTCCGCCTCTCCTTCACCGCCCGCCTGCACGGGCCCTGCTACCGCTGCCTCGGCGACGCCGTCCTCGAGGTGCCGATCGACGCGCGCGAGTACCAGGCGACGTCGCCCGAGGACGAGCAGCTGACGACCCCGTACGTGGTCGGCGCCGAGCTCGCCCTCTCCCAGTGGGGCCGCGACGCCGTCGCGCTCGCGCTCCCGGACAAGATCCTGTGCCGCCCCGACTGCGCCGGCCTGTGCGGCGAGTGCGGCAAGAACCTGAACGACGAGCCGCACACGCACGACGACGCCGAGCCGGACCCGCGCTGGGCCGCGCTCGAGGCGTTACGCGAGAGCGGCTGAGCGCCGCTCCATCAGGACGACGTCGCTCCATTCGCCGCGCTTGCGGGCGAGCTTCTCGCGCACGCCGACGATCCTGAACCCGCAGCGCCGGTGGAGCGCCACCGACGGCTCGTTTCCGGCGAGGATGCTCGCCTGGATCGTCCAGATGTGGGCGCCCTCCGCCTCGCGGACGAGCTCGGCGAGCAGCGCGCCGCCGACGCCCCGGCCGCGGGCGCTGCGCGCGACGTAGATCGAGTCCTCGGCGACGCCCCGGTAGCAGGCGCGCTCCGAGTACGGTGCGAGCGCCGCCCAGCCGAGCACCGCCTCGCCGTCGCGGGCGACGAGGCGCGGCCAGACGAGATGGCCGCGATCCCACTCCTCCCAGGTCGGCACGAGCTCCTCGAAGGTGCCGACGTCGAGACCCTCCTCGTAGATCGCACGCACCGCCGGCCAGTCGGCGGGGAGAAGCGCCTCGATCGTCACGACCTGATCGTACGGTCGGCCGCAAGCCGGGGCGTGCCGGCGGCGCTCGAGGCCGAACGTCGGCTAGACTGGCGCGGCTCCGATGGCTGTCCCCAAGAGAAAGACCTCGAAGGCCCGCCGCGACAAGCGCCGCGCGCAGCACGCGGTCGAGGCGCCGCGCGTCAACACGTGCCCCCAGTGCGGGCAGCCGAAGCTGGCCCACCGCCTCTGCCCGACCTGCGGCACCTACAGGGGCCGCGAAGTCGAGCCGCTCGACCTTCGGGCCCCGTAGCCCGTGCCACGCGTCGCGGTCGACGCGCTCGGAGGTGACCGGGCACCGGGCGAGGTGATCCTCGGCGCGCGCGACGCGGCGGCCCGCGGCGTCGAGGTCGTCCTCTACGGCCCGGCCGGCCTCCGCACGGGCGGCCTCGAGCTGGTCGAGACGACGGAGGAGATCACGATGGCCGAGAAGCCGGCGGAGGCCGTCCGGGCGAAGCCCGACTCGAGCCTCGTCGCGGCCGTGCGGGCCGTCGCCGCGGGTGAGGCGGACGCCGTCGTCTCCGCCGGGAACACGGGGGCGATGCTGGCGGCGGGGCTTCTCCACCTCCGCCGGCTGCCGGGCGTCATGCGCCCGGCGATCGCCGTCCCCATCCCCGCAGTCGAGGGGCCGAGCGTGCTGCTCGACGCGGGCGCGAACGCCGACGCGCGCCCCGAGCACCTCGTCCAGTTCGCGCACATGGGCGCGATCTTCAGCGCGGAGCTGCTCGGCGTGCGCGAGCCCCGGGTGCGCCTGCTCTCGATCGGCGAGGAGGACGAGAAGGGCAACCAGCTCGTTCTCGAGGCGCACCGGCTCCTGCGGGAGGACGACCGCGTGAACTTCGCCGGCAACGCCGAGAGCCGCGACCTGCTCCGGGGGGCCGCGGACGTCGTCGTCGCCGACGGCTTCACCGGCAACATCGCGCTGAAGCTGCTCGAGGGGACGATCAGGGAGCTGCTCGGCGAGCTGCGCGACGAGATCTCCGCCACCGCGGCGGGCCGGCTCGGCGGCCTGCTGATCCGCCCCGCGTCGCGGCGGCTGCGGGCGCGGCTCGACCCGGACACCTACGGCGGCGCGTACCTGCTCGGCGTGCGGGGGGTGGTCGTGATCGCGCACGGCAACTCGGGGCGTGCGGCGGTCGCGAACGCGATCGAACTGGCCGCCAGAGGCGCCGTGAGCGGCGTCGTCGACCGGCTCGCCGACCGGCTGCCCGAGCGCGTCGGTGTATGATCGCGCGGTTTCGAGCACGTCTTTCTCAAGCCCCCAACCGAATCTGAGGTGACATGGCAGCGTCGCGTGAAGAGGTCTTCGAGCGCGTCAAGGAAGTCCTGACCGAGCAGCTCGGCGTCGAGGAGGACCAGATCACCGAGGAGGCGTCGTTCCAGGACGACCTGGACGCCGACTCCCTCGACCTCGTCGAGCTGATCATGGAGCTCGAGGACCAGTTCGGGATCAAGATCTCGGACGAGGACGCCCAGAAGATCACGACTGTCGGGCAGGCCGTCGACTACGTCACGTCGCACCAGTAAGGCCCGATCGCAGAGTCGTTCGGCGACTCTGGGCGAGCTGATCGCGGCTCTCCCGCCGGACCGCGCGGCGGCGGTCTTCACGCACACGTCGTGGGCCGCCGACCGCAGCTCCTCCTACGAGCGCCTCGAGTTCCTCGGCGACTCGGTGCTCGAGCTGGCGATCGCGCGCACGCTGTTCGACCGGTTCCCCGACTTCTCCGAGGGCCGCCTCGCGAAGGTGCGCTCGCATGTCGTGTCGCGCGCGAGCTGCGCCGAGATCGCACAGGAGCTCGACCTCGGCAGGCGGCTGCACGAGACGGCCGACAACCTGTCGCGCGAGGAGGTCGCGCGCCTGTCGGAGAACCGCAACGTGCTCGCGGCGCTGCTCGAGGCGGCGCTGGCCGCGCTCTACCTCGAGCACGGCTTCGAGGCGATCGAGCCGGCGATCGTCGCCGCGTTCGAGCCGCAGATCGCCTACGCGCTCTCCGGCCACGTCGACCACAAGACCGAGCTGCAGGAGCAGCTCGCGCGGCTCGGCCGCTCGGTCACCTACACGACGCTGAGCGTCGAAGGGCCGCCGCACGAGCGCACGTTCACCGCCGCGGCGGTGGTCGACGGCGAGGTCGCCGGCACGGGGAGCGGCCGCTCGAAGAAGGACGCCGAGCAGGGCGCGGCCCGCGAGGCGCTCGCGGGGCTAGCCGAGTAGGCGCCGGTAGAGCGACTGCGTCTCCCCGGAGGGCGCCGTGCCGAGGTCGTCCCGCAGGCGCGTCCGCAGCGACTCGTAGACGAGGAGCGCCTCGGCGCAGTTCCCCTGGCGCTCGAACGCCTCCATCAGCAGCCGGTAACCGGTCTCGCGGTACGGCTCGAGCGCGACGAGGCGGCGCGCCGAGCGGACGGCGGCGGCAAGCTCGGTTCCGCCGACGCCGAGCGTCGCTGCCGCGTACGTCTCGAGTGCGCGCGCGTGCAGCCCGGCGAGGCGGCTGCGCTCCTCCTCGATCCACGGCGCGTCCTCGCCGGCGAGGAGAGGGCGGCCGAACGCGAACATCGCCACCTGGGAGGGGCCCCACGCCTCGTGCGGGCGCCCGAGGGCGAGCGCGCTCTCGGCACGGTGGAGCGCCGCCGCGGCGACCTCGACGTCCACCCGGAGGTCGGCGACGTCCGGGCGCAGCCCCGACAGCGGGAAGACGCGGCGCACCTTCGAGAGGAGCGGCGCGAGCCCGCCGTCGCGGCCGTCGGGCCAGAGCGCCTCGAGCAGCGCGTCGCGCGTGACGCTGCGCAGCCGGTTGACGACGAGGAACGCGACGAGCAGCCGGCCCTGGCGCCCCGGCAGCTCGCCCTCGAGGCGTCGGCCGTCCAGCTCCAGGACGAAGCGGCCGCAGAGCTGGACGTTCCCGCGCGCCAAACCGGCGCCAACATAGACCCAACGGCCGGCCCGTACAACGACCGCACCACGACGAACGGAGGTTCCGGTGTCGAAGCAGATCACGTGCGAGTGCGGCTACGTCGTCCGCGGCGAGAGCGAGCGCGAGGTGATGCAGGGTGCGCGCGACCACATGCGGGCCGACCATCCCGACCTGGTCGACAAGGTCGGCGACGACGATCTCCGCGGCTGGATCGAGGAGGTGTAGCGTGGCGGCCTCGATGTTCGACGCCGTCGCCTACAAGGAGACGACGCGGCGGCAGTGGCAGGACGCCGCCG
Organism: Gaiellaceae bacterium; assembly: GCA_035651295.1. Lineage (GTDB taxonomy): Bacteria > Actinomycetota > Thermoleophilia > Gaiellales > Gaiellaceae > PALSA-600. Next base: position 19,975 of record DASRGA010000062.1, on the reverse strand, counting down.
ACGCGTGGCACCGCTGGGACCCCGTCTTCGACGCCTGGCTCGGCGCGGCGACGGAGCTGCTGCTCGACCTGACGGGCGTCGCCGCGGGGACGCGGGTGCTCGACGTCGCCGCGGGCTCGGGCGGCCAGTCGATCGTCGCCGCGCGCCGCGGGGCGGCCGTGCTCGCGACCGACCTCTCGGCGAACATCCTCGCCGAGGCGCGCGCCGCCGCGCAGGCGGCGGGGGTCGAGCTCGCAACGCAGGTCGCCGACGGCGAGGAGCTCGACGTCGAGCCGTCGTCGTTCGACGCCGTCATCTCGCGGCTCGGGCTGATGTACCTGCCGCACAAGCGGCGCGCGCTCGAGCGGGCGGCCGCGGCGCTCCGCCCCGGCGGCCGCTACGGCGCGCTCGTCTTCGCCGAGCCGGAGGCGAACGGCTTCTTCTCCGTGCCGATCTCGATCATCCGCCGCCGCGCCGGGCTGCCCGCGCCGGCGCCCGGGCTCCCCGGCCCGTTCTCGGCGGCGAACCTGGAGGAGCAGCTCGTCGAGGCGGGCTACGCCGACGTCGAGGTCCACCGCGTCGAGGCGCCGCTCCTGCTCGCGGACGCGGCCGAGTGCACGCGTCTCGAGCGCGAGTCGTTCGGCGCCCTGCACCAGATGCTCGCCGGCCTCGACGCCGCGGGGCGGGAGGACGCCTGGCGCGAGGTGGAGGAGGCGCTCCGGGCCTTCGACGGGCCGTCCGGCTTCGCCGGCCCGTGCGTGCTGCTCGTCGGCGCCGGCACGAAGGCGTAGCGGGCGGGAGGCGGGGCGGCGTCCTCCACGCTCGCTAGCCTCCCACCGCGTGCATTTGAAGGCGATCAAGCTGCGCGGGTTCAAGTCGTTCGTGGACCCGGTCGAGGTCCGGCTCGAGCCCGGCGTCGCCGTCGTCGTCGGCCCGAACGGCTCCGGCAAGTCGAACGTCTCCGACTCGATCCTCTGGGCGACCGGCTCGCTCAGCCCGGGCGAGCTGCGCGCCGAGAAGCCCGACGACGTGCTCTTCGCCGGCTCGGCCGGCCGCCAGCCGGCCGACCACGCCGAGGTCGAGCTCCTGTTCGACAACGCCGACGGCGCGTGGCCCGACCTCCCCTACAGCGAGGTGGCGGTCACCCGCCGCCTGCAGCGCGGCGGCGAGGGCCAGTACCTCGTCAACCGCACCGCGGTCCGCCGGCTCGACCTCGTCGAGCTGCTGTCGGACGTCGGCCTCGGCGGCGGCCTGCGCTCCGTCATCTCGCAGGGGCGCGTCGAGACGGTGCTCAACTCGAAGCCGGCCGAGCGCCGCGAGCTGATCGAGGAGGCCGCCGGGCTCGGGCGGTTCAAGCGGCGCAAGCACCGCGCCGAGCTGAAGCTCGCCCGCGTCGCGGTGCAGGTCGACCGGGCGCGCGACCTCGAGGAGGAGGTGCGCAAGCGGCTGCGGCCGCTGGCGCTGCAGGCGACCGCCGCCGAGCGCGCCGAGAAGCTGCGCGGCGAGATCGCCCGCCTCCAGGCCGCCATCGCCACGCTCGACCTCGCGCGGCTCGCCGGCCGCCGGGCGGACGCCGAGCGGCGCCGGGCCGAGACGGCCGGCGAGCGGCGCGCCCTCGACGAGCAGATCGCAGCGGTCGTCGCCGAGCGCGAGCACGCCGAGGAGGAGCTGACCGACTCCGCCGGCGCGCGCGAGCAGGCGACGGCGGCGCTGTACCGGCTGCGCAGCGCCGGCGAGCGGCTTGCGCTTCGGCGCGAGGCGGCGGCGTCGCTGCGCGCGTCGCTGCGCGGCGAGCTCGAGGCCGCCCGCGCACACGACCCGGCCGCGTCGGCCGAGCTCGAGACCGCCGCGCGCGAGACGGCCGCGGCCGCCCAGGCGGCCGCCGGCGAGCGGGCGCGGCTGCAGGTGGAAGCCGAGGAGCGCTGGGCGCGCATCGCGGCGATCGAGCGGACGGCCGGCGCCGCGGCCGCGGCCGAGCTCGAGAACGTCCTCGGCCGCCGCGCCGAGGCCGAGGCGGTGCTCACCGGCGGCAAGCGCGACGCGCTGCTCGCGCTGCGCGGCGCCGCGCAGCGGCTCGGCGTGCGCCACGAGTCGGCGCAGCGCCTCCTCGCCGAGCTGCGCCAGGATCTGGCCGAGGCCCGCCGGGCCCCGTCCGGCCCGACCCCCGACGAGCTCGGCCGCGCCGCCGACGAGGCGGACGCCGCCGCGCGCGCGGCGATCCGCGAGCGCGACGACCTCGCCGCCCGGCTCGGCCTCGCGCGCGAGCGCCTGGCCGCGCTCGACCAGGCGCTCGCCGAGCGCGAGGGGCTGCCGCCGGCCGCGCGGGCGCTCGCCGAGGAGGGGGAGCAGCTCGCCCTCCAGCTGCTCGAGGTCGAGGCGGGCCGCGAGCGTGCGGTCGCGGCCGCGCTCGCGCACCGCGCCTCCGCGGTGCTCGCGGCCGACCCGCAGCGGGCTCTCGCGCTCGTCGAGCGCGCACGCGCCGCGGGGCTGGGCTCGGTGCTGGTGCTCGTCGGCGCCGACCCGCGGCGGCTCGTCGACCTGCCGGTGCTGCCGCGCAGCGAGCTGCTCGCCTCGCCGGTGCCGGCCGTGACGGAGGAGGGGATCGGCTGGGACCCGCAGCGCGGCGAGCTGTGGTTCGCCGGCGAGACGGCCGAGGCGGTGCTGCTCGAGCTCGACGCCCGCCGACGGCGGCTCGACGCGGAGGTCGACGAGCTCGCCGAGCGCGCCGCGGGCGCGGCGGCCGAGGCGGACGCCGCGGCCGAGCGGGCCCGGGCCGCCGCCGCCGCGTTCGCTCCCGTCGCGCACCTCCGGAGCATTCGCCGCGCCGACGCGGGCAGCCTGGAGCGGCTCGCGCACGGCGCCGGCCGCCTCGACGAGACGCTGCGCGTCGCCGCGGCCGCCGCGGCCCGGCTCGAGGCGCCGCTCGCCGAGCGCGCAGCGCGCCTCCAGGGCGAGCTCCGGGAGCTCGCCGGCCGCGAAGCCGAGCTGCGCCGGTCGGCCGCCGAGGCGGACGGCCGCGCCCTCGCGGCGGAGCGGCGCGCGAACGGCCGCACGGCCGCGCCGGCTGGCGACCTCGCGCTCCTGCGCGAGGAGGCCGAGGATCTCGAGCGGCGGGCGGGCGAGGCCGCGGCCGCGGCCGAGCTGGCTGCCGAGCGCGCCGGCGCCGCCGCGCGGGCGCTCACCGACGCCGACCCGGACCGGGCGCGCCGGCCGAGCGAGCTCGTCCTCGAGCGGCTGCACGCCGCCGCGGCGCGGCTCGAGCAGGCGCTCGTCCTCGACGCGGAGCGGTTCGAGCAGCCCGTCCGCGCCCGGGCCGAGCGGCAGGCCGCCCGCACCGGCGAGCTGGGCGCGCAGCTGCGCCGGCTGGGCGCCCGCGAGCTCGAGCTGCGCCAGGCGGCGGGCGCGGCGGGCGAGCAGCTCGCCGCGATCGACGTCGAGCTCGCGCGCACCGACGCGGAGCGCGACGAGGCGCAGCGGCGGCTCGACGCCGCCGGCGCCGAGCCGGCGGAGGGCGAGGACCGCGACGAGCTGGCGCAGAAGCTGGAGCGGTCGGAGCGCCGGCTCGAGCAGCTCGGGCAGGTGAACCCGCTCGCGAAGGAGGAGTACGAGGCGGAGAAGGAGCGGCTCGAGGAGCTCGCCGGGCAGCGGCGCGACCTCGAGGAGAGCCTGCGCGAGCTCGAGAAGCTCCGCGACGAGCTCGCCGACACCGTCGAGACGCGCTTCGCCGAGACGTTCGCGGCGGTCGAGGAGCACTTCCACGAGGTCGCCGCGACGCTCTTCCCGGGCGGCGAGGGGCGGCTGCGCCTCTCCGAGCCGGAGGAGGAGGGCGAGGAGCCGGGCATCGAGGTCGAGCTGCGGCCGGCCGGGAAGCGCGTCACCCGGCTGTCGCTGCTCTCCGGCGGCGAGAAGGCGCTCGGCGCGATCGCGTTCCTGTTCTCGCTGTTCCTCGCGCGGCCGAGCCCGTTCTACCTGCTCGACGAGGTCGAGGCGGCGCTCGACGACACGAACATCGGCCGCTTCACCTCGCTCCTGCGCGCCTACGCCGACCGCGCGCAGTTCATCGTCATCACCCACCAGAAGCGCACGATGGAGGCCGCCGACGTGCTCTACGGGGTGACGATGGGCGGCGACGGCGTGTCGGAGATCGTCTCGCGGCGGCTGCCGCGCGAGGAGGAGCAGGCGCGGACCGCGTGAGCTCGGACGTCCGATGAACGATCGCGCCTTCGTCTGCGACGTGGTCGACCTGCTCGACGGCTACGGCGTCCCGACCTGGGTGTTCGGCGGCTGGGGGGAGGAGCTGCGGGGGCTGATCCGCCCGCGCGAGCACGCCGACCTCGACCTGCTCTATCCCGGCGAGACCTGGGCGCACATCGACCGGCTGCCGCTCGACTGGCTGCCCGGCAAGCGCTTCCCCTGGAAGCGGGCGTTCGTGCTCGACGGGACGACGGTCGAGCTCTTCCTCGTCCGCCGCGACGAGCGCGGCTGGTACACGAGCCTCGCCCGCCGGCGCCACGACTGGCCCGACGACGTGCTGGTCGTCGACGGGCCGCTCCGCGTCGCGGGGCCCGTCGCGCTGGCCGGCTTCCGGCACAGCTACCGCGTCGAGTCGGCCGCCTGACGCTAAGGTGCCTCGCCGATGGCGAGGAGCTGGGCGCAGCTGCTGGGCGAGGCCGGAGCGGGCGACGAGCCCGAGGAGGCGCAGCGCGGCTTCTTCGGACGGCTGCGCGAGTCGCTCTCGAAGTCGCGGCGCGCGCTCGCCGAGCAGATCCAGGTCGCCGCGTTCGACCCCGCCGACGACGCGTCCTGGGAGCGGCTCGAGGAGGCGCTGATCTACGCCGACGTGGGCGTGCGCGCGACGGCCGAGCTGGTGCGCCGGCTCGAGGCGCGGCAGGAGCTCGGCGACCTCTCGACGGCGCTCGCCGAGGAGATCGCCGCGCTCTTCGGGGAGCCGCCCACCCTCGACCTCGGGCACGAGCCCGCCGTCGTGCTCGTCGTGGGCGTCAACGGCACCGGCAAGACGACCACGATCGGCAAGCTCGCCTGGAAGCTGCACGAGCACGGGCGCAGCGTCACCCTCGGGGCGGCGGACACCTTCCGCGCGGCGGCCGAGGAGCAGCTCGAGATCTGGGCGCAGCGCGCGCAGGCCGCGTTCGTCGGCGGCGAGCGCGGCGGCGACCCGGCCGCCGTCGCCTACGACGCGGTCGGCTCGGGGAGCGACGTCGTGATCGTCGACACCGCCGGCCGGCTGCACACGCAGTCGAACCTGATGGACGAGCTGTCGAAGGTCCGCCGCGTGATCGCGGGCCGCCTCGCCGGCGCCCCGCACGAGGTGCTGCTCGTCGTCGACGCGACGACCGGCCAGAACGGCCTGCAGCAGGCGCGTCTCTTCGGCGAGGCGGTCGGCGTCACCGGCGTCGCCCTGACGAAGCTCGACGGGTCGGCGAAGGGGGGCATCGCCGTCGCGATCGCCTACGAGCTCGGGCTGCCGGTGAAGCTCGTCGGCGTCGGCGAGGGGATCGACGACCTGCGCCCCTTCGACGCGGGCGACTTCGCGCGCGCGCTCGTCGCATGAGGCTGGCGCCGGCCGACGCGCTGTCGATGGCCGAGCTGGCGGCCCTCTTCTCGGCGGGCTACGAGGGCTACTTCGTGCCGGTGCACGTCGACGAGGCCGCGATGCGCTTCATGGTCGAGTCGTGGGACATCGACCTCTCGCGTTCGCGCGTCGCCGCCGGCGTCGGCGTCTGCAACCTCGGCGTGCGCGGCAACCGGGGCTGGATCGGCGGGCTCGCCGTCGTGCCGGGTGCGCGCCGGCGGGGCGTCGGGCGCGCGCTCCTGGAGGCGGTGCTCGAGGTGGCGCCGCCGTCGGTGGCGCTGGAGGTGCTCGAGCAGAACGAGCCGGCGCTGCGGCTCTACGAGCAGCTCGGCTTCGAGGCCGTGCGGCTGCTCGAGGTGTGGTCGCTGCAGGAGGCGCCCTACGTCGAGGCGCGGAGCGTCGAGCCGGCGCCGCTCGGCTCGAGCGGCGTGCCGTGGCAGCGGGCGGACGAGTCCCTGCCGCCGGGCTGCGAGCGGGTGGAGGTCGACGGCGGCGCGATGGTGTTCCGCGGCGGCAGCGTCTTCCAGCTGCGCGCCGACGACGAGGACGCGGCCGTCGCGCTGCTCTCCCGCGGCACGGCGCTCAGCTTCGTCAACGTGCCGGAGGGCGACGTCGCAAGCCGGGCCCTGCGGGCGCTCGGCGGCAGCCTCGACCTGCGCCAGATCGAGATGCTACGCCGACAAGCGTAACGCTAATCAGCGTATAGAGATACGCGAGTTAGCGTTATGCTTCGCAGCGTGGCGGAGCGCGCGCAGAACCCCTTCCGCTTCGGCGACCTTGCGCTCGACGACGCGTTCACCGACCGCGAGGGCGAGCTGGCCGGGCTCTGCAGCGACATGCGCAACGGCCAGAACGTGGCGCTGGTCGCGCCCCGCCGCTACGGGAAGACGTCGCTGCTGCGCCGTGCGGAGCAGGCGCTCGCCGCCGAGGGCGTGCTCGTCGCCGACGTCGACCTGATGAAGACGCCGACGAAGGAGAAGCTGGCGTCGAAGCTCGCGCGGGCGATCCACGACGACATCGCCACCGCGCTCGTGCGGGCGCGCGACCGCCTCCGCATCTTCTCCGGGCTGCGGATCACGCCCACCGTGACGATCGACCCGGCGGACGGCTCGCCGTCGTTCTCGTTCACGGCGACGCACCGCCGCGAGGACATCGACGACACGCTCGAGCGGCTGCTCGAGCTGCCGGCGCAGCTCGCCGCCGAACGCGGCCGGCGCGTCGTGCTCGTCTTCGACGAGTTCCAGGAGGTGACGAGCGTCGACCCCGGCCTGCCCGCGCTGATGCGCGCCGTGTTCCAGGAGCAGCGCGAGGTCGCGCACGTCTACTCGGGCTCGAGGCGCGACATGATGCGCCGGCTCTTCACCGACGAGAACGAGCCGTTCTTCCGCAGCGCGAAGGTGCTGGAGCTCGGGCGCATCGACGTGGCGCTGTTCGCGGAGTTCGTCGAGCAGCGGTTCGCGCGGACGGATCGGGGGCTCGCGGACGGCGTCGCCGCCCGCCTCGCCGCGACGACGCGCGGCCACCCGTACGCGACGCAGGAGCTCGCCTACGCGCTGTGGGAGGAGGTGCCCGCGGGCTTCGACGCGACGGCCGGCGACCTCGACCGGGCGCTGCAGGCGGTGCTGCGCTCCGAGAACGCGCACTTCACGCTCGTCTGGGACGGCGCGTCGCGCGCACAGCGGCTCGTGCTGCAGGCGCTCGCCGCCGAGCCGGGCCGCGTCTTCGGCGCCGACTACCGGCGCCGGCACGACCTGCCCGGCGCGTCGACCGTGCAGCGGGCCGTGCAGCAGCTCGCAGCCGACGAGCTCGTCGAGCGGGGCGAGGACGGCTACCGCATCGCGGAGCCGTTCCTGGCCGAGTGGATCAGGGCGTACTCGACCTAGCCCAGAGGTTGACGCCGCTGTCGGTGGCGTAGCGGTCGATCTCGGCGAGCTCGTCGGCCGAGAACTCGAGCTTGCTGACCGCGCCGAGCGAGTCCTCGAGCTGCGCGACGCTGGAGGCGCCGATCAGCGTCGAGGTCATGCGCGGGTCGCGCAGCGTCCACGCGAGCGCCATCTGCGCGAGGCTCTGCCCGCGGCGCGCGGCGATCTCGTTCAGGCCGCGGATCTTCGCCAGCGTCTGCTCGTCGAGCAGGTCGGGCGAGAGCGACGTGTTGGCCGACGCGCGCGAGCCCGCCGGGATGCCGTCCAGGTACTTGTCGGTGAGCATCCCCTGCGCGAGCGGCGAGAAGCCGGTGCAGCCGACGCCGAGCCCGCCGAGCGTGTCGAGGAGCTCCGGCTCGATCCAGCGGTTGAGCAGCGAGTACGACGGCTGGTGGATCAGAAGCGGCGTGCCGAGCGCCTCGAGGATCTCGTACGCCTCGCGCGTCTTCTCCGGCGAGTAGGAGGAGATGCCGGCGTAGAGCGCGCGGCCGGAGCGGACGGCGGTGTCGAGCGCGCCCATCGTCTCCTCGAGCGGCGTCTCCGGGTCGAAGCGGTGCGAGTAGAAGATGTCGACGTACTCGAGCCCCAGGCGGGCGAGCGACCGGTCGAGCGACGCGAGCAGGTACTTGCGCGACCCCCACTCGCCGTACGGTCCCGGCCACATGTCGTAGCCGGCCTTCGTCGAGATGACGAGCTCGTCGCGGTAGGGGCGCAGATCGTCGCGCATGATCCGCCCGAACGTCTCCTCGGCCGACCCGTAGGGCGGCCCGTAGTTGTTCGCGAGGTCGAAGTGCGTGACGCCGAGGTCGAAGGCGCGGCGGAGGATCGCGCGGGACGTCTCGAGCGGCCGGTCGCCGCCGAAGTTGTGCCAGAGCCCGAGCGAGATCGCGGGCAGCTTGAGGCCGCTGCGGCCGCAGCGGCGGTAGGGCAGCTTCGCGTCGTAGCGGTCGGGGGCGGCGGTGTAGGGCATGGGTTGAGCTTAGAGGCCCGCAGCTACCATGCGCCGTCGTGTTCGACAGCCTCTCCGACAAGCTGCAGAGCGCCCTCGGCGACCTGCGCAAGAAGGGCAAGCTCGACGAGGAGTCGGTCTCGCGCGCCATGCGCGAGATCCGCCTCGCGCTGCTCGAGGCCGACGTCAACTTCACTGTCGTCCGCGACTTCGTCGCGACCGTCCGGGAGCAGGCGCTCGGCGAGGCGATCACGAAGAGCCTCACGCCCGGCCAGCAGGTCGTCAAGGTCGTCCACGACGAGCTGACGCGCCTGATGGGCGAGGGCGAGTCGGGGCTCGCGTTCGGCCGGTTCACGGTCATCCTGCTCGCCGGCCTGCAGGGCTCCGGGAAGACGACGACCGCCGCGAAGCTCGCCCTGCACCTGCGCACGCAGGGGCGCAAGCCGGGGCTCGTCGCGGCCGACCTGCAGCGCCCCGCCGCGATCGACCAGCTCGAGCAGCTCGGCAGGCAGATCCAGGTGCCGGTGTACCGCACCGACACCAAGGACGCGGTCGAGGCGACCGAGCGCGGGCTCGAGCGCGCGAAGGCGGACGGCCTCGACACGGTGATCGTCGACACCGCCGGCCGGCTGCAGGTCGACGAGGCGCTGATGGACGAGCTCGTCCGCGTCCGCGACGCGGCGAAGCCGCTGAACGTGCTGCTCGTGCTCGACGCGATGACGGGCCAGGAGGCGGTGAACGTCGCCGAGGCGTTCCACGAGCGCGTCAGCTTCGACGGCGTCATCCTGACGAAGCTCGACGGCGACGCGCGCGGCGGCGCCGCGCTGTCGGTCAAGGCGATCACCGGCAAGCCGATCAAGTTCGCCTCCACCGGCGAGAAGCTCGACGCGCTCGAGGTGTTCCACCCGGACCGGATGGCGTCGCGCATCCTCGGCATGGGCGACGTGCTCACCCTGATCGAGCGCGCGGAGGCGGCGGTCGCCGAGGACGAGCAGGCGGAGATGGAGAAGCGCCTCGCCGCCGGGCAGTTCACGTTCGACGACTTCCTGAAGGCGTACAAGATGCTGCGCCGGATGGGCCCGCTGCAGGGCGTGCTGAAGATGATCCCGGGGATGCGCGAGCAGATCGGGGACGTCGACGTCGACGAGAAGCAGCTCGGCCGGGTCGAGGCGATCGTGCTCTCGATGACCCCGCAGGAGCGCCGTTCGCCTATCGTGATCGACGGCAAGCGGCGCCTCCGGATCGCCAGGGGGTCGGGAACGAGCGTCGAGCAGGTGAACCAGCTGCTCGCGGCGCGCAAGCAGATGGAGCGGTTGATGAAGCAGATGGGGCGGGGGAAGATGCCGGGCCTCCCGACCCAGGGCGCGGCGAGCACGGGCTCCGCGACGCGGAAGCCGAGCTCGAAGCGCAAGAAGAAACGGGCCCGCCGTTGAAAGGAAGCGAATGGCAGTGAAACTGAGGCTCACGCGCGTGGGCTCGAAGAAGAACCCGATCTACCGCGTCGTCGCGGCCGACTCGCGCTCTCCGCGCGACGGCAAGTTCCTCGACATCGTCGGTCGCTACAACCCGCAGACCGACCCGTCGACGATCGACCTCGACGAGGCGAAGGTGAAAGACTGGCTCGGCAAGGGCGCGCAGCCGACCGAAGCCGTCGCGCGGCTGCTCAAGACGCAGGGCATCTCCAGGTAGCGATGAGCGAGCTGCTCGCGTACCTCGCGCGCGAGCTCGTCGACGAGCCCGACGCGGTCTCCGTCGACGAAGAGGAGCGGGACGAGGGCGTCGTCCTCGTCCTGCACGTCGCCGCCGCGGACGTCGGCAAGGTGATCGGCCGCAACGGCCGCATCGCCCGCGCCCTGCGGACGCTCGTGCGCGCGAGCGCGTCGCGCGACGGCCGCCGCGTGTTCGTCGAGATCGCCGACCCCGAGTAGATGCGGGTCGCCGCGCTGTACGACGTCCACGGCATGCCGTGGGCGCTCGAGTCGGTGCTCGCCGAGGTCGACGCCGACGAGATCGTGCTCGGAGGCGACTTCGTCGGCGGGCCGTACGTCGAGGAGACGCTCGCCCTCGTCGACGCTCTCGGCGCCCACCTGATCCGCGGCAACGCGGAGGACGCCGACCCGCGATTCGCGTCGCTGCCCCTGACGGTGGAGCTCGACGGCGTCGTCTACTGCCATGCGGCGCCGACGGCGAACACGCCGCTGACGACCGCGGCGACGCTCGACGCGGACGTCGTCGAGCTGTTCGGCCCGACCGGCACGTTCGTGATCGGGCACACCCATCATCAGTTCGACCGCAGGATCGGCGCGCTGCGCGTGATCAACGCCGGTTCCGTCGGCATGCCCTACGAGGGCGAGGTTGCCGCGTTCTGGACGGTCGTCGAGGACGGCGAGCCGGCCTTCCGCAAGACGACGTTCGACGTCGAGCGGGCCGTGCGCGAGCTGCGTGCGAGCACGTGGCCGGGCGCCGAGGAGTTCATCGCCGAGAACCTCTTGCAGGCCGTGCCGCGCGAGGCCGCCATCGAGCACTTCGAGGCGCGGCGGTGAGGATCCGCATCGGCCGCGTCGGCCGCCCGCACGGGATCGACGGCGCGTTCTTCGTCGAGGAGCCGTCGGAGGACGAGCGCTGGTGGAAGACCGGCGCGCGGTTCCTCGCCGACGGGACGCCGGTCGAGGTCGTCGCGCACCGCCGCTCGTCCGGGCGGCCGGTGATCCGGGTGGAGCCGGCGGTCGAGCGCGGCGCCGCGCTCGAGGTCGAGCGCGAGCAGCTGCCGCCGACCGGCGAGGACGAGTGGTACGCGTTCGAGCTCGTCGGGCTCGAGGTGGTGGAGGAGAGCGGCCGCGTGCTCGGAACGGTCAAGTCCGTGGAGCCCGGGGTGGCCAACGACGTGCTCGACCTCGGCGGCGACCTGCTGCTGCCGATGGTGGAGGACTGCGTGCGGCAGGTCGACGTCGCCGGCGGCCGGATCGTCGTCGCCACGGGGTTCGCGGACTGATGCAGCTCGACGTGTTCACGCTCGTCCCGCACGCGTACGCGTGGCTGACCGAGCAGCGGCCGCTCTCGGCGGTGCTCGGCGGCGAGCTCGACCTGCGCCTGCACTCCTATCGCGACTACACGCCGCTGCGCGCGGGCCAGGTCGACGACGAGCCGTACGGCGGCGGGGCCGGGATGGTGCTGCGGGTCGACGTCGTCGCGGCGGCGCTCGACGCGGTCTACGGCGGCGAGCCCGCGCATCCGGTCGTCGCCCTCACGCCGCAGGGCCGCCAGCTGACGCAGGCGATCGTCGAGGAGCTCGCCGCCGAGCCGCTCGTCACGCTCCTCTCCGCCCGCTTCGAGGGGTTCGACGAGCGGATCGTCGAGCACCTGGCCACCGACGCGATCTCCGTCGGCCCCTACGTGCTCTCGAACGGCGACCTGCCGGCGATGCTGCTCGTCGACGCGATCGGGCGCCGGTTGCCGGGCGCGCTCGCGGAGGGATCCGGCGAGCTCGAGTCGTTCTCGGCCGAGCTCGGCGGCGGCCTGGAGTACCCTCACTACACGCGTCCCGCGGAGTTCCGCGGCTGGCGGGTTCCCGACGTGCTGCTTTCGGGTGACCACGCCCGAATCGAGCGCTGGCGAAGGGAGCAGATCCGCTGAGGAACCCGATCGACATCCTGACCGAGGGCCTGCCGCGCGGCTGGCGCGTGACGATCGACTGGCTCGTGACGATCGTCGGCGCGATCGCGATCGTGCTGGCGATCAAGGCGTGGGTCGTGAACCCCTACCGGATCCCGTCGAGCTCGATGGAGCCGACGCTGCACTGCGCCCGGCCGGGGGCCGACTGCGAGGCGTCGTTCTCCGACCGGGTGCTCGCCTGCCGCTTCTGCTACCACCTCTGGTCGCCGAGGCGCGGCGACATCATCGTCTTCCACACGCCGCCGCTCGCCGCCGTCCGCTGCGGCGCCGGCGGGACGTTCGTCAAGCGCCTGATCGGCCTGCCCGGCGACGTGTGGTCGGAGCGCGACGGCTACGTCTACATCGACGGCAAGAAGCTGAACGAGCCGTACATCAAGGCCGACCACCGGGACACGAAGACCTATCCGCCGCAGCGGATCCCGAAGGGCCGGTACTTCTTCATGGGCGACAACCGGGTCTCGTCCTGCGACTCCCGCGCCTGGGGGACGGTGCCGCGCCGCAACCTGATCGGGCTCGTCTTCGCCACCTACTGGCCGCCGAGCCGGATCTCGTTCCACTAGCCTCCGGGTTCCGCTACCATGCTCGCGGCCTCCGGGCCCTCCTTCCCATGAGCACGACCATCCAGGACATCGAGCGCCGCCAGCTGCGCGAGGTCCCGCGGTTCAAGGCGGGCGACACCGTGCGCGTGCACTTCCGCGTCATCGAGGGCACCCGCTCGCGCATCCAGGTGTTCGAGGGGATCGTGATCAAGCGGCAGGGCGCCGGGGCGCGCGAGACGTTTACCGTCCGCAAGAACTCGTTCGGGGTCGGCGTCGAGCGCACCTTCCCGCTGCACTCGCCGAAGATCGACCGGATCGAGGTGCAGGCGGTCGGCGACGTGCACCGCGCGAAGCTGTACTACCTGCGCGGCAAGGTCGGCAAGAAGGCTCGCGTCCGCGAGCTGCGCCAGCACTAACCCGCTCTTTCCACACTTTCGGCACAGTCGGTGGCCGCCGCCGCGGCTACGCTCGGACTCGTGCCCCCTCGCAAGCGCACCGGCCGGAAGCTGCTGCGGTTCGACCGCGGGCTCGGCGGGCGGCTCGTCGCCGGGGCGGACGAGGCGGGCCGCGGCCCGCTCGCGGGGCCGCTCGTCGTCGCCGGCGTGCTGCTCGACTACGGCTCCCTGCACGACCACCGTGTCCGGCCGCTGGCCCTGCTCAACGACTCGAAGCAGGTCGACGCCGAGACCCGCGAGGAGCTCTACCGGGCCGTGCTCGCCTGCGCCGAGCGCGTCTCGGTCCGTGTCTTCCCGGCGGCGGTGATCGACCGCGACGGCCTGCATCGCTGCAACCTGCGCGGCCTCCGCGAGGCGCTCTGGGCGTGCCAGCCGGCGGACGTCTCGCTCGTCGACGGCTTCAGGCTCGGCCCGGCCGCGCCGCCGCACCGGGCGGTCGTCGACGGCGACTGCAAGAGCGCGGCGATCGCCGCCGCCTCGATCGTCGCCAAGGTGACGCGCGACCGCTACATGCGCGCCGCGGATGCGTTCTACCCCGGCTACGGGTTCGCGTCGCACGTCGGCTACATCACGCCCGCGCACACGCGCGTCGTCCGCGAGCGAGGGCCGTGCGAGATCCATCGCCGCTCGTGGCGGGCGCGTGCGTATCTCAGCGACGACGAGCTCGCGGCGGCGGCATCCGTCTGAGGCGCGCGCCGCGCGCTGGTACCGCCTGCGCGGCTACCGGGTGCTGGGCGCGAACGTCTGGCTCGCCGGCGCGGAGCTCGACCTCGTCGTCCGCAGGGGCCGGGTGCTCGCGTTCGTCGAGGTGAAGTCGAAGGCGGGGGACGGCTACGGCGACCCGCTCGAGATGGTGACGCCGGTGAAGGTCGCGCGGATCCGCCGCGCCGCCGAGGCGTGGCTCGCCGCGCATCCCGAGCACGCGGCGCTCGACATCCGCTTCGACGTCGTCGCCGTGCGCGCCGGCCGCGTCGAGCAGGTTCCCGCCGCCTTCTAGCGAACCGTGGAGCGTGGCGGCCACGCAGGAGCAGCTCTACTCCGGCCTGGACCTCGACCTGTCCTGGTCGGAGCGCGACCTGCCGGAGCGCGAGCGCACGAAGCACGTCCACCGCCTCCATCCGTACCTCGGCAAGTACATCCCGCAGCTCGTCGAGGAGCTCTTCCGCCGCCACGTGCCGGCCGGCGGCGCCGTCCTCGACCCGTTCGCGGGCTCGGGGACGACGCTCGTGCAGGCGCTCGAGTCGGGGCACCCGAGCGCGGGCGTCGACATCGCCGCGTTCAACTGCCTGCTGATGCGCGTCAAGACCGGCGCCTACAACCCGTTCGCGCTCGAGCACGAGCTGCGCGACGTGCTCGCGCGCTTCGAGCGCGGGGAGGGGGAGGCGGGCGAGGCGACGGCCTACGTGCGCGACTGGTTCGCGCCGCAGGCGCGTGACGACCTGCTCAGGTTCCGCTCGCTCGCCGAGGGCAGCGGGCAGGCCGACGTGCTGCGGGTCGTGCTCGCGCGCGCGGCGCGCTCCGCGCGCCTGACGACGCACTTCGACCTCGACTTTCCGCAGGCGCCGCAGCACGGGCCCTACTGGTGCCACAAGCACCGGCGCGAGTGCCGGCCGGTCGAGCGGGCCGGCCACTTCGTGCGCCGCTACACGCTCGACACGCTCGCCCGGCTGAAGGAGTTCGCGCGCGTGCGGCAGGTGCGCCCGGTCGCCGTCCTGCACGGCGACGCCCGCGAGCTCGAGCTGCCGGGCCCGTTCGACGCCGTCGTCACCTCGCCGCCGTATCCGGGGCTGATCGACTACCACGAGCAGCACCGCTACGCGTACGAGCTGCTCGGCCTGGAGGACCGGCGCGCCCGCGAGCTCGGCGCGGCGGCGCGCGGCACGTCGAAGGCGGCGCTCGCCGAGTACGTCGACGGGATCTCCGGCGTCCTCGCCGCCTGCCTGCGCGCCCTGCGGCCGCAGGGCCGGGTCGTGATCGTGGTCAACGACCGCCGCGACCTCTATCCGGCGATCCTCGACCGGGCGGGGCTCGCGCTCGAGCACCGCTACTCGCGGCACGTGAACCGCCGCACCGGCCGCCGCGCCGGCGAGTACTTCGAGGACGTCCTCGTCGCCCGTCCGGGCTAGCCCTTGACATGTGACCTTATGGTCACGTATTCTGCGGCGCGTGGAGGACGACGACCTGGTGTTCAAGGCGCTCGCCGACCCGACGCGGCGGCATCTCCTCGACCGGCTCTTCGAGCGTGACGGCCGCACGCTGAGCGAGCTGGAGGAGGACGTGGAGATGACGCGCTTCGGCGTCATGAAGCACCTGCGGGTGCTGGAGGAGGCCGGCCTCGTCGTCTCACGCCGCTCGGGCCGGGAGAAGCATCACTTCCTGAACCCGGTCCCGATCCGGCTCATCCACGACCGCTGGATCGACAAGTACACGGAGAGCCGGGTGTCCGCGCTCTCCGAGCTCAAGACGCAACTGGAGGGACGTTGATGACCACGATCACCGCGCAGAGCACGCAGGTCTACCAGGTGTACATCAGGGCGGGCGCCGAGGAGATCTGGGAGGCGATCTGCAAGCCGGAGTTCACCGAGCGCTACTTCCACGGCGCCCGGGTCGAGAACACGCCGAAGCTGCACACCGTCATCGGCACCGACGACTCCGACTGGGGCTCGGCCGCCACGTTCGAGTTCGACCCGCCGCGCAGGCTCGTGCACGGCTGGCGCTCGGCCTACGACCCGGAGCTGGCCGCGGAGGAGGAGAGCCGGGTCACCTGGGAGATCGAGCCGAAGGAGGGCGGCTACTGCCTCCTCACCGTCGTCCACGACCGGCTCGAGGGCGCGCCGAAGACCGCCGAGAGCGTGTCGGGCGCCGGCTGGATGTTCGTCCTCAGCGGGCTGAAGACGCTGCTCGAGACCGGACAGCCGCTCGCAGGCTGACGCCGAAGGAGCTGCGGCCGGGCGCGCGTGGCGCGCCCGGCCGCAGAAGTTCGCACATCGGCACGGTCCCGTCACAGACACGTGACGGCTTCCCGCCTAGCGTGGCACCGTGCTCGCCCGCACCGTCACGCACGCGCTGGTCGGCCTCGATCCCCGGCGGGTCGAGGTCGAGGCCCACATCGAGCGGGGCCTGTCGGCCTTCACGATCGTCGGTCTCGCCGACCGGGCCTGCCAGGAGGCGAAGGCGCGCGTCCGCTCCAGCGTCGCCGCCGCCGAGCTCGAGTGGCCCGCCCACCACCGCGTCACGATCAACCTCGCCCCGGCGACGCTCCGCAAGGAGGGCTCGGGCTTCGACCTGCCGATCGCCCTGTCCGTGCTGGCCGCCTCCTCCCAGGTGCCGGCCGGCGCGCTCGACGGCCACGCGGCGTTCGGCGAGCTCGGCCTCGACGGCCGGCTGCGGCCCGTCCCCGGGGCGCTCGTCGCCGCGGAGGGGGCGCGGCGCTCCGGGCTCACGCACCTCCTCTGCGCGGCCGAGTCGGCGCCCGAGGTCTCGCTCGCAGGCGTCGAGCCGGTCGGCGCCGTGCACCTGGGCGAGGTGGTCTCCTACCTGCGCGGCGAGCGCGACCCGCCCGGCGTGCCGCCGCCGGACGACGACTTCGAGACGCTCGCCGGGGCGCCCGACCTCGCCGACGTCCGCGGGCAGGAGCGCGCGCGGCGGGCGCTCGAGATCGCCGCCGCCGGCGCCCACAACGTCCTCTACGCCGGGCCGCCCGGCACCGGGAAGACGATGCTCGCGCGACGGCTGCCCGGCATCCTGCCGCTCCTCGGCGACGACGCCGCGCTCGAGGTGACGCGCATCCACTCGGTCGCGGGCGTGCTCCCGCCGGGCGCGGGGCTCGTGCGCGTGCCGCCGTTCCGGGCGCCCCACCATTCGGTCACGGTCGCCGCGCTCGTCGGCGGCGGGTCCGGGACGCCGCGGCCGGGCGAGGCGAGCCTCGCGCACCACGGCGTGCTCTTCCTCGACGAGCTGCCCGAGTTCCAGCGGCCGGCGCTCGAGGCGCTCCGCCAGCCGCTCGAGGACGGCGTCGTCCTCGTCGCGCGGGTGGGCGCGCGGGCCGCCTTCCCCGCGCGCTTCCAGCTCGTCGCCGCGATGAACCTCTGCCCGTGCGGCGGGCGCGGGGACGCGGCGGGCTCCTGCGCCTGCAGCCCGGAGCGGGTGCAGCGGTACCGCGAGAAGCTCTCGCGGGCGCTCGTCGACCGCTTCGACCTCGTCGTCGCCGTGCCGAGGCCGCGCGGCGACGAGCTGGCGGGGCCGCCCGCGGAGGCCTCGGCGGAGGTGCGGCGCCGCGTGCTCGCCGCCCGCGCCCGCCTGCGGGAGGCGCCGCCCCGGCGCGTCCCCGCGGCGGACGCGCTGCTCACGCGCGCGGTCGAGCGGCTGCCGCTGTCGGGCCGCGGCCGGGCGCGCGTCGCCCGCGTCGCCGCCTCGATCGCCGCGCTCGCGGGCGGCGAGTCGGTCGCACCCGAGCACGTCGCCGAGGCACTCTCCTACCGCACCCCGGCGGAGCTCGCAGCATGAGCGACCTCGCCGTCGCCGTCTTCGCCGCCGAGACGGGCGCGCACCTGCTCGACCAGCCCCGGTCGCCGCGCTTCGACCGGTTCCGGCGCGGCTTCGACGAGGCCGCCTACCGCCGCCGGCTGGCCGAGCGGGGCCTGCGCTTCGTCGCTCGCTCGGACGCCTCGTTTCCCGCACGGCTGCGCTCGATCCACGACCCGCCGCCGGGGCTCTTCCTGCGCGGAGAGGCGCCGGTGGAGCTGCTCGAGCGGCCGTGCGTCGCCGTCGTCGGCGCCCGCGCCTGCTCGGCGTACGGGACGGCGGTCGCGCTCGCGTTCGGGCGCGAGCTCGCCGCGGCGGGCGTGGTCGTCGTCTCTGGCCTCGCCCGCGGCGTCGACGGGGCCGCGCACCGCGGCGCGCTCGACGCGGGCGCCACCGTCGCGGTGCTCGGCTGCGGGATCGATCGCGACTACCCGCGCGCGCACGCCGGGCTCGCCGCGTCGGTCGCCGGGCGGGGCCTGATCGTGGCGGAGTACCCGCCCGGCGTCGAGCCGGCGCCGTGGCGGTTCCCGGCCCGCAACCGGATCGTCGCAGGCCTCTGCGCCGCCACCGTCGTCGTCGAGGCGCGCGAGCGGAGCGGCGCGCTGATCACCGCCGACTTCGCGCTCGAGGAGGGCAGGGAGGTGCTCGCCGTGCCGGGCGAGATCACGTCGCGCCTCTCGGCCGGCACCAACGCGCTGCTGCGGCTCGGCGCGACGCCGGCCACGTGCGTCGAGGACGTGCTCGCGGCGATCGGGGTCGAGGCGGCCGCGCGGGCGGAGCCGGAGCTCGACGACTGGCTCTCGGTCGTGCGCGAGGTCGTGGCGGAGGCCCCCGCGACCTTCGACGAGCTCGTCCGGCGAACGGGCGCGCCAGCGGGCGAGCTCGCCGCCGCGCTCGCCGAGCTCGAGCTGCTCGGCCTCGTCGCCGGGGCCGACGGCGTCTACCGGTGCCGGCCGCAGCGCTGACTACAGCTCGAGCCGCGGCAGCGACTCGAGGTCGGCGCCCTCGAGCGCCGCCAGCGCGATCGCGAGATCCTGGATCGCAAGCCCGGTCGAGTCGAACAGCGTGATCTCGTCCGCGCCGCGGCGCCCGTCCGCCTCGCCGACGAGCACACGGCCGAGCTCGGTCACGTCGCCGCGCGCGACGAGTCCCGCCTCGACGGCGTGCGCCAGCTCGCCGCCGTGCGACGCCTGCTCCCAGTCGTCGCAGTACAGGCGCGCGCGGCGGAGCTCCGCGTCCTCCGCTTCCGCTTTGCCCGGCCCGTCGGCCCCCATCAGCGACACGTGCTGTCCCGGCCGCAGCGTGCCCTCGCGCAGGAGCACCTCGTGGCCCGGCGTCACCGTCACGAGCAGGTCGGCGGCGAGCGCGGCCGCGAGCGACGGGGCGACCCCGGCGCCGAGCTCCTCCGCCGCAGCCGCGGCGCGGGCGGCGTCGACGTCCCAGAGGAGCGGCCGGCGGCCACGGGCGAGGAACGCGCGCGCGGCGGCGCGGCCGTTCACGCCGGCGCCGACGACCGCGGCCGTCTCCGCGTCCGGGCGCCCCAGCACCTCGGCGGCGAGCACCGCCGCCGCGCCGGTGCGCAGCGCCGTCACCGACGCCGCGTCCAGCACCGCGAGCAGCCGGCCGTCGGAGGCGTCCGAGACGAGCACCACGCCCGTCACCGTCGGCAGCCCGCGCGCCGGGTTGCCGGGGAACGAGGTGATCCACTTCAGGAGCGCGTAGCCGCCGCCGAGCGCCGGCATCGCGCGGAAGTCGCCGGCCGGGTAGTTCGTCACGTACACCTTCGGCGGCATCGACCACTCGCCGCGCGCGTGCGCGGCGAACGCGTCGCGCACCGCGTCGACCGCGCGCGCGGGCGAGACCGCCGCCCGCACGGCGGCCCCGTCCAGCACCGCCGTCACAGGGCCTTGACAGCCGCGGTCAGCTTGGCGACCGACTCCTTCGCGTCGCCGAACAGCATCATCGTGTTCGGCTCGACGAAGAGCGGGTTGTCGATCCCGGCGAAGCCGGGATTCATCGAGCGCTTGAGCACGATCACCGCCTGCGACTCGTCGACGTTCAGGATCGGCATGCCGTAGATGGGGCTGGCCGCGTTGTTGCGGGCGTCGGGGTTGACGACGTCGTTCGCGCCGATCACGAGCGACACGTCGGTGCGCGCGAACTCGGCGTTCGCCTCGTCCATCTCTTTCAATGCCGGGTAGGGGACGTTCGCCTCGGCGAGCAGCACGTTCATGTGGCCCGGCATGCGGCCCGCGACGGGGTGGATGGCGTACTTGACGGTAACGCCACGTTCTTCGAGAAGCTCGGCAAGTTCGCGAACGGCGTGCTGGGCTTGGGCTGTG
>DASRGA010000061.1:0-7887 GCA_035651295.1 Gaiellaceae bacterium | reverse complement strand
TGCTCGGCGACGATCCCGTAGGTCTCGATCGGCGTCGAGGAGTAGCGCTCCCAGCGCAGCGTCTCGCGGACGACGAGGTCGGCGCGGGCGAAGGCGGCGTCCGGATCGCCGTAGCGGAGCGTCCGGTCGACGACGACGTTCGAGCCGACCTGCTCGTGCAGGACCGGCTTCGCCGGGTCGAGCGCGTCTTCGACCGTGACGACGGCGTCGAGCGGCTCGTAGTCCGCGACGACGAGCTCGGCGGCGTCCTCGGCGAGGTAGCGGTTCTCGGCGGCGACCGCGGCGACCGGCTCGCCGGCGTAGCGCGCGCGGTCGGTCGCCATCGCGTAGTAGCCGAGCTCGTGGGTGATGCCGGCCGCAAACGGCTCGGTCAGCTCCGGCAGCTCCGGGCCGGCGAGCGCGGCGGCGGCGCCGGGCGCGGCGAGCGCCGCGGAGACGTCGACCGACCGCAGCTCGGCGTGCGCCCACGGCGAGCGCGCGAACGCGACGTGCAGCGGGCTCGCGACGGGAACGTCGTCGACGAACCGCCCGCGGCCGACGAGCAGCGGCAGGTCCTCGCGGCGAGGCAGCGGCTTCCCGATCCAGCCCACGGGCCGATTCTCACACGCCCCAGCCGCCGCCTCCGGGGGTCTCGACGGTGACGACGGCGCCGGCGTCGAGCTCGCAGGTCGTCTTCGGCGGGACGGGCTCGCCGTCGACGAGGTTCCGGCCGGGCCGCCCCGGGCCGCCGCCGGCGAGCCCCTGCGGCGCGTGCCGGCGGCGGTCGGTGAGGAGCGACAGGGTCGCCGGCTCCAGCACGCGGATCGCGCGGACGAGCCCGTCGCCGCCCCGGTGGCGCCCGGAGCCGCCGGAGCCGTCGAGCAGCTCGTAGCGCTCGACGCGCAGGGGGGTCTCGAGCTCGAGCGCCTCGATCGGCGTGTTCAGCGTGTTCGACATGCCGACGTGGACGCCGGACGGCCCCGGGCCGTGAGCCGAGGCGCCCTGGCCGCCGCCGAGCGTCTCGTAGTACGTCCAGCGCGGCGTGCCGATGACGACGTTGTTCATCGTCCCCTGCCCCTGGGCCGGCACGTCCGCGGCCTGGGCGAGCGCGAGCAGCACCGTGTCCGCGATCCGCTGGCTGGTCTCGACGTTGCCGGCGACGACCGCGCTCGGGTGCCGCGCGTTGACGAGGCAGCCCTCCGGCGCATGGATCCGCACCGCGCGGAACAGGCCCTCGTTGACGGGAACGTCCGCTCCGAGCGCGACCTTGACGGCGAACGTACAGGCAGCGCGCGTGACGGCGAGCGGCGCGTTGACGTTGCCGGGGGCGGCGGGCGACGTGCCCTCGAAGTCGATCTCGATCTTCTCGCCGGCGACGGTCACCGCGACGCGGATCGGCAGGTCGACGTCCGTCTCGACCTCGCCTTCCGCTTCGTAGCGCCCGTGCGGGAGGCGGGCGATCGCCTCGCGCGCGTGCCGTTCCGCGTGGTCGATGACGGCGGCGAAGCCCTCTTCCAGCGGGAGGCGCAGCTCGGCGAGCCGCTCGCCGGCGAGGCGGTTGGCGGCGGCCTGCGCGGCGAGGTCGCCGCGGCGGAGGGCGGGCGTGCGGACGTTCGCGAGCAGCACCTCGAGCACGTCGTCGGTCAGCCGCACCGGCGGCACGATCACGCCCTCCTGCCAGATCGACGTCGAGGTCGCGGGCATCGAGCCGGGCACGATTCCGCCGACGTCGGAGTGGTGGGCGCGGGTGCAGGCGTACGCGTCGTCGAGGGCGGTGACCATCGTGATGTCCGGGAGGTGCGAACCGCCGGCGAACGGGTCGTTCAGGATCCAGGTCTCGCCGGGCCGAGGCTCGCGCGCGATCACGGCCGCGACCGACTCCGGCATCGCGCCGAGGTGGACGGGGATGTGCTCGGCCTGGGCGACCATCCGCCCGCGCGCGTCGAACAGCGCCGCCGAGCAGTCGCGCCGCTCCTTGATGTTCGCCGACAGCGAGCTGCGGACGAGCACGGTGCCCATCTCCTCCGCGATCCCGGAGAGGGCGGCACTCAGGACCGAGAGCGTCACGGGGTCCACGAGCGCTCCAGGACGAGGGTGCCGTGCGCGTCGGTCTCGCCCGCCCAGCCGGGGCGGACGAGGCACGTCGCCTCAGGCAGCTCGACGATCGCGGGGCCGGTGACCCCGCCGCCGGGCCCGTGGACGGGGAGCTCGTGCCAGGCGCCGTCGAGGTAGGCGCGGCGGGTGCCACGCTCGGGCTCGGCGGCAGGCTGGCGCAGCTCCGGCTTCGGCCGAGTGATCGTCGCGACGAGGCGGCGGACGACCACCTCCGGCTCTGCGTCGAGCGCGAACCCGTAGCGCTGCGCGTGCGCGGCGTGGAAATCGGCGCCGTCCTCGATCGTCAGCTCGTGCGACTGGCCGGGATAGCGCAGGTCGGCGTAGCGGGTCAGCGTCGCGCCGGCGAGGTCGACCTGCTCCTCGAGCTCCTCGAAGGCGCGGCCGACGTAGTCGCGGCGGAGGTCCGCGACCGCGAGCCCGAGCGCGCTGAGGACGCCGGAGGCGCGCGGGACGAGCACGCGCTCGATGCCGAGCTCCTCCGCGAGCGCGCACGCGTGCAGCGGGCCGGCGCCGCCGAAGGCGACGAGCGCCAGCCGGCGCGGGTCGATCCCGCGCTCGACGGACACGACCCGGAGCGCCCGTGCCATGTTGGCGTTCACGACGCGGACGATCCCCTCGGCAACCGCCACGAATCCCCCGGCGTCGGCGCTCGGGACAGGATTAATCCTGTCCCGAGGAGCGGGGTGACTTTTGAGTGCCGATTCGTCCACAGGGATACGAGCGAGCGCGTCCTCCGCCAGCGCGCGCTCGAGGACGACCTCGCCGCCGAGCACCGCGCCGTCGGCCAGGTAGCCGAGGGCGAGGTTCGCGTCCGTCACCGTCGGCTCCTCGCCGCCGCGTCCGTAGCACGCCGGCCCCGGCTGCGCGCCGGCGGACCGCGGGCCGACCCGCAGCGCGCCGCCGTCGTCGAGCCACGCGATCGAGCCGCCGCCGGCGCCGATCGTGTGCACGTCGACCATCGGGAACCGAATCGGCACGCCGGCGACGACCGACTCGGAGGTCACGACCGCCTCGCCGCCGAGCACGGCGGCGACGTCGGTGCTCGTCCCGCCCATGTCGAAGGTGAGCACGTCCTCGAACCCGGCGAGCCCGGCGACGAACGCGGCGCCGGCAACCCCGGCGGCCGGGCCGGAGAGGACGCACGCCGCCGGCCGCTCCGCCGCGGTCGCCGCGTCCACGACGCCGCCCGACGACTGCATCACGAGCGGCGCCGGCTCGAGCTCGTCGAGATACGAGGCGAGCGCCGGCGCGAGGTACGCGTTCGCGACCGTCGTCGAGCAGCGCTCGTATTCGCGGAACTCCGGTAGCAGCTCGCACGAGACGGAGACCCGCACCCCCGGCAGCGCTTCGCGCACCGTCTCGCCGACCCTGAGCTCGTGCGCGGGGTGCAGGAACGAGAAGAGCAGGCACACCGCGACCGCCTCCACCTCCGCCCGTCGCAGGCCCTCGACCGCCGCGGCCAAGGACGCGGCATCGAGCGGGACGAGTACCCCTTCCGGGCCCATCCGCTCGCGCACGGTGAAGCGGAGTTCGCGCGGGACGAGCGGCGGCGGACCGTGCGCGGTCAGGTCGTAGAGCGACGCCCGCGCCTGCCGCCCGATCTCGATCACGTCGCGGAAGCCCTCGGTCGTGACCAGCGCGGTCCGGGCGCCCCGCCGCTCGAGCAGCGCGTTCGTCGCGACCGTCGTTCCGTGCGCAAGCACGTCGACCGCTCCGACGCCGGAGGCGGCAAGCGCCGCCGACACGCCCGCCGCCTGGCGCCCCGGGACCGAAGGAACCTTCGCCGTCACGAGCTCGCCGCCGACGACGGCGACGAGATCCGTGAACGTGCCGCCGACGTCCACTCCGACGGAGACGCCCATCGCGCAATCTTCCTGGCGATACGCTCCCGTTCGCAATGGCGACGACGAAGATGCCCTCGAGCCTCGAGATCGCCCAGTCCGCGACGCTCCGCCCGATCGCGGAGCTCGCCGCCGAGCTCGGGCTCGAGGAGGACGAGGTCGAGCTCTACGGCCGCTACAAGGCGAAGGTCGACCTCGGCGTGCTCGAGCGGCTCGGCGACCGGCCGAACGGGAAGCTGATCGGCGTCACCGCGATCACGCCGACGAAGGCGGGCGAGGGGAAGACGACGACGTCGGTCGGGCTGACGCAGGGCCTCGGGAAGATCGGGAAGAAGCCGGTGCTCTGCCTGCGCGAGGCGTCGCTCGGGCCGGTGTTCGGGATCAAGGGCGGCGCGGCCGGCGGCGGCTACGCGCAGGTCGTGCCGATGGAGGACCTCAACCTCCACTTCACCGGGGACATCCACGCGATCGGGGCCGCCAACAACCTGCTCTCGGCGATGCTCGAGGCGCACATCCTGCACGGAAACGAGCTCGGCATCGACCCGCTGACGGTCAGCTGGCGCCGCTGCGTCGACATGAACGACCGGGCGCTGCGCGGCGTCGTGATCGGCCTCGGCGGCCGCGCGAACGGCTACGTCCGCGAGACGGGCTTCGACATCACCGCCGCCTCCGAGGTGATGGCGATCACAGCCGTCGCCCGCGACCTCCATGACCTGCGCGGGCGGCTCGGCGCGATCACCGTCGCGTACACGTGGGAGGGAGAGCCGGTCACCGCCGAGCAGCTCCGCGCCGCCGGCGCGATGACGGTGCTGCTGAAGGACGCGATCAAGCCGAACCTCGTCCAGACGCTCGAGGGCCAGCCGGCCTTCATCCACTGCGGGCCGTTCGCGAACATCGCGCACGGCAACTCGTCGCTCGTCGCCGACCTCGTCGGGCTGAAGCTCGCCGACTACGTCGTCACCGAGTCCGGCTTCGGCGCCGACATGGGGATGGAGAAGCTGCTCGACATCGTCTGCCGCGCCGGCAACCTGGCGCCGAGCGCGATCGTCCTCGTCGCGACGGTGCGCGCGCTGAAGCACCACGGCGGCGATCCCGACGGCGGCGTGGAGGCGGTGGTCGCGGGCGCGCCGAACCTCGCCCGCCACATCGGGATCGTCAAGGAGTTCGGCCTGAGCGCGGTCGTGGCGATCAACCGCTTCCCCGGCGACACCGACGACGAGGTGGAGACGGTGCGCCGCCTCGCGCTCGAGCTCGGCGCCCACGCGGCCGCGGTCAACTCCGCGTTCGAGGACGGCGGCGCCGGCGCTGCCGAGCTCGCCGAGGCAGTCGTCGACGCGGCCGACCACCCGAGCGAGTTCCGGCCGGTCTACCCGCTCGACGCGCCGATCGTCGACAAGATCGAGGCGATCGCGACGCGCGTGTACGGCGCCGACGGAGTGTTCCTGCTCCCGGCGGCCGAGAACGACGTCAAGCGTTTCACCGAGCAAGGGCTCGACAAGGTCCCGATCTGCATGGCGAAGACGCACCTCTCGCTCTCCCACGACCCGAACCTGATCGGCGCGCCGACGGGCTTCACTGTGCCGGTCCGCGCCGTCCGCGCCTACACCGGCGCCGGCTGGCTCGTCGCCCTCTGCGGCGACATGCAGACGATGCCGGGCCTCTCCGCGACGCCGGCCGCGTTCAACGTCGACATCGACGACCGTGGAAGGACAGTGGGACTCTTCTGAGCTCGCCGCCGGCCCCGCCGTCGTGCGGACGATCCAGCTCGCGGCGCAGCTGACGACGCTGACGGCGCGCGTGATCGGCCGCGCCGACCTCGCCCAGCGCGCGCGCGACCTCGGGCGGCAGGCGGCCCCGCTCGCCGCCGAAGACGCCGCCGTCTACCAGGAGTTCCTCAGCACGCGCTCGGACGCCGCGCATCGGCGGACGATCGAGCTGCCGCTCCGCATGGCGGAGCTCGCCGCCGAGATCGCGGAGGTCGCGGCCGAAGCCGCCGCCGCCACCGACGGAGCGGTCGGCGGCGACGCGAAGGTCGGCACGATTCTCGCCGACGCCGCCGCACGAGCAGCAGCGCTGCTCGTGCGGCTGAACGGCGGCGACGCGGCCGCGACCGCGCCTGCTACCGGCCGAGCCGCTCGCGCAGCTGCTCGGGTGTGACGTCGAGGTCGGCGAGCACCTCGCCGCCCGTGCCCTTCGGATCGGACGCGATCGCGAGCAGGATGTCCTCTGGCCCGAACTGCTCGCGGCCGGCCGACTCCGCCTCGGCGAGCGCAGCCTCGAGCGCGCGCTTCGCGCGCGGCGTGAGCGGACGAGGGAGGCCCGCGATCCACGGCTCCTCGCCCTCGCCGGTCCGGTCGACGACGGCCTTGCGCGCCGCCTCGACGTCGAGGCCGCCGGCGCCGCGGCGCAGGATCGCGAGCAGCAGGTGCTCGGTGCCGACGTAGTTGTGCTTGAGCGCGTCGGCCTCCTGCTGCGCCTGCACCATCACCTCCTTCGCGCCGTCGTCGAAGCGCGCCATGAAGAAGTCGCGCCGCCGCCGCCCGTGACGGCGGCCGCGGTGCTTCCAGCCCGGCCTGCCGACGGGCGGCATCGGCAGCGCGACCGGCCCCTCGACGATCTGGTGGACGCGCTGGTGCGAGAGCTCGAGCGCATCGGCGATCTCGCGCAGCGAGCCGCCGGCCGCGTGGAGCTTCTTGATCGCGTGGTGGTAGTCCACGCGTGCGTGTGCGGTCTGGCTCTCGAGGTCGACGAGGCGCTGCCGCACCTCGCGTGCCTCCGCCAGGACCTGTTCGTCAAGTGTCATCATGCGTCTAGCGTACTAGACGATCGTCTATCTGTCTAGACGGCCAGCAGAGCCACGCCCACGACGACCGCTGCCGCGCCGGCGGCGCGCCAGGCCGAGACGTGCTCCTTCAGGACGACTGCCGCCAGCGCGGTGACGAGGAGGACGCTCGTCTCCCGGACGGCCGCCACCGGCGCGGCGGGGGCGAGCCGGAGCGCGTAGAGCACGAGCGCGTACGGCGCCAGCGTCAGCGGGGCGACGAGCGCCGTCTCCCACCGCAGCGCAGCGGCGACCGCAGACCGGCCACGGCGGGCGGCGACGAAGGCGAGCGAGAGCACCGCCGGCGGGATCATCACGAGCTCGACGTACGCGAGCGGGTCGGCGCGCGTCACGCCACTGTTGTCGACGATCGTGTAGCCGGCGATCGTCGCCGCGATCGCGAGTCCATACGCTGTGCTGGCCGGATCCGGCCGGCGGCCGCGGACGAGCAGGACCCCCGCGCCGACAGCGCAGACTCCGACCGCCTGCCGCCACGACGTCGAGGCGCCGAGCGCGACGACGGCGACCGCGAGCACGAGCACCGGCGCCAGCCCGCGCGCGAGCGGGTAGAAGACGGAGAGGCGCGCGCCGCCGAGGGCGGCGCCGAGCAGCACGACGTACGCGGATTCGAGCGCCGCGCTTCCGGCGACGTACGGCCAGGCCCCGCCCTCGACGCGCCAGCGCGCGGCCGCGACCGGCGCCCAGATCACGACCGCGAGCGCGAACGCGACCGCCGTCGCCGCCTGCGGCTCGCGCGCGCGGGCGAGCAGCACGTTCCAGGCCGCGTGCACGACCGCCGCGCCGAGCGCGAGGCCGAGCGCGCCCGCCGGCATCAGCGCGTCCCGATCCGCAGCCCGAGCACGCGCGGCAACGCGGCGACAGCCCGCGCCGGCAGCGGCGCGCGGCGGCCCCTCTCGTCGGCCTCCTCGACCGCCAGGACAGCGCGCCGGACGAGGGCGCCGCCGGCGGTGCGAAACGGCTCGGGCGGCAGGCGCGGCGGCCCGGCCCGGGCGAGCGGGAGGCGCGACCACTCGTCGTCGGCGCCGAGGACGAGCGAGGCGAGGATCTGCCCGCCGAGCCAGCTCGGCCCGACGCCGTTCCCGGTGTAGCCGGCGCCGTAGTGGATGCGCG
>DASRGA010000060.1:0-45006 GCA_035651295.1 Gaiellaceae bacterium | reverse complement strand
CGGCGCATGCACCGTGCTCGTCGACGACGAGCCCGTACTGTCGTGCATCACGCTCGTGCACACGCTCGACGGGGCCCGCGTGACGACGATCGAGGGGCTGCGCGACCATCCGCTGGTCGACGCGTTCGTCCGGGCGGACGCCGTGCAGTGCGGCTTCTGCACGCCGGGCCAGATCGTCAGCGCGGTCGCGCTCGTCCAGCGCACGCCGGCGCCGTCGACCGACGAGATCCGCCACGCGATGGCGGGCAACCTCTGCCGCTGCGGCACGTATCCGAAGATCGAGGAGGCGATTCGCACGTGGCGCGACTGATCCGCACCGAGAAGGAGGTCGAAGGCAGGTACGAGGAGGTCTTCGTCGTCGTCGAGGAGGACGCGCTCGACCAGTGGCCCGCGGGGCCGCGCGACGTGGTCGGACGGCCCGCGACGCGCGTCGACGGGCTCGAACGCGCACGCGGCCAGGCGGTGTTCACCGCCGACCTGAAGCTCCCGGGGATGCTGCACGCGGCCGTCCTGCGCTCGCCGCACGCGCACGCGCGGGTCGCGCGCCTCGACCTCGCGCCCGCGCTCGAGCTGCCCGGCGTGCACGCGGCGATCGGGCCGGGCGACGCCGGCGTCCTGCAGCGCGACTGCGGGTTCCAGGGCGCGCCCGTCGCCGCGGTCTGCGCCGCCACCCCCGCGCAGGCCCGCGCCGCCGTCGCGGCGATCGACGTCGAATGGGAGGAGCTCGCGGCGGTGCTCGACGCGGAGGAGGCGGTCGCCGCCGGACACGTCCACGGCGAGGCGCGGGTGCGCGAGCGCGGCGACGTCGAGGCCGGCTTCGCAGCCGCGGACGTCGTCGTCGAGGGCGAGTACCGGACGCAGGTCGTCCTGCACAACTCGCTGGAGACCCATCAGGCCGTCGTGCAGTGGCTCGGCGACACCCTCGAGGTGCACATCTCGACGCAGTACGTGTGGGGCGTGCGCCGCGACATCGCTGCGACGCTCGGCATCCCCGCCGACAAGGTGCGCGTGGTGTGCACCTACATGGGCGGCGGCTTCGGCTCGAAGAACGACCCGGGGGACTACACGTTCGTGGCGATCGAGCTCGCCCGGCGGACGGGCCGTCCGGTGCGCTGCGCGCTCTCGCGGCGCGAGGAGAACGTCGTCTCGGGCAACCGCAACGCGACCATCCAGCGGCTGCGCATCGGCGCGAAGGCCGACGGCACCCTGACCGCGCTCGAGGGCGAGTACGTGAACGCGGTCGGCTTCGACGGCTGGTCGTCCCCCGTCGAGGGCCCGATGAACCAGCTGTACGCGTGCCCGAACGTCCGCACCGTGACCCACGCGGCGAAGACGAACCAGCCGCCGATGAAGGCGTTCCGCGCGCCGGGCTTCGTCGAGGGGACGTTCGGCCTCGAAGCTCTGCTCGACGTGCTCGCCGCCAGGCTCGAGCTCGATCCGCTCGAGCTGCGCCGCCGCAACCACGCGGCGAGCGAGCCGCTCGACGGCCGCTCCTACAGCGGCAAGAACCTGCTCGAGTGCTACCGCCGCGCCGAGCCGCACTGGGAGCGCCGCCACGAGGTGCGCGCGCGCTCGACCGCGACGGTCAAGCGGGGGGTCGGCATGGCGTCGCAGGTCTGGTACGGCGGCGGCGGGCCGCCGAGCTACGCGTGGGTGCGCGTCGGCGCCGACGGCCGGGCGACGGTCGTCACCGCGATGCAGGACATCGGCACCGGCTCCCGCACGGCGATGGCGCAGATCGCGGCCGAGGAGCTCGGCATCCC
The DNA here is from genome assembly GCA_035651295.1 of Gaiellaceae bacterium. Lineage (GTDB taxonomy): Bacteria > Actinomycetota > Thermoleophilia > Gaiellales > Gaiellaceae > PALSA-600. Next base: position 43,243 of record DASRGA010000060.1, on the reverse strand, counting down.
GCTCGAGCACGTGACGGTCTCGCTCGGCGACACCGCCCGCGGGCCGTTCGCGTCGATCTCGGCGGGCTCGTCGACCATCCCGTCGATGGGGCCGGCGGTGCGCGCGGCCGCCGCCGACGCTCGGCGGCAGATCGAGGAGATCGCGGAGCAGATGGGCAAGACGGGCGCGCCGGTCGCCGAGGTCGTCTCGGTGCTCGAAAGCGGGCAGATCCTCGGCAAGGGCGCGCGGGGCCCCAACCCGGCCGGGCTGCAGGTGCTCACGTTCGGCGTGCAGGTGGCGGAGGTCGCCGTCGACGTCGAGACGGGCGAGGTGTGGGTCGAGCGGATCGCCGCCGTGCACGACGTCGGCCGCGTCATCAACCCGCTCGGCGCGTCGTCGCAGATCGAGGGCGGGATCGTGCAGGGGATCGGCCACACCCTCTCGGAGCACCGGCTCGACGACCCGGCGAGCGGCGTCGTGCTCACGACGGGCCTCGACGCGTACAAGCTGCCGACGATCGCCGACGTCCCGGAGATCGTCGGCGAGCTCGTCGACGTGCCCGACGCGCAGCTGACGAACCTCGGCTCGAAGGGGCTCGGCGAGCCGCCGATCGTCCCGACCGCGGCCGCGATCGCGAACGCGATCCGCGACGCGACCGGCGCCGAGGTGCACGAGCTGCCGATCTCGCGCGAGGAGCTGCTGCGCGCGCTGCGCGAGGCGAGGGAGCGGGAGCGGGTTGGAGCTCCGGCGGGCGTCTGAGCTCGACACCGGCGGCGCGACGCCGATCGCGGGGGGCACCGAGGTGGTGCCGCTCGTGCGCGCGGGGCTGCTGCGCCCGGCGGAGCTCGTCGACGTGCGCGGCGTCGTGCCGCGGGGCGTCGAGGACGGCACGATCGGCGCCGGCACGACGCTCGCCGAGCTCGAGCGCGAGCCGTCGATTCCGGCGGCGCTGCGCGAGGCGTGCCGGCTCGCCGCGAGCCCGCAGATCCGGGAGATGGGCTCGCTCGGCGGCAACCTGCTGCAGGCGACCCGCTGCTGGTACTGGCGGCTCGGCTGGGAGTGCAGGCTGCACGGCGGCGACCGGTGCTTCGCGCGCGACGGCGAGCACCGCGAGCATGCGATCTTCGCGAACGGCTACTGCGCGTCCGCGCACCCGTCGGACGTGGCGGCGGCGCTGCTGGCGCTCGACGCCACCGTCGTCACGACGCGGCGCGAGCTTCCCGTCGGCGAGCTCTACCACGTGCCGGCCGGCGACGACCGCCGCACGACGACGCTCGAGGCGGGCGAGCTGATCGTGTCGGTGCGGGTCCCGGCCGCCGACGCGTCGGTGTACCTGAAGGCGGGCGGGCGGAAGCTGTTCTCGTTCCCGCTCGTCGGCGTCGCCGCCGCCCGCACGGGAGGCTCGACGCGGATCGCGCTCGCCGGCGTCGCGCCCGTGCCGTGGCTGCACAGCGGGTCGTTCGCCGCGGCAAGCCCGCTGCCGCGCAACGCGTACAAGGTCGAGCTCGCCGAGGCGCTCGTCCGGCGCGCGCTCGCAGCGCTCGCGTGAGGCGCGCGCCGCTGCTCGCGCTCGTGCTCGCCGCCGCGGCCTGCGGCGGCGGCAAGCACGCCGCGAAGACCGTCGGCGGCTGCACCGTCGTGAGCCAGCCGAAGCCGGGTGCGCGCACCGCTCCGCGGCCGCAGGCGGCGCTCGACCCGGCGAAGCGCTACGACGTCCGCTTCCTGACGAACTGCGGCTCGTTCACCGTCGCCCTGGCGGTGAAGGCGGCGCCGAAGACCACCGCCTCGTTCGCAAGCCTCGTCGAGCACCGCTTCTTCGACCGCACGGTCTTCCACCGCATCGTCCCGGGGTTCGTGATCCAGGGCGGCGACCCGACGGCGAGCGGCCTCGGCGGCCCCGGCTACACCGTCGTCGAGCCGCCTCCAGCGGGGACGCGCTACACCTCGGGGCTCGTCGCGATGGCGAAGGCCGGGAACGAGCCGCGCGGCGCGAGCGGCAGCCAGTTCTTCGTCGTCACGGCGGGCGACGCCCGGCTGACGGCGGACTACGCGGTCGTCGGGCGGGTCGTCGCGGGAATGGACGTCGTCAGGCGCATCGGCAGGCTCGGCGACGCCAGCGAGCAGCCGACCGCCGTCGTCGAGATCGAGAAGGCGACGCTCGCTGTCCACTGAGGGCGTGGTGGTGCTCGCTGCCGGCGCGTCGACGCGCTTCGGCGGCGTCAAGCAGCGGGAGCTCCTGCCGGCGGTGCTCGCGGCGCTCGCCGGGCTGCCGTACGAGGTCGTGGTCGTCGAAGGCGCCCACCCGCTTCGTGTCGAGACGGCACGCGCCAGGGTCGTGCACTGCGGCGACTGGGCGCGCGGCCCCGGCGCGTCGCTGCGCTGCGGGCTCGCGGCGCTGCCGCCGGGGGCGCGGCGCGCCGCCGTCGTGCTCGCGGACGGCCCGGAGCTCGATCCGGCGGCGGTCGGGCGCGTGCTCGCGCACGGCGCGCCCGTGGCGGCGGCGACCTACGACGGCCGCACGCGCAGCCATCCCGTCGCGCTCGACCGCAGCGTGTGGGAGCTCGTCCCCGACGAGGGAGCGCGCGCGCTCGAGCCGGCGCTCGTCGACTGCACCGACCTGCGCCCGCCCGGCGACGTCGACGTGCGCGCCTAGAGCGGCGTCCGCAGCGCGGCCAGCTTCGCCTTCAGCTCGGCCGGCATCGGCTCGGAGACGGCCACGCGGACGTAGTGGCGGAGACGCTCCTCGAACCGGAACCGCTTCGCGCACCACGAGCACTTCGCCAGGTGCTCTTCGGCCTCGTGCACCTCGGCCTCCGACAACGTCCCGTCGAGGAACGGCTGCATCATCTCTTCGCACTTGTCGCACGGACCGATCATGTGGGGACCGTCCTGTCGGCGAGGTTCTTTTTCAGGATACGCCTGCCACGATGAAGGCGCGACATGACGGTGCCGATCGGGATGTCGAGGATCTGGGCCGCGTCCGCGTACGAGAACTCGCCGATGTCGACCAGCACGAGCACGTCGCGGAAGTCGTGCGGCACGTCCGAGAGCGCCTCGACGATCGAGTCCTGCGAGAGCCGCTCGAGGACGCGCTCCTCGTCGGGGTTCTCGCCCGCCATCGTCGCCTCGAGCTGGTTGTAGAGGAAGTAGTCGCCCGCCTCGGTGTCGAGCGAGGTCGTCTGCGGCGCCCGCTGCTGGCGCCTGCCCCGGTCGATGTTCAGGTTCGTGAGGATCCGCAGCAGCCACGCGCGCAGGTTCGTGCCGGGCGTGTACTGCCGCCAGGAGCGGAACGCGCGCTCGTACGTCTGCTGCACGAGGTCGTCGGCCTCCTCGCGGGAGCCCGCGAGACGCCGGGCGAGGCGATACACCTGGTCGCTCAACTCCAGCGCTTCCTCCTCGAACCGGACACGGGCCCGCGCCTCCTCGGCGAGCCTGCGGGTATCGGCGGTCGACGGCGCGCTGTCGGACATCCGGCGGCCACCCTAGCAACCGCTAGAACGACGCTACGACGGTGCGAATTCCCGGAAGCCGCCGGCGGCCAGACGGTCGAGCAGCGCGCCGCGCGAGGTGACGGCGTCGTCCCAGGAGAGGAGCACCTGCCCCATCAGGTTGGCGTTCGCCGCCTCGAGCCCCTCCGCGCCCTCGAGCGTCTTCGCGAGGCGCATCACGCAGCGCTCGCAGCGGATGCCGGACACCTGGATCGTCTCGGTGACGGTCGCCACGCGCTCAGACTAGCGAGCGGCGAACGAGCCCTGCCGCAGCCTCGTGCGGCGTCTCCGCCTCGAGCTGCAGGTCGGCTTCGCACGTGTCCGGGTCGATGCGCTCGAGCAGCTCGATCGTGCCGAGGCGGCGGGCCGCCGGGGCGGTGCGCTCGAGGAGCTCGGCTCCGATCTCGGCCGCCGTCGCAACGCGCGCGCCGTCGGGATGCAGCAGGTCGGCCGCGGGGCCGAAGCGGGCGGCGGCCCACCGGTTCTGCGCGTAGTCGGCGCGCCCGCGGTCGCCGAGCAGCGACCCGGGCTCGGGCAGGCCGCCTTCGAGCGCCGTCGCGCACAGCGCCTGCACGAGCGCGGCGAACGCCGCCGACAGGCGCACGTCGGTCGGCTGGTCGGGCATCCGCACCTCGAGCGTGCCGAACCGCGGGTGCGGACGGACGTCCCACCAGATGCGCGTGTGGTCCTCCGCGAGCCCGAGGCGCGCCAGCCGCTCGACCCACGCCGTCCACTCGGCGAACGACGCGAAGGCGGGCGGGCCGCCGGCACGCGGCAGCTCGGCGAGCACGGGCGCGCGGTTCGACGCCATGCCGGTGCGCTCGCCGCGAAGCCACGGCGAGTTCGCCGACAGCGCGAGCACGACGGGGAGCCACGGCGCGACGAGCTCGAGACAGCGCCAGCACTCCTCGCCCGAGCTCATGCCGACGTGGACGTGCAGCCCCTGGACGCCCTGCCGCCGGACGGACACGCCGCCGTAGGCGGCGAAGCCCGTGTACCGCTTCTCGTCGACGATCGCCTGCGCCTCGGGGTCGGCGAACGGGTGCGAGCCGCCCGCAGCGATCGCAAGCCCCTCGGCGTGCGCCGCCTCGCAGGCCGCGCGCCGCAGGCCGGCCAGCGCGTCGTCGAGCGCGGCGGGCTCGGCGAGCGGCTCGGTGTTCGTCTCGAACACCGACGCGAAGAGCTCCGTCTTCAGCGTCCCGGGCAGCGCGACGCCCTCGACGCGGCGGAGGATCCTCTCGACGGCCGGCACCTCGTCCAGCGTCCGCGCGTCGAGGATCATCAGCTCCTCCTCGACGCCGACGCTGAAACGAGGCGACGAGGCGAAGCTCAAGCCGCGTCGTGCGCCTTGACGCCGTGCACCGGGCGCCCGGCGGCGATCCAGGCGTAGTACGAGGCGCTCGGCCCGTATTCGGAGCGGTAGCTCGTGACGCGCGGGTTGCGGCCGACGTCGCGCGCCCGCGCCGCGTGGCGCAGCAGGTTCGGGTCGTCGAGGTCCTGCCAGACGAGGATCAGGTGCGCCGCCGTCATGAACTCGGCGACGAACGTGCAGCGCGGCGCCGGGCACGGGAAGGGGTCCGTGCGGACGCAGAACCAGCCGTCGTGGTCCGCCTCGTCGTCCTGCCAGAGCTCTTCCGCCGATTCGACGTCAGTCTCGTCGACGGCGATCTGCCCGCGCTCCACGGGCACAAGGTAGCGGCAGCCGCAGGGGAGGCCCGGTCAGCGCGTGCCGGGCCGCTCGCCGAGCGTGACCGTGACGGACTTGCGCTTGCCGCCCTGGTAGAGCTCCACGTGGATCCGGTCGCCGGGCCTGTGCCGGTTGATCACCGTGTAGAGCTGGGACGGCGAGGTCACCGGCTCGTTGTCGACGGACGTGAGGATGTCGCCGCCGATCTGGTAGCTCTCGCCCTCGACCACGACCCGCGTCGCGCCGGCCTTGATCCCCGCCTTCGCCGCGCCGCTGCCCGGCGTGACGGCCTGGATCAGCAGCCCCTGCGACGTCGGCAGGTGGAAGAGCGTCTTCAGCTGGCTCGTGAGCGGCAGGCTCGTCACGCCGAGGAACGCGTGCTCGGCCTTGCCGCTCGCGATGATCTGCGCCGCGACGCTGCGGACGGTGTCCACCGGCACCGCGAAGCCGATGCCGACGTTCCCCTGCGACGAGGAGCCGGTCTCGATCTGGGAGGTGACGCCCACGACCTTGCCGTAGCGGTCGATCAGCGGTCCGCCCGAGTTGCCGTGGTTGATCGCCGCGTCGGTCTGGATCACGTTCTCGATCGGCAGCGAGTTCGGCGCGACGATCTGGCGCTGCAGCGCGCTGACGACGCCGGTCGTGAGCGTGCGCGTCAGCCCGAACGGGTTGCCGATCGCGTACACGGGGTCGCCGACGACGAGCGAGCTCGACGAGCCGAGCGGCAGCGGGTTGAGCGCGCGCGCGTGCTCGTCGACCTTGAGCACGGCGATGTCGGTCGAACGGTCCTCGCCCACGAGCTTCGCGGCGAGCTCGTCCTGCCCCGAGAACGACACCTGCACCTTCTGCGCGCCCTCGATCACGTGGTAGTTCGTGATGATGTGGCCGGCCTTGTCGATCACGAACCCGGAGCCGAGCGACTGCGAGGTCTGCGACGACGGCGGGAAGAGGTTGAACGGGTCGCTCGGCGACTGCTGGACGCTCGTGGCGGTGATCTGCACGACGCCGGGCCCGTCCTCCCGGTAGATCTCCTCGGCCGACAGGCCGCCGCCCGTCTGCAGCGACGCCGGCGCGGTCGCGGTCGTCTCGTTCACGATCTGCTGCACGGTGGTCGAGCCGTCGAGCTTGCCGAGCACGGCGGCGCCGCCCAGGGCGAGCGCGCCGCCGACGCATGCGACGGCGACCAGGCCGAGCAGACGGAGGATGCGGCCGGCCGGCACGGCCACCGTTATAGCCCTGGCGGACTTCCGGCCGCCTGACGCCCGATTAATCGTCCATTAAGCGTCGGCCGGCCGGCGCGGCCCGCCGGCGCCGCCGCCCCGGGACGCAAGCCTGCGGGGAACCCGCTTGCGCGCGAGCGTGCACGCATGCGACAAACCACCCGTGGCGAACCCGTACGCGGCAGCGGCGACCTTCCGCGCGTCCCTCCGGCGCTTCCTCCGGCGCAGCGAGGACGTGTCGCGCAGCGCGGGGATCACGCCGAACCAGTACGTCCTCCTGCTGCAGATCGCGGGCGCCGACGACGGCACGCGCACGGTCACGCAGCTCGTCGAGCAGCTTCAGCTGACCCAGAGCGCCGTCACCGAGCTCGTGCAGCGCGCCGAGCAGGCGGGCCTGCTCGACCGGACCCCGTCGCAGACCGACGGCCGCGTCTACCACCTGTCGCTGACCGAGCACGGGCGGAAGCGGCTCGACGCCGTGCACTCCGCGCTCGGGCCGGAGCGCGCCGAGCTCCGGCGCCTGATCGACGCCCTCGACGGGTAGTGCGGCGTCTCCCAACCTTTCACTCGAAACCGGCGTGGCATCGACGCCGCACTACTCCGGCCGCTCTGCGGCCGGCGGCCGCGAAGCGGCCGACTAGTGCGGCCTCCACGCGCCGCGCGTTCCCGGTCGAACGTTTCGAGAGGCCGCGCTAGAGAAGCCGCGGCTCGATCCGCTCTTCGCCCGAGCGCGTCACCCGGTAGGCGGCGGCGCCCGGACGGCACGTCACCGCCTCGGCGAGCTCCGTGCCGACGTAGTGCAGGCCGACGCCGTCCTCGGCCGCGACGCCCTCCGGAAAGCCGGCGTCGACGAGCTCGCGGTAGCGCGGCCGGCGCCGCTCCTCGCCGTCGTAGTGCGGGCAGGCGCTGCCGGGCAGGAAGCCGAGGCAGTCCATCCCCGCGAGCTGCGGCCCGAACGAGTCCGTCACCCCCGCCTCGAACCAGCAGATCATCCCGGCGCTGCCGCCGAAGAGCACGATGCCGCGCTCCCACGCCTCGCGCAGAAGCTCGTCGATGCCGTGCACGCGCCAGATCGCGAGCATGTTCGCGGTGTTGCCGCCCGAGACGCAGATCGCGTCCTGCGACAGCACGAGCTCCCGCAGGCCGTCGGGCGGCCAGGGGAAGACGCGCAGGACGGACGGCTCGGCCTCCGCCGCGTACGTCTCGAAGAAGCCGGCGACGAGCCGGGCGTCGTCGGCGCCGGCGGTCGGGACGTAGAGCACGCGCGGGCGCTCCTTGCCGGTGAGCCCGAGCACGTAGGCGCGCATCCGCGCCGCCTGCCCGGGCTCCTCGACCCCGCCGCCGAGACCGACGATGTGCCGCTCGACCATCGGGGAAGTTCTACCGTTCTGGTTGAATCGAGTCGTGGCCGCGCCGTCCAAGCTCGTCGTCGGAGACCGCTCGTACGAGATCTACCGGCTCGACGCGCTGCAGGCCTCCTACGACGTCGCGCGGCTTCCGTACACGCTGCGCATCCTGCTCGAGAACGTCCTGCGCAACGGCGACGACGCCGACGTCGAGGCCGTCGCGCGCTGGGACGCGAAGGCGGAGCCGTCGCAGGAGATCTCCTTCGCGCCGTCGCGGGTGCTGCTGCAGGACCTGACCGGCGTGCCGGCGGTGGTCGACCTGGCGGCGATGCGCGACGCGATGGCGGCGCTCGGCGGCGACCCGGCGCGGATCAACCCGCTGATCCCGGCCGAGCTCGTGATCGACCACTCCGTCCAGGTGGATGCGTTCGCCTCGCGCCTGGCCTTCGAGCGGAACGTCGAGCTCGAGTTCGAGCGCAACCGCGAGCGCTACCTGTTCCTGCGCTGGGGCCAGGATGCGTTCAGCGGCTTGCAGGTCGTGCCGCCGGGCACCGGCATCTGCCACCAGGTGAACCTCGAGTACCTCGCACGCGTCGTCGAGGACCGCGACGGCGTCGCGTTCCCCGACACGCTCGTCGGCACCGACTCGCACACGACGATGGTGAACGGCCTCGGCGTGCTCGGCTGGGGCGTCGGCGGCATCGAGGCGGAGGCGGCGATGCTCGGCCAGGCGCTGTCGATGCTCGTGCCGCAGGTCGTCGGCTTCAGGCTCGCCGGCCAGCTGCCCGAGGGCGCGACCGCCACCGACCTCGTGCTCACCGTGACGGAGATCCTCCGCAGGACGGGCGTCGTCGGAAAGCTCGTCGAGTACTTCGGGGAGGGCGTCGCCGCGCTGCCGCTCGCCGACCGGGCGACGCTCGGGAACATGTCGCCCGAGTACGGCGCCACCTGCGGCTTCTTCCCGGTCGACCAGGTGACGCTCGACTATCTCCGGCTGACCGGGAGGAGCGACGAGCGGATCGCGCTCGTCGAGGCCTACTGCAAGGAGAACCTCCTCTGGCACGACCCGTCGGAGCCGGCGACCTACTCGCAGGTGGTCGAGCTCGACCTCGGCAGCGTCGAGCCGTCGCTCGCGGGGCCGCGCCGGCCGCAGGACCGCGTCCCGCTCGCGCGCGCGAAGCCCGCGTTCATCGAGACGCTCGGCAGCTTCGGCGTCGAGTACACGGACGGCGACGAGGCGGTCGCCGACACCTTCCCGGCCTCCGACCCGACGACCGAGCAGCAGCCCGCCGGCGAGCCGCTCCCGGCCGGCGCGCCTGCCGCCGCGACCGCGGCGCCGGGCCGCCGCCGCACGCCGGTCGCGGGCGCCGGCTACGAGCTCGACCACGGCTCGGTCGTGATCGCCGCGATCACGTCGTGCACGAACACGTCCAACCCCCAGGTGATGGTCGCCGCCGGGCTGCTCGCGCGCAACGCGGTCGAGCGGGGCCTCCGGCGCAAGCCGTGGGTGAAGTCGTCGCTCGCGCCCGGCTCGAAGGTCGTCACCCGCTACTACGAGCAGGCCGGGCTGCAGGAGTACCTGGACGAGCTCGGCTTCAACACCGTCGGCTACGGCTGCACCACCTGCATCGGCAACTCGGGGCCGCTGGCCGAGGAGATCTCGGCGGCGATCGGCGAGGGCGACCTCGTCGTCTGCTCGGTGCTGTCGGGGAACCGCAACTTCGAGGCGCGCATCCATCCCGAGGTGAAGGCGAACTACCTCGCCTCGCCGCCGCTCGTCGTCGCCTACGCGCTCGCCGGCCGGATGGACATCGACTTCGAGACCGAGCCGCTGGACGGCGACACCTACCTCCGCGACATCTGGCCCTCGGCGCGCGAGATCTCGGACACGATCGCGTCGTCGGTGCGCGCCGACCAGTTCGCGGCGACGTACGCCGACGTCTTCTCCGGCGACGAGACCTGGCGGTCGCTGCCGGTGCCGACCGGCGGGCAGTTCGCGTGGGAGCCGTCGTCGACCTACGTGCGGCAGCCGCCGTACTTCGAGGGGATGACGCGGGAGCCGGGCGCCGTCGGCGACATCGAGGGCGCGCGCTGCCTCGTGTGGCTCGGCGACTCGGTGACGACCGACCACATCTCCCCCGCCGGCTCGATCCGGCCCGACTCGCCTGCCGGCCGCTACCTGACCGAGCACGGCGTCGAGCGCAAGGACTTCAACTCCTACGGCGCGCGCCGCGGCAACCATGAGGTGATGGTGCGCGGCACGTTCGCCAACGTCCGCCTGCGCAACCGGCTCGTCGAGGGGGCGGAGGGCACGTGGACGGTGCACGTGCCGTCGGGCGAGGAGATGACGATCTACGACGCGTCGCAGCGCTACCTCGCCGAGGGCACCCCGCTCGTCGTGCTCGCCGGCAAGGAGTACGGCTCGGGCTCGTCACGCGACTGGGCCGCGAAGGGGCCGAACCTCCTCGGCGTGAAGGCGGCGATCGCCGAGTCGTACGAGCGCATCCACCGCTCGAACCTGCTGATGATGGGGATCCTGCCGCTGCAGTTCCCCGACGGCGAGAGCGCCGAGTCGCTCGGCCTGACCGGCCGGGAGGCGTTCTCGATCACGGGCGTGGACAACGGCGAGGCGCACCAGGTGACGGTGCGCGCCGACGCGATCGAGTTCACCGCGCGCGTGCGGCTCGACACGCCGCGCGAGCGCGAGTACCTGCGGCACGGCGGGATCCTCCCCTACGTGCTGCGCAAGCTGGCCGGGTAGCGAGCCGCTCAGTCGGGCTGATGCCGGACGAGCCACGTCGCGCCGAGCGCGACGAGCACCGTGCCGACGACCCAGATCGACCCGCACACGACGATCGTGAGCTCCCAGAATGTCATGCCGGGAGGCTGCTCGCACGGCGCGGCGGCGTCATCCGGAATTTCCCGCGGCCCGCTAGAGTCAGGCGGCCGGGGTGCCCCGCCGGGGGCTGAGATCACACCCGTCGAACCTGATCCGGGTCATGCCGGCGAAGGGAGGCCAGTGGACGACAGCGACACACCTGCCTGGGGCATCGAGCCCGTGCCCGACCGGCTGCGGGTCCTCGGCGTGCTCGACGGCGTCCTGCTCTGGGCGAACCTGTCCGTCTCGCTGCTCGTGATCGTCGCGGGCGCGTTCCTCGTGCTGCCCGCCGACCAGTTCGGGCTCGCGCTGTCGCTGCCGCAGGCGCTCGCCGCGATCGTGGCGGCTGCGGTGGTCGGGAACCTGCTGCTCGGCCTCGGGGGCTACATCGGCGCCGACGCGCGGGTGCCGACGATGGTGCTGCTGCGCGCGCCGCTCGGCCGCCGCGGCTCGTACCTCCCGACGGCGCTCAACGTCCTGCAGTGCCTCGGCTGGTCGGTGTTCGAGCTGATCGTGATCGCCACGGGCGCGAGCGCGCTGTCGCGCCACGTGCTCGGCTTCGGCGGCGTCGCGTTCTGGAAGCTCCTCTTCGGCGGCGTGGCGACCGCGCTCGCGCTGCTGGGCCCGGTCGGCTTCGTCCGCCGCTACGTGCGCAAGTTCGCGGTGTGGTTCGTCGTCGCGTCGCTCGCCTACCTCTGCTGGTGGTCGCTGCACGGGCAGCACCCGGTTCGGCTCTGGCACCACCCCGGCGGGGCGCACGCGTTCTGGGCCGGCTTCGACCTGACGCTCGCGTCGATCATCAGCTGGACGCCGCTCGTCGCCGACTACACGCGCTTCTCGCGCTCGCGGGCGGCCGCCTTCTGGGGCGCCGGCGCCGGCTACTTCGTGCCGACGGTGCCGCTGTTCGCGCTCGGCGCGGTGATCGCCCTGTCACGCCACATCAGCGACGCGCCCGGCCTGCTGACGGCGATCGCGGCCGGCGGCGCCGGCAGCGTGCTGGCGCTGCTCGCGCTGACGGTGGACGAGAGCGACGAGGCGTTCGCGAACGTCTACTCGGGCGCGGTCAGCATCCAGAACCTGCTGCCGCGCGTGCCGCAGCGCGGGCTCGTGACCGGGTTCGCCGCCGTGTCCACGCTCGGCGCCCTGCTCGTCGACCTGCGCAACTACCAGTCGTTCCTCTATCTGCTCGGCTCGTTCTTCGTGCCGCTCTTCGCGGTGCTGCTCGCCGACTGGCTTGCGAACGGACGGCGCTACTCGCGGGACGACGTCTTCGGCCGGGAGGGCGTGCGCGTCGAGCTGCTGGCCGCGTGGCTCGTCGGCTTCTGCCTCTACCAGTGGCTCTCGCCCGTCGGGCCCGGCTGGTGGACGAGGCTCGTCGCGCACGCGCACCCCCACGCGCTCCCGTGGGGCGGCGCGTCGCTGCCGAGCTTCGCCTTCTCGTTCGTGCTCGCGTCGCTGGCGCGGCTCGCGACCGCTCAGCTGACCTCGACCGGGATCTGGGTGCGGCGGTAGATCGCCCGCAGGTCGGGTCCGCACGCGTCGAGCGCGTCGACGACGTCCGGGTCGAACTGCTTCTCCCGCTCGCCGACCAGCTCGCCGATCGCCTCTTCCCAGGAGACGGGCTCGCGGTAGGGCCGCTTGTCGGTCATCGCGTCGAGCGCGTCCGCGACGGCGAAGATCCGCGCCGAGACCGGGATGTCGTCGCCCAGACGGCGCTCGGGGTAGCCGCTCCCGTCCCAGCGCTCGTGGTGGGAGCGCACGACGTTGATCCCCTCGCCCTGGAGCAGCGGCACGTGCCCGACGAGCCGCTCGCCGATCTCCGGATGCTGCTCCATCCGGCGCCGCTCGCCCGCCGTCAGCTTCCCCGGCTTGAGCAGGATCTGGTCCGGGATGCCGATCTTCCCGACGTCGTGGAGCAGGAAGCCCCATTCGAGCGTCGGGTCGTCGACGAGCGACGGGGCGACCTCGAGCGTCAGCCGCGTCGCGTAGGCGACCACGCGGCGCGAGTGGGCGCTCGTGCCGAAGTCGCGCGACTCGAGCGCCTGTGCGAGCGACTCGAGCGTCTGCCGGTACGCGTCGGCGAGCAGCTCGTGCTGCCGCTGCGCGATCTGCAGCAGGCGGAGCAGGTCGCCGTCGTGCTTCTCGTCCGGCGCCGACACCGTCCGCTCGAACGGCGCGACGCCGACGAGCCGCTCGACGGTGGCGACGAGACGAAGCGGATCGAGCGGCTTGCGCACGAACGCGTTCGCGCCGTTCGCGAGCGCCCGGATCCCCGCGTCCTCGGAGCCGCTGATCGCGACCACCGGGATGTGCTTGGTATGCCCGCTCTCCCGGAGCCGCTCCACGTAGAAGGCGCCGTCGACGCCGGGCAGACCGATGTCGAGCACGATCGCGTCGGGCACCCGGTGGGCGATCGCCTTCTCGGCGTGCACGACGTGGTGCGCCTCCTCGACCTCGATCCCCTCGAGCTCGAAGGTGGCCCTGAGCATCTCGCAGAGTGCCGCGTCGTCGTCGACAACCAGCACGTTGATCGGTTTTCCCACTGCTGTTCCCCCTTCGGCCCGCGTGACCCTCTTCGGATCGACGGCGGGGAGGGCGCCCTGTACTCCCCGCCCGAGGGAACGGCTTCGGCCGAAACCTAGGCGAGGCTGCGCAAGCCTGCGCCGGCGGCGAACCGGATCGCCGCCCACGGGATCGGCGTCGCCCGCTTGATCGAGTCGTCGAGCGCGTCGACGAAGAGGCCGAGATCGTCCTCGGCGATCGTGAGGGGCGGCAGCGCCTTGATCACGTTCAGCCCGTGGCCCGCCACCTGGGTGAGCACGTGGTGGCGGTGGAAGAGCGGCCCGACGACGAGCTGCGAGAAGATCCCGTGCTGGCGCCGCTCGAGGGCGCGCCAGCTCGCGCCGCCGCGCTTCGGCTCGCCGAACTCGATCGCCCACATGAGCCCGAGGCCCCGCACGCCGGCGACGACGTCGTGGCGCTCCCGCAGCGGCCCGGTCAGCTCGAGAAGCAGGCGGCCGAGGCGGGCGCTCCGCTCGACGAGCTGCGCCCGGTCGAGCTCGGCGAGCGTCGCGAGGCCGGCGACCATCCCGAGCTCGTTCGGCGCGAACGTCGAGCCGTGGCGGACCGCGTTCTCGAGCGAGTCGTTGACGCGCTCGAACACGTGCCGCGACATCGCGCACGCGCCGACGGGCACGTAGCCGCCGGAGAGGGACTTCGCCATCGTCACGAGGTCGGGCTCGAGGCCCCAGTGCTCGAGCGCGAACAGCTTCCCGGTGCGCCCGAAGCCGGTCTGCACCTCGTCGACGCAGAAGAGCGTCCCGTAGCGGCGGCAGAGCGCCTGCGCGCCTTCCAGGTAGCCGGCAGGCGGCAGGTTCACGCCCTTGCCCTGCACCGGCTCGAGGAGGACGAGTGCAACGTCCTCGCGGCGGAGCTCCGCCTCGAGCGCGTCGAGGTCGCCGAACGGCACCTGCTCGAAGCCGGGCAGAAGCGGCCCGAAGCCGTCCTTGAACTCGGGGTTCCCGTTCGCCGACAGCGACCCGAGCGTCAGACCGTGGAACGCGTGGTCGGCGGAGATCACGCGCGGCCTGCCGGTCGCGGCGCGCGCGTACTTGAGCGCCGCCTCGACCGCCTCCGTACCGGAGCTCGTGAAGAGGACGCGGTGCAGCGAGCGCGGCAGCCTCGCCAGCAGCTGGCCCGCGAGCTCGCCGGCGTAGGACGAGACGCCGAGCTGCACGGAGTGCGCCAGGTCGCGCTCGAGCGCGTCGATCAGCGCCGCCCTGATCGCCGGGTTGTTGCGGCCGGCGTTGAACATGCCGAAGCCGCCGACGAGGTCGAGGAAGCGGGTGCCCTCGTCGTCGACGATGTGGGCGCCGTCGGAGCTCACCCAGGTCCGGTCGAAGCCGATCGTGTGGAGCATCCGGACGAACTGCGGGTTGACGTTCTCCGCATACCGCTCGTTGGCACCCGCGAACGGGGAATGATTCCTGCCGTTGGACGCCATGCCCTGATGATCGCACTCGTCGGCAACTTCTCGCGCGACCACCTCCCGGGCCGCCCCCCCACGGTCGGGGGCGGCGTCTATCACGGCGCGCGGGCGCTGCAGCGCCTGCGCGTGCCGGCGCGCGTCGTCGCCCGCTGCGCGGAGGCCGACCGCGGCGTGTTCGTGCCGAGGCTGGCGCGCCTGGGGACGCCGGTGCGCTACGTGCCCGGCTCGTCGACGGCCGAGTTCCGCATCTCCTACGAGGGCGACCGGCGCACGATGCTCGTCGAGGCCCTCGGCGACGCCTGGACGCCGGCCGACCTGCCGCCGCTCCCGCCGGGGCGCTGGGCGCACGTCGCCCCGCTCTCGCGGCACGAGTTCCCGGCGGCGACGCTGGCCGCGCTCGCCCGCGGCCGCCGCCTGTCGCTCGACGGGCAGGGGCTCGTCCGCGTGCCGGAGGTCGGGCCGCTGCGGCTCGACGCCGACTACGACCCCGAGGTGCTCCGCCAGATCTGGGTGCTGAAGCTGGCGGAGGAGGAGGCGGCGGTCGTCGGCGACGTCGCCGCCCTCGGCGTGCGCGAGGTGGTCGTCACGCAGGGCTCGCGCGGCTCGACCGTGTTCTGGGGCGGACGGAGCGAGCACGTGCGCGCGCATCCGCTCGCCGCCGACCCGACGGGGGCGGGCGACGCGTTCGCGGTCGCCTACGTCGTCTCGCGCAACGCCGGCTTCCCGCCGCCGAGCGCCGCCCGGCGCGCCACCGCCGTCGTCGCCTCGCTGCTCGTGTCGTGAATGTCGTCGCCGTCACCGTCGACGGCGCCTTCCTCGTCGACCTCGACGACGGCACCGCGCTGCCGTTCTCCGGCGAGGCGGCGGGCGCCGCCGAGCCCGTGCTGAACCTGCCGCGCGTCGTCGGCGCGGCCGCCGCCGGCGCGACGGTCGTCGCCGTCGTCGACGCGAAGCCGCCGCTCATGGTCTCCCACGACGGCGGCCTCACCTGGCGCGCCTCGGGGCGCGGCCTGCCGCCCGGACGGGCCGTCGCGGTCTGCGGCGACGATCCCGATCTCGTGGTGTTCGCGGCGCGCAACCGGCTCTACGTCTCGCGCGACGGCGGCGTGTTCTGGACGGCGCTGCCGCTCGAGCTGCCGGAGCTCGTCGCCGTGTCGTTTTAGAGCTGGAACTCGCCGCGGGCGACGGTCACCGCCGAGCCGCCGACGAGCAGCCTGTCCTCGTGCGCCTCGGCGTAGAGCGTCGACGGCCGCCCGAGCTCCGCGCCCTGGGAGATCTCGATGCGCTCGCCGAAGCCGATGCGGCCGTGCCGCGCAAGATGCAGGGCGAGCGGACCGGCGGCGGAGCCGGTGGCGGGGTCCTCGAAGACGCCGTGCTCGGGCGCGAACATGCGCGTCTTCCAGCGGTCGCCGTCGCGCGCGAACGTGTTGACGCCGTCCGCCGTCGCCCGGCCGAGCGCGGCCCCGTCCGGCGCCAGCGCCGCCACCGCCTCCGGCGAGGCGAGCTCGACGTACGCGTGCCCCGGCCCGAGGTCGTAGCGCTCGACGGGGAGCGACGAGCCGTCGACGCCGAGCGCGGCGAAGATCGCCTCCGGGTCGGCCACCGGCTCGACGGCGGGGACGGGCTGCTCCATCAGGCCGAAGACGATCCTCGGACCCTCCCGCTCGAGCTCCACCGGGACGACGCCGATCCCGGTCTCGAGCCGGATCGTGATCAGCGAGAGCGGCCCGCCCAGCACGAACGCCGAGCCGAGCGTCGGGTGCCCCGCGAACGGCAGCTCACGGCCGGGCGTGAAGATCCGGATGCGGACGTCCGCGTCGTCGACCGTCGCCGGGAGCACGAAGACGCTCTCGGAGAAGTTCATCTCCCCGGCGAGCGCCTGCATCTCCCGCTCGCTCAGGTCGCGCGCGTCGGTGAAGACGGCGAGCTGGTTCCCGGTGAGCGGGACGTCGGTGAAGACGTCGCAGACGACGTAGCGGAAGCGGCGCATCTCTCGAGCCTACCCTTGTGATCCGACCGGCCGGTGGCGGAGAATCGCCTGGCTCCTTCTCCGACCCCAAGGAGGGCAGGTGGACCACCACGACAAGGACACGCGCATGCTGCACGCGCTGGGCTACGCCCAGGAGCTCTCGCGCAGGATGAGCGGGTTCTCGAACTTCGCAATCTCCTTCACGATCATCTCGATCCTGTCGGGGACGCTGACGCTCTACTACCAGGGCCTCAACTACGGCGGCCCGATCGAAGAGGCGTACGGCTGGCCGCTCGTCTCGGTGTTCGTGATCATCGTCGGCCTCGGCATGGCCGAGATCGCCTCGAAGTACCCGACCGCCGGCGGCCTCTACTACTGGGCGTCGAAGATGGGCGGCCCGGCGTGGGGCTGGTTCACCGGCTGGTTCAACCTGATCGGGCAGATCGCGATCACCGCCGGCATCGACTACGGGGCGGCGGTGTTCGCCGACTCGCTGCTGCAGCTGCTGTGGCCCGGAACGTTCAAGGGAACCGCGCACGAGGTGATCTACGTCTACGCGGCGATCCTCGCGGTGCACGCGCTGATGAACATCTTCAGCGTGCGCCTGGTCGCGTTCCTGAACGACGTGTCGGTGTGGTGGCACGTGCTGGGCGTCGTGATCATCGTCGGCTTCCTGATCGTCAAGCCGAGCCATCATCAGTCGTTCGGAACCGTGTTCGGCAAGACGATCAACAACAGCGGGTTCTCGCACGGCTGGCTGTGGTTCGTCCTCCTGCTCGGGCTCCTGCAGGCGCAGTACACCTACACGGGCTACGACGCCTCGGCGCACATGAGCGAGGAAACCCGGGACGCGTCGCGCTCGGCGGCGCGCGGCGTGATCATGTCGATCGTCGTCTCCGCGGTGTTCGGCTACATCCTCGCCCTCGGCGTCACGTTCGCGATCCAGGACTTCAAGACGACGGGCGGCGCGGGGACGTTCGCCGTGAAGCAGGTGTTCCTCGACTCGCTCGGGACGCGCACCGCGGAGGTGATGCTGTTCATCACGGTCATGGCGCAGCTCTACTGCGGCATGTCGTCGATCACGTCTGCGTCGCGGATGATGTACGCGTTCTCGCGCGACGGGGCCGTGCCGGGCCACCGGCTGTGGCGCAAGCTGAACCGCGAGCGTGTGCCGTATCTGTCAGCGATCGCGATCGCCGTGCTCGCGTTCCTCTGCGCGTTCCCGGCGTACTTCGGCACGAACGGCGCCGTCGCATACGCCGCGGTCACCTCGATCGCGACTATCGGCCTCTACATCGCCTACGCGCTGCCGATCTACCTGCGGCTCCGCCTCGGCGACGCCTGGGAGCCGGGCGAGTGGAACCTCGGCCGGCACTACCGGTGGATCGGGACCGTGGCGTGCCTGTGGGTGCTGTTCATCGCGCTCCTCTTCATGGCGCCGCTCAGCCCCGCCGGGGTGCCGTGGAACAGCTCGTTCACCTGGCTGTCGTTCAACTACGCCCCGATCGCGGTCGTCGGGACGCTGCTGCTCGTCGGCGGCTACTGGGTGCTGTCGGCGAGCCGGTGGTTCGAGGGGCCGGTGGCGCAGGGCACCGAGGAGGAGCTGGCGCGCATCGAGGCGCAGTACGAGCACGGCTCGCACGGCGCGGCTCCGTCGTCGGCGTAGGATCGGCACGGATACCGGATCGGAGGGAGCCGGCCGTCGCGCCGGCTCCCTCCACGAAGGAGGGCAACCGTTGCTGACGCTCGAGGAGCTGCGCGCCGATTCGTCGCTCGACACGGTGATCATGGCGTTCACCGACATGCAGGGCCGCCTGCTGGGAAAACGCCTGCACAGGGACTTTTTCCTGGAGCAGGTGGAGCACGGCCACGGCACCGAGGGGTGCAACTACCTGCTCGCGCTCGACATGGAGATGGAGCCCGTCGCGGGCTACGAGATGGCGTCGTGGGAGCGCGGCTACGGCGACTTCGACCTCGTCCCCGACCTCGGGACGCTGCGGCGGATCCCGTGGCTCGAGGCGACGGCGCTCGTCCTCTGCGACGTGCAGTGGCACGACGGCTCGCCGGTGCGGCCCTCGCCGCGGCAGGTGCTCCGGGCGCAGATCGAGCGGGCACGCGCGCTCGGCTTCGAGTGCATGGTCGGCTCGGAGCTCGAGTTCTATCTGCTGCGCGAGTCGTACGCCGAGGCGCACGAGAAGGGGTATGCGGGCCTGACGCCGTCGGTGCCGTACATCCTCGACTACCACATCCTCGCCACCTCGTACGACGAGCCGCTCCTGCGGCAGATCCGCAACGGCATGCAGGGCGCGGGCATCAGGGTCGAGACCTCGAAGGGCGAGGCGTGGCCCGGGCAGCAGGAGATCAACTTCCGCTACGCCGACGCGCTGACGATGGCCGACAACCACGTCGTCTACAAGAACGGCGCGAAGGAGATCGCGCACCTGAACGGCTGCTCGATCACGTTCATGGCGAAGCCCGACCACACGTGGATCGGCTCGTCGTGCCACATCCACTCGTCGCTGTGGCGCGGGTCGGAGCCGGCGTTCGCCGGCGAGAGCGACGTGTTCCGGTCGTATCTCGCGGGCCAGATCGCGTGCGCGCGCGAGCTTGCGGTGTTCTTCGCGCCGAACGTCAACTCGTACAAGCGGTTCGTCGGCGGGTCGTGGGCGCCGACGACGCTCGCCTGGGGGCGCGACAACCGCACCTGCGCGTTCCGGGTTGTCGGGTCGGGGCCGGCGCTGCGCGTCGAGACGCGGATCCCGGGCGGCGACGTCAACCCGTACCTCGGGTTCGCGGCGGTGATCGCGGCGGGGCTCTGGGGGATCGAGCAGCGGCTCGAGCCGCCCGCGCTCTTCGAGGGGAACGCGTACGCGTCGTCGGTCGAGCGGTTCCCGTCGACGCTGCGGGAGGCGATCGCCGCGCTGGAGGCGGGGTCGGTCGCCCGGGCGGCGTTCGGCGACGACGTCGTCGAGCACTACCTCAACTACGCTCGTACCGAGCAGGAGCTCTTCGACAGGGTGGTGACCAATTGGGAGCGGGAGCGGTTGTATGAGCGCGGGTAAGCCGGTCGTCGGCATCACGACCTATCTGCTGCCGGCGTCCTGGGCGCAGTGGCATCTCGAGGCGGCGCTCGTGCCGGCGTCGTACGCGCGGGCGGTGACGCGCGCCGGCGGCGTGCCGCTGCTCGTCCCGCCGCCCGCGGCGTTCTCGCCCGACGAGGTGCTGGCGGTCGTCGACGGGCTCATCTTCTCCGGCGGCGGCGACCTCGACCCGTCGCTGTACGACGCGGAGGTGCATCCGGAGACGGCCGGGATCGTGCGCGAGCGCGACGACGCGGAGCTCGTGCTGATGCGGGCGGCGCTCGAGCGGAACCTGCCGATCCTCGCGATCTGCCGCGGCTCGCAGGTGCTGAACGTGGCGCTCGGCGGCGACCTCGAGCAGCACGTCCCGGATCGGGTCGGCTCGCTGCTCCACCGGGAGACGCCGGGCGTGTTCTCGGTGCACGGCGTCGAGGTCGAGCCCGGCTCGCAGCTCGCGTCGATCCTCGGCGCCCGCCACGACGTGCACTCGTCGCACCACCAGGGCTTCGGCCGCCTCGGCGCGGGCCTTCGCGAGGCCGCGCACGCGCCCGACGGGACGCTGGAAGCCGTCGAGGACCCGTCGCGCGCGTTCACCGTGGGCGTCCTCTGGCACCCGGAGGAAGGCGAGGATCTCGCGCTGTTCGAAGCGCTGGTCGCCGAGGCGGCGGCGAAGCGCGCCGCGCCCGCGCCGTAGCTTCCTAGTATCTAGGCCCTTCGGCCAGGGCTTTCCGAGCCACGTCCCCTGGTCAGACCAGGTTGGCGAAACAGCAACAATTCGTCCACAGACGATGCGGCGCGCGCAGGCTCGGCCTACGTTCTGAGCGTGGCGCCTCCACGAGAGATCGACCCGCAAGGCCTCTACCACGTCATGTCGCGCGGGAACTACCGGCAGACGATCTTCCCGGACGACGACCACTACGCGAAGTTCGTGCGGCTCCTGACCCGGGTCTCCCGGAAGCAGCGGTGGATCATCCTCGACTGGTGCCTCATGCCGAACCACTTCCACCTCGCCGTCCAGTTGGTCGAGGGCGGCCTCTCCGGCGGCATGCAGGAGCTAAACGGCTGCTATTCGCGGTGGAGCAACTCGCTGAGCGGCCGCACCGGCACCGGACATCTGGTGAAGAACCGCTTCAAGGGGATTCCGCTGAAGCGCGACGCGCACTTCTGGTCGGTGCTCCGCTACATCCCGCTCAACCCTGTCAAGGGGAAGCTCGTGAAGCATCCCGCAGATTGGCCGTGGAGCGGCTATCGCGCGACGGTCGGACTCGAGCACCCGTACCCCTTCCATCAGCCGGCGCAGCTGCTCCGATTCTTCGCCGCGACGCCCAAGGTCGCCCTTCGGCGTTATCGACAGTTCATCGAAGACGGACTCGTCCAGGAGGTACATGACCCGTGGTCAGACGAGCCCGAACCGAGCCGCCGTGGTTAGATCGCAGCCGTGACCGTGAACGTCGTGAACCCGGCGACCGAGGAGGTGATCGCCAGCCTCCCTTCCGCCGGGGCGGAGGAGGCCGACGCGGCGGTGGCGCGCGCTCGCGCCGCGTTCCCCGCCTGGCGAGCCGTCTCGCCGAAGGACCGAGGGACGCTCCTACGCCGGCTCGCCACGCTCGTCGAGGAGCACCACGAGGAGCTCTCCCGGATCGAGTCGCAGAACGTCGGCAAGCCGATCAACGGCGCCCGCGGCGAGGTCGGCATGGTCGCCGACGTCTTCCACTTCTACGCCGGCGCCGTCGACAAGCACCACGGCGAGACGATCCCGGTCGCCGGGGGCGTCGACCTGACGTTCCGCGAGCCGCTCGGCGTCGTCGGGCTGATCGTGCCGTGGAACTTCCCGCTCAACATCACGAGCTGGAAGCTCGGGCCGGCGCTCGCCTGCGGCAACACCGTCGTTCTCAAGCCCGCCGAGCTGACGCCGCTCTCCGCGCTGCGCCTCGCCGAGCTGGCGCTCGACGCGGGCATCCCCGAAGGCGTCGTCAACGTCGTCGTCGGCAAGGGCTCCGTCGTCGGGCAGCGCCTCGTCGAGCACCCGGACGTCGCCAAGATCGGCTTCACCGGCTCGACCGAGGTCGGCCGCAGCGTGATGCAGGGCGCAGCCGGGACGATCAAGCGCGTCACCCTCGAGCTCGGCGGCAAGTCCGCCAACGTGATCTTCGCCGACGCCGACCTCGAGCGCGCTGCGGCGGCCGCCCCCTACGCCGTCTTCGACAACGCCGGCCAGGACTGCTGCGCGCGCAGCCGCATCCTCGTCGAGCGTCGCGCGTACGACCGCTTCGCCGGGCTGCTGATCGACGCGACGGGCAACGTCAAGGTCGGCGACCCGGCCGACGAGCAGACCGAGATGGGCCCGCTGATCAGCGCCGCGCACCGCGAGACCGTCGCCGGCTTCGTGCAGGACGAGCCGCTGTTCCGAGGCGACGCGCCGGACGGCAAGGGCTTCTGGTATCCGTGCACGCTCGTCGAGGCGTCGAACGACGACCGGGTCGCCCGCGAAGAGGTGTTCGGCCCGGTGGCCGCGCTGATCCCGTTCGAGGACGAGGCCGACGCGATCCGCATCGCGAACGACACCCCGTACGGCCTGTCCGGCTCGATCTGGACGCGCGACGGCGCACGCGCGCTGCGCGTCGCGCGCGCACTCGACACGGGCGTGCTCAGCATCAACTCGAACAGCTCCGTGCGCGTGTCGACGCCGTTCGGCGGCTTCAAGCAGTCCGGCTTCGGGCGCGAGCTCGGCCTGCACGCGCTCGCCGGCTACTCGGAAGTGAAGAACGTCTTCTACTCGACGGAGGGATGATGGGTCGCCTTGACGGCAAGGTCTGCGTGATCACGGGCGCCGGCGGCGGTATGGGCCGCGACGCCACGATCCTGTTCACCGAGGAGGGCGCGAAGGTCTGCGCGGCCGACGTGAACCTCCAGGCGGTCGAGGAGACCGTCGCGGCGACGAACGGCAACGCGTTCGCAATCCAGGTCGACGTCGCCGACGAGGCGAGCGTGAAGGCGATGATGGAGGCGGCCGCCGAGCGCTTCGGCGGCATCGACGTCCTCTACAACAACGCCGGCATCTCGCCGTCAGACGACGCGTCGGTGCTCGACACGAGCGTCGAGGCGTGGGATCGCGTGCAGGCCGTCAACACCAAGGGCGTCTTCCTCTGCTGCAAGCACGGCATCCCGCATCTGCAGGGGCGCGGCGGCGGCAGCGTGATCAACGTTGCGAGCTTCGTCGCCATCGTCGGCGCCGCGACGAGCCAGATCTCGTACACCGCGTCGAAGGGAGCCGTCCTCTCGATGACGCGCGAGCTCGCCGTGCAGTTCGCCCGCGAGAACATCCGCGTCAACGCGCTCTGCCCGGGCCCGGTCGAGACCCCGCTCCTGCTGGCGATCTACGGCGACGACCCGGCCGCGCTCGAGCGGCGGCGGATCCACTGGCCGACGGGCCGGCTCGCTAAGCCGCGCGAGATCGTGAACGGCGCGCTGTTCCTCGCGTCCGACGACTCGTCGTACGTCACCGGCTCGACGTTCCTCGTCGACGGCGGCCTGACAGCCTCCTACGTGACGCCGCTCTGAAACGCCCTCGCTAGGGTGGAGCGGTGCGCATCTGCCTGATGATCGAGGGCCAGGAGGGCGTCTCCTGGGAGCAGTGGGTCGCCCTCGCGCGGGCGGCCGAGGACGCCGGCCTCGAGGGGCTCTTCCGCTCCGACCACTACCGCTCGATCGTGCGCGGCGATCCCGCGGGCTCGCTCGACGCCTGGGCGGCGCTCGCCGGCCTCGCCGCCGTCACGAAACGGATCCGGCTCGGGACGATGGTCACCCCGGTCACCTTTCGGCGCGCGCCGATCCTGGCGAAGCTCGTCACGACCGTCGACCACATCTCGGGCGGCCGCGTCGAGCTGGGGCTCGGCGCCGGCTGGTTCGAGTCGGAGCACGAGGCCTACGGCCTCGCGTTCCCGCCGACCGCCGAGCGGCTCGACGAGCTCGAGCGCCAGCTCGCCGAGATCACCCGGCAGTGGACGGAGGCCGCCGAAGTCTGGCCGAAGCCGCTTCAGCAGCCGCGGCCGCCGCTGATCGTCGGCGGCGCCGCGAAGCCCCGCACCGTCGCCGCCGCGGTCCGCTTCGCCGACGAGTACAACACGGTGTGGGCGACCGTCGACGAGGCGCGGCAGCGCCGGCGGATCCTCGACGATGCCGCCCGCGCGGCAGGCCGCGAGCCGCTGCGCTTCTCCGTGATGACCGGCTGCGTCGCCGGCCGCGACCGCTCCGACCTGCGGCGGCGGCTCGGCGAGTTCAAGCAGCTCACCGGCAACGACGCGCCCGCGATCTCCGGCACGCTCGACGAGCTCGCCGAGCTGATGCGCAGGTACGAGGACGCCGGCGTCGAGCGGATGATGCTCCAGCACCTCGTGCACGAGGACGTCGAGATGGTCGCCGTGCTCGGCGAGCTCGCCGCAGCGGTCGGCTAGCGCATGCGCGTCTTCCTCGTCCGTCACGCGCACGCCGCGCCCGGCGATCCCGACCAGCTGCGTGAGCTGAGCGAGGCCGGCGAGACGGCGGCGCAGAAGCTCGGCGAGCGCCTCGCGCGCGAGCGCCCCGACGCCGTCGTCTCGAGCCCGCTGCTCCGCGCCTGGCAGACGGCGCAGGCGATCGCCGCCGCGGCGGGCCTCGAGCCGCAGGTCGACGAGCGCCTCGCCCCGGGCGCGACCGCCGAGCTGCTGCGCGCCGCGGCAGGCGGTCGCGGGACGACGGTGGTCGCGGTGGGGCACCAGCCCGACTGCAGCGAGATCGTGCTCGCGCTCACCGGCCGGCGCGTCTCGTTCGCGCCCGCCCACTGCGAGGCGCTCGAGCTGTGAGCAGCGCGGTCGTCGTCCACGGACTCGAGAAGCGCTACGGCGATCGCGCCGCGCTGCGCGGCATCGACTTCAGCATCGAGGCGGGCGAGGTGTTCGGGCTGCTCGGCCCGAACGGCGCCGGCAAGACGACGACCGTCGAGATCCTGGAGGGCTACCGGAAGCGCGACGGCGGCAGCGTCGAGGTGCTGGGCGCCGACCCGCAGTCGGCCGGCGGCGCCTGGCGGCAGCGGATCGGCGTCATGCTGCAGTCCTCCTCGCTCTACCCGAACCTGACCGTGCGCGAGAGCCTCACGGTCTTCGCCGGCTACTACGAGCGGCCCCGCGACGCCGACGAGGTGATCGAGATCGTCGGCCTCGAGGAGAAGCGCGGCGACCGGGTGCGGACGCTGTCCGGCGGCCAGCAGCGCCGCCTCGACCTGGCGCTCGCCCTCGTCGGCGACCCGGAGCTCGTCTTCCTCGACGAGCCAACGACCGGCTTCGACCCCGGCGCCCGCCGCGCGGCGTGGGAGACCGTGCGCAACCTGCGCACCCTGGGCAAGACGATCCTGCTCACGACCCACTACCTCGACGAGGCGGCGCAGCTCGCCGACCGGCTGGCCGTCCTCCGCGAGGGCCGGATCGTGCGTGAAGGCCGCCCGTCCGAGCTGACGGGCGGCGCGGTCGTCACCGAGATCCGCTACCGGCTCGACGGCCGCGAGGTGGTCGAGCGGACACGCGAGCCCACGCAGCGGCTGCACGAGCTGACGGCCGAGGCGCTCGCGCGGGGCGAGGAGCTCGTCGAGCTCGAGGTGCGCCGGCCGACGCTCGAGGACGTGTATCTGGAGCTGACCGCCGAATGAGGCTCTTCTGGCACGAGCTGCGAACCGAGCAGGTGCTCTTCTGGCGCAACCGGGAGGCGGCGTTCTTCACGTTCTTCCTGCCGGTGATCTTCTTCCTGATCTTCGGCGCGATCTACGGCAACGACACCGTTGCCGGGATCCGCGGCGCGTCGTTCCTCGAGGCGGGCATGATCGGGTACGGCGTCGCCTCGACGGCATTCGCCGGGCTCGCGATCACGATGGTGATCCGCCGCGAGAGCGGCGTGCTGAAGCGGATCCGCGCGACGCCGCTGCCCCCGTGGACGTATCTCGTCGCGGTCCTCGTCTCGACCTTCGTGACGTTCCTGATCGAGGCCGCGCTGCTGATCGGGCTCGGCCGCGTGCTCTTCCACGTGGGGCTGCCGCCGCGCGCGTTCTCGCTGCTCGGCGCGCTCGTCATCGGCGCGGCGTCGTTCGCCGCGCTCGGGCTCGGGCTCACCGGCTTCGTCCGCTCGGCCGAGGGCTCGTCGGCGGTCGTCAACTTCGTCTACCTGCCGATGGCGATCATCTCGGGCACGTTCTTCTCCCCGAACAGGTACCCGGGCTTCCTGAAGGCGATCGCCGATGTGCTGCCGCTCACGTACTTCACCCGGCTGACGCGGGACGTGATGGTGAGCCACCACCACCTCTGGTCGGAGACGGGCTCGCTCGCGGTCGTGCTCGCCTGGGGCGTGGTCGGCCTCGCCGCCGCGATCCGCGGCTTCCGCTGGCAGCCGCGCGACGCCTGAGTTAGAGGGCGCGCTCGACCGCGTCGAGCGTACGGGCGGCCTGCCGCTCGGCGATCGCGTGCAGGCCGTGCCCGCCGAGGTGCGCGAGGAGCCCGGTCAGGTGGAGATCGGTGCGCCAGCGCATCACCGTCGCGCCGTCGTCGGCGGCGAGGTCGAACCGCGAGGTGACGTCGGCGCCGCCGCCGTGGGCGTGCAGAGCGGCGTGCTCGGGCGGCCGCCGCTCGAGCACCTCGAAGCGGATCGTCACCGCCGGCGCGAGCGGCAGCGGCGGCTTCACCTTCGCCTCCCAGTGGTCGGCGTCGACGACGCGGTGGCCGCGCACGGCGGGCAGCGCGGAGGCGATCACGTCGGGGCTCGTGAGCAGCTCGAAGACGCGCTCGCGCGGCGCGGCAAAACGGCGCTCACCCTCGACGACGGTCACCGCCGCCGGAAGCTAGCGCGTCAGCGTGACCTTTTGCAGGCCGAGCGGGTGGTCGACGTCGATGCCGCGCAGCTGCGCGAGCCGGAGCGCCGCGAGCTGCCCCGGGACGACCGCGACGAACGGGCTCAGCCACTCCGGGATCCCCGGCACGAGCGGCAGCGCCAGCGCCGCGCCGGCGCACAGCTCGGGGTCGTCGGAGATCGCCACGACGCGCGCGCCGCGCCGGGCGATCTCGTCGACCGCGTGCCTGAGCTCGGCCAGGGCCGGCCCGCTGGGGGCGACGGCGACGACGGGCCAGCCCTCGCCGATCGCGGCGACCGGGCCGTGCAGCAGGTCGGCCGCCGAGTACGCCTCGAACACGAGCCCCGAGAGCTCGCGGATCTTGAGCGCGATCTCGAACGCGGTGCAGTAGCTGATGCCGCGGGAGACGACGGTGCCGCCGCCCACCGACGCGAGCGGCGCGACCGCGTCGGCCTCGCGCCACGACCGCTCGAGCTGCGCCTCGAGCGCAGCGGGGATCTGCTGCAGCTCGGCGAGCGCCCGCGCATCGTCGGTCGAGGCGCAGAAGAGGAGCGCGAGGGCGCCGAGCGAGTTCACGTAGGTCTTCGTGGCGGCGACGGAGCGCTCCTCGCCCGCTTCGAGCGCGAGCACCTCGTCGGCGACCGCCCCGAGCGGCGAGTCGGGCCGGTTCGTGAGCGCGACGGTCGGGCGCCCCTGCCGTCTCGCCTCGGCGAGCACCTCGACGACGTCGGGCGATTCGCCCGACTGCGAGATGCCGACGACCACGCCGCCGTCGAGCCGCGGCGGCTGGCCGTAGAGGGTGAAGAGCGACGGCGTGGCGAAGAACACCGGTACGCGGTGCGCCCGGCCGAGCAGGTACTGCGCGTAGCGCGCGGCGTTCGACGAGCTGCCGCGCGACGCGATCAGCACGTAGCGGACGTCGTCGCGGCGGAAGAGCGCGCCGACGCGCGCCGCCTCCTCCCGCTGCCGCTCGAGCAGGCGCGCGAGAGCCTCGGGCTGCTCGCGGAGCTCACGCTCCAGGTGCGTCACAGTCCGAGCACCTCCTCGGCGGCGGGGCTGCGGAACCCGCGGAGCGTCGGGAACGTCTCGGTCACGCCGCTCAGCGTATGCCGGGCGACCGTCTCACCGCGTCGTCAGCGCTCGAGCGCCGGCTGCGGCCGCGCGCCGCTCGTAGACTGGCCGCCATCAGGCTGGTCGTCGAATGAGATTGGGCGTCGAAGCAGCGCTCGTGGACGGGACGCTGCTCCTCGGCGACGTCGAGGTTGCCGAGGGCCGGATCGCCCGCCTCGGGCTCGGCGGCCCGCGGGGACGCGGCATCGCCGCGCCCGGCTTCGTCGACCTGCAGGTGAACGGCTTCGGCGGCGTCGACTTCCTCGACGCGGACGTCGACGGCTACCGGCGCGCCGGCCGGGCGCTGCTCGAGACGGGCGTCACCGCGTACCTGCCGACGCTGATCACGAGCCCCGAGCCGCAGGTGCTGCGCGCGATGCACGAGGTGCCGACCGGCGACAGCCGACCCCGGATTCTCGGCGTGCACCTCGAGGGCCCGTTTCTGTCGCCGAACCGTCTCGGCACGCACGAGGCGTCGTCTCGCCGCGATCCAGACCCGGCGCTGCTCGCGCGGCTCCTCGAGGCGGGGCCGGTGCGGATGATGACGCTGGCGCCCGAGCTGCCGGGGGCCGGCGAGCTGATCGACACGCTGCACAGCCGGGGCGTCACCGTCTCCCTCGGGCACACCGACGCGACCGCCGAGCAGGCGGAGGCGGCCTTCGGCCGCGGCGCGCGCGCCGTCACGCATCTCTTCAACGCGATGCGCCCGTTGCAGCACCGTGACCCGGGCATCGTCGGCGCGGCGCTCGCGAACGACGACGTGGTCGTCTCGCTGATCGTCGACGGCATCCACCTGGCGCCGGAGACGGTGCTGACGGCGTGGCGGGCGGCGCGGGGACGCGTGGCGTTGATCAGCGACGCGACCGCCGCCGCGCCGCGGGCGGACGGGCGGTCGAGCCTCGGCGAGCTCGACCTGGAGGTGCACGAGGGCGCGGTGCGCGGGCCGGACGGCATCCTCGCCGGCAGCGTGCTCTCGCTGATCGAGGCGGTGCGGAACGTGCACGCCCTGGGGGTGCCGCTGGAGGAGGCGCTCGGCGCCGTCTCGGCGACGCCGGCGCGCGTGCTCGGCGACGCGCGGCTCGGCCGCCTGGACGTCGGCCTGCCGGCGGATGTCGTCGTCCTGAACGACCGGCTCGAGATCGAGCGCGTGCTCGTCGGCGGCGACGAGCCCGTCGCCGTCTAGTCGTGCAACGCACGCCGGTGCGACCGTCACCCCCGCCCGGCCGCTCGAACCTGGTCTGACCAAGCGACATGCTGCGGCCGGCCGTGTCCAAAGAGGATGGGACGGTGCCGTGAGGGCAGGCCGCTTCGTCACGAGCCGGGCGCTGTGGACGATTTGTGACTGTTTCGACACCCTGGTCTGACCAGGGGACGAGGCTTGCCAAGCCCGGTCCGAAGGGCCTACGGGCTCGCGGCGAGGAGTTTCGCCCGCTCGGCGGCGGTGATTGCGCGCGTCGCGCGCGCGCCGGCGTCCCAGGCGGCGATCACGCAGCGGGCCGAGGCCGCCGGCGTCCCGTCGGGCCCGCACACCTCCTGCTCGAAGGTGACGCTCGTCCGACCCACCTCGACGACGCGCGTGCGCACGAGCACCTCGGGCGTCGGGTGACGCAGCTCGCGCCGGTAGTCGATCGACACGTGCACGAGCACGTAGGGCCAGTCGGAGAACGAGCCGAGCCTGCTCGAAAGGAAGTCGTCCCACGCCTCGTCGAGGAACACCGGGTAGACGGCGTGCGTGACGTGCGCGAGCGCGTCGAAGTCAACCCAGCGCGTCGGAAGCCGCGTCTCGTGCACGACGCAACTCTCGCACGAGCATGCCGTGCAGGGCGAGCGCAGCCAGCGCGGCGGCAACCGGCACGAGGAGGTACCAGCCCGAGAACACGGCCAGGACGCACACGAGCGCGAGCGAGCAGCCGGCGGCGGCCCGCATCCGGCCCGCCAGGATGCGCGTGGCCGACGCCAGCGCGAGCGCGTAGACCGCGATGAAGCACGCCGAGGTCGCACGGATCAGCTCGTCCGTGCTGCCGGCGCCCCCGATCAGCCACGCGAACAGCGGCACCGCCGTCGCCGAGACGGCGTACAGCGGGACGCGCGGCACCGAGCGCGCCGCGTCGGCCGCGAGGCGCCGCGGCAGCGACCCCGCCTGCGCGAGCGCCGCGATCAGCTTGGCGCCGCCGCTCAGGTAGACGTTCATCGTCCCCATCGTCAGCGCGACGGCGAGCACGGCGGTCGCGTCGCGACCCGCGCGGCCGAAGCCGACGGCGACGAGATCCGCGAGCGGAACCTTCGACCGCGTCCCCGCGGTGACGCCGATCGTCGCCACCGCGAGCGCCACATAGAGCACGGTGACGAGCACGAACGCGAGGCCCATCGCACGCGGGAGATCGCGCTCGGGGCGGCGGAAGTCGCCGGCGAGCTGCGCGCCCGCCTCCCAGCCGACGAAGAGCCAGACGAGGATGTTCGCCGCCGTGCCGACCGCCCACCAGCCGTGCGGCGCAAACGGCGCCCAATTGTCGCCACCGTGAGACGGGAGCGCGACCCCGACCGCGAGCGCAAGCACGACGACGAGAACCGCGGCGAGCCCGAGCTGGAAGCGCGCGGAGACGCGAAGCCCGAAGACGTTCGCGCCGATCACGGTCGCGTAGATCGCGAGGCCGACAGCGGCGGCGACCGCGGCGCCCGAGCCCGTCAGCGCCGCCACGTAGTAGCCGCCGATCAGCGCGACCGCCGGCCCGCCGAGCACGATCGCGGCGACGAACGACAGCCCCGTCACCGCCGCCGCACGCTCGCCGAGCCCCTCCCGGACGTAGGCGCTGACGCCTCCCGCGACGGGATGGCGAACGCCGAGCGCGCCGAACACGGCGGCGAGCGGCGCCGAGAGGGCGAGCAGCCCCGCCCACGCGACGATCGAGGCGGCGCCCGCCGCCTGCACCGCGAGCGCAGGGACGAGCAGCAGCCCGGGGCCGATCAGCGCCCCGACGTAGAGCGCCGCACCCTGGACCGCGCCGAGGCGGTGCCTGTCCTCCACCTCGACTTCAACGCTAGACGGCGACCGCGTCGTCCCGCTGGTAGCGGGCCACCGTGAACGCCATCAGGAGCGGCACGTTCAGGATGAACAGCGTCAGCAGGAGCGTCAGCAGCACGAGCTGCGTGCCGTGCGTGTGGTCGTAGAGAAACGCGTACTCGATCATGCCGCCGATCACGACGTAGGCCGCGAGCCCGTAGCCGAACACCTGCCGGAAGCGCCACCAGGCGAAGCCATCGACGCGCGCGAGCAGCAGCCAGCTCGCCAGCTCGAGCGCCGCCGCGACCGCAAGCAGCACGAAGGCGGCCGCCGACGGGGCGTGCTTCGGCAGGTACGCGGCCTCGTAGACGACGCCGCCCGCGATCGCCGCCATGGCGGCAGCCCCGAGCTCGGTCACAGGCGGCAGGCGGCGATCGACCAGGCTCTCGCTCAACTCGCGAGCCTCGTCATGATCACGAACGTCGCCACCTGCATGACGCCGGTGATGCCGGCCGTGTAGAGAAAGCGGCGCATCAGGATCTCGATCACCCGCGGGTCGGGCTGCGGCTTGCGCAGCTCGAAGAGCACCGCGATGTTCGCAGGCTGCAGGTAGGCGAGCGCGACGGTCGCCATCACCGCGACGACGCAGAACGAGGCGACGACCCAGGCGTGGTGGGGATCTGCCGTGTCGAGCAGGCCGCCGTGCCGCGCGAGCTGGAACCCGGCGGCGAGCGTCATCGTCACCGTCGTCGGCAGGATGAGGAGCATCTTCGGCATGAAGCGCGTCGTGAACTCGATCCGGGCCGGGACCGGCATCCGCCGCAGCGTCGGCCCGATCACGAAGCCGAGCAGCAGGTCGATCGTCGTCCAGGCCGCCCCGCCCACGACGTGGCAGAACGTCAGCCCCCACTCGACGTTGCGCGCGATCGCGACCACGACGCCGACGAGCACGAGCGCCACCAGCGGCAGCCCGCGCACGGGGACGATCTGGAACTCGCGCCGCGCAGGCTGGGCGGGCGCGGCGACGGCGACCTCTGCGACTCCCATCGGGCCGACTCTAGAAGAATAGGCGGCCGTGAGCACGATCGTGTTCTTCCCGGAGGGCGCCTACGGGCCGACGAACAACTGCGTCGGCATCGGCCAGGTGCTCCAGGAGCGCGGCCACCGGGTCGTCTTCGTGGTCGAGGAGTCGTTCGCCGGGACGCTCGAGGCGCAGGGGTTCGAGGAGCGGCACGTCCGCCTGGCGCCGCCGCCCGAGGCCGAGGAGGCGCCCGGGCAGTTCTGGAAGGACTTCATCCGGGATACGGCGCCCGTCTTCCGCAAGCCGACGGTCGAGCAGCTCGCCGAGTTCGTCGAGCCGACCTTCCGGGCGCTCTGCGACGGCGCTCGCTACGCCGACGACCGGCTGCGCGAGATCTTCGCCGAGCTCGCGCCGGCGGCGATCGTCGAGGACAACGTCGTCGCCTTCCCCGCCGTGAAGCACTCCGGAGCGCCGTGGGTGCGGATCGTGTCGTGCAACCCGCTCGAGGTGAAGGACCCGGCGATCCCGCCGGTGTTCTCGGGCTACCCGGCGGACGACCCGAGCGGCTGGGAGGCGTTCCGCCGCGAGTACCTGCGCGCGCTCGGCCCGCTGCACGCCGAGTTCAGCGCGTTCTGCGAGGAGCGCGGCGCGGGCCCGCTGCCCGAGGGCGACCTGATCCACGCCTCCGAGCACCTGAACCTCTACGTCTACCCGGCCGAGCTCGACTACGCGCGCGCCGCCCCGCTCGGGCCCACGTGGCAGCGCGTCGACACCTGCGTGCGACGGAGCTCCGACACGTACGAGCCGCCCGCCGGCGACGAGCCGCTCGTCTATCTCTCGCTCGGCTCGCTCGGGTCGGCCGACGTGGAGCTGATGCGCAGGCTCGTCGAGCTGCTCGCAGACGCGCCGTACCGCTTCGTCGTCTCGAAGGGGCCGCAGGCCGGCGAGTACGAGCTGGCGCCGAACATGACCGGTGCCGAGTACCTGCCGCAGCCGGCGATCCTGCCGCAGGTCGACCTCGTCATCACGCACGGCGGCAACAACACGACCACCGAGTGCTTCCACTTCGGCAAGCCGCTCGTCGTGCTGCCGATCTTCTGGGACCAGTACGACAACGCGCAGCGCGTGCACGAGACCGGCTTCGGCGTCCGGCTCCCGACCTACGAGCTCGACCGCGGCGAGCTGCACGGTGCGATCGCACGCCTGCTCGACGACTCGGCGCTGCACGCCCGACTCGCCGCGATCACCGCCCGCGCGCAGGGCTCGCCGGGCACCGTGCGCGCGGCCGGCCTGATCGAGCGCCTGCTCTAGGCGAAGACGCTCTCGCGGGCGGCGCGGACGCCGACGGCGAGCGCGCCCGTGAGCACGGCCGCGTCGCCGAGGCTCGACGTCTCGACGCGCGGCGGGTACGGCAGCCAGCGGGCGAGATGCCCGCGGATTGGCTCGAGCAGCAGGTCGCCGTTCGCGCCCAGGCCGCCGCCGAGCACGACGAGCTCGACGTCGGCGACGGCGCCGACGGGGACGACGTGCAGCGCGATCCGCCGCGCCTCCTCGGCGACGAGCTCGCGCGCGAGCGGGTCGCCGGTCCGCGCGGCGGCGAACACGGCGCGCGGCTCGTAG
Organism: Gaiellaceae bacterium; assembly: GCA_035651295.1. Taxonomy (GTDB): domain Bacteria; phylum Actinomycetota; class Thermoleophilia; order Gaiellales; family Gaiellaceae; genus PALSA-600. Next base: position 9,987 of record DASRGA010000060.1, on the reverse strand, counting down.
GGTGCGCGCAGCGCCGTCTCGCCGGCGAAGCGCGGCGCGAGCTGCTCGGCGAGCTGGGACAGGGCGCCCGCGCAGGGATCGACCTGCTCGAGCGGGCCGGCGATCGCGTAGTCGAGCTCGCCGGCGGCCCCGTTGCGGCCGCGGTGCAGCTCACCGTGCAGCACGAGCCCCGCGCCCATGCCCGTGCCGATCGAGAGGAACAGGTAGTCGTCGACGCCGCGCGCGATGCCGCGCCACTGCTCGCCGAGAGCGGCGAGGTTGATGTCGTTCTCGAGCCTGACCGGCAGCCCGAGCAGCTCCTCGAGCTCCGCCCGGAAGCTCCGCTCCTCGATCCCGGGGACGTTGGTCGCGAGCGACACCGCCCCGCTCACCGGGTCGACGACACCCGGCACCCCGACGACGGTGACGTCGATCCGCTCGGCGGGCTGGCCCGCCGACTGGAGGAGCGCGTCGCGGAGACCGCCGATCGCGGCGAGCGCCGACTCGGCGGTCACGTCGCGCAGCTCGACGTCCTGGCGTGCGCGGACGCGCCCGTCGAGATCGCTGATCGCGCCGCGCAGGAACCGCGCGCCGATGTCGACCCCGACGACGAGCGCCGCCTCCGGCACCGGCTCGAAGAAGACGGCCCCGTAGTGCGGCCGGTCCGGGTCGGGGGCGGTCTCGCGCACGATCCCCGCCTCGAGCAGCGCCTGCAGCGCGAGCGAGACGGTCGGCTTCGAGATGCCGGTGCGCCGCGCGATCTCGGCCCGCGAGATCGGCGCACCGGCCCGGATCGCCTCCAGCACCGCCCGCGCGTTCAGCTGCTTGAGCAGCGGAGGGGTCGCGCGGCCCAGCAGCTGGTCGCTCATTTCGTCAACGATGCTAACACCATGGGCGCCGAGAGGGCCGTTGACGCCATTTTGCCGACCTGTTAGCGTCGATCTCGTAAGTTTCCCTTACGCGAACGACAGAGAGGGAGGTCTCCCATGAGACGCGCGAGAGCGGCGGTCGCCCTGCTCGTGCTCCTCGCACTCGGCGCCGCGGCCGTGACGGCGGCGGCTGCGACGCGCTCCTCGAGCGGGCCGGAGAAGCTGACGATCTGGGTCGGCTGGCAGGCCCGCGAGCTCGGCGTGTTCAAGAGCGTCGTCGCCGAGTACAACAAGGCCCACCCGGGCACGCAGTGGAACGTCGTCGGCAACATCAGCGACGACAAGATCGTCGCGGCGATCCGGGCCGGCAACGCACCCGACGTCGCGAGCTCGTTCAACTCGTACGACGTCGGAGTGTATTGCGGCACCGGCGGCTGGATCGACCTGACGCCGCTGATGAAGCAGGCGGGGCAGTCGTTCAGCCAGTTCCCGCCGGCGACGAACTACTACACGCAGTACGGCGGCAAGCACTGCGCGCTGCCGCTGCTCGCCGACGACTACGGGCTCTACTACAACAAGACGCTCTTCAAGCAGGCCGGCATCGCGAGCCCGCCGAAGACGATCGCCGAGCTCACCGCCGACGCGAAGAAGCTGACGAAGTTCAACCCCGACGGCTCGATCAAGGTGCTCGGGTTCGATCCGTTCGTCGGCTTCTACGAGAACACGCCCGAGCGGTGGGTCACCGCCTGGGGCGGCCGCGAGCAGTGGCTCGATGCGTCGAACCACTCGAAGCTCGCGAAGACCCCCGGCTGGTCGTCGTGGCTCAAGTGGCAGCGTTCGCTGATCGACTGGATCGGCTACAACAAGCTCGTCAAGTTCCAGGCGGGCCTCGGCGACGAGTTCTCCTCCTCGAACGCGTTCGAAGTCGGGAAGCTCGCGATGAACTACGACGGCGAGTGGCGCGTCGCGTTCATCCAGGCTGAGCATCCGACGCTCGACTACGGCACGGCGCCGATGCCGGTTGCGAACCCGAAGCGCTACGGCTCGGGCTACATCAACGGCACGATCATCGGCATCCCGAAGAACGGCAAGCACCAGGCCGAGGCGTGGAACCTCGTCAAGTACCTGACGATGAACACGCACGCGCTGGCGAAGCTGTCGAACGGGCTGCGCAACGTCCCGTCGACGACCGCCTCGCTGACGTCGAAGGAGCTGACTCCCGACGCGCACTTCGCGACGTTCCTGAAGATCTTCGGCAACCCGTACTCGAGCACCTCGCCGATCACGGCCGCCGGTGTCTCGTACACGAACGCCGTCCAGAACTTCGCGACGAAGTGGCAGGCGGGCAAGGTCTCGAACCTCGCCTCCGGCCTCTCCTCGCTCGACAAGCAGCTCGACGCGATGGTGAAGCAGGCGGGCGGCGGGGGCGTGCCGTAACGATGGAGGATCGCCGGCGGGCCAGGAAGCGCTCGGCGTGGAGACGGCGGCGCCTCGTGCTGCTGCTCCTCTCCCCCTGGCTCGCCGGCTTCTCGCTCTTCTTCGCGTACCCGCTCGTGATGAGCGCGTACCTGTCGTTCAACCACTACGACCTGCTCTCCCCGCCGCGCTGGGTCGGCCTCGCGAACTACCGCTACCTGTTCACGGTCGACCCCCAGGTGTGGACGGCGGTGAAGAACACGCTGTGGCTGATCGGCGTGATGGTGCCGCTGCAGGTGCTCTTCGCGTTCGGGATCGCGCTAATGCTCGCGCGCGCGAAGGCCGGCGCGGGCGTCTTCCGCACCATCTTCTACCTGCCGGCGCTCGCGCCGCCGGTGGCGGCGACGCTCGGCTTCGTGTTCATCCTCAACCCGGCGACGGGGCCGGTGAACACGATCCTCGGCCACCTCGGCATCAACGGGCCGCTGTGGTTCCAGGACCCGGCGTGGTCGAAGCCGTCGCTGACGATCCTCGCGATCTGGGGCGTCGGCAACACGATGGTGATCTTCCTCGCGGCGATCCTCGACGTGCCGCGCCACCTGTACGAGTCGGCCGCGCTCGACGGCGCGGGCCCGCTGCAGCGCCTGCGCTGGGTGACGCTGCCGACGATCAGCCCGGTGATTCTGTTCGCGGTCATCCTCGGCGTGATCGGCGGGCTGCAGTACTTCACGCAGGCCTATGTCGCGGCGGGCGTCGCCTCCGGCCAGGCGTCGCAGGCGGCCGACGTCACGTCGGGCAACCTCGGCTACCCGCTCGACTCGACGCTCGTCTACCCGGTGCTGCTGTACGTGCACGGGTTCAGCGACTTCCAGATGGGCTACGCCTCGGCGATGGCGATGCTGCTGCTCGTCGTCTCGTTCGCGGTGACGCTCGTGATCGTCGTCAACTCGCGCAAGTGGGTGCACCAGGGGAGCGCCGCGAAATGACGGCCGTCCCCTCGGCGGCCGCGGTCGTCCGGCGCCGGCGCGCGCCGGCGGCGGTGCGCCGCCGCCGCCTGCTGCTGGCGGTCGCGAACCACTCCGTGCTGGTGGGGGTCGCGGTGGCGTTCCTCGCACCGTTCGCGTTCATCACGCTGACGGCGCTGATGACGAGCTCGCAGGCGCTGTCGCCGAGGCTGTGGCCGCACCCGTTCCGCTGGCACAACTTCGTCGACGTGTTCACGACCGTGCCGTTCTGGCGCTGGACGCTGAACACGCTCGAGTACTCGGTGCTCGGCACGCTCGGCGTCGTCGTCTCCAGCGTCCCGGTCGCCTACGCGCTCGCGCGGCTGCAGTTCAAGGGCCGGCAGGCGATGTTCATGATCGTGCTCGTCGCGCTGATGCTGCCGCCGCAGGTGACGGTCGTGCCGCTGTACGTGATGTGGGCGAAGTTCCACCCGTTCGGCTTCCAGTTCATCGGGACGCTCTGGCCGGTGATCCTGCCGAACTGGCTCGGCGACGCGTTCTCGATCTTCCTGCTGCGCCAGTTCTTCCTGACGATCCCGGAGGAGTACCTCGACGCGGCGCGGGTCGACGGCTGCGGCGAGCTGCGGATCCTCAGCACGGTGGTGACGCGACTCGCGCGCCCGGCGATCGTCGCGGTCGCGCTCTTCTCGTTCCTGTACACGTTCAACGACTTCTTCCTGCCGCTGCTCTACGCGGGCGAGGCGCCGCACCACTGGGTGCTGTCGATCGGCCTGTCGGAGTTCCGTTCGCTGCACCAGGTGCAGTGGAACCTGACGATGGCGGCGACGCTGCTCGTGATGGCGCCCGTGATCGTGATCTTCTTCCTCGCCCAGAAGGCGTTCGTCGAGGGCGTCACGCTGACCGGGGTGAAGGGTTGAGGATCGCGGTCGTCGGCGCCGGCTCGACCTACACGCCGGAGCTCGTCTCCGGCCTCAGCTCGCTCGACGTGACCGAGCTCGCGCTGATGGACGTCGACGCGGAGCGCCTCGAGGTCGTCGGCGGCCTCGCGCGGCGGATGCTCGAGCGCGCCGGCTACCGCGGGAGGCTCGAGCTGACCCGCACGCTCGACGACGCGCTGGCGGGCGCCGACTTCGTGCTCCTCCAGATCCGCGTCGGCGGCCAGGCCGCACGGCTGCGCGACGAGACGATCCCGTTGCCGTGCGGCTGCATCGGACAGGAGACGACCGGCGCCGGCGGCTTCGCGAAGGCGATGCGCACCGTGCCGGTCGTGCTCGAGATCGCCGAGCGCGCGCGGCGTCTTGCGGCGGACGGCGCGTGGATCGTCGACTTCACGAACCCGGTCGGGATCGTCACGCGCGCGCTGCTCGACGCGGGGCACCGCGCGGTCGGACTCTGCAACGTGGCGATCGGCTTCCAGCGCCACCTCGCGCGGCTGCTCGGCGTCGAGCCGGCGCGCGTGATCGTCGACCAGGTCGGCCTCAACCACCTCACGTGGGTGCGGGCCGTGCACGTCGACGGGCGCGACGCGCTGCCCGAGCTGCTCGCGGGGCATCTCGAGGAGCTGGCGGAGGACGTCGGCGTCGCGCCCTGGGTCCTCGAGCACCTGCGCGCGCTGCCGTCCTACTACCTGCACTACTTCTACGACCACGACCGGGTGCTCGCCGAGCAGCGCGACGGCGTGCCGCGCGCCGCGGAGGTCGCCGAGATCGAGCGCGGCCTGCTCGAGCTGTACCGCGACCCGAGCCTGGACGCGAAGCCAGCTCTGCTCGAGCGGCGCGGCGGCGCCTTCTACAGCGAAGCAGCCCTCGGCCTCGTCCGCTCGCTCGTCGCGGGCGACGACGCCGTGCACGAGGTCGACGTGCGAAACGCCGGCACGCTCGCGGGGCTCGCCGGCGACGACGTGGTCGAGGTGCCGGCGCGGGTCCGCGGCGGCGCGCTCGAGCCGCTGCCGCAGGCGCCGCTCGCGCCGGAGCTGCTAGGCCTCGTACAGCACGTCGCCGCCTACGAGCGCCTGGCCGCCGAGGCGGCGGTGACGCGCGACCCGGCGACCGCGCGCAGGGCGCTCCTCGCCCACCCGCTCGTCGGCCAGACCGACCGGATCGAGGCGCTGCTCGCCGGCGCGCTGCTCGAGGAGCAGGCCCGGGCATGAGGCTCGCGCTCGCGATCGACGGCGGCAACTCGAAGACGGACGTCGCGCTCGTCCGCGAGGACGGCGCGCTGCTCGGCGTCGCGCGCGGCGCCGGCAGCTCGCCGCACGCGCTCGGCGCGGCCGCCGCGCTCGACCTGATCGGCGCGCTGATCGACGAGGTCGCGCCGCCCGAGCTGCCGGAGCTGACGATGCTGCTGCTCGCGGGCGCCGACTTCCCCGACGAGGAGGAAGAGCTGCAGCGGCTCGCCGAGCCGCGCGGCTGGTCGCGGTCGCTGACGATCCGCAACGACACGTTCGCGGTCCTGCGCGCCGGCACCGACCGCGGCTGGGGCATCGCCGTCGTGTGCGGCGCCGGGATGAACTGCGTCGGCGTCGCGCCGGACGGACGGCATGCGCGCTTCCCCGCGCTCGGGGCGATCACCGGCGACTGGGGCGGCGGCTACGACCTCGGCGAAGCGGCGCTCTACTCGGCGGTGCGGAGCGAGGACGGGCGCGGCCCGCGGACGCGCCTCGAGCGGAGCGTCGCCGAGCACTTCGCGCTCCCGTCGCCGAGCGAGGTCGCCCACGAGATCCACCGGGGCCGGATCGCGCACCGACAGCTCGTCGAGCTCGCGCCGCTCGTCTTCGCGGAGGCGGCGGACGACGCGGTCGCCGCCGCGCTGGTCGCGCGCCAGGTCGCCGAGGTGGTCGCGTTCGTGCGCGTCGCCGCGAAGCGGCTCGGGCTGGAGGCCGCCGAGCCGGAGGTCGTGCTCGGCGGCGGGCTGCTGCAGGGGGCCGACGCGGCGCTCGTCGCGGAGATCGCCCGGGGCGTGCACGAGACGGTGCCGGGCGCGACGGTCAAGCCGACCTCGGCGCCCGCGATCCTCGGCTCGGGCCTGTACGCGCTCGACGAGCTCGGCGCCGCGCCGGCCGCGAAGGAGCGGCTGCGGAGCGAGCTGGACGGCATGCCTGCACCGGTCACAATCGGAGGCGGCGATGGCTGAGGTTCGCTTCGACCAGGCGACCCGCGTGTACCCGGGGAACGACGCCCCGGCGGTCGACGCGCTCGAGCTGCAGATCCGGGACGCCGAGTTCGTGGTGCTCGTCGGCCCGTCGGGCTCGGGCAAGACGACGGCGCTGCGCATGCTCGCCGGGCTGGAGGAGGTGGACGCGGGCGCGATCTTCATCGGCGACCGCGACGTCACCGACCTGGCGCCGAAGGATCGCGACGTTGCGATGGTCTTCCAGAACTACGCCCTCTACCCGTATCTCACGGTCGCGGCGAACATCGGGTTCCCGCTGCGGATCGCGAAGGTGAAGCGGTCGGAGCGCGACAGGCGCGTGGCCGAGGTCGCCTCGATGCTCGGGCTCTCGGACTATCTCGAGCGCAAGCCGGGCCAGCTGTCGGGCGGCCAGCGCCAGCGGGTGGCGATGGGCCGCGCGATCATCCGCCAGCCGAGCGTCTTCCTGATGGACGAGCCGCTCTCGAACCTCGACGCGAAGCTGCGCGTGCAGATGCGCGCCGACATCGCGGCGCTGCAGGCGCGGCTCGGCGTGACGACCGTGTACGTGACCCACGACCAGTCGGAGGCGATGACGCTCGGCCATCGGGTCGCGGTGCTGAAGGACGGCCGCCTGCAGCAGTTCGACGCGCCGCGCGCCCTCTACCGCGAGCCGGCGAACACGTTCGTCGCCGGCTTCATCGGCTCGCCGGCGATGAACCTCTGCACGGTGGGCGTCGAGGGCGGCGTCGCCCGCTTCGGCGGCGTCGACGTGCCGGTGCCGGACGGCGTGCACGGCGAGGTGGTGCTCGGCCTGCGCCCGGAGGCGCTCGGGCTCGCCGCGGCCGGCTGCCCGGCGGTCGTCGAGGTCGTCGAGGAGATCGGCGCCGACGCGCACGTCTTCTGCGTCGCGGAGATCGGCGGCCGCGAGCAGAAGCTCGTCGCGCGCGTCGACACCGACGACGCGCCGCGCCGGGGCGACCTCGTCAACCTGCGTCCGAAGGCGGAAGCCGCGCACTTCTTCGACCCGGCGACCGGCGCGAGGCTCGCGCCGCGGCCCGGGCGCCTGCTGGCGAGCGGGGCTCCGGGAGCCGCGCCGTAGCGGCTACCCGACGAGGACAGGCTCGAGTGCGCGCCAGCTGCGGCCGCCGTCGCGGGTGACACGGACCGCGTGGGAGCCGGAGGCGATGTCGAGCGCGAACGCGATCCGGGCGCCGACCGGGTCGAGCTGGCTGTTCTGCCCGTCGAACGGCAACGTGACGACCTGCCAGTGCGTGCCGCCGTCGACGGTGCGGAAGAGGCGATCGAACGGCGACCGCACCGCCCCGCGCTTCTGGCCGGCGAGCCAGACGGTGCGCGGGTCGACGACCACGGGCCGGCCGGCGCGCCCGGCAGGGACGGCGCCGCCGCGCCAGTGGTCGCCGCCGTCGCGCGTCCAGAGGACGCGGACGAACGGCGTCCCGGCGCCGTCGGTGTCGAACCCGTAGACGCTGAGCACGCCGGCCGTCCGGCTGAAGAACACGGGCGGAGTGGTCTCGCAGGCGCACTGCCGCGGCACCGGCAGCAGCTGGCGGCGCCACGTGCGGCCGCCGTCGTCGCTGCGGTAGAAGAACGGCAGGCCGCCGGCGCAGTAGCCGCCTGCGAATCCCCGCATCGGGGTTGCGAAGCCGAACCCGTCCTTGTCGCAGCCGAACGGGAGCGTTCCTGCGCGGGCGCTCCCGATCTGCGTGCCCGAGACGAAGGCCCAGGTCCGGCCGCCGTCGCTGCTCGCAAAGAGCGCCTCCCCGGAGGAGCCGGCGGCGGCGCCTTCGTTGACGGCGAGATAGAGGTGCCTGCTGTCGATCATGATCGGCGCGCCGGGGGCCGGTGCTCCTCGCGGGTCGCCGAACGGGCGCGACCGGCGCCAGCTGCGGCCGCCGTCGTCGCTCCGCTCGACCGCGAAGCGATGCCCGCGAAGCCGGGTCGAGAAGAGGAGCGTGCTGCCGTCGATCGTGATCGGGCCCGTCGCCCGGTAGGCGCCCCGGCCCGGGGTCACGTCCCGCCAGGTGCGCGCGCCGTCGCTCGTCGCAAGCAGCCGGAAGGTGTCGCCTCCGGCCGCCAGCGCGTAGCCGCGGCGCGCGTCGACCATCTGCAGCCAGCCCAGCGCGACCGGCTTGCGGGCCGCGGCGTGGGCCGTGGCGAGCGTCGCGGCGGCGAGCGCTGCGGCGGCGACGGCGACCGCCGCGCGCGCCCAGCCGATGGCGAACGGCAGCTTCGTCATCGCCGCCACATTGTGGACGAGCAGCGCTCGGACCTCGACGCGAGGCCGCGTGCAGACCGTGGGCCGGCGCGAGGCTCGCGCCGCAGCGCGACCCCGCGCCGGCCCCGGTGTCCTAGCCGGTCAGCGCCGGCGGCGAGTCGGCGAAGCTCTCGCCCTCGGGCGCCTGCAGGTGGGCGGGGCTCCGCCGCTGCACGAGCGCGAAGTAGGCCGAGCCGACGAGGAGGATCACGACGACGACGGTCCACAGCACGGGCCGGTGGTTCAGCCAGTTCCAGTGGAAGTTCAGGCCGAGCCCGGTCTGCGCCGGCGTCGGGTTCGTGGCGATCCGCGGCCACGCGAAGTTGATCAGCATCCCGCCGCCCCACGCGAGCGCGAGCACGTTCACCGGGAGGCCCCACGCGCCGAGAGTGAACGGCGCCTTCGCCTTCGGCCAGCCGCGCAGGCGCGCGCGCAGGAGGGCGATGTTGCCGACGAAGTAGGAGAGGTAGATCATCCCGGTCGCGGCGATCGCGATGATCCCGGCGCCCGCGTACTGGAGCATCGGGATGAACGCGAGGACGCCGATCGCGATGCACGTGACGATCGGCGTGTGCAGCGTCGGGTGCACCTTCGACAGGTAGCTCGAGCCGGGCAGCGCCCGGTCGCGGGCCATGCCGAAGCCCAGCCGGATCGTCGACGTCTGGATCGAGAGGCAGCAGACGAAGATCGCGGCCGAGACGACGAGCAGGAACACGGTCGAGAACGCGTTGCCGAAGTTCGCGTCGATGATGTTCGCCGGCCCGAACGCGCCTTTCACGGCGTCGTTCAGGTTCGGGATCGCAAGCAGGCAGGCGAACAGGAAGATGCCGCCGATCACGAACGCGCCGGCGATCGACCCGAGGATCGCCTTCGGCGCCTCGCGCCGCGGGTCGCGCGTCTCCTCGGCGAGCGTGCCGGCCGTGTCGAAGCCGTAGATCACGAACAGCGACATGAACATCGCGACGAGGAACGTGCCCGTCGTCAGGGAGGTGCCGCCCGTATGGAAGATCACCGAAACGCCCTGGTGATGATGGAAGAGGGCGAGCACGAACGCGAACACGACCATTCCGAGGATCTCGAACAGGACGCCCGTGTTGTTGACGATCGCCACGAGGCGCACGCCGAAGACGTTCATCACGGTGATGATCACGAGCGTGACGATCGCCATGATCCGCTGGTTGTGCAGCGTGTTGTGGACGTTCCAGCCCATGTTGTTGAACGCCGGGAGGAGCGCGAGCGGGAGCGTGACGCAGACCGAGGTGACGGTGAGGATCCCGGCGAAGATGTAGATCCAGCCGGTGAACCACGAGTACGTCTTCCCGGAGAGGTACTTCGTCCACTGGAAGACGCT
>DASRGA010000059.1:0-45006 GCA_035651295.1 Gaiellaceae bacterium | reverse complement strand
GACGGTCGCCTGCTCGCCCGACTGGAGCGCACCCACCGGCTGGCCGTCGACGAGCACGGTCGCCGCGTGGTCGGCGGTCAGGTTCGTCACGCACACGTCCGGCCCGCGCGGGACGACGAGCGGGCGGATGTGGAGCGAGTGCGGAGCGACGAACGTGAGCACGAGCGCCTCGAGCCCCCACACGAGCACCGGGCCGTTGTTCGACAGGTTGTACGCCGTCGACCCGGTCGGCGTCGCGCAGATCAGCCCGTCGCACGGCTGCGAGCCGAGCTGCTCGCCGCCGATCGCGTAGCCGAGCTCGACCATGCGCCCGAGCGTGCCGCCGGCGACGACCACGTCGTTGACCGCGACCGTCGTCTCGCCGCCGGTCGTCACCTCGAGCGTGCTGAGCGCGACCGTGCGGTACTCGCCGGCGAACACACGCTCCAGGCCGCTCTCCAGCTCCTCGCCGCTCATCGACGTGAGGAAGCCGACCCGGCCGTAGTTCACGCCGATCACCGGCGTCCCGGTGCCGAGGAACCGCTTCAGGGCGCGGAGCATCGTCCCGTCGCCGCCGAGGACGATCGCGATATCGGCGCCGTCCCCGTCGACGAGCTCGACGCCGCTCCGCGACGCCAGGGCCGACACGCGGGCGACGGCGTCGTCGACCCCGTCGCGGCCGACGGTGACCACCGACGCGCGGCTAATCGACCGCATCGACGATCCACTGGTCGAGCTCGGCTGGGAGCTCGGGTTGCTCCCGGTGGACGAGATGGAGGACGAACTCACGGTTTCCCTTCGGGCCCGGGAGCCCCGAGTCTACGACGCCGCGAGGCTCGGCCCCGCTCGCGAGCAGCGCGACCGCAACCTCGCGGACGACGCGCCGGTGCACCTTCGGGTCGCGAACGACGCCCTTCCGCAGCTCGGCCCGCCCCGCCTCGAACTGCGGCTTGACGAGCACGAGCGCCGTCCAGCCGGGCGCGCACAGCCGCAGCACCGGCGGAAGCGCCAGCCGCACCGAGATGAACGAGACGTCGCAGGTGACGAGCTGCGGCGCGAACGGCAGCTCGGTCACCGTGCGTGCGTTCTGCCGCTCGAGCACGATCACGCGCGGATCCGCGCGCAGCGTCGCGTGGAGCTGGCCGCGACCCACGTCGAGGGCGATCACGCGTGCGGCGCCGCGCTGCAGCAGCACGTCCGTGAAGCCGCCGGTCGACGAGCCGACGTCCACCGCCTCCAGCCCCGCGACCTCGACGCCGAACGCCGCGAGCGCGTTCGCAAGCTTGTGACCGGCGCGCGAGACGTACGGCGGCGGCGCGACCAGCTCGAGCTCGGCGTCGTCGCGCACCTGCTCGCCCGGCTTGACGTGGCCGACCACGCGCCCGGCCATCACGAGCGCCTGCGCCTGCGCCCGGCTCTCGGCGAGGCCGCGCTCCACGAGCAGCACGTCGAGGCGCTTCTTCGTCACGCCGTGCGGACGGCGAGGTCGTCGACGATCGAGCGCAGGACATCCGTGTCGGCGTCGACCTCCGCGAGCCGCGCGCGCGCCCGGTCGGCGGTGTCGGCGGCGAGCTGCCGCGCACCCTCCTCGCCGATCGCCGGCACGTAGCCGTCGCCGTCGAGGATGTCGTCGACCACCTGGAAGAGCAGCCCCACCTGGGCGGCGAACGACCGCCACGGCCCGTGCCCGGCGGCGGGCACCCCGGCCGCCCACAGCCCGCACATGATCGAGGCGCCGAAGAGCGCCCCGGTCTTGAGCGCGTGCAGCTGCCGGAGGTCGACGCCGCCCTGCAGGTCGAGCTGCTGGCCGCCGATCATGTGCAGCGTCGCGCGGACGAGCTCGCGCGCCACCTCGGGCGTCGGATACGTCAGCGCCAGCCGCACCGCCTCGCCGAAGAGCGCGTCGCCGGCGAGGATCGCCGTCGCCTCCCCGTGCGCTGCCCACACCGACGGCTGTCCGCGCCGCTCGGCGTCGTCGTCGAGCGCCGGCAGGTCGTCGTGCACGAGCGAGAACGAGTGGACGAGCTCGACCGCCGCCGCCGCGGGCAGGAGCGTGCCGACGTCGGCGCCGACGGCCTCCCCGGTCGCGAGGCAGAGCACCGGCCGCACGCGCTTCCCGCCGAGCGCGTCCCGCATCGCCTCCTCGAGCGGCCGCAGCTCCGGCGTGAACGCGAGCTCGGCGAGATACGCCTCGACGAGCTCGCGCAGCTCCTCAGTCCGCCGGGGCATCCGGGTGCGGCCGGGGCGCGGCCGCCTCGGTCTCCGCGGCGCGCTTCGCCCGCTGGAGCTCCGCCTCGACGTCCTTCGCAAGCTCGGCGAGCTCCTGCAGGATCTCGATCGCCTGGTCGGGCTCGTCGGTCGCCTCGAGCCTCGCCCGCGCCGACTCGAGCCGGGCGAGCAGGTCGTCGGCCCGTTGAAGCGATTCGTCTGCCGTCATGCAGCCTCCCGTTGGATTCGACCGAGGATTCCGTTCACAAGCCGCGCCCCGTCCTCGGAGGCATACCGTTTCGCGAACGCCACCGCCTCGTTGATCGCCACCTCCGCCGGCACCTCGCGCGTCTCGAGCTCGTGCACGGCGACCCGCAGCGCGCTCCGCTCGACCGCACCGAGCCGGTCGGCGGTCCAGCCTTCCGAGGCCGCCGTGATGCGCTCGTCGAGCTCGGCGGCCCGTCCCGCCACCGCCTCTGCGACGCCGCGCGCCCACGGATCGATCTCGCCGGCGTACTGCGAGCCGATCGCCTGGCCGGACAGATCCCACTGGTAGAGCAGGAACAGCGCCTGCCGGCGCGCCTGCCGGCGCGACACCGTCACGCAGCGACCTCCCGCAGCTCCTCGAGCGTCGACGTCGAGTAGTCGCCGCTCCTGAACGGCTCGCTGGCGAGCACCTCGAGCGCCGTCCCGCGCGTCGTCGGGACACCCTCCACGACGAGCTCGCGCAGCGCGCGCTCCGCCCGCGCGATCGCGGCCGGCCGGTCGGCGTCCCAGACGATCACCTTCGCCAGCAGCGAGTCGTAGTAGGGCGGGACGGCGGCGCCGGCCTCGATGAACGTGTCGGTGCGGACGCCGGGCCCCTGCGGCGGCGCGAACCGCTCGATGCGCCCTGGAGCCGGGCGGAAGTCGTGCTCCGGGTCCTCGGCGTTGACGCGGATCTCGATCGCGTGGCCGCGCCGCGGCGCCCGCCCGGTGAGCGTGAGCCGCTCGCCCGAGGCGACGCGCAGCTGCTCGCGGACGAGGTCGATGCCGGTGCAGAGCTCGGTCACCGGGTGCTCGACCTGGAGGCGGGCGTTCAGCTCGATGAAGTAGAAGCTCGAGTCGGGCCCGAGCAGGAACTCGAACGTGCCGGCGTTGCGGTAGCCGACGGCGCGGCACGCGCGCTCGGCGGCCGCCTCCATCTCCTCGCGCAGCTCCGGCGTCAGCGCTGCGCTCGGCGACTCCTCGACGAGCTTCTGGTGGCGGCGCTGGATCGAGCATTCGCGCTCGCCAAGAGTCAGCACGTTCCCGTGCTCGTCGCAGAGCACCTGGATCTCGACGTGCCGCGCCGGCACGAGCGCCTTCTCGAGGTACATCGTCGGGTCGCCGAACGCCGACTGCGCCTCGGCGGCCGCGGTGCCGTACGCGTCCTCGAGCTCGTCCGGCGTCTGGACGAGCCGCATGCCCTTGCCGCCGCCTCCCGCCGTCGCCTTGAGCAGGATCGGGAAGCCGATCTCCTCCGCGGCGGCCCGCGCGCCGGCGATCGTCGTCGCGCCCTCCGTCCCGGGGACGGTCGGCACCGACGCGGTCCGCATCGCCTGCTTCGCGGCGATCTTGTCGCCCATCGTCGCCATCACGTCCGCCGGCGGCCCGACGAAGACGAGGTCGTTCTCGACGCACGCCCGGACGAACGCCGGGTTCTCGGCGAGGAAGCCGTACCCCGGATGGACCGCCTCGCAGCCGGTCGTCTCGGCGGCGGCGACCACGTTCTGGATCTGCAGGTAGCTGTCGGCGGCGGCCGGGGGGCCGATGCACACCGCCTGGTCGGCGAGCCGGACGTGCAGCGAGTCGGCGTCGGCGGTCGAGTAGACCGCGACGGCCTCGCTGCCGAGCTCGTGCAGCGCGCGGATCACCCGGACCGCGATCTCGCCCCGGTTGGCGACGAGCACCCGGCCGAACATCAGAGGAGCGGCGGCCCGTTGACCGGCTCGAGCTCGAAGAGCAGCTGCCCGAACTCGACCGGCTCGGCGTTTCGAACGTGGATCCGGCGCACGATCGCCTCCAGCTCGGCCTTCACCTCGTTCATCAGCTTCATCGCCTCGAGGATGCACAGCACCTGACCGGGAGCGACGGCGTCCCCCTCCTCGACGAACGGCGCCGCGCCCGGCGCCGGCGCCCGGTAGAAGGTGCCGACCATCGGGCTCTCGACGCGCACCAGCGAGTCGTCGGCCGGGCGCAGCGGCGGCAGCTCGGGCTCGCCGAGCGGCGCCGCGACGTCGGCCGCCGCCGGCGCGTACGCCGGCTCCGCCGTGCGGCGGACGCTGACCCGCATCCCGTCCTCTTCGATCGTGATCTCGCCGACCCCGGTCTCCTGGACGATCCGGACGACCTCGCGGATCCGCTCGGCGCGCGCCTGGTCGATCCCGCCCGCCGCGAGCGTGTCCTCGCCGCCGGACCGCTCTCTGATCGAGCGCAGCAGCGGCTCTGCCTCGTCGCCGAAGAGCGCGAGCAGGAGCAGCTCCTCCTCGCTCGAGGCGAGCCCCTGCGCGTCCTCGCGCAGCCTGTCGAGATCGATCGGCTCCTCCGCGGCGCCGCCGTCTGCGTAGAGGTCGACCGCGCGCCGCAGCGCCGCGTCGGTTGCCGCCGGCGTCCGTCCGAACCTGCCGAGGACGAGGTCGCGCAGCTCGTCGACCATCGTCGAGTAGCGATTCGCGGTGAGCACGTTCAGCAGCGCCTGCGACGCGACGATCTGGCCGATCGGCGCGGCAAGCGGCGGCGAGCCGACCTCCTCGCGCACCTTCACGACCTCCTCGAGAACCTCGTCGAGCCGGTCGCCCGCGGCCCGCGAGCGCAGCTGCTGGTCGAGCGCGCCGACGAGGCCGACCGGCAGCTTCTGCTGCGCGGCGCGCACGGCGATCCGCGGCGGCACGGGCGCGACCGGCTCGTCGCCGATGTGCTCGTCGACGAGGTCGGCGGCCGCCCAGAGGCGGCCGAGGTCGACGCCGGTCGCGACGCCGAGCCCGCCGAGCGCCTGCGCGAGCGCCTCGCCGGAGACACGGTGCATCGTGAGCGCGATCGGGTAGACGGCGACCGCGATCACGTCGGCGCCTGCGCGCGCCGCCTCGATGGCGTTCGCGAGCGCGTTGCCGGTGGCGCCCTGCGCGTACAGGCCGACGGGGAGGCCGGACACGTCGCGCAGCTCGGCGACGAGCTCGCCGGCCCGGTGCGGCTGCAGGAGCGCCGCGGGGTCGTTGAGCAGCAGCCGCGCGGCGCCGAGCTCGGGCAGCGCCTTCGCCGCGGCGACGAGCGACTCGTGCTGGCCGCTTCCGTACAGCAGGCCCCCCTCGAACTCCTTGCCGGCGTCGACGATCGCGCCCGCGGCCGCCCGCAGGTTGTCGACATCGTTGAGCGGATCGTGCAGGCGGAAGACGTCGACGCCGCTCTGGGCCGCGCTGGCGACGAACCGGCGGGCGAGATCGGCGTCCACGGGCCGCGAGCCGACGAGAAAGCGGCCGCGCAGCGCGAGCGCGAGCGGCGTGGTCGTGCGCAGCTTCAGCGCCCGGATGCGCTCCCACGGGCTCTCGACCCCGCGGCGGACGGCGTTGTCGAAGACGCCGCCGCCGGACACCTCGAGGTACGCGAAGCCCGCGCCGTCGAGGATCTCGGCGAGGCGCAGCACCTCCGCGGTCGGCATCAGCCCGGCGAGCGGCTCCTGGCTGAGGACGCGGATGGTCGTGTCGACGAGGCGCGGCATCGAAGGACGGACCTTACCGCCGCCCACGTCCACCATCTCGGTCATGCTCTGGCCCTTGAAGGTCGCGCTCGCCGTCGCCGCCTGCTACCTGCTGTGGGCGGGCTGGTACACGCACCACCATCCGGTGCGCAGCCTGGCGTACTCGAGCTCGTTCTTCCAGGGCAGGCCGGGCGGCAGCGAGGCGATCTCGCGCTTCTCGCCGACCGCCAACGGCACCGTCGGCTACGACGGCCAGTTCTTCCTCTACGTCGCGCTCGACCCGGCGGGCGCGCGGCCCTACCTCGACAACGCCGCGTACCGCTACGGCCGGCCCCTCTACCCGCTCGTCGCGCGGGCGGCCGCGCTCGGGCGCGCGCCCGCCGTCCCGTGGACGCTCCTGCTCGTCGGCATCGGCGCGGTCACGGCCGCCGCCTTCGCCCTCGCGACCCTCCTCGCCGGCGAGGGCGCGAGCCCGTGGTACGGAGCGCTCGCCGGCGCCTACCCCGGCCTGTTCCTGGGCGTGTCGCACGACCTCTCCGAGCCGCTCGCCTACGGACTCGTCGCGGTCGGGCTGCTCGCCCGCCGGCGCACGCTGCTCGGCGCCGCCGCGGTGTTCGCGCTCGCCGGCCTCACCCGCGAGACGACGCTGCTCTTCCCGCTCGTGCTCGGACTGTGGCTCGCGCTCGCCGACCGGCGCCGCCGGGACGGCCTGCTCGTGCTCGCGGTCTCGATCGTCCCGTGGCTCGCGCTGAAGGCGGGGCTCGCCGTGTGGCTCGGCTCGTTCGGCACCCCCGCCCAGGCGCACGTCGAGCCGGTGCCGCTCCTCGGGCTCGTGCGCCAGTGGCCGTGGAACGACTACGACGTCCAGGAGCTGCTCGCCGTCGTCTTCCCGGGGCTGCTCGCGCTCGCCGTCGTCTGGTGGGCGACCCGCAGGCTGTCGTTCGAGCTGTGCCTGCTCGCCGCGAACGTGCTCGTGCTCGTGCTGCTGCTCCCGAAGCTCTCGTACGTGAACTACCTCGCGTCCGGGCGGATCGCGTCGGGCGTCGTGGTCGCCTTCGTGCTCTGCGTGCCGGCGCTCACGCGATCGGGTGCGGTCGCCAAGCTGTGGCTGCCGGTCGCGCTCTGGCTGCTTCCCTGGTACTCGGTGCTGCCCGAAGCCATGCGCCGCTGACGCGTCAGGCGCGCTGGATATAGCGCTTCTCGCGCGGGTCGACCTTCAGCCTGTCGCCCACGTTGACGAACAGCGGCACCTGGATGACGGCGCCGGTCTCGAGCGTCGCCGGCTTCGTCACGTTCGAGACGGTGTCGCCCTTCACGCCCGGCTCCGTGTCCGTCACCTCGAGCACGACCGACGCCGGCAGGTCGACTCCCATCGGGCTGCCGCCGACGAACATCACCTGCACCGACGACGACGGCTGCATGAACGGCAGCTCGTCCTCGAGCATCGCGTGCGGAACCGAGAGCTGCTCGTAGGTGTCCTCGTCCATGAAGACGACCTCGTCGCCCGAGTCGTAGAGGTACTGCATGTTCTTCTGCTCCGTCCGGACGCGCGGGAACTTCTCTCCCGCGCGGAACGTCCGGTCGACCACGGAGCCGGAGTTGAGCGACTTCAGCTTCGTCCGCACGAACGCGCCGCCCTTGCCGGGCTTCACGTGCTGGAACTCGACGATCCGCCACGTCTGGCCGTCGAGCTCGATGTGCATGCCGTTTCGGAACTGGTTGGTGGAGACGACCTCGGCCATCGGCGCAGGAGGGTAGCGAACTACCCGACTTCGATCAGCTGCTTCGGGAAGCCGGTCAGGAGCTCGACGCCGTCGTCGCGCACGACCGCGAGATCCTCGATCCGCACGCCGCCGACGCCCGGGAGGTAGATCCCCGGCTCGATCGTGACGACGTTCCCGGCGTGCAGGACGTCGTCCGACTCGGTCGACAGCCTCGGCGCCTCGTGCACCGCGAGCCCGACGCCGTGCCCGAGCCCGTGGCCGAAGTTTCCGCCGTACCCGGCGGCCTCGATGCGGCTGCGCGCGATCGCGTCCGCCTCGACGCCCGTCAGCCCGGCCTTCACGCCGGCGCACGCCGCCTGCTGCGCCTCGAGGCACACGTCGTAGATCTCGCGCAGCCGGTCGGGCAGCTCGCCGGTCGAGAACGTCCTGGTGCAGTCGCTGTGGTAGCCGGCGACCTTCGCGCCGAAGTCGACGGTCACGAGCGTCTTCGGCTCCACGATCTGCTCGGTCGGATGCGCGTGCGGGAGCGCGCCGTTCGCCCCGGACGCGACGATCGACGGGAACGCGACGTCGTCGGCGCCGTGCGCGTGCGTCAGCTCGTGGAGCCGCCATGCGAGCTCGCGCTCGCTGCGCCCGACCCACGTCTCCGCGGTGAGCGCTTCGAGCGCGCGGTCCGCGATCCGCGCGGCCTTGGCGATCGACGCGATCTCCTCCGCGCCCTTGACGGCGCGCAGCTCGTCGACGATCCCCGCCGTCGGCTCCAGCTTCGCCTTCCCGCTTGCGAGCCGCTGCCATTCGAGGTACGGCAGGACGTCCGCCTCGAACTGCACCCGCCCAGTCAGGCGCGCGCCGAGGTCGGCCATCAGGGTGCGCTTCGCGAGCTCGACCTCGACGCCGGGGACGTCGCGCGCCGCCTCGAGGTAGCGGAAGTCGGTGTAGAGCGTCGCCTCGCCGCCGGGGCGGACGTAGAGGGCGGCGTTCGACGAGTCGAACCCGGTGAGATAGAAGACGTTGACGAGGTTCGTGACGAGGAGCGGCGCCTCGAGCAGCTCCCCGAGCCTCTCCAGCCTGCTCATGCCTCCTCCTTGCCGACGAGGAACTCGAGGGCCTCACGGTAGCCGTCCGGCCCCTTGCCGATGACGCGGTGCGCCGCGAGAGGCTCGACGACGCTGAACCGCCGCCACTCCTCCCGCGCGTGGATGTCGGAGAGATGCACCTCGACGACGGGCACCTCGAGCAGCTCGAGCGCGTCGTGGATCGCCCAGCTGTAGTGGCTCCACGCACCCGGGTTGACGATCAGCGCGTCGACGTGGTCGTACGCGTCGTGGATCCACTCGATGTACTCGCCCTCGCTGTTCGTCTGCCGGCAGCGGGCGGTGATGTCGAGGGCGTGCGCCCACGCGTAGATCTTGCTCTCGAGCTCGTTGAGCGTCAGCCCGCCGTAGATCCGCGGATCGCGCCGGGCGAGCACATCGAGGTTGGCGCCGTTCAGGACGAGCACCTGCACGGCGTCAGACTATGAGCCTTTCCAGCTCGGCGCGGACCGTGTCCGCGTCGCGCGCCTCGACGACGGGGCCGTCGGGGCCGAGCAGGACGAGCTGGATCTCGCCGCGCTCGCGCTTCTTGTCGCGCTGGAGCGCCGCCCAGGCGCGGTCGCGGTCGACGCGAACCGGCTGCGGGTCGAGGGCGTCCACCACGGGCGTCGTGTCGCGGCCCGACAGCCGCAGGGCGGCGAGCAGGCCGAGAGCGACCGCGTCGCCGTGGGCGAGCTCGAAGCCGGCGCCGGCCTCGAGCGCGTGGGCGAACGTGTGGCCGAGGTTGAGGTGGCGGCGCACATCGCGGTCGTGCGGGTCGCGGAGGCAGAGCGCCGCCTTGTAGGCGGCGGCGCCGCGCACGTCGACGTCGCTTCCCGCGAGGAGGCGCGTCTTGATCAGCTCGGCGAGCCCCTGCCGGCGCTCGCGGTCGGGCAGCGTTGCGAGCAGCGCCTCGTCGATCACGACGCGCGCCGGCCAGTGGAACGCGCCGACGAGGTTCTTGCCGGCGGCGATGTCGATCGCCGTCTTGCCGCCGATCGCCGCGTCGACCTGCCCGACGAGCGTCGTCGGCACCGTCACCCACGGCACGCCACGGAGGTACGTGGCTGCGGCGAAGCCGGCGACGTCGGTGAGGGCGCCGCCGCCGAGCGCGACGACGGTGGCCGTCCTGTCGAGGGTCAGCTCGCTCCAGAGGCGCTCGAGCACGTGCGCCTGCTTCGCCGCTTCGCCCGAGGGCAGCTCGTGCGTCGAGACGAGCCGCTCGCCGAGCGCCTCCTGGGCGCGCGGGCCGTGGATGCCGAGCACGGTCGTGTCGGAGACGAGCGCGACCGGGCCGTCGCCGGGCACGAGCTCGCCGAGGCGCTCGAGCGCGCCGAGCTCGTGGTGGATGCCGGCGGCGGCGAGCACGGCGCCGTCGGCGTCGCCGCTCCGGACGGCGGCGTCGGCGACCTGCCGGTACAGCGGCAGGCGCTCGTCGTAGCGGCGCCGGAACGCCGCCTCGTCCTGCGCGAGCGGCCGGTCGCTGCCCGCGCAGCGCCGCCAGGCGGTGTCGGCGTCGACGTCGACGAGCAGCGTGAAGGCGTCGGCAAGCGCGCCGCGGCTCTCCTCGCAGGTGACGGCCCCTCCGCCCAGATCGATGATCGACGGGCGCCGCAGGGCCGCCGCCTCGCCGACGACGCGCGCCTCCACCCGGCGGAAGCCTTCCTCGCCCCGTTCCTCGAAGATGCGCGGGATGGGTTCGCGGTAGCGGTTCTCGATCTCCGCGTCGACGTCGACCACGGGGCGTGCGAGCCGCCGGGAGAGCTCGGCCGCGAGGTGCGACTTTCCGGCGCCCATGAACCCGACCAGGGCGAGGTGCCGCCCGAGCGCGTTCAGCGCCATTCGATTCGTTCGACGTAGGCGCGGTGCGCGGCGACGAAGTCGCGGACCGCGTCGCCGCCGAACTTGTCGAGCGCGAGCACCGCGAGCTCCCACGCGACGGCCGCCTCCGCGACCACCGCGAGCGCCTCGACCGCGGCGACGTCCGAGCGCTCGACGAGCGCGCTCGCCGGCTCCCCGGTGTCGAGGTCGACCGACCGGAGCGGCTTCATCAAGGTCGGCAGCGGCTTCATCGCGGCGCGGACGACGATCTCCTCGCCGTTCGAGACGCCCGCCTCGATCCCGCCGGCGCGGTTCGAGATGCGGCGGCGGTCGGGGGCGATCTCGTCGTGCGCCTCGGAGCCGCGCAGCGCGGCGAGCGCGAAGCCGTCGCCGATCTCGACGCCCTTCACCGCCTGGATGCCCATCAGCGCGGCGGCGAGCCGGGCGTCCAGCCGGTCCTCCTTCGCCGCGTAGGTGCCGAGCCCCGGCGGCACGCCGGTCGCGCGCACCTCGACGACCCCGCCGGCGGTGTCGCGCTCGGCCCGTGCGGCGTCGACGCGCGCGCGCAGGAGCTCCTCGTCGAGCGGCTCGCCGCGCACCTCGATTCCGATCGTCGCGAGCAGCGCCTTCGCGACGGCGCCGGCGGCGACGTGCACCGCGGTGTGTCGCGCCGAGGCGCGCTCGAGCGCGTTGCGGACGTCGTCGTGGTCGTACTTCTGGACGCCGGCGAGGTCGGCGTGGCCCGGGCGCGGCAGCGTCACCCGCTTCGTCCCCTTGCCGGCCGGCTCGCCTTCGGGCGGCCAGGGCGACATTCCCCACGTCCAGTTGCGGTGGTCGCGGTTCGCGACGACGAGCGCGAGCGGCGTGCCAAGGGTGCGGCCGTGGCGCAGACCGGCGAGCACCTCGATCCGGTCCTGCTCGATCTGCTGCCGGGGCGAGCGTCCGTAGCCCTCCTGGCGGCGGCGCAGGTCGGCGTCGATCGCGTCGCGGTCGAGCTCGAGCCCCGCCGGCAACCCGGTGAGGATCGCAACGAGAGCAGGACCGTGCGATTCGCCGGCTGACGCGAGACGAAGAGTCACGCCGGCAAGCCTAGAGCCTGTGGACGAAGCGTTACTGTCTCGTCACCCTGGTCTGACCAAGGGGCATGCCCACCGAGCGCATGGCCGAACGGTGAAGCCGTGGACAAATCGTCACTCGCCGGCCGACGCGACTCGCAGACGGACGCGCGCAAGCCTCGAGCCTGTGGACGAAGCGTTACCGTCTCGTCACCCTGGTCTGACCAAGGGGCATGCCCACCGAGCGCATGGCCGAAAGGTGAAGCCGTGGACGAATCGTCACCGTCTTGTCACAGACCGACGGCAGCGCGCATCACGTCGACCGGCGGCTCGACGCCCGTCCAGATCCGGAAGCTCGCCGCGCCCTGCCGGACGAGCGCCTCCCGGCCGTTGACCACCAGGCAGCCGGCGGCGCGCGCCGCCGCGACGAGCGCGGTCTCCCCGTCGCCGTAGGCGAGGTCGACGACCGTCGCGACCGCGTCGAGCGAGACGAGCACCTCGTCGCGGACCGGCGTCGCGTTGACCACCAGGTCGCAGCCGGCCGCATCGGGCGGCCACTCGCCCGAACGCGAGAACACCCTCGTGTCGGCCGGCAGAGCCGGCGCCAGCGCGACCGCGGCGCCGCCGGCTCCGATCACGCACGCACGCCGCGCCCGGATGCCCGCGAGGATCTCCTTGTCGGTGTTGAAGCCGAGCACCCGCCCCTCGCGGAAGACGAGCGTGTTCACGGACTCGCCCTCCGCCTCGTCGCACGCGGCAACCACCGCCAGCTTGTGCGGGATCGTGACGTTCGCGCCGGCGAAGCCGCGCGCCTGCAGGTCGCGCACCGCCGCGACCGGATCCTCGACGTCGAACGCCGTGTAGTCCCAGTCGAGGCCCGCAGCCGCGAACGCGGCGTTCTGCATCGCCGGCGAGAGCGAGTGCGACACCGGATGGCCGAGCAGCGCGACGTGCTTCACGTCAGCAGCCGTAGCCGTGCGCGCACTCGTACTGCTGGAACGCCGTCGCGCTCGCCGTGAAGAAGTGGTGCTTCTTGTCCGGCTCGGCGGCGAAGTACAGATAGTCGACCTTCGCGGGGTGCGCGGCGGCCTGCAGCGACGCGAGGCCCGGGTTGTCGATCGGGGTCGGCGGCAACCCCTGATGCAGCCGCAGGTTGTACGGCGTCGGGTTCCGGAGCTGCGACTCGTGGATCGACTCGGTGCCCGGGATGTCGAGCGCGTAGCGGAGCGCCGCGTCGATGCCGAGCGCCATGTGCAGGTGCAGCCGGTTGTAGATCACCGCGGCGATCTTCGCGCGGTCGCCCGGCACCACCGCCTCGCCCTGGACGAGCGAGGCGATCGTCAGCACGTCGTACGGCGTCAGGTTCTTCGAGCGCGCGTACGCCAGGTTCACCTGCTTCCAGTTCCGGCAGAACGCGACGATCTGCTGCTGAACGAGCTGCTTCGACGTCGTGCTCCCGAAGAACGGATACGTCGCCGGGAACAGGAAGCCCTCGGCGGCAGCCTGCCTGCGCGGCGCGAAGCACGGGACGACGAGCTTCTTCGTCGCGGCGAGGTAGGCGCTCGACGCGAGCTTGACCGGCTTGTGCTTCTTCCGCACGGCGATCTTCGCCACCGCCGACACGCGCGCGGCCATCTGCGTACGCGTGAATCCCTCCGGGAAGACGACGTGGAACGGCTGCGGCGGCGGGGGAAGCGCCGCGGTCGTCGGCGGAGGCGCCGGCTTCGTGTGCGGCAGCGCCGCGCGCACCGCGAAGATCGCGACGCCGACGGCGACCACGACGCCGGCGAGCGCGACCGTCCGCCGCCTGCGGATCTGGCCGCCGGTCGGGCGGCGCCGCTCGCCGCTCAGCTCCGGCCCGCCCGCCACTCCAGATACCCGCTCAGGAGGTGCGCGGCGGCGCGCGCGTCGTCGCCGTCCGCCAGCACCGAGGTGAACCGCTCGTCGAAGGTCTCGACGCGAACGGCGAGCCGTCCGCGAAGCCGCTCCGTGAAGCCCGCGGTCTCGCGCGCCTGGGCGCCCTGCTCGCCGCGGAGCGTCAGCGGCAGCCCGACGACGACGAGCTCGGGGTCCTCGGCCTCGATCACGGCGAGGAGCTTCGCAAACCCCGGCTCGGTCGTGACGTGCTGGATCGTCGTCAAGGGACGCGCCAGCGTGCCGGTCGGGTCGGACACCGCGATCCCGGTGCGCGCGGACCCGTAGTCGAGGGCGAGGATCTTCAAGCGAGCGCGGCCGTCAGCCTGTCGCGCCCCGCCTCGAGCGCCTCGCGCACCGCCTCGACGTTGCGGCCGCCCGCCTCGGCGAGCGTCGGCCGGCCCCCGCCGCCGCCGCCGATGATCGGCCCCAGCTCGCGCACGATCCGCACCGCGTCGAGCTCGGCCAGCCTGTTGTCCAGGTTCACGACGAGCGCCACCTTGCCGTCGTCCGCGGAGGCGAGCACGACCGCGTCCGCGCCCTCACGCTGCCGCAGCTGGTCGGAGAGGTCGCGCAGCGCGCCGCCCCGCGCCCCCTTCACCTCGGCGACGAGCACCGCGCCCCGCCGGTCCTGCCAGACGATGTCGGGGCCGCCCGCCTCCGCCTTCGGCCGGCGCGCCTCCTTGCGCACGCGCTCGAGCTCGGCCTGGACGGCGGCGAGCTCGCGCGAGCGGCCTTCGAGGATGCTCCAGGCGGCCCCCGAGGTGGCCGCCTCGATCCGCCGGGCGCCCGAGCCGACGGACTGCTCGCTGAGGATCACGAACGGGCCGATCTCGGCGGTCGAGCGGACGTGCGTGCCGCCGCACAGCTCGCGCGAGTAGCCGCCGATCTCGACGACCCGCACCTCGTCTCCGTACTTCTCGCCGAACAGCATCATCGCGCCGAGCTTGCGGGCCTCCTCGATCGGCGTCACGTACGTCCGCACGGGGATCGCCTCGAACACCTTCTCGTTGACGATCCGCTCGACGCGTTCCTGCTCCTCGGGCGTGAGCTTCTGCGCGTGCGTGAAGTCGAAGCGCAGCTTGTCCGGCCGCACCGCCGAGCCCGCCTGCTTGACGTGGTCGCCGAGCACGTCCCGCAGCGCCTGGTGCAGGAGGTGCGTCGCCGTGTGGTTCGCCATCGTCGGGAACCGCTGCGACCAGCTGACGAGCGCACGCACTCGGTCGCCGGCGGCGAAGCCCGAGCCTTCGAGCACGAGCGCCTGGTCGTCGCCGAGCTTGTACGCGGCGCGCAGGACGGCGGCCGCGCCGCTCTCCTCGTGGACCAGCTCGCCGCTGTCCGTCACCTGGCCGCCGCTCTCGGCGTAGAACGGCGACTCGCGCAGCTTGGCGAGGAACGTGCCGTTGCCGAGGTCTTCGAGCGCGCCGATCTGCGTCAGTACGTCGGTCTTCGAGTAGCCGACGAACTCCGTCTGGAAGCCGGCGCCGGCCGCGAACTCGGCGGCGCGCTGCAGGTCGCTCTTCTCCCCGCCCGCGCGCGAGACGACGCGGTGCTCCTCCATCAGCTCCCGGAAGCCGTCGACGTCGACCGCCTGCCCCCGCTCTTCGGCCAGCTCCTGCGTCAGCTCGATCGGGAAGCCGTAGGTGGCGGCGAGCGCGAACGCGTCGTCTGCACCGACCGCGTCGCGGCCGGCGAGCTCGTCGAACACCTTCATGCCGCGCGCGAGCGTCTCCGAGAAGCGCTCCTCCTCGCGCCGCCACACGTCCTCGATCTGCTCGGCGTGCTCGGCGAGCAGCGGGTAGGCGTCGCCCAGCTGGCCGACGACGACGCGCGAGAGCCGGTGCACGTCGGCGAGGCCGATCCGGTTCGCCTGGTGGATCGCACGGCGGAGCAGCCGGCGGCAGATGTAGCCCCGGCCCTCGTTCGACGGCTCGACCCCCTCGGCGATCAGGAAGCTCGCGGCGCGGCCGTGGTCGGCGAGCACGCGGTGCGCGCGCAGCGAGACGTCGCTCGCGTGGTAGGGCGTCCCGGACTCCGCCTCGATCCAGTCCATGATCTGGCGGAAGCCGTCGGTGTCGAACACCGAGTCCACGTCCTGCAGCACGCACGCGGTCCGCTCGAGCCCCATGCCCGTGTCGACGTTCTGGCTCGGCAGCGGCACGAGCACGTTGCCCGGCTGGAGGTCGTACTCCATGAAGACGAGGTTGTAGACCTCCATGTAGCGGTCGCAGTGGCCGGGACCGCAGCCAGGGTCGCCGCACGCCCGCGACTCGCCGCGGTCGTAGAAGATCTCCGAGCACTGCCCGCACGGCCCGGTCTCGCCGGCCTGCCAGAAGTTGTCCTTGCCGAGCCGCACGATCCGCTCGACCGGGATGCCGACCCGCTGCCAGGCGGCGATCGCCACCTCGTCCTCGGCCAGCTCGAGCACCGGGTCGCCCTCGTGCACCGTGGCCCAGAGCCGCTCCGGCTCGAGGCCCAGCACCCCGGTCACCCACTCCCAGGCGAAGTCGACCGCCTCGTCCTTGAAGTAGTCGCCGAACGAGAAGTTGCCCATCATCTCGAAGAACGAGCAGTGCCGCTCGGTGCGGCCGACCTCGTCGAGGTCGGTGTCCTTGCCGCCGGCGCGCAGGCACGGCTGGACGCTGACGACCCTGTTCGACGGCGGCTCCTTCGTGCGCAGGAAGTACGGCTTGAACTGCTGCATGCCGGCGATGACGAAGAGCGTGGAGGCGTCGTCGGGCGGCGGGATCAGCGAGTGCCCGGGCACGCGGAGATGGCCGCGCTCCTCGAAGAAGCGCTGGAACGCCTCGCGGAGCTCCGCCGTCGTCATCGCCACGGCGGACAGTGTACGGAGCGCTGTCTAGGACGCCCGCTCGCCGTCGAGCTCGCCGGCGGCGATCTCGTCGCGGATCTTGCCGAGCGCCCGGCGGATGAGCCGCGAGACGTGCATCTGGGAGATGCCGACCCGCTGGGCGATCTGCGACTGCGTCAGCCCTTCGAAGAAGCGGAGCCGCAGGATCGTCCGCTCGCGGTCGTCGAGCACCCTGAACCCGGGCGCGAGCACGGCGCGGTCCTCCGACACCTCGTAGGCGTGCTCGATCTCGCCGAGCGACTCCAGCGGGTCGAGCTCCTCCCCGTCCTCGCCGGCGCCGCCGGTGGAGAGCGAGAGCGACGTGTAGGCGCGGCCCGACTCGAGGGCCTCGAGCACCTCCTCTTCCTGGACTCCCGCCGCTTTCGCGAGCTCCGGCACGGTCGGCGAGCGGCTGAGCTGCACGGTGAGCTGCTCGACGAGCTTCGAGAGCTGCACGTTCAGCTCCTGCAGGCCGCGAGGCACGCGGACCGCCCAGCCGCGGTCGCGGAAGTGCCGCTTGATCTCGCCGATGATGTTCGGGGTCGCGTAGGTCGTCAGCTCGACGCCGCGGTCGACGTCGAAACGGTCGATCGCCTTGATCAGGCCGATCGACCCGATCTGGACGAGGTCGTCGAACTGCTCGCCGCGGTAGCTGTAGCGGCGGGCGAGCGAGCGCACGAGCGACATGTACTGCTCGATCAGCTGCTCGCGCGCCTGCAGGTCGCCCTGCTCGTGGTAGCGGCGGAGGAGCGCCCTGTCGCTCTCAGCCACCGGACACCCTCTTCGTCAGCCGCACGGAGTCGCCGTCGACGTGGACGTCGTCCACCGTCCCGTCGAGCACGCGGCGCAGGCAGAGGGCGTCGTCGGGCTCGCGCTCGATCTCGTCGAGGACGCCCGCGCCGAGCGGCTCGATCACCGTCTCGAGCGCCCCATCGAGGACTCGCATGCGAACCGTCACCTCGTCCGCGAAACCGGGCTCGATCCGGTCGAGGATCGCGTCGACGGCGAGCTCGAGGTCCTGGAGGCGCTCGAGCGTCAGGTCGAGCCGCACCGCGAGCCCGCCGAGCACGAGGTTCGCGACCGCGTGGGAGTCGCGCGCGCGAGGGAGCGTCAGCGTGATCTCGTCAGTCATGCGTCGCCTTGAGCTCCTCTTCGAGGTCACGCTCGCGCCGGGCCGCGGCCCCCTTCGCCTCGTCGACCGCGTCCCGCCAGTTGCGGCGGGCGCGGAACGACGCGAAGCCGTGCGAGACGCCCGCCGAGAGTCCGGCGGCCTTCTGCACGGGGCGCTTGACGGCGTAGCTGACGGTGCGCACCGCCTCGTCGACGGCTTCGACAGCGTGGACGGCGCTCGACGTGGCCGTGTCGAGCTTGTCCAGCTGCGCGTTGACCCTGTCCACCGACCCTCCGACCTTGTTGATGACGGGAAGCACCTCTCGTTCCGCTCCCCGGATCAACGACGAAAGCCGGTCGAACGTTACGGCCAACCGCAGAAAGGCCCAGCCGAGGCCCACCCCGGCTGCGACGAGGAACACCGACAGCGCGACGCGCGTGAGATCTCCGAAGGAGAAGGCGACGATCACGGGCGCCACCTTACTCCACGGCGCTCGAGATCAGCCCGGCACCCACCACGACGTCGCCGTCGTAGAGGACCGCGGCCTGGCCGCGCGCGACGCCGTACGCCGGCTCGTCGAGCCGCAGCCGGAAGCCGGTCGCCGTCCGTTCGACGGCCGCGCCGACGGCCGGCGAGCGGTAGCGCAGCTTCGCCTCGGCGCGGCGCACGTCGGCGTGCAGGCGGCCGCGCGCCGTCACGCCCGTCCGGGCGAGCGACCGGCGCGGCCCGACGACGACGGTGTTCGAGCGCGGGACGGTGCGGAGCGCGTAGAGGGGCTCGCCCGCGGCGACGCCGAGCCCGCGGCGCTGGCCCGGCGTGAACCGCCAGTAGCCGCGGTGGGAGCCGACGCGCGCGCCGGACTCGTCGACCAGCTCGCCGTCTGCGGCCGCGAGCCCCTGCCGGGCGAGGAACTCGCGGTAGTCGGCGCCCGCCAGGAAGCAGGCCTCCTGGCTCTCCGGCCGGCGGGCGGCCGCGAGGCCGGCCGCCGAGGCGCGGGCGCGGGTGTCGGCCTTCGTCCACTCGCCGAGCGGGAAGACGAGGCGGTCGAGCGCGCGGTGGTCGAGCCGGGCGAGCATGTAGCTCTGGTCCTTCGCCGCGTCGCGCGCCCGCGCCAGCAGGGTGACGCCGTCGCGGTCGACGAGGCGCGCGTAGTGCCCGGTTGCGAGCCGCGCGGCGCCGACACGCCGCGCGAACGCGAGCAGCTCGGCGAAGCGGAAGCCGCCGTTGCAGCGGATGCACGGGTTCGGCGTCTCGCCGCGCGCGTAGCCGCGGACGAACGGCAGGACGACGGCGCGCCGGAACTCCTCGCGCAGGTCGAGCGTCACGTGCGGCAGCCCGCGCTCGTGGCAGAGGCGCCGCGCGTCGAGCACGGCGCTCGGCGAGCAGCACGCGCGCTCGGAGTCGGGGCCGAGCGGGTCGAGCCACAGCCGCAGCGTGACCCCGACGGCGTCCGGCCCGGACTCGAGCAGCGCGACCGCGCTGTCGACGCCGCCGCTCATCGCGACGGCCACACGGCCCGGCCGGGGCCGGGCGGCGATCGCCGGTCCGAGAGCGTTCGCGAGCGCGTCGACCGGGAGCGTGTCGCCGCCGACGGCCGCCGCCTCGAGCAGGGTCAGCCCGCGCAGGTCGCAGTCGAGGCCGTCGGCGCTCGCGTCGACGATGCGGTCGCCGTCGACGAGCAGCCGCACGGCGGCCCAGTCGGCGCCGCGCGCCGAGTCTCCGATCAGCTCGCGCACTCCTCCAGGGTAGTGCTCCGACGCCGCCGCGCCCCACGTCCGTGTGAACCTGGCAAGCCAGGTGGGTGCCGTGCGGGACGTCGGACGCGAGGCGCCTATTCCCGACGCGGGCTCCCTTTCACATGGTGTTGGTTCTACATGGATACGCGGTGCGCGAACGGCGTCGAGCACCGGTCGCACAGTAGCCGCTACCGCCCGGTCCGGGCGTACGACCACTGCACGGTCTGCACGCCGACGAGCCCGAGCCTGTTCGCGAGCGGCACCGTGAGGTCCATCTGCCGGCCGCCGTGGTAGGGGCCGCGGTCGATCACCTGCGCGATCACCGTGCGGCCGCGGTAGCTGATGTAGATGCGCGCGCCGCACGGCAGCGTCGGGTGCGCGATCCCCTCCGTGTCGGGGCCGATCACGCCCCCGCAGCTCGTGCGCTTCCCGATCGCCGACGAGCCGGCCGAGCCGGCGAGCGCCGTGAACGAGCCGACCTGCTCCGGCGACGCGGAACGGTGGTGGTGGAGCTGCGCCGTCACGGCGAGGGCGGCGACGGCGGCGAGGAGCGAGGCGCCGGCGAGCGCGAGCCCGCGCACCGCGAGCGGCGGCCGCATCAG
Organism: Gaiellaceae bacterium; assembly: GCA_035651295.1. Taxonomy (GTDB): domain Bacteria; phylum Actinomycetota; class Thermoleophilia; order Gaiellales; family Gaiellaceae; genus PALSA-600. The sequence continues at coordinate 25,217 of DASRGA010000059.1, read as the reverse complement.
GGCCGCGCCGGTGCCTGCCCGGGGAGCGAGCGCAGCCCGACCGGGCGCTCGGGAACGTCGAGGCCCGGCCCGCGTCCGGGCCGCGGGCGGCCGAACCGCCGCCGCTCCGCCTGCCCGCCGAGCGGGTCGAAGCTGAAGCGCGCGAGCCGCACGTCGGCGGCGACCGCGGCCGGCGGCAGCTCGGGCTCCGGCTCGGGCGGCGGCGGCGCGGGGAGCGGCACCGGCGCCGGCGCCGGGGCCTGCGCTAGGATCGCAGGCGGCAGCTCCACCACGGTCCACGAGTCGGGGTCGGGCAGATCCTCGGGCGCCGGCTCCGGCTCCGGCGCGCGGGGGCGGTCGACGACCACGGGCCGGGCGGCGACCGGCCAGTCGCCGAGCACCTCCGAGCGCAGCGCCGGCGTCGCGATCCAGGTCGGCGCCTCGTCCCTCGTCGCCTCCGGGTAGCCGACGACGACCTGCTCGAGCGGCCGCGGCGGCGGCAGCGGCACCTGCGGAAGGATCCAGCGCGGCGGCAGGCCGCTCCCGAAGTGCGGCTCGGCGCGCCAGGCCGCCCACTCGAGCGCGGCGACGAGCAGCCAGCCGACGGCCATCCCCGCGGCGATCTCCAGCCCGTCGAGCCGCGCGAACGCGAGCCCGGCGGAGAGGCCGGCCAGAAACACGAGTTCGAGCAGGAACCGCGGGCCCCGGCGGTCGAGCATGCCGGCTCGAGTATGCATGTTCGTGCGGCGGGCCTCAGCCCTGCGGAAGGACGGCGATGCCGAGCTCGGCGAGCACCTCCGGCGGCATCGCCGTCGGGGCGCCGGTGAGCGGGTCGGAGCCGCTCGAGACCTTCGGGAACGCGACCACCTGGCGGATGTCCGGCTCGCCGGCGAGCTGGGCGACGAACCGCTCGATCCCCATCGCGAAGCCGCCGTGCGGCGGCGCGCCCATGGCGAGCGCGTCGAGCAGGAAGCCGAACTTCGACTGCGCCTCCTCGTCGGAGAGGCCGATCGTGCGGAAGACCTTCTTCTGCACGTCGACGTCGTGGACGCGGATCGAGCCCGAGCCGAGCTCCCAGCCGTTCCAGATCAGGTCGTAGTGCTGGCCCCGGACGCCGACCGGGCTCGACTCGTCCCACTCCTCGTGACCCGGCGCGGGCGCCGTGAACGGATGGTGCATGAACGTGAAGCCGCCCGTGTCCTCGTCCTGCTCGAAGAGCGGGAAGCCCACCACCCAGTGGAAGTCCTGCGCCGCCGGGTCGATCAGGTCGAGCTCGCGTGCGAGGTGCAGGCGCAGCAGGCCGAGCACCTTCGCGACGACGGGCTCGGCGTCGGCGACGAACAGCGCCGTCGAGCCCTCCGGGACGCCGAACGCCTCGAGCTCGCGCTCGGAGAGGAACTTCGAGATCTGCGAGAGCATGGCGACGCCCTTTGCGCCCCACTCCTTCGCGGTCGCCTCGAGCCTCGCGTGCTCCGACCGCGTGAAGACGCGCGGCACGACGACGTAGCGCACGCACGGCGCCCGGGCGAAGACGCCGAACTCCGACCCGCGCGTCACCTCGGTCGCCTCCTGGATCTCGAGCCCGAAGCGACGGTCGGGCTTGTCGGAGCCGTAGCGGAGCATCACGTCGTCGTAGTCGAGACGCTGGAACGGACGGGGCGGCGGCTCGCGCCCGACGGCCTCGAACGAGCCGCACACCGCGCTCTCCATCACGTCGAGCACGTCGTCGGCCGCGACGAAGGCCATCTCCAGGTCGAGCTGGCGGAACTCGAACTGCCGGTCGGCCCGCAGATCCTCGTCGCGCCAGCACGTCGCGATCTGGTAGTAGCGGTCGATCCCGCCGATCATGCAGAGCTGCTTGAACAGCTGCGGCGACTGCGCGAGCGCGAAGAACTTGCCCGGCTGCAGCCGCACCGGCGTGAGGAAGTCGCGCGCCCCTTCGGGAGTCCCGCGCGTCATCGCCGGCGTCCACACGTCGACGAAGCCGAGCGCGTCCATCGTGCGGCGCATGCCGGCGATGGCCGCGTGCGCCACCCGCAGGTTGTGCTGCATGCGCTCGCGGCGCAGGTCGAGCCAGCGGTAGCGCAGGCGCAGGTTCTCGTCGACGTTCTCCTCGTCGAGCTGAAACGGCAGGGGCGTCGAGCGCGAGAGGATGCGCAGCTCCTCGACCTGCAGCTCGACCCCGCCCGTCGGCAGGCTCGGGTTGACCGCCTCCGGTGCGCGTGCGACGAGCTCCCCGGTCGCCTGCACGACGAACTCGTTGCGGAGCTCGTGCGCCACGTCGGCCGCCGCCTGCGCGCGCTCCGGGTTGACGACGAGCTGCAGCTTGCCGGTGTGGTCGCGCAGGTCGACGAAGACGAGCCCGCCGTGGTCGCGGCGCGTGTCGACCCAGCCGGCGACGGTCAGCCGTTCGCCGATCCGCTCCGGGCGGGGATCGCCGCAATGGAGGTCGCGCCAGGTCACGCGGTGAGCGTAGCGACGACCGCGTCGAGACCCACCGTCTCGTCGCCGCGGCCGTGGCGCCGCACGCTCGCGTCGGACGCGCCGACGACGACGACGGCGTCCGCTCCGGTCCGGCCGGCCTGCGTGAGCTGGCCCTTCGGCGACCGGCCCGCGTAGTCCGTGTCGGCCGCGAGCCCCGCGCGGCGCAGGTCGTGCAGCAGCTCGAGCACGCGCTCGCGGGACGCGCCTTCGCCCGCGACGACGAACACGTCGAGGCCAGGCGCGGGCGGGGCGACGCCCTCGGTCTCCACCGCGAGCAGCAGGCGCTCGATCCCGGCGCCGAAGCCGATCGCCGGCGTCGGCGGGCCGCCGATCTGCTCGACGAGGCCGTCGTAGCGGCCGCCGCCGCAGATCGTCGAGTTCACGTTCTCGTCGGGGCCGACGAACTCGAACGTGGTGCGCGTGTAGTAGTCGAGGCCGCGCACCAGCACCGGGTCGACCACGTAGGGGACGCCGTGCGCGTCGAGCCGCCGCCGCACCTCGGCGAAGTGCTCGCGGCACGCCTCGCAGAGCGACTCGCCGATCTTCGGCGCGGCCTCGAGCGCCCGGCGGACGGCCGGGCTCTTCACGTCGAACACCTGCAGAGGGCTCGTCGACCGCTTGTGCCGCGCGTCCTCGTCGAGCGCGTCGGCGTGCTCGTCGAGCCAGGCGTTCAGGCGCTCGACGTACTGCGGGCGGCAGTTCGCGTCGCCGATCGAGTTGAGCCGGAGCTCCCACTGCGTCACGCCCAGCCGGCGCAGCAGCTCGCGGTAGAGCTCGATGATCTCCGCGTCGAGCGCCGGGTCGGCGGAGCCGATCGCCTCGAGCGAGAGCTGGTAGTGCTCGCGGTAGCGGCCGCGCCCCGGCGCGCCGTAGCGGTACATCGGCGCGATCGTGTACGCCTTCACCGGCTGCGGGTCGCGGTGCATCCCGTGCTCGACGTAGGCGCGGCAGATCGGCGCCGTCCCCTCCGGGCGCAGCGTCAGCGACCGGCCGCTGCGGTCGGCGAACGTGTACATCTCTTTGTGCACGACGTCGGACGCCGCGCCGGCCGTCCGCTCGAAGAGGCCGGTGTCCTCGAAGCCGGGCGTCTGGATCCGCCGCCACCCGTACAGCCGGGCGACCTCCTCCATCGTGCGCACGACGTGCCACCACGCCGCGTCTCCCGGGAGGACGTCGTGCGTCCCCCGCGGCGCCTGGAACTTCGCGCTCATGCGCGCAGCTCGGCGAGGAACGGGTTCGCGGCGAGCTCGCGCCCGAGCGTGGTCGCGCCGCCGTGGCCGGGGCGCACGACCGTGTCCGGCGGGAACCGCTCGACCAGCGAGCGGATCGACGCGAGCAGCGTCTCCCAGTCGCCGCCCGTCAGGTCGTAGCGGCCGACCGAGCCGGCGAAGAGAAGGTCGCCCGAGAAAAGCTCGCCGTCGCAGGCGAAGGCGACGTGCCCGGAGGAGTGCCCGGGCACGTCGACGACCTCGAACTCGAGTCCGCCGACGGAGATGCGGTCGCCGCCGCTCACCGTGTGCGCGGGGTCGTGCGGCGCGACCCGGTAGCCGCCGCGCGTCTCGCCGCTGCGGAGCGCCTCGACCTCCCCGGCCGGCGCCCACACCTCGGCGCCGGTCCCGTCGGCGAGCGCCGCGACGCCGCCGACGTGGTCGACGTCGGTGTGCGTGACGAGGATGCCGGCGGTGCGCGCCCCCATCCGCGCGAGCTCGAGCCGCAGCGACGTCGGGTCGTCGCCCGGGTCGACGACGACCGCCTCCGCCGCACCCCGCTCGGCGCGGATCACGTAGCAGTTCGACTGGTACGGGCCCATGACGAAGCTGTCGACGACGAGCGGCATCGCGGGTGCGAGTGTGACCTATCGCCTGCTCTTCGGCTCGGCGGTCTTCTGCAGCCGGCGCTGGTACGTGCGGTAGGCGGTGCGGTCGATCCAGTAGGTGAGCGGCACGAACGCGACGGCGTAGAAGACGCCGATGCCGACCCGCTGCACGATCCCGCCCGTCTTGAAGACGAAGACGAAGAGGACGAGCATCAGCCCGCCCATCAGCCCGCCGCGGCGGAGGGCGCGCTCCCACGACGGCGGCGGCACCTCGCGGGCGGGCCGCGCGCTCCCCTTCGCCTGCGTCTTCGCGCCGTTCTTCGCGGCGGGCTTCGCCTTCTCGGGCGTCCGCTCGCGCAGCGCGGAGATCGGGACCTCGTTGCCCTGCTCGTCGACCTCGAAGACGCGGACGTCGTGACGGAAGTCCTTCTCGCGCCGGCGCCGTTGCTTGCGGGTGGGCATGGCGCCAGGTTAGCGGCGCAGCTCGGCGACCCCCGCGCAGACGACGCCGGCGACGATGTCTCCGGCCAGGCTGTAGGCGAGGTAGCGCCAGTCCGGCGCGGCGAGCAGGGTGAGGTCGGCGCGCAGGCCGGGCGCGAGCCGGCCGCGGTCGCCGAGCCCGAGGACGTGCGCCGCGTTGACGGTGACCGCGGCGAGCGCCTCCGCCGGGGCGAGGTGGAGCTGCGTGCAGGCGAGCGTGCAGACGAGCGGCAGGCTCGCCGTGAACGCGCTGCCCGGGTTGAAGTCGGTTGCGAGGGCGACGGCGGCGCCGGCGTCCACCAGCCTGCGCGCCGGCGGCATCGGGCGGTCGAGGAAGAGCGCGCTCGCCGGCAGCAGCACGCCGGTGACGTCGCTTGCGGCGAGCGCCGCGGCGCCCTCCTCGCCGGTCGCCTCGAGGTGGTCGACGGACCGGGCGCCGAGCTCGATCGCGAGCGGGATCGCGCCGCTCTCGGTGAACTGGTCGCCGTGCAGGCGGAGCGCGAGCCCCGCGTCGCGGCAGGCCTCCAGGTAGCGGCGCGACCGGTCGGCGTCGAAGGCGCCCCGCTCGAGGAAGACGTCGGCGGCCGCGGCGCGGGCCGCCGCCTCGGGGAGCACCTCCGTGAGCGCGAAGTCGAGGTAGGCGTCCGCGTCGGGGTGCTCGGGCGGAACCGCGTGCGCGCCCAGCCAGGTCGGCACGCCGCCCGCGGCGCGCACCGCGTCGAGCGACGCCAGCTCCGTGTCGCGGTCGAGCCCGTAGCCGGACTTCCCCTCCCACGTGGTCGTGCCGTGCCCGCGGAACCAGCCGGCGTGCCGGCGGACGCACTGCTCGAGCTCGCCGGCGGAGAGCGCGCGCGTCACGCGCACCGTCGAGAGGATGCCTCCGCCCGCCGCGTGCAGCTCCTCGTAGCTCGCTCCGCCGGCGCGGAGCGAGAACTCCTCGACGCGGTCGCCTCCGAAGGCGGGATGCGTGTGGCAGTCGACGAGCCCCGGGACCGCGCAGAGGCCGCTGCCGTCGACCTCCTCGACCTCGCCGGGGATGCGGCCGAGGTGGCGCATGCGCCCGATCTCGGCGATCCGGTCGCCGTCGCAGAGGACGAACGCGTCCTCGAGCAGCTTCACCTCGCGCAGCCGCTCGCCGCGCAACGGGCCCGCGCCGACGGGCGACGCGACCTGGGCCAGGTTGCGGACGAGGAGCTTGCTCAGCGCTCGCCCATCGGCGACTCGAGGCCGTGCTCGCGCGCCGCCGCCTCCGCCTCGGGATAGCCCGCGTCGAGGTGCCGGACGACGCCCATGCCGGGATCGGTCGTCAGCACCCGCTCGAGCCGGGCGGCGGCCTCGTCGGTGCCGTCGGCGACGACGACCATGCCCGCGTGGATCGAGTTGCCGATGCCGACGCCGCCGCCGTGGTGGACGCTCACCCAGGTCGCGCCGGCGGCGACGTTGACGAGGGCGTTCAGGATCGGCCAGTCGGCGATCGCGTCGGAGCCGTCGCGCATCGCCTCGGTCTCGCGGTACGGCGAGGCGACCGAGCCCGCGTCGAGGTGGTCGCGGCCGATCACGACCGGCGCCCGGACGCGGCCCGAGCGCACGAGGTCGTTGATCGCGAGCCCGGCCTTCGCGCGATCGCCGTAGCCGAGCCAGCAGATGCGCGCGGGCAGCCCCTGGAACGCGATCTTCTCCGGTGCGAGCGCCAGCCACTGCTGCAGCAGGTCGTCGGCGGGGAAGAGCTCGCGGAGCCGCTCGTCGATCGCGGCGATGTCGGCAGGGTCGCCGGAGAGCGCCGCCCAGCGGAACGGCCCGATGCCGCGGCAGAAGAGCGGACGGATGTAGGCGGGGACGAAGCCGGGATACGAGAACGCGCCGGCGACGCCCGCGGCCTCCGCCTCGCCGCGCAGGTTGTTGCCGTAGTCGAAAACGTGGCTGCCAGCGCGGAGGTGGTCGAGCATCCCCTCCACGTGCACGGCGATCGACGCGCGGGCGCGGCGCAGGTACTCGTCCGGGTCGCCGGCGCGGAGCTCGTCGGCCTCGGCGAGCGAGAGCCCCTGCGGGACGTAGCCGGTGAGCGGGTCGTGCGCGGCCGTCTGGTCGGTGACGAGGTCGAAGCGCTCGCCGCGCCGCGCGAGCTCCGGCACGACGTCGGCCGCGTTCCCGAGCAGCCCCACCGAGAGCGGCCGGCCGTCGGCGGCGGCGGCGCGCACCCGCGCGAGCGCGTCGTCGAGCGACTCCGCCGCCTCGTCGAGGTAGCGGGTCTCGAGCCGCCGTTCGATGCGCGACGGGTCGATCTCGACGCAGAGGATCGCCGCGCCGGCGAGGGTGCCGGCGAGCGGCTGCGCGCCGCCCATGCCGCCGAGGCCGGCGGTCAGGATCGTCCGGCCGGCGAGCGACGGGGTGCCGAAATGCTGCCGGGCCGCGGCGGCGAACGTCTGGTAGGTGCCCTGCAGGATCCCCTGCGTGCCGATGTAGATCCACGAGCCGGCGGTCATCTGGCCGAACATCGTCAGCCCCTCGGCTTCGAGCCTGCGGAACTCGTCCCAGGTCGCCCAGCGCGGGACGAGCAGCGAGTTCGCGATCAGGACGCGCGGCGAGTCGGTCGTCGTCCGGAAGACGGCGACGGGCTTGCCGGACTGCACGAGCAGCGTCTCGTCGTCGCCGAGCTCGAGCAGCGCGGCGACGATCGCCTTCAGCGCCTCGTGCGAGCGCGCGGCGCGGCCGCTGCCGCCGTACACGACGAGGTCCTGCGGACGCTCGGCGACCTCGCGGTCGAGGTTGTTGAGCAGCATGCGGAGCGGCGCCTCGGTGAGCCACGAGCGGGCGTGCAGGCGGGTGCCGCGCGGCGCCCTGATCTGCGACAGGTCGCCGGCCAGCTCCTCGACGAGGCTCGTCGAGACCGTCACCGCTCGCCCTCCCCGCCGCGCCGCAGTCGCCGGCGCCACGAGAAGAGGCTCCAGGCGGACGCAGCGACGAAGAAGAAGACGGCGACCACGAGCGCGTGACCAATGCTGCCACCTGTGGCCGCCGCGAACACGAGGATCACGAGCGCGAGGGCGCCGTAGACGATCAGCGTGTCCCGGTAGGGGTGCTTCACGTGGCGCGGCGGCTCGGTCGGCCAGACGAGGAAGCGCGGCCGCCTCACTACTCGAGCTCCCCCACCTCGGCCTCGACGGCGGCGACGAGCGTGCCGTCGCGGATCGACTCGGCGACCGCCTCGATGTCGGGGCCGAGCGGCCGGTCGTCCTTCAGGCGCGGCGACAGCGCGCGCACCGCCTCGTGCGCCGCCCGCGCGCCCCTCCCCGGCACGAGCGGCGCGAGGAACTCGACCGCCTGCGCGCCGGCGAGCAGCTCGATCGCGACCGCGCGCTCGGCGTTCGCGACCACCTGCCACGCCTTCAGCCCGGCGGCGTTGCCCATCGAGACGTGGTCCTCCTGCCCCGCGCTCGTCGGGATCGAGTCGACCGACGCCGGATGGCAGAGCGACTTGTTCTCGGAGACGAGCGAGGCGGCCACGTACTGCGGGATCATGAACCCGGAGTTGAGGCCGCCGTCGCTCGTGAGGAACGCCGGCAGCCCGTCGCTCAGGTTGGGGTTGACGAGCCGCTCGAGCCGCCGCTCCGAGATGCTCGCGAGCTCGGAGACGGCCATCGCCAGCGCGTCCAGCGAGAACGCGAGCGGCTGCCCGTGGAAGTTGCCGGCCGACACGAGCATCCCGTCCTCGACCAGCACGAGCGGGTTGTCGGTCGCCGAGTTCAGCTCGGTCGTGACGGTGTACTCGACGTAGTCGAGCAGGTCGCGCGACGCGCCGTGCACCTGCGGGGCGCAGCGCAGCGAGTACGCGTCCTGCACCTTGTCGCACCAGCGGTGCGACTCGATGATCGCCGACCCGTCGAGCAGCCGCAGCACGTTGCGCGCGGCGGCCGCCTGCCCCCGCAGCGGGCGCAGCGAGTGCACCTGCGGCAGGAACGAGTTGCGCGACCCTTGCAGCGCCTCCAGCGAGAGGGCGCACGCGCAGTCGGCCGCCTGCGAGAGCCGCCGCGCACGCACGAGCGCGAGCGCCGCCTGGGCGGCCATGAACTGCGTGCCGTTGATCAGCGACAGCCCCTCCTTCGCCACGAGCCGCACCGGCTCGAGGCCGGCGCGGTGGAGCGCGTCGCCGCCGTCCAGGAGCTCGCCCTCGTAGAAGGCGCGGCCCTCGCCGACGAGGGGCAGCGCGAGGTGGGCGAGCGGCGCCAGGTCGCCGGACGCGCCGACCGAGCCCCGCGCCGGCACGTGCGGCAGGACGCCGCGGTTCAGGCAGTCGAGCAGCAGCTCGACCGTCTCGACGCGGGCGCCGGAGTTCCCCTTCGCGAGCGCGTTGGCGCGCAGCAGCATGGCCGCGCGCACGACCGCGTCGGGGTACGGGTCGCCGACGCCGCAGGCGTGCGAGCGCAGGAGGCGCAGCTGGAGCTCCTCGGTCAGCTCCTCGGGAATCTGCTTCGAGACGAAGCGGCCGAAGCCCGTGTTGACGCCGTAGGTGTGCTCGTGCGCGCCGTGGGCGACGCGCTGCACGACGGAGCGGGCCGCCCGCATCTGCTCGCGGGCGTCCGCCGAGAGCGGCGCGGCCGGCGCTCCCTCGACGGCGACCGCCCACACGTCGTCGAGCGTCAGGTCCTCGCCCGTGAGCGTGCGTCCCGGCGTCACAGCGGGGATGGTAGACCGCGCCTGTGGTCCGCGACCTCCTCGCCCGCCGCGACTTCCGCCGCCTCTACCTCGCGGTCTCGGCGAGCGAGCTCGGCGACTCGCTCCACTACATCGCGCTGATGTGGTTCGCCTTCGACGCCGGCGGCCCGCTCGGCGTGATCGCCGTGCGGCTCGCCGACAGCGTCCCGGCGCTGCTCTTCGGGCTGCACGGCGGTGCGGCCGCCGACCGTTTCAGCCGCAAGCGGCTGATGGTGGGCGCCGACCTCGTGCGCGGCGCCGTCCTGGTGCCGGTCGCGGCCGCCGGGCTCGCCGGTTCGCTCCCGCTCTGGGGCCTCGTGGTCGCGGCGTTCGTGCTCGAGACGGCGACGAGCTACTTCGCGCCCGCGTACGGCGCCACGATCCCGACGGTCGTCGAGCGCGCGAACGTCCAGCGCGCGAACGCCTTCGTCCAGGCGACGGCGCAGTCGCTCTCGGTGGCCGGCTGGGCGGCGGCGGCGGCGCTGCTCGTCGTGCTGCCGGTGAGCGCGTTCTTCGCGGTCAACGCCGCGTCGTTCTTCGTCTCGGCGGCGCTGATCGCCGGGCTCCGCCACGGACGGGAGCACGGCCTGCACGCGACGGCGCCGCGGCTCCAGGACGGACTCGTGCTCCTGCGGTCGCGGCGCACGCTCGCCGCCGGCGTCGCCGCGCTCGGCATCGCCGTCACGATCACGGCCGGCACGTGGATCGCCGGCGTCCCGACGCTCGTCCGCGACACGCTTCACCGCGGCGCCGGCGGCTTCGCGATCGTGTGCGTCGGCTACGCGGTGGGGTCGATCGCGAGCGGCGTCGTCCTGGCCCGCATCCCGATCCGCGACAAGGCCCGCGCGAGCATGCTGGTGTGGCTCATGTACCTGCCCGGGTACGGGCTGCTCGCCGTCGCGTCGTCGCTGCCGGCGGCGATCGCGGGCGCGTTCTTCGCGGGGAGCGGCCAGAGCGCCGCGGTCGTCCTCCTGAACTCGGCCGCGCAGGAGGAGGTGCCGGACCGCGAGCTCGGCCGGGTGCTCGGGGTCGTCTCGCTGACCCACCGCGGCGCGCACGCGACCGCCCTGATCCTCGTCTCGCCGCTCTTCGCGATCGCCGCCGCCCGGGCGGTCTTCGGCGGCGCGGCGCTGCTCGTGCCGCTCGTCGGGCTCGCGGCGCTCGCGGTCGCTACTCGTCGAGCAGCCGCAGCTCCAGCACCCGCGACGGGCCGAAGCCATCGATCCTGAGCATCGCCCCGGCGGCCGCCGCCGCGGCTCCGGCGGGCATCAGCCCGACGAGCTCCGAGCCCGCGACCTCGGCGCCCCGGGCCTCCGCCTCCGCGGCGATCCGCTCGACGATCTCGTGCAGGGCGGCCGCCTCCCAGTCCTCGACGTTCATCGACACCTGCACGAGCCCCGCGCTCGGCAGGTCGAGGCCGAGCGCGCGCACGCCCGGGAAGCCGCCGCCGCGCTCGCGGACGACCGCTGCGATCTCGCGCGCGGCGGCAAGCTCGCCGCGCAGGTTGACGTTGAACGCGACGAGCGGGCGCCGCGCACCGAGGATGACGCCGCCCGCCGTCTCGTGCAGCCGCGCCGGGCCGAAGTCGGGCGCGAGCTCCTTCTCGTCGAGACGGCGCTGCAGGCCCTCGGTCCCGCCGCGCCGGTAGAACGCGGGGCCGCGCTCGGGCGGCGCGTACAGGAAGACGGGCAGGCCGAGCCCGGCGAGCCGCGGGCCGAGCGCGCGGGCGGCGGCGGCCGCGCGCTCGAGGTCGGCCGGCCGGAGCGGCACGATCGGGACGACGTCGGCGGCGCCGATGCGCGGGTGTGCGCCCGCGTGGCGGCGCAGGTCGATGCGCTCGATCGCCGCTTGCACGCCGGCGACGAGCGCGGCGGCGAGCTCCTCCTCCGAGCCGACGAGCGTGAACACCGACCGGTTGTGGTCGCGGTCCGCGTGCACGTCGAGCAGGCGCGCGTGGGCGCCGAGCGCCGCGCCGATCGCGTCGATTGTCGCGGCGTCGCGTCCCTCGCTGAAGTTGGGCACGGACTCGAGCGGGAGCATCCGCCTACTGTACGAGGACGTGAAGGAGTACTACGACACGCGCGCGCCCGAGTACGACGAGTGGTGGCTCGGGCAGGGCGCGTTCGCCGGCCGCGACCGCCCCGGCTGGGAGGACGAGCTCGGCGAGATCGCCGGCCTGCTCGGCGGCCTCGCGCCCGCGCGCACGCTCGACGTCGCCTGCGGGACCGGGTTTCTCACCCGCCGTCTGGCCGGCGAGGTCGTCGGCCTCGACCAGAGCGAGCGGATGCTGGCGATCGCCCGGGAGCGCGTGCCCGGGGCGAGGTTCGTCCGGGGCGACGCGCTCTCGCTGCCGTTCGCCGACGGCGCCTTCGACCGGATCTTCACGAGCTACTTCTACTGCCACCTGGAGGAGGCCGACCGCGTCCGGTTCCTCGGCGAGGCGCGCCGCGTCGCCCGCGAGCTGGTCGTGCTGGGCAGCCGCCCCCGGAGCGCGGAGGAGCCGTACGAGCGGTGGGAAGAGCGGGTGCTGAACGACGGCTCCCGCTGGCCGGTCTACAAGCGCGTCTTCGACCCCGACGCGCTCGCGGCGGAGCTCGGCGGCGCGGTGCTCCACGCCGGCCGCTGGTTCGTCGTCGTGCGCGCGTGACGAGCTACCGCACGCTCGCCGGCCTGAAGCGCGCCCAGCGGGCCTGCCGGCTCTGCGTCGAGGCAGGCCATCCGCTCGAGTCGCTGCCGGTGATCGCGCCGGGCGAGGGGCAGCGGGCCTACCTCTTCGGCCAGGCGCCTGGCGCCGTCGAGGGCGCGGAGCGGAGACCGTGGCGCGGCCGCGCGGGCGCCACGCTCCGGCGCTGGCTGGAGCTCGACGAGGACGCGTTCTACGCCGCCTTCTACTGCGCGTCGGTGACGCGCTGCTACCCCGGCCGCGCCCGCTCCGGGCGCGGCGACCGCACGCCGACGCCGGAGGAGCAGCGGCTGTGCGAGCGCTGGCGCGACCACGAGCTGCGGCTGCTGCGCCCGCAGCTCGTCGTCACCGTCGGCGGGCTGGCGGCGCGCCGGCTGCTCGGCGTGCGCAGCGTCGGCGAGTGCGTCGGCGCCGTCTACGAGGCGTTTGGGGCGACGGCGATCCCGCTGCCCCACCCCTCGGGCGCCTCGGGCTGGCTGAACGACCCGGCGAACCGCGCGCGCGTCGCGGCGGCGGCCGCGCTGATCAGGGAGCGGCTGGCTACCCTCGCCTGACGGTGGAGAAGACGCCTCGGTACCGCACGACGTTCGTCAGGCTGCTCGGCTTCCTCCGCCCCTACCGGCTGTCGATGGCCGTGTCGGTCGCGCTGGCGGTGGGCTCGCAGGCGACCGCGCTCGGCGCGGTCTTCCTGACGGGCTCGATCGCGGGCGCGCTGCAGCATCACGACCGCTCGCGCCTCCCGTGGCTCGTCGGCGAGGTCGTCGCGCTCGGCGTGGCCCGCGCCCTGCTGATGGGCGGGCGCCGGCTGATCGCGGGCAAGCAGGCGCTCGCCGTCGAGCTCGACCTGCGCACGTCGATCTACGCGAAGCTGCTGCGCCTCTCTTTCGGCTTCTACGACCGCCACCAGACCGGGCAGCTGATGAGCCGCGCGACGGTCGATCTGCAGGGCGTGCGCTTCTTCCTCGGCTACGGCCTGATCTTCTTCTTCCAGCACGTCTTCACGATCCTCGGTGTCGGGATCGTCGCGTTCCTGATCTCGTGGAAGCTCGCGCTGATCGCGCTCGCGGTCGCGCCCTTCCTCGTCGCGGTCGCCTACCGCTACAGCCACGTGTCGCATCCGCTGCTCCGCGACGTGCAGCAGAAGCTCGCGGACGTCGCAACGGTCGCCGAGGAGAACATCGTCGGCGTCCACGTGGTGAAGGCGTTCGCGCAGGAGCAGGCGGAGGAGCGGAAGTTCGAGCGGCGTTCCGAAGCCGTGTTCGGCCTGTCGGTGGCGGCGAACCGTCAGCGGGCGCTCTACGTCCCGCTGCTCGCGTTCCTGCCGCTGCTCGGCCAGGCCGCCGCGCTGCTCGTCGGCGGCCGGATGGTCGCCCACCACACGCTCTCGATCGCGAGCTTCGTGCGCTTCAACCTCTACCTGGCGATGCTCGAGATGCCGCTGCGCGCGCTCGGCATGTGGATCGGCCAGGCGCAGCGGGCGACCGCGTCGGGCGAGCGGATCTTCCAGGTTGTCGACGAGCCGGAGGAGATCGCGGACGCGCCGGCCGCCGCGCACCTGCCCGCCGGCCCGGGCCGCGTCGTCTTCGAGCACGTGACGTTCGGCTACGACCCGGCGCGGCCGGTGCTGCACGACGTGAGCCTCGTGCTCGAGCCGGGACGGGTCGTCGCCGTCGTCGGCCACACGGGCGCCGGCAAGACGACGCTCGCCTCGCTCGTGCCGCGCTTCTACGACCCGCAGCGCGGCCGCGTCACGATCGACGGCGCCGACGTCCGCCATGTGACGCTCGCGTCGCTGCGCCGCGAGATCGGCGTGATCGCGCAGGATCCGTTCCTGTTCTCGGCGACCGTCCGCGAGAACCTCGCGTTCGGCCGCCCCGACGCGACGGACGAGGAGATCGAGCAAGCCGCCCGGCTCGCGCAGGCGCACGAGTTCGTGGCCGCGCTTCCCGACGGCTACGACACGGTGATCGGCGAGCGCGGGATCACGCTCTCGGGCGGGCAGCGGCAGCGCGTCGCGATCGCGCGCGCGCTCGTCGTCGACCCGCGCATCCTGATCCTCGACGACGCGACCGCGTCGGTCGACGCGAGCACCGAGGCGCGCATCCGGGAAGGGCTGCGCGAGGCGATGCGCGGCCGCACGACGATCATCGTCGCGCACCGGCTGTCGACGATCGCGCTCGCCGACGAGGTCGTCGTGCTCGAGCACGGCCGCGTCGCCGTGCACGGGACGCACGACGACGCCGAGCGCGAGTCGGCCGTCTATCGGGAGATCCTCGAGCACGGCATGCTCGAGCGGGTCTTCTCGGAGGACGCGGCATGAGGCGCGGGCTCGGCGGCGCCGACCAGGGCGCGGAGGGGCCGGCTCCGCCGGCTGCGGAGCGGGCGTGAGGATCCACCAGCCTGGGTCGCACCTGATGCGCGGCGGGCGGCCGGAGGTGGACGACTGGTCGTGGGCGAGCACGCGCCGCCGGTTCCGGACGCTGTACGGGCTCGCGCGGCCGTACCGCGGGCGGACGGCGCTCGCGATCGTCTCGCTCGTCGCCGCGACGGCGGCCTCGCTCGCGCCGCCGCTCCTCGTCGGCCGGGCGATCGACGAGGTCCGCGACGGGCGGACGGCGAGGCTCGTGTGGCTCGTGGCGGCGTTCGTCGCCGCCAGCGCCGCCGCGACCGCGTTCGGCTACGCGCAGACGTTCTTCACCGGCTGGACGGGCGAGCGGATGCTCGCCGACCTGCGCAACCGGCTCTTCCGGCACCTGCAGCGGCTGTCGCTCGGCTTCTACGAGCGGAACCGCGCCGGGGTGATCATCAGCCGGCTCACGAACGACGTCGAGGCGCTCGACCAGCTCGTCACGGACGGCGTCACGTCGCTCGTCCAGAGCACGCTGACGCTGGTCGGCACCGCCGCCCTCCTCTTCTTCCTCGACTGGCGGCTGGCCCTCGCCACGCTCACGGTGATGCCGGCGATGGCGGCCGCGACCGCCTGGTTCCGCAAGCGCTCCGGGCGCGCGTACCGCCGCGTCCGCGAGACGCTCGGCGCGGTGACCGCGACCCTTGCCGAGGACATCGCCGGCATGCGCGTCCTGCAGTCGTTCACGCGCGAGCCGTCCGCGGCCCGCAACTTCCGCACCGTCGGCGACACGTACCGGGCCGCGAACATGCAGACGGTCGTCCTGAACGGGCTCTACTTCCCGTTCGTCGACTTCCTCTCGTCGGCCGCCACCGCGGTCGTGCTCGGCTACGGCGGCTGGCTCGTCTTCCACGGCCGCATGTCGATCGGGACGCTGGTCGCATTCCTCGGCTACCTGTCGAACTTCTTCGACCCGGTGCAGCAGCTCTCGCAGCTCTACAACACGTTCCTGTCGGCGGTCGCGGCGCTCGACAAGATCACCGGCGTGCTCGACGAGGAGCCGGAGGTGCGCGACGCTGCCGGGGCGCGCGACCTCGGCCGCATCGTCGGCGCGGTCGCCTTCGACGGAGTCCGCTTCGCCTACGGGCGCGGCCCCGAGGTGCTGCACGGCATCGACCTCGACGTGCCCGCGGGGACGACCGTCGCGCTCGTCGGCCACACCGGGGCCGGCAAGTCGACGATCGCCAAGCTGCTTGCCCGCTTCTACGACCCCACGCACGGGCGCATCACGATCGACGGGGTCGACCTGCGCGAGGTGACGCAGGCGTCGCTGCGGCGCCAGCTCGGGATCGTCCCGCAGGAGGGCTTTCTGTTCGCCGGCAGCCTCGCCGAGAACGTGCGCTTCGGCAGGCCCGACGCGGGCCGGGCGGAGGTCGAGGCGGCGATCCGCGCGGTGGGCGCCGAGGAGCTCGTGGCGCAGCTCGAGCAGGGCTACGAGACGCAGCTCGGCGAGCGCGGCTCGCGCCTCTCGCTCGGCCAGCGGCAGCTGGTCGCGTTCGCGCGCGCCCTGCTCGCCGACCCGCGCATCCTCATCCTCGACGAGGCGACGAGCTCGGTCGACATCGGCACCGAGCAGGCGATCGAGCGCGCGCTGCGGCGGCTGCTGCACGGGCGGACGGCGTTCATCGTCGCCCACCGCCTGTCGACCATCCGCGACGCCGACCTGATCGTCGTCCTCGAGCACGGCCGCGTCGTCGAGCAGGGCACCCACGGCGAGCTGCTCGAGCGGCGCGGCCTCTACACCTCGCTGTACGGCGACTGGGCCGAGACCGCGGCGTAGGCCCAGGTAGGCTCGCGCCGTGCAGGTCGGCGACCCGATCCGCGACGGCTGGGACATCTACAAGCGCTTCTGGCGCCACCTGCTGCCGATCGCGCTCGTCGTCTACGTCGTCATCTCGCTGATCTCGCTCGTGCTCGCCTTCGCGGCGGGCGTCCTCGGCGCCCTGGCCGGCGTGGTCGTCGCGTTCGCCGGCGTGTTCGTCCTCCAGGCCGCGCTCGTCGAAGCGGTCGCGGACGTGCGCGACGGACGGGCCGACCTGACGCTGGCCGAGACGATCGCGCGCGTGTGGCCGCGGTTCTGGCCCGTCGTCGGCGCGGGCCTGCTGGCCGGCGTCGCGATCGCGGTCGGGTTCGTGCTGCTCGTCGTCCCGGGGCTCTACCTGGCGACGATCTGGAGCGTCGTCATCCCGGCGGTGGTGCTCGAGCAGCGCGACGTGATGGCGTCGTTCCGCCGCAGCCGCGAGCTTGTCGGCGGCCACGGCTGGACGGTGCTCGGCGTGATCGTCGTCACGATCGCGATCAACATCGCCGCGGGCATCGTGCTCGGGATCGCCTTCAGCGGGCTCTCGAGCGAGCTCTCCCGCTACGTCGGCGACGTGGTCTCGAACACGATCATCTCGCCGTTCGTCGCGGCGACGTGGACGTGCATGTACTTCCGGCTGCGCGCGCTGCACGAGCCGGCCGCGGCCGCCGCCGGTTAGCCGGGCCGGCGCGAGACGGGATAGCCGTCCGTCGGCACGACGACCGAGCCGGCGAACTTGTCGTGGAACGTCTGCTTCTCGCCGTCCCAGAGCATCCAGAAGTAGCCGGGAAAGATCGGCCAGACGATCTTCAGCGCGACGTCGAGGATCTCGCCGATGCCGAGCGGCCGGAGCTGCGGCGTCTGCGTCATCGGGCCGCATCTCCGCAAGGGGATCGGCGCGCGTTAGCCTCCCGGAATCAGCCTCGACCCGGAAACCGAAGGACGCATCGACCAGCCGGTCTCGGCGGAGGCGCAGCGCGAGACCCGGATGACCCCGGCGGACGCGGTCCGGGAGATGCGCATCCGCCTGCCCGTGCGCGCCAACCGCAAGCTGCGCACGGTGATCGAGCGCGTCAACAAGGACGACCAGCTGAAGGCGTGGTGGCACGTCGCCAACGTGAACGCCGTGGCGCGGATGGAGATCAACGACCACTCGTGGGTGCACATCCAGATCGTCACGAACATCGCGCTGAAGCTTCTGCGGCAGCTGACGAAGCACCACGTCGAGCCGGCGATGGTCCGCGACTACGGGATGACGCGCGACGACGCCGAGGTCGTCGTCGCGCTGACGGCGTTGACCCACTGCGTCGGCATGTCCGTCCACCGCCACGGCCACGAAGACTTCAGCCTGTTCCTCGCCGAGCCGAAGCTGCGCGAGCTCCTGGCGGGGGTGTACGGCGAGCCCGAGCTGACGGTGGTCGTCTCCGAGGTGCTGCAGGGGATCATCAGCCACCGCTCCGACGGCGAGCCGCTCACGCTCGAGGCGGGCATCCTGCGCGTCGCCGACGCGCTCGACATGGAGCAGGGCCGCTCGCGCATCGCGTTCGAGCGCGGCCGTGTCGGCATCCACTCGCTCTCGGCGGCCGCGATCGAGGAGGTTGCGATCTCGGACGGCGAGCGGAAGCCGATCCGGATCTCGATCACGATGAACAACTCGTCCGGCATCTACCAGGTGGACGGTCTTCTGAAGGCGAAGCTGCGCGGCTCCGGCCTGGAGCCGTACGTCGAGGTGATCGCCCACATCGACACGGAGGCCGAGAAGCGCCTCGTGCCCCTCTACGAGCTCGAGCTGTAGCCGATTACCCGGGCAGACCCCGGCTACAATTGGGGCGCCCTGCGGGATCGTCTAATGGTAGGACGCCTGACTCTGGATCAGGTAGTCTAGGTTCGAGTCCTAGTCCCGCAGCCTCTCTGTCCAAGCCAAATCCGACCCGCTCCGGCGGGTCGTTTCGTTCCGGGCCGGGGATCAGCGCGCCGACGCTCGCCGGCGTCGGGTGCGCAGCCGGAACGCGATGCTCGTGATGATCCCGAGCAGCCAGCCGAGGATGACCGCCACGATGATGATCCAGGCGAGCGAGGCGTGGCTCGTGCCGGCGATCCAGCTCACCTTCACCTGGCGTGTGTTCTCGATCACGAGCGCGAGGACCACCACGAGCAGCGCGACCGATCCGAACGCCCAGGCGTAGAGGCGGAGGTGGCGGCCGAGTCGCCGGAGCCGCACGACACGCGGCTCGACGGGCTCTGTGAGCGTTTCCGGCCGTGGTGGATGCTCGTCGTGTTGCAACCCAGCTCCTTCGCGGAACCCCGAGCGTACCGCGAAGTCGCAGAGACTGGCCGCCCGCCGGGCCTCCTATCCTTGGCTCGCATGAGTGCAGCTCGCCGCCTGGCGCTCTTCGTGGTCGGGGTCGCGTTCGGCCTCTACTCGATCGCCACCGGCACCTGGTACGGCTGGTGCAGCGGGCTCGCGCTCGTCGTCGGCGCGTTCGCGCTCGTCCGCCGGTGGTGGCTGCCGCAGGGGCGGCGCTGAACGTGCGCTTTACACCGAATTTGCCCCCGCGCGCGCGAACCGTTTAGCCTGCGTCGCGGGGAGCGATACCCGATACGACGTCGCCCCCGGGGAGGGCACGCCGCAAATCCCTTGCCCTCTGCGTCGTCTGCGGCGCCGGCACGCCGCCCCCCCGAGCGTGCCGGACGCCGCGGCGGCCGCTCAGGTCGAGGCCGTGCCGGCGACGAGCTGGTAGAAGCCCCAGGCCATCAGCCCGGCGGCGACCGCGGCGACGCCGAGCGCGAGCAGGCCGCGGCGGAAGCGCGGAAAGACGAGCGCGACGATCAGCTGCGAGACGAAGAGCGCGCCGAGCGACGGTTTCAGCAGGTCGTCGTAGAAGCGGCCGGGGTCGACGAGCGAGATCGCGTCGAGCGCGACGAACGGCACGGCGATCCACGCGAGGACGCCGCGCAGCGAGAAGCCGTGCAGCCAGTGGAGGAGCCGCGCGAGCGCCACGTACTCGGCGACGATCAGCACGACGGTGCTCGCCGCGGTCAGCAGCCCGACGGCCACCGCGAGGCCGCGCCCGGAGTACGCCTGCGCGATCGACGCGCCGGGCACCGGCGTGTCGAGCAGCGAGTCGGGCACCGCCGAGAGCGGGATCGCCCCCAGCAGGAACGCCGCCCCCGTCACCGCGACGGCCGCGGCGATCCCGCGGCGCACGGTGCGGCTGCCGCCCGCCACCTCCGCCCCGAGGTAGAGCGGCAGGCTCGCGCAGACGAAGAGCAGGGCTGCGCCCGCCGCCGCCCGGCCGGTGTCGTTCACGCCGGCTGCGGCGACCGGCACGTGGCCGACGTGCCGCAGCTCGACAACGCCCATGACGACGAGCAGCGCGAGCTGCGCCAGCGCGAGCGCCGCCACCGCCGCGAGCAGCGGCCGCAGCGGGGCGAGCACCACCAGCACGACCGCGACGGGAAGGACGAGCTCGAGCGTGCCCCGGTAGGGGGCGATCCCCGGGAACACCGGCGTCAGCAGGTCGTAGACGACGAACGTGATCGTGTACGGCAGGTAGAGGAAGTACGCGAACGCCCAGATCCACCCGTGCACGACGGCCGCCCGCCTGCCGGCGGCCGCGCCGACGAACGCGCTCAGCCCTCCCGGGGAGACGACCTCGCGCGAGAACGCGAGCCAGATCGCCAGCGGCGCCGCGAACACGGCGAGGGCGAGCAGGACGACGAGGGCCGAGGAGCGGGTGCCACCGCCCGCCACGCCCGGGTAGATGGTGAGCAGCGCGAGCGGTCCGCCGATCGACGCGGCCGCGAACCCGGCGAAGAGGCCCGGGGAGATGCGAGGCTCGCCGATCACGAACGCGTTACGGTGACCGATGCCGGTCCGGTTTGCAATCCGCCCGGCCCGCTCGCCCGTAACCCCGACGAGTCGTTTTCCGAGGAAGGAACGAAAGGAGCGAGATGAAGAGCCTCCACCGCGTTGTTCTCCCGCTCGTCCTCGTCGCGGCCGCGGGAGCCGGGGCGGCGATGGCGACGACTGCGGCGTCGAAGAGCACGGCCACGGTCAAGCTCGTGAAGACCGAGCACTACGGCAGCGTGCTCGCAGACGCGTCGGGACGGATCCTCTACCGGTACACGCCCGACAAGAAGCACGAGGACACGTGCAAGACCGGCTGCTCGGCGTACTGGCCGAGGGCGGTCGTCAAGGCGTCCGCCAAGCTGACCGC
Organism: Gaiellaceae bacterium; assembly: GCA_035651295.1. GTDB lineage: Bacteria > Actinomycetota > Thermoleophilia > Gaiellales > Gaiellaceae > PALSA-600. The sequence goes on along the minus strand of DASRGA010000059.1, from coordinate 4,655 downwards.
CGGCGCGGGCGTGAACAAGGCGATGCTCGGCACGATCAAGGCGCCGGGCGGGATGCGGCAGCTGACCTACGGCGGCTACCCGCTCTACCGCTACGTCGGCGACAGCAAGCCCGGCCAGATGACCGGCGAGGGCCACGACCACACGTGGTACGTCGTCAGCGCGAGCGGCGCGCTGGTCAAGAAGGAGGTCGGCGGCGGGACGGGCACGACGACGTCGACGTCGAACTCGACGACGACGTCCGGCGCCGCCTGGGGCTAACCGTCAGCAGGGCCCTACCGCGCCGCGGCGGCGGGAACGAACCTGGGGGCGGGCCGTCCAGTCTCGACGGGCTCGCCCCCGGTCACCCGCTCGAGCGCCTCGACCACACGCTCGTCGAACGCGGAGCCGAGCTCCGAGCGCAGGAAGGCGACCGCCTCGGCGTGCGTCCAGGCGGGCCGGTAGACGCGCTTTGTGATCAGCGCGTCGTAGACGTCGCAGGCGGTCAGGATGCGGGTGTCGAGGTCGATCTGCTCGCCCGACAGCCCGCGCGGGTAGCCGGTTCCGTCGAGCCGCTCGTGATGGTCGAGCACGAGCCGGCGCACGCCTTCCGAGAAGCTGCCGAGCTCGCCGAGGAGCTTGTGGCCGCTCTCCGGATGCTGCTTGATCACCGCGTACTCGTCGTCGTCGAGCGGCCCGGGCTTGCGCAGGATCGCGTCCGGGACGGAGAGCTTGCCGATGTCGTGGACGAGGCCGCCGATCGCCAGGGTGCGCAGGCGGCTCTTCGACAGGCCGAGCTCCTCCCCGACCTGCACCGCGAGCAGCGCGACGCGGCGGGTGTGGCGCTCCGTGTAGGCGTCCTTCTCCGCCAGCGTGACCGTGAGCGCGCGCACGTGCGAGCCGAGGAACACGTCCTCCGCCTGCACGAGCTCGGCGCCGGAGAGGTCGCCGGCGAGCGGCCGCGCCTGCGCGGCGCGCGCCAGGTCGACGGCGACGGCGATGCCGACGAGCAGGATGCCGTCCAGCTCGACCTCGTGGCCGATCCACCAGCCGAGGTAGTCCCACGCCATCGTCAGCGCCGGCACGAGCGCGGTCGCGAGCCAGGCGACGCCGACGACGACCAGCAGGTCGAGGAACCGCTGCGTGAGCAGGAAGGTGCGGAAGGCGCGCCAGCCGACGACCGCGTACGCGGCCAGCCCGACGGCGAGCAGCGCGTACGCCTCGGGGCTGCCGGTCCCGGGGACGTCGGGGACGATGCCGGGGAAGAAGAGCGCGGACAGCCCCAGGCCGAGGAAGCACAGCAGCAGCGCCGCCTCGAGCGCGAGGAACGGCACGAGGTTCCGGAGGACGCGCGGCAGCGGCAGGACCGACGCGGCGAGGATGATCCCGCCGACCGGGAGCGTCGTGCCGCCCGTCACGGCGACGACGCCGTTTCGGCCGACGAGCACGCCCGGCGAGGCGAGGCCGTGCAGCGCGAGCAGGCTCGCCATGGCGGCGAACGCGGTGCCGACGAGCATCGTCCTCGTGTCGCGGCGCGTCGCTCCGAACCAGGTGAGGGCGCCGGCGGCGACGGCGGCGGTCAGGGCGCTGAAGGAGACCGCGTAGAAGTGGAGGTGCGAGTTGAAGCCGACCTCGACCCCGCCCACGGCGACGTGCAGGATCGCCGGCAGGGCCGCCGCGGCGGCGCCGCCGAGCAGAAGATACGGGTTTCCCTCATCGGCAAAACGCCGCAACACGCCGTCCTTATCGGCCGGCGGCGCCGCCCACCTTAGCCCGGAAGGACGATCGCGGGCGACGTCCCGAGCACGTCGCCGGCGGCGTCGAGCGCCTCCACCGCCACCGCCCGAGGCCGCTCCGGAAGCGGGATCGCGGTCTCGAGTCCGCTGCGCGCCTTCCGCGCGGCCGGCGCCAGCTGCCCGGCGTCCGGCCCGGCGAGCGCCCGCCAGGCGGCGATGCCGAGCTTGCCGTTCCAGCTCGCGTAGACCGTCGAGCCGCGGAGCGCGACCGCCGGCCGGCCGCCCGGGTCGCCGTGCCAGGGGAGGCGGAAGGCGCGGTAGGTGTCGCCGGCCGGCAGCTCCAGCTCGAGCCGGACCTCGCCGTGGCGGCCGAACTCCGTCACCTTGCGCACCCCGCCCCAGCCGACGAGCGCCCCGCCCGTCGGCAGCGGCTGGATGCTGCCCTCGAACGGCGAGGCGATCCGCTCCGGCGTCACGAACGTCTGCACGACCCTGGCGGTGCGGGTCGCGAAGTCGAGCGCGAGGACGGTCGGCCGGCTGTAGGGCTCCTCCCGCGGGACGCCGCCGTTGTCGAAGAACGAGAGCAGGTCGCCGGAGAGCCGCGCGTCGTGCTGGTAGCGCATCTTCACCGCCGCCGGCGGGCCGAAGTCGCTCCGAGCCGTGCCGATCCGCCAGACGATGTGCCCGTCGCGCGCGATCAGATAGATCGTGCTCGTGTTGCGGGCGGAGACGAGGAGCGTCCCGTTCGGGCCGTCCGCGACCGAGTTGACGTGGAAGTAGTCGAACGGCCGCTTCTTCGTCGCGTCGCGCGCCGGCTCCTGGTGCGCGTCGCGCGAGTCCGTCAGCGGCACGTGGCCGATGCTGTGCCACTCGAAGACGAGCCGGCCGGTGGCGACGTCGATCTCCTGCACGATGCAGTCGAGCGCGTAGCCCTTCGCGGGCCCGCCGACCGCGGACAGGTCGGCCGGCACCTCGTGGTACGCGGTGATCAGGGCGGTGCCGCGCGGCGTGAGCTGGAGCTCGTGCAGGTCGGCGTCGAAGCCGTTCGCCGTGTGCACCTCGGCGATGCGGTGGTAGGAGGCGTCGTAGACCTCGCCGACGCCGGTGCCGTAGCCCGCCGTCGCGATCACGCCCTGCCACCAGGTCAGCACCGGCTTGCCGTGATAGGTCTGCGTCCGGAAGTCGGTCGCCTCGAGCCCGAGCGGCAGCTGGTGGTACCAGACGGCCCGTCCGCGGTCGTCGAGGATCAACGGGCCGCCGGGGCTGCCGCCGCCGGCCTTCTCGGCGACGAACAGGTACCCGGGCGCCGTCCGGTAGGCCGGCTCGACGACGGTGACGTGCGGCTCGACCGCGCCCGGCAGGGTCCGCAGGGAGCCCGGCGGGTCGGCCGCCGCACCCGCGCCGCAGCCGCCGGCGGCGAGCGAGAGGGCGATGAGAGCGAGGGCCGAGCGCACCTGGACCCGGCGATCGTAGAGGTATTCGGGGCTCCGGCCCGTATTGGGAGGCATGACCGCGACCGCGGCACGGCCGCGTGTCCTCGTCGTCGACGACGACGAGGACATTCGCGTGCTGCTCCGGGAGCTGCTCGAACGGGCAGGGTTCGGGGTGGACGAGGCGCCCGACGGGCGGAGCGCCCTGCGCCGCTTCCACGCCTCGCCGCCTGCGCTCGTCATCCTCGACGTGGCGATGCCGGAGCTCGACGGCTACCAGACGCTGGAGCGGATCCGCGACCTGTCGGACGCGCCGGTGCTGATGCTCACCGCCCGCACCCAGGAGCTCGAGAAGGTGCGCGGGCTCACCGCCGGCGCCGACGACTACGTCCTGAAGCCGTTCGGCCGCCAGGAGCTGCTCGCCCGCGTGCAGGCGCTGCTCCGCCGCTCCGGCGGCAGGTCGGAGGTGTTCGAGGCCTACGCCGACGGGTTCGTGGAGGTCGACTTCGCGCAGCGGCGGGTCACGGTTCGCGGCTCCGAGGTGCGCCTGACGCCGCTCGAGTTCAAGCTGCTCGCGGCGTTCGTCCGCAACCAGGGCCGGGTGCTGTCGCGCGACCAGCTGCTCGAGCTCGTCTGGGGCGACCCGTACGGCGTCTCCGGCGATCAGGTCAAGCTCTACGTCGGCTACCTGCGCAAGAAGCTCCTGCCGGCGGAGCCGGCCGGGGTGCCGATCGAGACCGTGCGCGGCTTCGGCTACCGCTACCGCGCCGCCGCGTAGGCTCCGCCGGAGGGCGGGGCCGGCGACGGTTCGGGTTGGCGTCCGCGTGAAGCGTCTCTATGCTCTTCCGGCATTCCCCTGACCCCCCAGACAGGAGGACGAGTGAAGAAGCGCATCTACGTGGGCACCGCGGTGTCCGCGCTGATCGCAGTCGCCGCGCTGGCGACGATGGTGAGCGGGGCGATCGCCCGGACGAGCGGCGCCACGCCGCTGCCGGCGTCGTCGTGCTCGGCGATCCAGAACCCGAGCGGGAATCTGCTGATCGCCTCGGACCTGCCGCTGCAGGGCTCGGGACGCACGCAGACCCAGCAGATGACGCGCGCGATCGCGTTCATCTTGAAGCAGCACAACTGGACGGCCGGCAAGTACACGCTCGCCTACCAGAGCTGCGACGACGCCACGGCGCAGGCGGGCAAGTGGGACTCGGGTAAGGCCTCGGCGAACGCCAACGCCTACGCGCAGGACGCGAGCGTCGTCGGCGTGATCGGCACGTTCAACTCGGGCGCCGCCGAGATCGAGATCCCGATCCTCAACCGCGCCCCGAACGGCCCGGTGGCGATGATCAGCCCGGCGAACACCTACGTCGGCCTGACGCACCCCGGCCCGGGCACCGTCGCCGGCGAGCCGGGGAAGTACTACCCGACGGGCAAGCGGAACTACATCCGCATCGTCGCCGCGGACGACTTCCAGGGTGCCGCCGATGCCCTGCTCGCGAAGAGCCTCGGCGTCAAGAA
>DASRGA010000058.1:0-17767 GCA_035651295.1 Gaiellaceae bacterium | reverse complement strand
CGCGACAGACGCCAGGTCCAGCGCGCGAGGATCTGCTCGGGCGCGTCAGGCTTCCCCTCCGCGATCGCGCGCAGCAGGATGCGCACGCCCGCGGCGCGGTCCTTCTCCCACGGCGGCGCCTGCGAGACGAGGGTGACGAGGTCGTCGAAGTCCGCGCGCTCGACGCGCATCGACACGCGGTCGGCGAGCGCGATCAGCCGCAGCCGCCGGTTCGGGTTCTGCGACGCGCAGGTCGAGAGGAACACCTCCATCGCGCGCTTCGACGCGCCGCGCGCCGTGAGCTTCTCGACGAACGCGGCGCGCTCGTCGAAGCGGAGCTGCCGGCCGGCGATCTCGCCCCAGAACTCCTGCTCGTCCTGGTCGAGGAACTTCGGGTCGACGCGCTGCCATTCGCGCGCGATCACCATCTTGCGGCGCAGCACGTCCGGCGTGACCGGGACGAGCCAGGGGGCGGGCGTCAGCTTGCGGCGCGCCCGGCGCTGCATCCGCCTGCGCGGCGCCGGCGTCACCCGTGCGCCCTCGCGGTAGAAGTCGGCGTCGAGGAGCGAGTGCAGCGAGACGACGCGCTCGTTGTGCGTCGCCGCCTTCGGCGTGAAGTCGACGACCACGCCTGCCTCCTTGCGCGGGTGCGTCCGCATGATGCGGCCGATCCGCTGCTGGTACACGCGCTTCGACGCCGTCGGCGCAAGATGCATGATCACCGTCGCGCGCGGCGAGTTCCAGCCCTCGGCCAGCAGCATCGCGTTGATCAGCACGTCGATCTCGGCGCGCTCGTAGGCGGCCAGGATCTCCGCGAGCTTGACCGGCGGCGTCCGGCCGGAGACGGCCTCGGCCTTGATTCCGGCAGCCCGGAACGCGGTCGCGAGGTTGTAGGCATGGTCGACGCCGGCCGCGTAGACGACGCCCGGCGTATCGCCGAAGCGCTCGCGGTAGAGCGTCGCGGCCGCCATGTTGAGCGCCTCGTGGTCGAGGGCCTGCGCGAGCGCGCGCTCCTCGAAGTCGCCGCCGACGATCGGCACCTGGTTGATCGCCGCGACGGGCGGCACGCGCAGGCAGCGAAGCGGTGCGATCAGCCCCCGACGGGCCGCATCGGCGAGCGGCAGGTCGTCGACCGACGCCGGGAAGACGTCCGAGACCTGCTTGGCGATCAGCTCCTCGGTCGCCGTCATGCCGACGTAGATCGGCTGGCTGAGCGAGCGGATCGCCGCCGACGTCTTCTCGCCGAGCGCGGTGTGCGCCTCGTCGCAGATGACGAGCTGGTAGGCGGCCCGGTCGATCTCGGCGACGTGCCGTGCGAACCACGCGTACGTCTGGATCGTGATCGGGTTCGCGGGCCGCCGCGCGGTGTGTCCGGCGAGGATCGCCTCCGTCAGCCGTTCGCGGTAGCCGTGGTCGGTCAGCTCGCGCCGGAACTGGTCGACGAGCAGGCGGCGGTGCGTGAGGATGAGCACGCCCTCGGTGCGGGCCGCCTCGACGAACCCGGCGGCGGCGATCGTCTTGCCGGAAGCGGTCGGATGGCGGAAGCGGTAGCGCTGCACGGCGCCCGGGTCCTGTTCGGGGCTGAGCGGCTCGGCGTCGTCGCCCTCGTCCGCGTCCGGGCCGAGCTCGAGCTCGTCGTCGCCCTCGTCGTCGTCCTCGTCCTCGACGTGCCCGTTGCCGTTCCCGTTGCCGTTCTCGCCTTTCTGGGCGGCGGCGATCAGCTCGGTCAGCATCCCGGCGAGCGCGTCCACCTGATGGCGGCGCAGCTCGGTCCCGGATGCGAGGTGCGGCGGCTTCTCGGACAGCACGCGTTCGAGGCCGAGCATCAGCGCGTAGCGCACCTTCCACTCGGGCGACGGCGCCGCCGCGCCCGCCTCGAGCTCGGCGACCGCGTCGTCGAGCGCGCGCCTGCGCGCGGTGCCGGGGGCGAGCACGACCGTCGGGTCCTCGTCGGGCCGCAGCAGCGGCTCGCCGGCCCAGGCTTCGGCGCGGAGGGCGTCGACCTGCAAGGCCGCCGCTCCCTCCGCCTCGTTCGGAGAGTACGTGGTGGAGTTCGACAAATGCCTGCGGCGTGTTTCTCCACGCCACTTCTCAAAGGGTGCGGCCCGCGGTGACCCCCTAAGCCCAGGTCGCAGATCGCACAATAGCCGAATCGCCGGACAAACGCGCGGTTCGGCGAGAATCGCCCGGGTGAGTGACGGAGGCCGGCGCCGCTACGCGGCGGCCGCGACCAGTGACTCGAGCCGGCCGCGCAGCCACGGCAGCTCGCTCCGCTCCGCCTCGAGCAGCTCGCCGTGGAACTGCAGCAGCACGCCGCCGCGGGCGACGAGGTGGTCGGCCGCTCCGGCGAGGAGCCGCCGGTAGTGGTCGAGCCCGTCGCCGGTCGAGAACACCGCCTGCGCGGGCTCGTCGTCGTATCCGGGCATGTCGGGCGCGAGGTAGGGGAGGTTCGCGACGATCAGGTCGAGGTCGTGCGGCAGTCCTTCGAGGAGGTCGCCGTTGACGAGGTGGACGCGCGCGCCCAGCCGGTTCGCGTTCCGCTCGGCGAGCGCGAGCGCGCGGGCGCACGTGTCGCTCGCCCAGACGTCGACCTGCGGCGCGCGCACCGCGATCGAGATCGCGATCGCCCCCGAGCCGGTGCCGACGTCGGCGAGCCGGGCGGGCGCCTCGCCGATCCGCTCGAGGGCGGCGTCGACGAGCCGCTCGCTCGCGGGGCGCGGCACGAAGACGCGGCCGGGGTCGGTCAGGAAGGTGAGCCCGTGGAAGCGCGTCGTCATCTGCTGGAGTACAACGTAGCCCGGTGGAGTGGATTCCCGTCGCGGAGCAGAAGCAGGCGCGCTACGCCGAGACGCACGGCGAGCTCGACGAGCGCGCGCTCGTCCGGCGCGGAAACCTCGCCTACGCGGCGGGGCTGTGCCTGCTCATGGCGGGCAGCCCGGACGCCCCCCGGTGGCTGCGGCACGCGTCGGCGCGCTGGCGCGAGAGCTGGGATGCGGGCGAGGGGACGGAGACGTGGGGACGGCCGATCGGCGCGCTCAAGGCGGCGCTGCTCGCCGGCGACGACGCGGCCGCCGGCGAGCTCGCACGCTGGACGCTCGGCCTGGGGACGGCCGCCGCTGGCTCGCCGGTCGGGCGCTACGCCGCCGTGCTCGCGCTGCTCGCGCTCCGGCGCCGCGCCGAGGCGGCGCCGGTTGCCCGCTCGCTGCGCGGCGCGGACGGCTTCCCGGCCGACGTCGCCGACGCGCTCGTCGCGATCGCCCGCTCGGACGGCGGCGGCTACGCCGCCGCCGTCGCGTCCGTCGTGGCGTCGTTCGAGACGCGGGAGGCCTACCTCGAAGATGTCGCCGTCGCCGACACGGCGCTCGTCCTCGCCGAGCTCGCGCGCCGAAACGGCCTCGACCGGCCGCTCCCCGCCTCGCCGACGCTGCCGTGATCGAGCTGGATCACGTCGTCGTCGCGGTGGCCGACCTCGCGTCGTCCTACCGCGGCCTCCGCTCGGTCGCGGGCGGGCGGCACGACGGCTGGGGGACGGCGAACCGGATCGTCCCGCTCGGCGACGCCTACCTCGAGCTCGTCACCGTGGTCGACCCCGACGAGGCGGAGACGAGCGCGTTCGGGCGCTGGGTCGCCGCGGCGCCGCCGGGCCCGCTCGGCTGGGCGGTGCGCACGACCGAGCTCGACGCGACCGCCGCCCGCCTCGGCCTGCCGGTCGCCGCCGGCTCGCGCGCGACCGCCGCCGGCGAGCTCCTGCGCTGGCGGGTCGCCGGCTTCGAGCACGCCGCCGCCGAGCCGCTGCTGCCGTTCTTCCTCGAATGGGCGGACGACGCGCCGTTCCCCGGCCGCGCCGCGCCGCCTGCGGGCCGCCTCGCCGGGCTCGAGCTGCGGGGCGACGCGTCCAGGCTCGACGCGTGGCTCGGGGGCGCCCGGCTCCCGCTCACGGTGCGGCCCGGCAGGCCGGGGATCGCGCGCGTGCTCGTCGAACCCGGCTCTAGGACGGGTCGCCGTGCTCGATCGCCGGGTGGAAGGCGATCGTGATCGTCTGGGTCGGCTCGGCGTCGTTCTCGCGCTCGTCGAGCTTCCGCATCAGCTCGTCGAGGAGCTCGCGGACCGCCTCGACCGTGACCTTCGCGTGCACCTGCGCCGAGCGGAACTCCCCCTGCGCCGCGAAGAGCTCGAACCCGCGCTGCAGCTCGCGCAGCTGCGCCGCCTGCAGCTCGCTCGCGAGCCCCTGCGCGCGGATCGCCGGCTCGACCTTGTAGTGCTTGGCCACCGGCCGGTACGGCTTCTCGCGGCCGCCGGTCTGCACGAGCTCGATCAGCCCGGCGCGGTGCAGCATCCGCACGTGGAAATGCAGGTGGCCGGGGTCGACGGCGAGGCTCGCCGCGAGCTCGCGGTTCGTCAGCGCCCGGTCGGACTCGTTCAGCACGTGCAGCACCTTCAGGCGCAGCGGATGCCCGAGCGCCTTCAGCTGCTCCGGGCGGTCGACCTGGAGGACGTCGAGCGGCTCGTGCCGCGGCTCGGGACGGCTGCTCATCTCCCGCCTATCTTGCAGGCTGCGGCCCGGTCGAGGAAGACCTCGACCGGAGCGTCGGCGAGCCGCAGCAGGCTCCCGGGAACCTCGTCGTCGACCTCGCCGCCGAACGCGCGGGCGACCGCGTCGGCCTTCTGCTCGCCGGTGACGAGCACGACGATGCGCCGCGCGGCGCGCAGGACCGGCATCGTCATCGTCACCCGCTCGACGAACGGCTCGAGCCCCGCCGGGCCGTGCACCGCCCGCCGGTCGGCGACGGCGAGCTGCGGCGATCCCGGGAACAGCGACGCGACGTGGCCGTCGGGGCCGAGCCCGAGCAGCAGCAGGTCGAGCTCGGCGGTGCGCAGCGCCGCGTCGAGCTCGGCGGCCGCCTCGCCGGGGTCGAGCTCGCCGCGGATCCGGTGCGTCTCGGCGGGCGGGCCGAGCAGATGGTCGAGCAGCGTCTCGCAGGCGAGGCGGTAGTTCGACCGCTCGTCGTCCGGCGGAACGCAGCGCTCGTCGCCCCACCAGACCGCGGCGGCGCTCCAGTCAGGCTCGAGCGCCGCCGCCCGCTCGTACGCGCGGCCCGGCGTCGAGCCGCCGGTCAGCACGATCGAGCCGCCGAGCCGCGCCTGCGTGGCGAGGAGCTCGCCGACGACGACCGCCGGATCGTCGAAGACGTGCAGCTCAGGCGGCTTGGGCACCCTGGCAGGGTACGAAACCCCGCGCGTGCCCGGCGAGCAGGTACACGCTCGCGAGGCCCGCCCACTCGCCGTAGGGCTCGAGCAGCACGTCGGTCTCCTCGGGCTCGACGCGCCGGCCCCAGAGGGCCGACGCGAGCCGGGCGAGCCCGAGGTCGCGCGCCAGCCCGTGCTCGTAGCGGCCGAGACCCTCGAGGCAGACGACGCCGACCGACCAGGGGCCGAGACCGCGCTCGCGGCCGAGGCGCGCCGCGACGGCCGCGCTCGGCAGCCCCTTGAGGCGCTCCAGGTCGAGGGTGCGGCAGAGCCGGACGAGGCAGGCCGCGCGCCGCGCGCCGAGGCCGAGGCAGCCGAGCTCCGCCGGCGCGAAGCGGGCGAGGTCGGCGCAGCTCGGCGGCGCGTGCAGGTCGCCGACCCGCGCTGTCGCGGCGCGGACGATCCGGCGCTCGATCTCGCGCGCGCGGCTCGCCTGGATCAGCTGTCCGGCGACGGCCCGCAGCAGCGCCTGCGCGACGCTGCCCGTCCGCAGCGGCCGGAGGCCGGCGAGGCGGCGGATCGTCTCGGCGAGCAGCGGGTCGCCCGCGAACCGGCGCAGGAACTCGGAGTGGTCGTCGTCGAGCCCGAGCACGAAGCGCACGTGCTCGACGCCGCCGTCGCTCTCGGCGGCGACGGCGATCGTCCCGTCGGGGCGCTGCAGCGCGTGCACGCGCTCGGCGCGGCCGTCGACCAGCGCGGTCGCCCGATAGGTGCCGCCGGCGACGACGCGCGTCGCGTCGCTGCCGTGCCGGCCGGACAGCCGCAGGGAGTAGGGGCCCTTCGGCCGGAGCTCGGCGTGCACCATCCGCCCGAGTGTACGAGTACGGTGGGCGGGTGCTGCGCCGCGTCGCGTCGCGGGTGTCGCTGCGGAGCCGCGAGCGGAAGCTCCGGCAGTTCCTCGACCTCTTCGAGCCGGGCCCGGAGACGACGATCGTCGACGTCGGCGTCACCGACGCGCCGTTCGGCGCCGGCTCGACCGACAACTTCTTCGAGGCGCTCTACCCGTGGCCGGAGCGGATCACGGGCGTCGGGCACACCGGGCTCGACCGCTTCGCGGCCGCGTTTCCCTCCGTGCGGGCGGTCCGCGCCGACGGCCGCGACCTGCCGTTCGCCGACGGCGAGTTCGACATCGGCTTCTCGAACGCGGTCGTGGAGCACGTGGCGGGCGGCCGCGAGGGCCAGCGGCGGTTCGTGCACGAGCTCTGCCGGGTTGCGAGGCGCGTGTACGTGACCACGCCGAACCGCTGGTTCCCGCTCGAGGTGCACACGCTGCGCCCGTTCGTGCACTGGCTGCCGCCCGGGCCGCGCGCGCGGCTCGTGCCGTTCGACGACGTGCTCGACCCGCTCGGGCCGCGGGAGTTCGCGTCGCTCTTTCCTTACAGCGTGCGTGTACTGAACAACGGCATGACGCTCGTTGCGGTCGGCCCCCGATGAACGCCGCCCCGCGCCGCTTCGCGCTGATCGCCCTGCACGTGCTCGTCGTCGGGCTTGCGCTGCACAACGTCGTCATGGCGTCGCTGTGGCGCGCGGGCGTGCGCGGCCATGCGCTCGACGCCGTCGCCGCATGGAAGGACGTGCTGCTCGTGGCGTCGCTCGCCCTGCTCGTCGGCGCGCGAGGCCTGCCGTGGCGGCGCGCCGGCCTCGTCGACGCCCTCGCGCTCGCCTATGCCGCGTTCGTCGTCGCGTACGGCCTGCTGCCGCAGTCGTGGCTCGGCGGCGGCGCCGGGCACCGGGGCGTCCTCTATGCCGCGCGGCATGACCTGCTGCCGGTGGGGGGCTACTTCCTGGGCCGCGGCCTCGGGCTGTCGGCGTCCGAGCGCCATGCCCTGTGCCGCACCGTGCTCGGCACGGCCGCCGGCGTCGCCGCGATCGGGCTGGTCGACGTCTTCGCCGTTCCGCTCTCGTTCTGGCGCCGCTTCTCCGGCTGGTACGGCGACCAGCTCGGGCTGCACTACTTCGGGCTGTCGGGGCTGCCGGAGAACTTTGTCTACAACGCGGGCAACGGCGTCGTGTATAGGCGGCTGACCTCGACGTTCCTCTCGCCGCTCGCGACCGCCTACTTGCTCGTCGTGGCGATGTTCCTGCTGCCGCTGCGCCGCCGCGCCGGCCTCGCGCTCGGGCTGCTCCTCTTCGCGGCCGTCCTCTGGACGCACACGCGGGCTGCCCTCGTCGCGCTCGCCGCCGGGCTGCTCCTCCTCGCGCTCGTGCGCAGGGCGGCGCGGCCGCTGCTCTTCGCCGCGGTTGCGGTCGTGCTCGGGCTCGCCTTCGTGAAGGGCTACGGCCACGTCGCGCCGCGCACGCACTTCACGCCGACGGAGCTGCGCGAGCAGGAGCGGCACGCAGCGCAGGGCCCCGCCCCGTCGTACGACGCGACGGCGGCCGGCGAGTCCTCGACCTCCGAGCACCTCTCGTCGCTGCGCGCCGGTGTCCGCACCGTGCTGCACCACCCGTGGGGCTACGGCCTCGGGAACGCGGGCGTGACCGCGGAGCGGACGAGCGTCCTGCCGCAGGCGGGCGAGTCCACGTACACCGAGCTCGGGGTCGAGACCGGCGTCGCCGGCGGGCTCGTGTTCGTGGCGTGGTCGCTCGGGCTGCTCGTCGCCGTGGCGCGCCGGCTGCCGTGGCTCGCGGCCGCCTTCGCCGCGGTGCTGGTGATCGGGATCCAGACCGACGTGATCGGCGTGCCCTGGCTCGCGGTGGTGGCCTGGGCGCTCGCCGGCTCCGCGGTGGGGAGCCCGGGGGCCGACGGCGCCGCCGCAGGGACGCCGTCCGCCCGCACCGGGCCTCGTGCTCGCCCAACCTAGGGATCGGCGCTCGTGACGTCTGCCGCGACACCTTGAAGGGTGCATCGCCGCTCCCTCCAAAAGGTGACGCGACTGCAACAAGTGTGCGCCGTTTCCGAACGGACACTTGTCGCGCCGCCCGCCGTTCGTACCGTGGAGGGATGCGCGTCACGCCCCTCGAGCTCGTCCTGCTCGCAGGCGCCGCCCTGGTCGCGGCGGCGCTCGTCCTGCAGGCGCACAGGGGCGCAGGCGGCGCGCGCTCCCGCACGGTGCTCGCGAGCTGGTCGCGGACGCCCGGCGCCCTCAACCCGGCCGTCACCCAGGCCACGATCGGCTCGACGATCTGCAGGCGGGGCTGGACGGCCACCGTGCGGCCGCCCGTCTCCTACACGAACGCCCTCAAGCTGCGGCAGCTCGCGCAGTACGGCCTGCGGGGACCGCCGTCCGCGTTCCAGGAGGACCACCTGATCAGCCTCGAGCTGGGCGGCGACCCGGTCGACCCGCGGAACCTGTGGCCCGAGCCGTATCCGCGCGCGGCGGCCGTCGACCGGATCGAGAACGAGCTCAGGAGCCGCGTCTGCAGCGGCGCGCTCAGCCTCGCCGCCGCGCAGGCCGTGGAGTCCGACCTGAAGCATCGGCAGGGCTGACGAGTGCTTCGGTCATCCGCTCGAGCAGCCGGACGAGCTCCTCCCGCTCCGCCGGGGCGAGAGCCGCCGCGGCCGGCGCGAAGGCCCGGGCGGCGCGGTCCTGCCGCTGCTCGACCAGCCGGCGGCCGGTGGCCGTCAGGTCGATGCGCACCGCGCGGCGGTCGCTGGCATCGGTCGTCCGCGCCACGAGGCCGAGGTGCACGAGCGCGTCGACGGCGCGGCTCGCGGTCGCGGCGCTCGTGCCCGTCAACGCGGCGAGCTCGTTCAGGCGCAGCGGGCCGCCGTCGAACAGCTCGACCAGCGCGATGCGCTGGGTCGCGGTCATCGGCGGGCCGTCGTCCGCTCCGCCGACGAGGCGGGTGAGCTGGCGCAGGAGCGCCCCGAGCGGGTCGAGGATCCGCGCGCTGTCGGTGCGGGAGGCGGACGGCATCCCGCCATATTCTTGCAGATCGAAATAGTTACGTGGTGTCTGATATCGTGCCGGGGTGAGCGAGGGCCTCGAGGGCGCAGCCACCGGCGAGCCGGGCATCCAGCCGCAGCAGCGGGTGCGGCTGATCTTCGTCGCGCTCCTCCTCGTCCTCCTGCTCGCGTCGCTCGACCAGACGATCGTCTCGACGGCGCTGCCGACGATCGTCGGCGACCTGGGCGGGCTGTCGCACCTCTCGTGGGTCGTGACCGCGTACCTGCTCTCGTCGACCGTCGCCGGCCCGCTCTACGGCAAGCTCGGCGACCTCTACGGCCGCAAGCTCGTGCTGCAGGCGGCGATCCTCCTCTTCCTGGCCGGGTCGATCCTCTGCGGCCTCTCCCAGGACATGGGGGAGCTGATCGGCTTTCGCACGCTGCAGGGGCTCGGCGCGGGCGGGCTGATCGTCGTCACGCTCGCCGTGGTCGGCGACATCATCCCGCCGCGCGAGCGCGGCAAGTACCAGGGGTACTTCGGCGCCGTGTTCGGGGTGTCGACGGTGATCGGGCCGCTCCTCGGGGGCTTCTTCGTCGACAACCTCTCGTGGCGCTGGATCTTCTACGTCAACATCCCCGTCGGCGCCGTGGCGCTCGCGGTGATCGCCGCCGCCTTCCACGCACGTTCCGGCCGCATGCGCCACCAGATCGACTACCTCGGCGCCGCGCTGCTCGCGGGCACGCTCGCCGCGATCGTCCTCTTCACCTCGCTCGGCGGCACGACGTACGCGTGGCGCTCGCCGGAGATCGTCGGGCTGATGGCCGCGAGCGCGGTCCTCCTGCCGGCGCTGCTCTGGGCCGAGAGCCGCGCGGTCGAGCCGATCCTGCCGCTCTCGCTCTTCCGGAACCGCACGTTCGCGGTGACGAGCGCCGTCGGGTTCATCGTCGGCTTCGCGCTGTTCGGCGCCGTCACCTACCTGCCGCTGTATCTCCAGATCACGAAGGGGGCGAGCCCGACCCGCTCCGGGCTGCAGCTGACGCCGCTGATGGCAGGCGTGCTGATCACGTCGATCACGAGCGGCCAGCTGATCGTTCGGCTCGGCCGCTACCGGTACTTCCCGATCGGCGGCACCGGCGTGATGGCGGTCGCGATGTTCCTGCTCTCGCGGCTCGACGTCGGCACGCCCGTGTACGTCGCGTCGATCTACTCGCTCGTGCTCGGCCTCGGGCTCGGCATGACGATGCAGGTGCTCGTGCTCGCAGTGCAGAACGCCGTCGACCATCGCGTGATGGGCGTGGCGACGAGCGGGTCGACGCTCTTCCGGCAGGTCGGCGGCTCGATCGGGGTCGCGCTCTTCGGCACGATCTTCGCGAACCGCGTGCACGTCGAGCTCGGCAGGCGGCTTCCGCACGGGACGCACGTCCCGAAGACGATCGACCCGGCAGGCATCCGGCGCCTGCCGCCGGCGGCGCACAGGGCGTTTGCCGAGGCCTTCGCGGCGGCGCTGCATCCCGTCTTCCTGATGGCCGCCGGCGTGTCGATCGCCGCCTTCGCGACGGCGTGGCTCCTGCGCGACCAGCCGCTCCGCGCGCACATGCCGGCCGGCGACGCGATCCCGCCGCCCGGCGACGAGGCCGGCAAGGCCGCCGCCTGACGCGGCTGCGAGCCGCACGGCGCGGGAAGCACGGGGCCGTCGACGGCAGGTCGCGGCCGAGCGACTACCCTGTCCGCATGCCCCGGCGGACGATCGTCCCGGCCGCGGCGCTCGCCGCCGCCTCGCTCTTCTGCGTCGCGCTGCTCGCGGCCCGGGGGTACGCGTGGGCGGACTACCGCGGCCTC
Source organism: Gaiellaceae bacterium (assembly GCA_035651295.1). Taxonomy (GTDB): domain Bacteria; phylum Actinomycetota; class Thermoleophilia; order Gaiellales; family Gaiellaceae; genus PALSA-600. The sequence continues at coordinate 6,872 of DASRGA010000058.1, read as the reverse complement.
CTCTGGAACCTCGTGCTGGCCTGGATCCCGTTCGTGCTCGGGGTCGCGCTCCTCTGGGCCTACCGCCGCGGGCTGCCGCTCCTGCACCTGCTCGCGCTCGCCGCGGCATGGCTCCTCTTCCTGCCGAACGCGCCCTACGTGCTCACCGACTTCGTGCACCTCGGCCCCGACCACCGCCTGTTCGACACGATCCTGATCGGGTCGTTCGCGCTGACGAGCCTGTCGCTCGGGTTCGCGTCGCTCCTGCTCGTCCAGCTCGTGACGACGCGCGCGGCGGGCGCCGCCGCCGGCTGGTGCGTCGCCCTGGCCTCGCTCTTCCTCTCCAGCGTCGGCATCTACCTCGGCCGGGTGCAGCGGCTGAACAGCTGGGACGTCGTGCACCGGCCGCGGCTCGTCGCCTCCCTGCTCTCGGCCGGCCTCGCCGACCCGCTCGGCCACCACTATCTGATCGGCTTCGTGCTCGCGGTCTGCGGCCTCCTGACGCTGGCCTACGTCGGCCTCTGGGGTTTCGCGCTCTTCGCCGCGTCGGCCGCTCGAGACCAGGGATAAGCACGGTCCGACGCGGCCTCCGCCGCTGCTAGTGTCGAACTGGTTACGTGAGCAAGCCCGTCGAGCAGCTCGATTCGGTCGTGATCCGTTTCGCCGGCGACTCCGGCGACGGGATGCAGCTCACCGGCGGCCGGTTCACCTCCGAGACCGCGCTCTCCGGCAACGACCTGGCGACGTTCCCCGACTTTCCCGCCGAGATCCGCGCGCCGGCCGGCTCGCTGCCCGGCGTGTCCGGCTTCCAGGTGCACTTCGCCGACCACGACATCCTCACGCCGGGCGACCTGCCGGACGTGCTCGTCGCGATGAACCCGGCGGCGCTGAAGGCGAACCTGCGCGACCTGCGCCCCGGCGCGACCCTGATCGTCGACACCGACGCGTTCACCGACCGCAACCTGCAGAAGGCGGGCTACGCGGGCAGCCCGCTCGACGACGGGTCGCTCGACGGCTACCAGGTGCACGCCGTGCCGCTCACGTCGATGACCGTCGGCGCGCTCAAGGACGTGAGCGGGGTCACCCCGCGCGAGGCCGAGCGCGCGAAGAACATGTTCGCGCTCGGGCTGATGTCGTGGCTGTACGGCCGCCCGGTCGAGTCCACGCTCGAGTTCCTGCAGACGAAGTTCGCGAAGCGGCCGGAGATCGCCGAGGCGAACGTGAAGGCGTTCAACACCGGCTACGCGTTCGGCGAGACGTCCGAGTCGTTCGCCGTGCAGTACGAGGTGAGGCCGGCGAAGCTGGCGCCCGGCCGCTACCGGCAGATCACCGGCAACGCGGCGCTCTCGTACGGGCTGATCGCCGCGTCGAGGCTCTCCGGTCTGCCGCTCTTCCTCGGCGCCTACCCGATCACGCCCGCGTCGTCGATCCTCGAGGAGCTCGCGAAGCACAAGTCGTTCGGCGTGCGGACGTTCCAGGCCGAAGACGAGATCGCGGCCGCCGGGGCGGCGCTCGGGGCGTCGTTCGGCGGGGCGCTCGGCGTCACCACGTCCGCCGGCCCCGGGGTCGTCCTCAAGTCGGAGACGGTCGGGCTCGCGGTGGCGCTCGAGCTGCCGCTCGTGATCGTCGACGTCCAGCGCGCCGGCCCGTCGACGGGCATGCCGACGAAGCCGGAGCAGGGCGACCTGCTGATGGTGCTGCACGGGCGCAACTCCGAGTCGCCCGTGCCGGTGCTCGCCGCCGGCACCCCGGGCGACTGCTTCTACGCGGCGATCGAGGCGGCCCGCGTCGCGCTCACCTACCGCACGCCGGTCTACCTGCTCTCCGACGCGTACCTCGCGAACGGCGCGGAGCCGTGGCGGATCCCCGACATCTCGTCGCTCGCGCCGATCGACGTCCGCTTCGCTGAGCCGGACGGGGACGAGTTCCTGCCGTACCGGCGCGACCCCGAGACGCTCGCACGGCCTTGGGCGATTCCCGGGACGCCGGGCCTCGAGCACCGGATCGGCGGCCTCGAGAAGGCGAACGAGACCGGCAACGTGTCGTACGACCCGGAGAACCACGACCTGATGACGCAGCTGCGCGCGCAGAAGGTCGCCGGGGTGAAGGTCGACGACCAGCCGGTCGACCACCAGGAGGGCGCCGACGTGCTCGTCCTCTCGTGGGGCGGAACGTTCGGGCCGGTGCACGCGGGCGTCCGCCGCATCCGCCGGCGCGGCGGCAAGGTCGCGCACGCGCACCTGCGGTGGCTGAACCCGTTCCCGGCGAACCTCGGCGACGTGCTGCGAAGCTACGACCGCGTGCTCGTCCCCGAGATGAACCTCGGGCAGCTGCTGCAGCTCGTGCGCGCGCGCTTCCTGATCGACGCGGTCGGCTACAACCGCGTCACCGGCCGGCCGTTCAAGGCGGCCGAGATCGCGGCGGCGATCGAGGATCTGCTGTGAGCGACGTCAAGCTGACCATGAAGGACTTCAAGTCCGACCAGGAGGTCCGCTGGTGCCCGGGCTGCGGCGACTACGCGATCCTCGCCGCGGTCCAGTCGTTCATGCCGGAGCTCGGGCTCGAGCGCGAGAAGATCGTCTTCATCTCCGGCATCGGCTGCGCGGCGCGCTTCCCGTACTACATGCAGACCTACGGGATGCACTCGATCCACGGCCGCGCGCCGGCGATCGCGACCGGTCTCGCGGTGACGCGTCCCGACCTCTCGGTGTGGGTGGTCACGGGCGACGGCGACGCGCTCTCGATCGGCGGCAACCACCTGATCCATGCGCTGCGGCGCAACGTGAACCTGAAGATCCTGCTCTTCAACAACCGGATCTACGGGCTGACGAAGGGGCAGTACTCGCCGACGAGCGGCCAGGGCAAGGTGACCGGGTCGACGCCGGCGGGCAGCATCGACTACCCGTTCAACCCGCTCGCGCTCGCGCTCGGCGCCGGCGCGACGTTCGTCGCCCGCGCGCTCGACGTCGACAAGGCCGGGCTCACCGGTGTGCTGCGGCGCGCCGCCGCACACCGCGGCGCGGCGTTCGTCGAGATCTTCCAGAACTGCAACATCTACAACGACGGCGAGTTCGCCGCCATCCGGGAGGACAGGGACGCGCGCACCTACCTCGCGCACGGCGAGGAGTTCGCGGGCACGGGGATCGTCCACGACGAGACCGACTTGTCGACCGCCTTCGAGCTCGCGCAGCTGTCCTTCGAGCACGGCGGGGCGATCCCGCTCGGCGTGTTCCGCGACGTCGACCGCCCGAGCTACGACGACCTGCTGCAGGCGCAGCTCGACGCCGCGCCCGGCGAAGGCGACCTGCAGGCGCTCGTCGCCTCCGGCGACACCTGGACGATCAGCTGATCGTCTACCAGGTCTACGTGCGGTCGTTCGCCGGCGACCTCGCCGGGCTCGTCCGCCGCCTCGACCATCTCGAACGGCTCGGCGTCGACGCGGTCTGGCTCTCGCCGGTCCATCCCAGCCCGAACGTCGACTGGGGCTACGACGTCGCCGACTACCTCGACGTCCATCCCGACTTCGGGACGCTCGCCGACTACGACGCGCTCGTCGCCGAGGCGGCGAGGCGGAACATCGACGTGTGGCTCGACCTCGTCCCGAACCACACCTCCGACCGGCACGCCTGGTTCACCGACCGGCCCGAGTACTACGTCTGGTCGGCCGACGTGCCCAACGACTGGCGCTCGGTCTTCACCGGCGGCAGCGCGTGGACCTGGGACGCGCGGCGCAAGCGCTACTACCTGCACCAGTTCGCGCCGCAGCAGCCCGACCTCGACTGGTGGAACGACGACGTGCGCGCCGAGTTCGACGCGATCCTGCGCTTCTGGTTCGACCGCGGCGTGCGCGGCCTGCGGATCGACGTCGCGCACGGGCTCGTCAAGGACCGCGAGCTGCGCGACGGCGTCGAGCACATGCGCAACCGGCCCGAGGTGCACGAGATCTACCGGCGCTGGCAGGAGATCGCCGCCGCGTACGACCCGAAACCCACGCTGATGGGCGAGACCTACGTCCTCTCGCTGCCGGAGCTCTACCCGTACTGGCAGCACCTCGACCTCGCCCAGAACTTCCCGTTCGTCCGCGCCGGCTTCGAGCTGGGGCAGCTGCGCCCGATCGTCGAGCAGACGATGGCGCATCTCCCGCCCGACCGGCGCGCGGTCTGGTTCGCGTCCAACCACGACCACTCGCGCCTCGCCACGCGCTGGGCGGGGGGCGACGAGGCGAAGATCCGCGCCGCGCTCTTCCTGCTCCTGACGCTGCCCGGCGTCGCCATCCTCTACCAGGGCGACGAGCTCGGCCTCGAGGACGGCCGCGTGCCGCCCGGCCGCGTCGTCGACCTCGCCGACCCGCCGCGCGACCCGGAGCGCACGCCGCTCCCCTGGACGCGGAGCGGCGCCGAGTGGCGCGACCCCTGGCTCCCGCTCGAGGACACGAGCCGGAACGTGGAGGATCAGGAGGCCGACCCTGGTTCGATCCTCCACTACACCCGCGACCTGATCCGCGCCCGGCGCGGCCTCGACGACCGCTCGTACGAGACCCTGCCGAGCCCGGACGGCGTCTGGGCCTACGCGCGCGGCGCGAGAGCCTGCGTCCTCAACCTGACCTCGAAGCCGCAGGTCTATGACGGCGAGCGGCTCGCGCCGTGGGAGGGACGGCTGGTCTAGCGCCGAACACCGCCCGCATGAAGGATTTCAAGGAGTTCCTCCTGCGCGGCAATCTCGTCGACATGGCCGTGGGCATCGTGATCGGCGTCGCCTTCGGCGCCGTCGTCACCGCTCTCGTCTCCGACCTGATCACGCCGCTCATCGCCGCCATCGGCGGCAAGCCGGACTTCGGCTCGCTCACGTTCACGATCCATTCGAGCCACTTCCTGTACGGCCACTTCATCAACGCGGTCGTCTCGTTCGTCGTGATCGCCGCCGTCGTCTTCTACTTCGTCGTCAGACCGGTCAACGCGCTGACGGCGCGCCAGCGCGCGCAGACGCCCGTCGAGGCGACGACCCGGCCGTGCCCGCAATGCCTCAGCGACATCCCGCTCGCGGCGCGCCGCTGCGCCTTCTGCACCTCCGAGGTCGCGCCGGCCTAGGAAAGGTACGTCGAGCCGTCGTCCGCAACCCGCCAGTGCGGGTTGTGGGCGACCTCCCACGGGTGGCCGTCCGGGTCGACGAACACGCCCGAGTAGCCGCCCCAGAACGTCGCCGCCGGCTCACGCGCGACCCGCGCGCCCGCGGCGCGCGCCTCGTCGACCACGGCGTCCACCTCTGCGGGCGAACGGACGTTGTGTGCGAGCGTCACCCCGCCGAAGCCGCCGCTGTCCTCGACGCCGGAGTCCTCCGCGAGCCGGGCGCGTCCCCAGAGCGCGACGATCAGGCCGCCCGCCTGGAAGAAGACGACGTCGTCATCCGGCCCCGCGCCGGTCGACCAGCCGAGCGCCTCGTAGAAGCGCCGCGCGCGGCCGAGGTCGGCCACGCCGAGCGTGACGAGGCTCAGCCGCTGCTCCATCAGCGCGGCGGGTGGCCGTGCTCGCGCATCAGGGCGTCGAACCGCTCCCACTCGAGCGACCAGGTGCGCTTCGCCTTCCCGGGCTTCCAGTCGACCGAGCCGCGGCTCACCTTCAGCTGCCCGAGGCGCTCGCCGTCCTGCGTGACGATCACCTTGATGTCGACGTTCCCGACCGGCAGCTCGTGGTCGATCTTCAACCCGACGGCGTGCGCCACCGGCCGAGTCTATGCGCAGGCGGCCTGCGCGCGCAGCCGGCGCAGGAGCGCCGCGGAGCGCGGGTTGTCGCCGGTCACCGTCGCCGTGAACCGGCGGATGCCGGCGGCGCGCGCATCCGCGGCGAGCCGGTCGACGAGCACGCGCCCGACGCCGCGGCCCTGCCAGTCGTCGGCGACCGCAAACGCCACCTCGGCGCTCTCGCCGTCGCGGACGAGCCGCGCGATCCCGATCGGCTCCCCCTCCGCGATCGCCACCAGCACGTGGTGATTCGCATCGACGCGGGCGAGCCGCTCGAGGTCGCCCGGCAGCAGGACGTTCTTCGCGCCGCCGAAGCGGAGGAGCCGCGAGCAGGGGCCGAGCCGGTCGAAGACCGCCTGGATCGCGGAGCGCTCGCCGTTCCGCAGGGGCCTGATCGTGATGCCGCGCGCCATGCCGCTTCTGCATACGGAAAACGACGCGGCGCGGATGGCTCATCCCGTCGAGGGCGCCGGCCGCCGAGCGGCCGCACTAGCCGATCGCGCGCGCGACGCGCGCCGGCGCCTCGAGCATCGACAGGTGGCCCGCTCCGGGCACGAGCAGGAACGGCGCCCGCAGGTCGCGTGCCGTCGCGCGCCCCGCCGACGCGGAGTCGACGGTGTCTGCGCCTCCCCAGACGACGCGGGCGGCGACCCGCAGGCGCCGCAGCTCGGCCCGCGAGACGCCGGGGACGCCCGCCTCGAGCAGCCCCTGCAGCGCCTGCCGCGCCCCCTGCGCCCGGAACTGGCGGGTCCAGCGCCGGAGCTCGGCCGAGTCGAGCGGCGGGTGACGCGGCCCGTACGCGTTAAGGAGGATGCGCCGCACGAGCCAGTCCGAGCCGACGGCGATGCGGAAGAGCGTCGTGAAGAACGGCGAGCGGGCCAGGAGCTCGCGGACGAGGCGAGGCGGCCCGCCGACCGGGAGGGCGTCGCCGTCGACGAGCACGATCCGCGAGGCGGCGCCGCGCTCGGCGAGCGCGACGGCGACGGCGGCTCCGACGGAGTGGCCGACGACGATCGGCCGGCCGAGCCGCAGAGCGCGGATGAACGCCTGCACCTGCGCGACCCAGTGGGCGAGCGTGAACGGGCCGGCACGGCGCGTGTAGCCGAAGCCGTCCAGGTCGAGCGCGAAGACGCGGTGGCGGCGGGCGAGCAGCGGG
>DASRGA010000057.1:0-15263 GCA_035651295.1 Gaiellaceae bacterium | reverse complement strand
GGCTGTACGCGGGACGCACGACCCGCTCCGACAGCCTCCGGCAGCTCACCTGGATCTTCGCCTGCTCCCAGGTGCTCGTCCTGCTCGTGCCGGCGGCCTTCACGGTGCTGAAGGCGATCGCGATCGGCGTCGTGGCGGTGTTCGCGATCGTGGCGCTCGTCGTCCTGCTGAGGAAGCGGCCGTAGAATCCGCCCACAGTGGGGCGTAGCCAAGCGGTAAGGCAGCGGGTTTTGGTCCCGCGATCCCAGGTTCGAATCCTGGCGCCCCAGCCATCTCACTGAGCATCCGATGACCGACACGCCGCTTGCAGCCGTCGTGATGGCGGGAGGACTCGGAACCCGGATGCGTTCCGCCGTGCCGAAGCACTTCCACGAGCTGCTCGGCCGGCGCATGGTCGACTGGGTGCTCGCCGCGGGCCGCGAGAGCGGGGCGGACCCGGTGGTCGTCGTCGCCTCGCCGGCCACGCGCGGCGAGTTCGCCGCGAGCGGCGCGACGGTCGCCGTCCAGGAGCGGCCGCTCGGCACCGGCGACGCCGTGCGCTCGGCCCGCGAGGCGCTCGCCGGCTTCGACGGGGACGTCCTCGTGCTGTCCGGCGACACGCCGCTCCTCACCGGCGCGCTGCTCCGCGAGCTCGTCGACGCGCACCGGCGGGAGGGCGCCGACGGAACGCTCCTCAGCACCGAGCCGCCCGACCCGCGCCAGTACGGCCGCGTGATCCGCGCCGCCGACGGTGCCGTGCTGCGCGTCGCCGAAGGGACGGACGCGAGCGAGGAGGAGCTGCGGATCGGCGAGATCAACACGTCGATCTACGTCTTCCGGTCGGCGGCGCTCTGGCCGGCGCTCGACCGGCTCGAGCCGAAGAACGTGCAGGGCGAGCTGTACCTCACCGACTCGATCGAGATCCTCGTGGCGGGCGGGGGGAGGGTGCGCGCCCACAAGGCGGCCGACTGGCGGCAGGGCGACGGCGTCAACACCCGGGCCGAGCTCGCGCAGGCCGCCGCGGTGCTGCGCGACCGGATCAACGAGCGGCACATGCTGGCGGGCGTCACGATCGTCGATCCGGCGACCACCTGGGTCGAGCCGACCGTCGAGCTCGCCGAGGACGTCGTGGTGCATCCGTTCACGATCCTGCGCGGCGCGACGCGGGTCGAGAGGGGCGCCGAGATCGGCGCGAACACCGTGGCGATCGACACGCATGTCGGAAAGGGGGCGATCGTCGGTCCATTCTGTTACCTTCGCCCGGGCACGGTCCTCGGCGAGTCCTCCAAGGCGGGCACCTTCGTGGAGATCAAGAACTCACGCATCGGCGACCGCACGAAAGTCCCTCATCTGTCGTACATCGGCGACGCCGACATCGGCTCCGACACGAACATCGGCGCGGGCGCGATCACGGCGAACTTCCCGCATCAGCCCGGCCGCGAGAAGGGTCGGACGACGATCGGGAGCGACGTCAGGACCGGCGTCCACAATGCGTTCGTCGCGCCGTTGGAGGTGGGGGACGGAGCATGGATCGCTGCCGGTTCGGTCATAACGAAGGACGTCCCGGCGGGTGCGCTCGGGATCGCCCGTCCGTATCAGGAGAACAAGGAGGGGTATGCAGCCCGGCAGCGCGAGCGCTGAGCTCACACTTCCCGGCCTCGAGGCGCCGGAGGTCGTGACGCAGCCGGCTCCGGGGCACTGGCTCGAGCGCGGCCCGCAGAAGAGGCTGATGGTCTTCTCCGGGCGGTCGCACCCGGAGCTCGCCGGGCGCATCACCGAGCAGCTCGGCGTCGAGCTCGGCTCGATCCAGCTCGACACGTTCCCGAACGGCGAGACCTACTGCCGCTACGACGAGTCGATCCGCGGCGCCGATCTCTTCCTCGTCCAGACCGGGTGCGACCCCGTCGACCGCAACCTGATGGAGCTGCTGCTGATGATCCAGGCGGCGAAGCTCGCGTCGGCGAAGCGGATCACGGCTGTCATCCCGACGTTCCCGTATGCGCGCCAGGACCGGAAGGCGAAGCCGCGCGAGCCGATCTCGGCGCGCCTCGTCGCCGACATGCTGCAGCTCGCGGGCGCCGACCGCGTGCTCGCGATGGACCTGCACGCCGGGCAGAGCCAGGGCTTCTTCACGATCCCGGTCGACCACATGACGGCGCTGCCGCTGTTCGCGCGCCACTTCCGCGATCTCGGCCTGACCGGCGACGGGGTCGTGTCGGTCGCGCCCGACGCCGGCCGCGCGAAGGTCGCCGTGCGCTTCGCGGAGATGATCGACGCCGACTTCGCGATCATGCACAAGACCCGCCCGTCCCGCGACACGGTCGCGGTCACCGACGTGACGGGCCGCGTGCGCGGCAAGGTCGCGATCATCGGCGACGACATCACCACCACCGGCGGCACGCTGATCGCCGGCGCCAAGGCGCTGCGCGAGCACGGCGCGACCGACATCTGGATCTTCGTCACGCACGCCCTGCTCAGCGAGGAGGGGCTGCGCAGGATCGCCGACGCGGGCTTCGCCGGCATCGTCGTCACCGACACGGTGCCGATCGACCCGATCGGCAAGCCCGACAACATGACGGTGCTGACCGTCGCCCCGCTGCTCGCCGAGACGATCATGAACGTGTTCGCCGACGACTCGGTCTCGGCGATCTTCGGCGGCGAGAACCAGCTCTTCTGACCACCCCGGGCGGCCGCACGCTTCCGGCACAGGCCGCGACGTGTCCGTCACCGGCGTCCGCTACCCCCGAATGGGGCGTTGTCGATCTCCGGCCGCGCGCCTACAGTGGCGGCGCGGCGCTTCTCGGGGGGTCGGGCGCCCTGTGGGTCATCCCCCGGGCGCCCGAAGCACTACGTGATCAGGCCGTGAAGCACTACTTGATCAGGCCGTAACGCAGCCCGATGCTCGCGGCGTGCGCGCGGTTGTTCGCATCGAGCTTGAACCGGATGTTGTCGATGTAGGCCTTGATCGTCTCGGTCGAGAGCGAGAGCGACTGCGCGATCTGCTTGTTGATCAGCCCGTCCGCGATCAGCTGGAGCACCTCGGTCTCGCGCTCCGTCAGCGTCAGCCGGAAGCTCGACGACGACCGGGACGGCCGGAAGCTCCGCGGCCATTCCGCCGCAGCCGCGCCCACGGGAGTGTTGTCAGCCTTGTCGATCACCGGCGATCCCACAACACTGTGCTCGCGCTCTGCCATCGCGTCAACGGCAAGAAGGGGGATTGAGCTCTAGGCAGCGACGACGTCGGCTGCGGGCGGCTCGTCGTCCGCCGCGACCGGCTCGGCGGTGGCGGGGGCCTCCGGCGCGACCGCCGGGATGCGGCCGACCAGGTCGCCGACGAGCGAGTCGAGGCGCTCGCGCGTGCGCTCGAGGAACTGATCCGTCTCGAGCTGGTATTCGCGCAGGGCGGCGACGACCTCGTGGGCGAGCCGTTCGGCCCGGATGCGCGCTTCGCGCACGATCTCCGTCGCCTCCTGCCGGGCGTCAGCACGAATCGACGCGCCTTCCTCGACGAGCTGGGCGCGCTCCTCGTCGACCTTCGCGCGCTCGGCCTCCAGCTCCGACGCCGTCGCGGCGCGGAGCTCGGCGGCCATCTGCTGCGCGGTGACGAGCGCCTCGGCGACGGCGGTGACACGGCTGCGGTGGCCTTCGAGCTCGGAGGTGAGCGCCTCGACCTGCTGGGCGAGCTCGTCGCGCTCGCGCGCAAGCGCAGCGCGCCGCTGCTCCTGCTCGGCGAGCAGGGCGAGGGTCGCGTCGCGGTCGAAGCCGCGGCGGGCGCTCGGGAGGATCTCGGGGCCGCTCGCCATCTGAGCACGGTTTCGGCATCCGCGCAGCCAGCCGCTATCCCTCGAACGCGCGTGCAGTACGGTACGGGGTCGTGCAGAACTTCGAGCTCGCATTCGCCGAGCGCCCCGACGTGTTCGAGGCGTGGAAGGCGCTCAACGCCTCGATCAAGGCGAACATGGATCTCCGCCGCTACGAGCTCGCGACGCTCGCCGCCGCCCAGCGGCTCCGGTCGAGCTACTGCTCGCTCGCGCACGGCAAGGTGCTGCTCGAGCAGTTCGGCGAGCCCGTCGCCGGCATCGTCCGCGACCGCACGGCGGCCGGCCTCGACGACGTCGACCTGGCCGTGATGGCGCTCGCCGAGCGCGTCGTCGACGACGCGTCGTCGATCGGCGACGACGATCTCCGGCCGCTGCGCGAGCTCGGGCTCACCGACGCCGAGATCATGGACGTCGTGCTCGCCGCCGCCGCCCGCTGCTTCTTCTCGAAGACGCTCGACGCGCTCGGCGTGCTGCCGGATGCGGCCTATCGCGAGCTGCCGCCCGACGCGCTCGACGTGCTCGTCGTCGGACGTCCGATCGCGACCGCCTGACAGGTCCGGCTACAATCGCCGGCCGTGGCTGGCGAGCGCCTCAAGCTCATGGTCCAGAACCGGGCCGTCCTCGGCTCGGCCGAGTCGCGGCGCCTGCGCAGGCAGGGCCTCGTGCCCGGCGTCCTCTACGGGCGCGAGCGGCCGATCGCGATCTCGATCGGCGAGCGCGACCTGCGCGCCGCCCTCACCGGCGAGTCCGGCGCGAACGCCGTCCTCGACGTCGTCGTCGACGGCGGCTCCGCGCACGCCTCGGTGCTGAAGGACTACCAGCGCGACGCCGTCCGCGGGACGATCACGCACGTCGACCTGCAGGAGGTCCGGCTCGACCAGCCGATCCACGCGACGGTGCCGGTGCACCTCGTCGGCGAGGCGGCCGGTTCGAAGGCCGGCGGCGTGCTCACGCAGACGGTTACCGAGATCAACGTCGAGGCGCTGCCGATGGAGGTTCCGGCAACGGTCGACTTCGACGTCTCCGGGCTCGAGGTCGGCGCCTCCGCGCACCTCGGCGAGATCGCGCTTCCCGCCGGCGTCAAGCTGCTCGACGACCCCGACGCCACCCTCGCCTCGGTCATGCAGCCGACGCGCGAAGAGGAGCCCGGGGAGGCGCCCGCCGGCGAGGGCGACGCGGCGGCCGCGGGCGGCGCGGCGGAGCCCGAAGCCGAGGCGGAAGCCGCGGCGGGCGGCGACAGCTCCGAGGAGTAGCCCGTGCGCCTGTGGCCGCGGCGCCACGGCACGTCGCTCGACCTGCTCGTCGTCGGGCTCGGCAACCCGGGCCGCGAGTACGAGGGGAACCGCCACAACGTCGGCTTCATGGTCGTCGACGAGCTGGCCCGCCGGCACGGCGGCAGCTGGCGCGCGAAGTTCGCCGGGAAGCTCGCCGAGATCCGGATCGACGGGCACAAGGTCGCGCTGCTCAAGCCGGAGACGTACATGAACGAGTCGGGCCGGGCCGTCGCGGCCGCGGCGCGCTTCTTCAAGCTCGCCCCCGACGAGGTGCTCGTCGTCCACGACGAGAGCGACCTCGAGCTCGGCCGGCTGCAGGTGCGGCTCGGCGGCGGCCTCGCCGGCCACAACGGCCTGCGCTCGATCGCGAGTGTGCTCGGCACCCCGGACTTCCTGCGCGTCCGGGTCGGCGTCGGACGGCCGGGGCGCGGCGACCGCCGCCCGCTCGCCGACTGGGTGCTCTCCGACTTCGGGCCGCACGAGGACCGCGACCGCATCGTCGGCGCGGCCGTCGAGGCGGTCGAGCTGTTCGACGCGCAGGGGCTCGAGGCGGCTCAGCGCCACGTGAACGGCCGCCGCGGCGGCGCCGCGTAGGCGCCCGCGGCCTCCCCCTTCGGAGGGAGGCGACGCCCCCCGAAGGGGCCATGGCGGCGCCGGCCGGCTCCGAGCACACTGGGCGGACACCCGACAGCGAGGCGCGCGCACGCCGTTCCGTTCCCGCGCGCGCCGCCCCTGCAAGGGAGACCTCCGATGTCCAGACGCCTCCGTCTCATGCTGCTCTGCGCGTTCCTGCTCGCCGCCTGCTGCGCCCGCGCCGGCTTCGCGCTCGCCGCCCACCTGCGGACGGGCCACGCAACCGCCGTGAAGCGCGAGCAGGCGCGGATCGTCACCTTCGCCCGCCGCTTCCTCGGCGTGCGCTACAGCTACGGCGGGACGTCGCCGCGCTTCGGCTTCGACTGCTCCGGCTTCACGCGCTTCGTCTACGGCCATTTCGGGATCGTGCTGCCGCACTACTCGGTCGCCCAGTTCGGGCTCGGGCGCCGCGTCGCCCGCGCCCGCCTGCGCCCGGGCGACCTCGTCTTCTTCGACGGGCTCGGCCACGTGGGCCTCTACCTCGGCAACGGCCGCTTCATCCATGCGCCGCACAGCGGCACCCGCGTGTCGATCGACTCGCTCTCCGGATCGTACGGAGCCGGGTACGACGGCGCGGTTCGCATCGTCGCCTGAACTACCATGACCCCGGCCGAACCGCGTGTTCGGCCGTCGTCATGGACCGCCCGGTGCTGTACAGCCTCGTCGAGCGCCTCCGCGGAGAGGAGCGCCTGCAGCAGCTCGCCGCTGCGCTGCCGACGCGCGCGCGCGTGTCGGAGCCGGTGCTGCCGCTCGTGCTCGCGGCGCTGCACGAGGAGCTCGGCCGCGGCCTCGTCGTCCTGCTCGCCGAGGACGCCGACGCGCGCGACGCCGCCGAGGCGGCCGGCTGGTTCCTCGGCGAGGACGCCGTCGGCCTCTTCCCGTCGCGCGGCGTGCACTACGCGTCGGGGCTCGAGCCTCCGCCGCACCTCGTCGGCGAGCGGGCGCGCGCGCTCGCGGTGCTCGAGCGCGGCGGCCTCGTCTGCGCGTCCGCGACCGCGCTGGCCGAGGGGCTGCCGCCCGCCGCCGCCCGCCCGGCGGCGCTGCGGGTCGCGCCGGGCGACGAGCCCGGCATCGACGCGCTCGCCGAGCAGCTCGCCTCCGCCGGCTACGAGCGCGTCGAGCGCGTCGAGGAGCGCGGGCAGTTCGCCGTGCGCGGCGGCCTCGTCGACGTGTTCCCGACCACCGGGCGCGAGCCGCTCCGCATCGAGCTGTTCGGCGACGAGATCGAGCAGATCCGCGCCTTCTCGCCGTTCACCCAGCGCGCGCTCCGGCAGGTCGAGGAGGCGACCGTCTATCCGGCAGCCGAGCGGCGCCGCGAGCTCGTCGAGCCCGACCTCGGCCCCGACGACGAGGACGGGCCGGTCGAGGCGCCCGGCGACCTCGTGCCCGCCTTCGAGCGCGGCCCCGACGTCGTGTGGTCGCCCGACGAGGTGGAGGCGGTGTGGGCGGAGGACGGCGCCGCGGGCGTCGACCTCGCCGGCGCCGCGTCGTTCTCGCCGCTGCCGCAGGGCCAGCCGCTCTCGTTCGACGCGCAGCGGCCCGCGCTCGCCGCGCGCGGCCTCGCCGAGGCCGAGAACGAGCTGAACGGGCTGCTGCGGCAGGGGCTCGACGTGGTCGTCGCGTTCCCGCACCGCGGCGAGGCGCTCCGCCAGCAGCAGCTCCTGCGCCGGGCGAGCGCGACGCTGCTCGAGCCGGGGGCGAAGCCCGAGGGGCTCGCGTTCGCGGTCGAGCCGGTGCGCCGCGGCTTCGTCTGGCGAGAGCTGGGGGTTGCGCTCCTGCCCGACACGCAGGTCTTCCGGAAGCGTCCGCCGCGCGCGGCCGCGGCGCCGGGACGCGCCCTGCAGAGCTTCTCCGACCTGCGGACCGGCGACTACGTCGTCCACGAGGACCACGGCATCGCGCAGCTCCTCGGCTTCGAGACGCGCGAGGTCGCGGGCGTCACGCGCGACTACCTGCTGCTCGCCTACCGCGGCGACGACCGCGTCTACGTCCCGCACGAGCAGATCGGCAAGGTCAGCCGCTACGTCGGCGCCGACTCGAAAGCGCCGGCCCTCTCGAAGCTCGGCGGCAAGGCGTGGGACAACCTGAAGACGAGGGCGCGAGAGCACGTCCGCGAGCTCGCCGGCGACCTGCTGCAGCTGTACGCGCAGCGGCAGACGCAGCCCGGCGTCGCGTTCGACGTCGACCACGAGTGGGTGGAGCGGCTCGAGGCCGAGTTCCCGTACCGCGAGACCGACGACCAGCGCGCCGCGATCGAGGCCGTCAAGGAGGACCTCGAGGCGCCGCACCCGATGGACCGGCTCGTCTGCGGCGACGTCGGCTTCGGCAAGACCGAGGTCGCGCTGAGAGCCGCCTTCGCGGTCGCCGTCAGCGGCAAGCAGGTGCTGATGCTGGTGCCGACGACGGTGCTCGCGCAGCAGCACTGGAACACCTTCCGCGACCGCTACCGCGACTTCCCCGTCCGCGTCGAGATGGTGTCGCGCTTCCGCAAGCCCGCCGAGGTGAAGCGGGTGCTCGCCGACTTCGCCGCCGGCAAGGTCGAGGTGCTGATCGGGACGCACCGCGTGCTCTCGCGCGACGTCATCCCGAAGGAGCTCGGACTGGTGATCGTCGACGAGGAGCAGCGCTTCGGCGTCGCGCAGAAGGAGCTGCTCCGCCAGCTCCGGCTCGAGGTCGACGTGCTCGCGCTGAGCGCCACGCCGATCCCGCGCACCCTCCACATGTCGCTCTCCGGCCTGCGCGACATCTCCGTGATCGAGACGCCGCCGGAGGGGCGCCGGCCGATCCGCACGTTCGTCGGCGAGCTCGACGACGAGCTCGTGAAGACGGCGCTGGAGCGGGAGGTCGCGCGCGGCGGGCAGGCCTTCTACCTGCACAACCGCGTCGAGACGATCGAGGAGGCCGCCGAGAAGCTGCGGCAGCTGTGCCCCGAGCTGCGCTTCCTCGTCGCGCACGGCCAGATGCCGGAGCGCGGGCTCGAGGACAGAATGCTCACGTTCCTCGCGGGCGACGCCGACGTGCTCGTCTCGACGACGATCATCGAGTCGGGCCTCGACATCCCGCAGGCCAACACGCTGATCGTCGAGCGCGCCGACCAGCTCGGGCTCGCGCAGCTCTACCAGATCCGCGGCCGCGTCGGCCGCAGCGACGTGCTCGCGCACGCGTACCTCTTCTACCCGGACGCGCACGAGCTGTCGCCCGAGGCGCGCGCCAGGCTCGCGACGCTCGCCGACCATACGGAGCTCGGCGCCGGATTCGCGATCGCGATGCGCGATCTCGAGATTCGCGGCGCCGGCGACCTGCTCGGCGCCGAGCAGTCCGGCCACGTCGCGGCGCTCGGCTTCGAGCTGTACGTCGAGATGCTGCACGAGGCGGTCGCCGAGCTGCAGGGGCGCCAGCCGCTCGTCGCGCGCCCCATCAGGGTCGACGCGCGCGTCGACGCCTACGTGCCGGCGTCGTACATCGCGGCCGAGGCGCTGAAGATCGACCTGCACCGCCGCATCTCGCTCGTCGCCGACGAGGACGAGCTGCGCGAGCTCGAGCTCGCGACCGAGGACCGCTACGGGCCGCTGCCCGAGCCGGTCGCGAACCTGTTCGCGATCCAGGCCGCGAAGCTGAAGCTCGCCGTCCTCGGCGCCGACTACCTCGTCTTCCGCGGCGGCAAGGCGGCTGTCGGGCCGGTCGTCCTCGGCTCCGGCGAGCTGCGCGAGCTCCGCTCCTCCGTCGAGACCGCCGTCTACTCGACCGGCAACCGCGAGGTCACCCTGAGAGGCGACGAGTTTCGGTCGGCCCTCGATTTGGTCGATGCTATGCTGGCCGCCCGCCAGGCCGCCTGAGGCCGGCGGCTCCTCTCATGCCGAAGCCGACGTTTCTCCTTCCGATCGCCGTCGCGGCAGTCCTCGCGGCCGGCTGCGGGAGCGGCGGCGGCGGCGCCGCCAAGCTCGCCAAGAACGACATCGCCGTCGTCGGCAAGACGCACATCACGGTCGACCAGTACGACGCGCTCCTCCAGCAGGCCCGCCAGAGCTACAAGCAGCAGGGCCAGAAGTTCCCGAAGGCGGGCACGCCGCAGTTCGAGACCGTGAAGGGCGAGGCCGTCTCGCTGCTCGTGCAGCAGGCCGAGCGCGAGGAGAAGGCCGCGTCGATGGGGATCACCGTCAGCGACAAGGAGATCTCCGACCGGCTCGCGCAGATCAAGAAGCAGTACTTCTCGAACGACGAGAAGCGCTACCAGACGTACCTGAAGCAGCAGAAGCTCACCGACGCCGTCGTCCGCGAGGACATCCGCGAGCAGCTGATCTCGCAGAAGGTCTTCAACCTCGTCACGAAGAACGTCACCGTCTCGAACTCGGACGTCCATGCGTACTACGTCCAGAACATCGCGCAGTACACGCAGCAGCCGTCGCGCGACGTGCGCTACATCCTCGTCGGCAAGAGCCATGCGACCGCGCTGAGCGTCTACGACCAGCTGCTCCACGGCAACACGCAGACGTGGTGCAAGCTCGCGAAGAAGTACGCGAAGGACGCGAGCGGCCAGAACTGCGGCAAGGCGACGTTCTCGAAGGGGCAGACCGTCGCCGTGTTCGACCGGATCGCGTTCACCGCGCCGGCGAACAAGGTGCACCTGCCGTTCTACGACCCGACCCAGTACAAGGCGTGGTTCGTGATCGAGCCGCTCGGCCCGGTGAAGAAGGGCTCGGTCACGCCCGAGAAGTCGGTGGCGAACCAGATCAGGCAGCAGCTCCTGCAGAACAAGCGCAACCAGACGATGAGCGACTGGGTGTCGGGTCTTTCGAAGACGTTCTGCTCCGGCTCGAAGATCGCCTACCAGGCCGGGTACAGCGCGAGCCCGGATCCGTGCACGGCGACGACCAGCGCGACGACCGGCTAGCCGCCGCCCTCGTCGAGCTCCAGGCGCTGACGGAGCGGCTGCGCCGGGAGTGCCCGTGGGACCGCGAGCAGACGGCCAGGACGATCGTGCCGCACACCGTCGAGGAGGCCTACGAGGTCGCCGACGCCGCGCTTGCCGGCGACGACGGGAAGCTGCTCGACGAGATCGGCGACCTGCTCTTCCAGTCGTACTTCCTGGCGCTGCTCCTGCAGGAGCGCGGCGCCGGCGACCTCGAGTCGGCAGCGCGCGGCATCCACGCGAAGCTGGTCGCGCGGCACCCGCACGTCTTCGGCGACGCCGACGCGCGCACCGCCGCCCGGGTGCGCGAGCGCTGGGAGGAGCTGAAGCGCGAGCACGAGGGGCGCGAGGGCGTCTTCCACGACGTGCCCGAGGGCCTGCCGGCGCTCTCCTACGCGCGCAAGGTGCAGTCGCGCGCGAAGGCGGTCGGGTTCGAGTATCCCGACCTCGCCGGCGCGCTCGCCGACTTCGAGGACGAGCTGCGCGAGCTGCGCAGCGAGCTTCCCGCGGCCGACCCGGCTCCGGAGACGGAGCCGGACCCGCGCGTCGCGGCCGAGCTCGGCGACGTGCTGTTCGCGGCGGTCAACGTCGCGCGGCGGCTGAACGTCGACCCGGAGCTCGAGCTGCGCGCCGCGGCGAAGCGCTTCCGGGCGCGGGTGGAAACTGCCGAGGCGCTCGCCGAGGCTGACGGGAAGGATTGGACGGCGCTCCCGCTCGCCGAGCAGGACGCCTACTACGACCTGGCAAAGGAGAGGGAGACGTGAGCGAGATCGTCGCGGTCACCGGCAGGCAGGTGTTGGACTCGCGGGGCAACCCGACGGTGGAGGTCGACGTGGCGCTCGCATCCGGCGCCACCGGGCGCGCGATCGTCCCGTCCGGCGCGTCGACGGGCGTCCACGAGGCGGTCGAGCTGCGCGACGGCGGCCCGGAGTGGGGCGGCAAGGGCGTCGGTCGGGCGGTCGCGAACGTCAACGGCGAGCTCGCCTCGCTCGTGCGCGGCCGCGACGCCGCCGACCAGGCGGGCCTCGACCAGGCGATGGTCGAGCTCGACGGGACGCCCAACAAGGGCCGCCTCGGTGCGAACGCGATCCTCGGCGTGTCGCTCGCGGTCGCGAAGGCGGCCGCCGCGGAGGCCGGGCAGCCGCTCTACCGGTACCTCGGCGGAGAGTCGGCGGCGACGCTGCCCGTGCCGATGATGAACGTGATCAACGGAGGCGCCCACGCGGCGAACTCGATCGACCTGCAGGAGTTCATGGTCGTCCCGGTCGGCGCCGAGTCGTTCGCGGAGGGCCTGCGCGTGGGCGCCGAGGTGTACCACGCGCTGAAGAAGGTGCTGTCGGAGCGCGGCCTCGCAACCGGCGTCGGCGACGAGGGCGGCTTCGCGCCCGACCTCGAGTCGTCCGAGGCCGCGATCGAGGCAATCCTCGAGGCGGCCGAGCGTGCCGGACATCGCGAGCGGGTGGCGATCGCGCTCGACCCGGCGACGAGCGAGGTGTTCGCCGGCGGCGTCTACCGGTTCGAGGGGCGCGAGAAGACGAGCGCCGAGATGCCCGGCTTCTGGGCGGAGCTGCTCGACCGCTACCCGATCGTGTCGCTGGAGGACGGCGCGGCCGAGGACGACTGGGAGTCGTGGCGGGCGCAGACCGTCGAGCTGGGCGGGCGCGTGCAGCTCGTCGGCGACGACGTCTTCGTCACCAACCCGGAGCGGCTGCGGCGCGGCATCGACGAGGGCGTCGCCAACTCGATCCTCGTCAAGGTGAACCAGATCGGGACGCTCACCGAGACGATCGAGGCGGTGCGGCTCGCGCAGTCGAACGGCTATACGGCCGTGATGTCGCATCGCTCGGGGGAGACGGAGGACGCGACGATCGCCGACCTCGCGGTCGCGCTCGGCACCGGCCAGATCAAGACGGGGGCGCCGGCGCGCTCGGACCGCGTCGCCAAGTACAACCAGCTGCTGCGGATCGAGGGCGAGCTCGGCGGTCGCGCGGCGTATCCGGGCCGGGAGGCGTTCCCCCGTTCGGGGTCGCGCTAGATTGGGGTCGATGGCCGCAGAACGCCGCAGGACCAAGATCGTCGCCACGATCGGTCCCGCCACGTCGACCGCCGAGGCGCTGCGCGAGCTCGTCGAGGCCGGCGTCGACGCCGTCCGGCTCAACCTGTCGCACGGCACGCACGACGACCACGCCGAGCGTGCGCGGCTGGTGCGCCAGGTCCAGACGGAGCTCGCCAAGCCGCTCGCGTTGATCGCCGACCTGCAGGGCCCGAAGCTGCGGATCGGCGACCTGCCCGGGCCGCGGCTGCTCTTGAAAGACGAGGAGGTGCTCGTCGTCGGCGAGCAGCATCCCGTCGACAGCGAGCTGCCGGTCGCGCCGGCGGTGATCGGCGAGGTGCTGCGCCCGGGGCACGACGTGCTGATCGACGACGGGCTCGTCCGCCTCACCGTCACCGCGGTCGACCAGGGGCGCGCGACCTGCCGGGTGGTCGTCGGCGGCGAGGTGCGCTCCCACAAGGGCGTGAACCTGCCGGGCGTCCCGATCCCGATCCCGTCGCTGACGAAGAAGGATCTCGACGACCTCCAGTTCGCGCTCGGCCTGGGCGTCGACTTCGTCGCGCTGTCGTTCGTGCGCGCGGCCGCCGACGTGCGCGACCTGCAGGCGATCATCCGCCAGCACGGCTCGCCGGCGCGCGTGATCGCGAAGATCGAGAAGGCGGAGGCGGTCGCCGCGCTCGAGGAGATCCTCGCCGAGGCGGATGCGGTGATGGTGGCCCGCGGCGACCTCGGCGTCGAGATCGGCGCGGCGACGGTGCCGCTGCTGCAGAAGCGGATCATCCTGCGCTGCCTCGAGGTGGGGAAGCCGGTGATCACGGCGACGCAGATGCTCGAGTCGATGATCGAGCACGCGGAGCCGACGCGGGCCGAGGCGAGCGACGTCGCGAACGCGATCCTCGACGGGACGTCGGCGGTGATGCTGTCGGCGGAGACGGCGACCGGCAACTATCCGATCGCGGCCGTGCAGACGATGGACCGCATCGCGCGTGCGGTCGAGCCGTCGATGGACTACCGCCACGAGATGCCGGGGCCGGGGGAGGGGCCGACCGTCGGGCGCGCCATGTCGAATGCCGCCTGCGACCTGGCGGAGGCGCTCGGCGCGAGCGCGATCCTCGTCCCGACGTTCACCGGCCGCACGGCGTCGGCCGTCGCGCGGCTGCGTCCGCGCCGCCCGATCGTCGGGCTGTCGCACCACCAGACCGCGGTGCAGCAGATGGCGCTCGAGTGGGGCATCACGCCGGTGCTGATGCCGCAGACCGAGAACGTGGAGGACCTCTGGTCGCGCTCGCTCGAGTCGGCCCTTCGCGCCGGCGTCGTCGAGGCGGGCGACCGCGTCGTCACCACCGCCGGCACGGCCGTCAACCTCCCCGGCTCGACGAACGTGATCAAGGTCGACATCGCGTAGCCCGCCAAGCCGCGTCCGCCCCCGCCGGCTGTGGAGCGTTTGCCGCAGTTCGGTAACCCTGGTCTGACCAGGGGACGAGGCTCGGCAAGCCGTCGCCGAAAGGGCTCGGACCCGTGGCGGTGAGCGGGCCGCCGGCCGCCTGTGGATCGTTTGTTGGACTTCCGTCACCCTGGTCTGACCACGGGTCTCGGCTCGGGAGGCCGTGGCCGAAAGGACTGGCGCGCGCGCTGGCGAAGCGAGGGCCGTGCTCCGGCTGAAGCCCAGGCCGACCCGCCTGCTCGCGCTCGGCGCGATCGCGCTCGTTGCGTTCCTCTACTGGAAGCCGCTGCACACGTACCTGCGCACGAAGCACGAGCTCCAGACCCGCGACGCGCAGGTGGCGGCGCTCCAGCAGGAGAAGGCGAAGCTGGAGAAGAAGATCGCCCAGGCCGGCACCGACGCCGAGCTGATCCGGCAGGCGCGCCGGCTCGGGCTGGTGAAGCCGGGCGAGCGGCTCTTCATCGTCCGCGGCATCGGCGCCTGGCGGCGCCGCAACCGCTGACACCGCCGCGGCAGCCTCACGCCGCCGCTAGCGTGACCGCGATGGAGGACGACCGCGAGCTCGTCGCCCGCCAGCTCGGGCGCGCCCCGCGCGCCTTCCGCCGCGTCGCCGTCCGCTGCCCGTTCGGCCGCCCGGCCGTCACCGAGCAGGACCCCTTCGACGAAGAGGGCCGTCCGTTCCCGACGCAGTACTACCTCACGTGCCCGCACCTCGTCGCCGCCGTTGCCCGGCTCGAGGCCGCCGGCGGCGTCGAGCGCTGGACGCGCGCGGCGCACGAGCACGGCGAGCTCGCGGCGAGCCTGCGCGCCGCCCACGACGAGCAGCGCCGCCTCCGCCCCGAGCTCGACGGCGGGATCGGCGGGCAGACGCGCGCCCGCAGCCTCAAGTGCCTGCACGCCCACGCCGCCTTCGCGCTCGCCCGTCCGGGCTACGAGCTCGGCGACCGCATCCTCGCCGAGCTGCCCTCCCGCTGGCCCGCGACGTGCTGTACTCCCTGACCCGATGGACCTCGAGCTCGCCCGCCAGCAGTGGCAGGAAGGGAACCGCCGCCTTCGGCCCAGCCAGCGTGGGCACGTCGACCTCGTGCTGGCCGAACTCCGCGCCAGGGTCGGGCAGACGTTCACGCTCGCCGAGCTCGCCGACGCCTAC
>DASRGA010000056.1:0-9383 GCA_035651295.1 Gaiellaceae bacterium | reverse complement strand
TCCGAACGGCTCCTGGAGCGTCGCGATCTCGGGCGGCAGCTTCGCGCGGTCGTTGCGCCAGAGCACCGACTCCGGCACGACGACGAGGTCGGCGAAGGCGCCGTCGCGGTCGACGCCGAGGATCTGCGTGTGCTCGCACATGTGGGCGCGGCCGGTGCGGCAGTGGAAGCAGTCGCCGCAGGTGATGTGGCTCTCGGCGGAGACGTAGTCGCCGACGGCGGCGCCGCGCACGTCGCGGCCGAGCTCGACGACCGTGCCGGCGAACTCGTGGCCGAGCGTCAGCGGCGGCCGGATGCGGGCGCGCGCCCAGTCGTCCCAGCGGAAGATGTGCAGGTCGGTGCCGCACACGCTCGCGGCCTCGACGCGCACGAGCACCTCGCGGGGGCCGGGCGACGGGGCTGGCAGCTCGTCGAGGACGAGCCCGGGCACGGCTCCGGGCTTCCGGATCGCGCGCATCGTCTGCACACCGGCAGCCTCGCCGACCTGCGGGGATCCGCCCTCCGTGGTTCCCCCGATGTCGCCGGCGGGCCGTCCGCCGACCATGCGGACGTGGTGGTGCCGCCGCCGTACAAGATCAAGGTGGTCGAGCCGATCCGCCTCGCGCCGCCCAGCCGGCGCCGCCAGGCGATCCTCGAAGCCGGCTTCAACACCTTTCTGCTCCGCGCCGAGGACGTGTTCGTCGACCTGCTCACCGACAGCGGCACCTCGGCGCTCTCGCAGGAGCAGCGCGCCGCGATGGAGCTGGGCGACGAGTCGTACGCCGGCTCGCGGAGCTTCTTCCGGCTCGAGCGCGCGATGCGGGAGGTCTACGGCTGGCGCCACCTGATCCCGACGCACCAGGGGCGCGGCGCCGAGCACCTGCTCGCCCGGGCGCTCGTCTCGCCCGGCCAGCTCGTGCCCTCGAACCTGTACTTCACGACGTCGCGGGCGCACGCCGAGCTGGCGGGAGGCGTCTGGGTCGACGTGTCGATCCCCGAGGCGTCCGATCCGACGTCGCGCCACCCGTTCAAGGGCAACATCGACCTGGCGAAGCTGCGGACGCTGCTCGTTCGCGAGGGCCGCGAGCGGATCGCGTTCGTCCGCCAGGAGGCGTGCCTGAACATGGCGGGCGGCCAGCCGTTCTCGCTCGAGAACCTGCGGGCGGTGCGCGCGCTGACGCGGGAGTTCGACGTGCCGTTCTTCCTCGACGCGACCCGCTCCTCGGAGAACGCGCTCTTCGTGCAGGAGCGCGAGCCGGGGCAGGCGGGGCGGCCGCTGGCGGAGATCCTGCGCGAGATCGCCTCGCTCGCCGACGGCGCGGTCTTCTCCTCGAAGAAGGACCACTTCGTTCCGATCGGCGGCTTCGCCGCGACCGACCTCGACGCGGTCGCCCGGCGCCTGCGCGAGCTCGTCGTCGTGTACGAGGGCTTCCCGCACTACGGGGGCCTCGCCGGCCACGACATGGAGGCGCTCGCCCAGGGGATCCGCGAGGCGGCCGACGAGGAGATCGTCCGCGCGTACGTGGCGCAGGCGCGGCACCTCGGCGCGCGGCTCGAGCAGCTCGGCGTGCCGATCGTCGTGCCGGTCGGCGCCCACGCGGTCTTCGTCGACGCCAAGCGCTTCCTGCCGCACCTGCCGCAGGAGCGGTTCCCGGCGCAGGCGCTCGCGGCGGCGATCTACGTCGCCGGCGGCGTGCGCACGATGGAGCGGGGGATCGTCTCCGGTCAGCACGGGCGCGAGCCGTACCACGGCCTCGAGCTCGTGCGCCTGACGATCCCGCGCCGCGTCTACACGCGGGAGCACCTCGACTACGTCGCCGAGGTCGTCGGCCGCGTGCTCGCTCGGCGCGACGACGTGCCGGGGCTCGCGCTCGTCTACGAGCCGGACGAGCTGCGGTTCTTCCAGGCGCGCTTCGAGCCGCTCGGCGTCTTCCCCGCGTTCGACGGGCTCAGCGAAAGCCCGGCCCGGACGCCGGTGGCAGCGGGCTGACCGGCAGCCCGGCGACGGGGGCCGCCGCGTTGTAGCCGGAGGGCGCGACGTCGTTCGGCGCGTCCGGGTGGAAGAGCGACGCGAGCAGCTGGATCTGCGTCCGGCCGGGCCCGAGCTCGAACTGGCCGCCGCCGTAGAGGGCGATCCCCTCGCGTGCGCAGCCGTCGTAGAAGTCGAACAGGCGCTTCACCGAGCCGAAGCGCGACGGCTTGCAGTTGAGCGCTCGCGGCGCGAACGGCAGCGCCTCGACGTCGCCCCACTCGTGGATGCCGGCGTCCCAGGTGATGCGGTCGCGGTGCTCGGCGAGCACGGCCGACGTCTCCGGCGTCAGCGCCGGGTCCTCGATCCACGCCTCCGGGAACGCGCGCGCGACGCGCTCGTACAGCTCGGCGTCGGGAGGCGAGCCGAACGCGCCGCGGTAGATCCCCTTGAAGTCGACGGTCTCGACGTTGCGGAGCGTCGCCATCACCTCGTCCGTCCAGTCGCGGTCCGGGTCGAGCTTGAAGCGCAGCTCCGGGTACAGCCCGAGCCACCCCGGGACGTTCGCCGTGCGGGTCGAGACGACGAACCGGAGCGGCTGCGGCTCGCGGCCGATCGCCTCGCCGAGCGACGCGCCGGCCTGGCGCAGCGCGAGGTCGAGCGCCGCCGACTCGAACGCCCAGCGCCGGTACTCGGCCTGCCCCGACTGCAGCAGCGAGAACGACTCCAGCGTGTGGCTGCCGGCGACGGGGAGCTTGCCCTCGTCGGCCTGGAGCGCCTCCTGCACGCGCGGGTCGTAGTCGACCTCCTCGCCGCGCCCCTCCTCGCCCTGCCCGTGCAGCACGACCACGGTGCGCCGCAGCGTGAAGCCGCGCGCCACCTCCTGCTCGAGCGGCTCGAGGAAGTAGCCGTCGACGTGCAGCGGCAGGTGCCGGATCCGGTCGTAGGTGCTCATCGCGGTCGCCGTTCGAGGTGACGCCGGAGGGCGTCGAGCCGATCGTCCCACTCCGCGCCCGCCTCCGTCAGGTGGTACCGCGTCTCGCGGCCCTGCCGGACCGGCGCGACGAGGCCCGCGTCCGCGAGGGTCGCCAGGTGCTTCGCCACGGCCTGCCGCGTCATCGGCAGCTGGCCGGTCAGCTCGGTCGCGGTCGCCGTGCCGCGCTCGGCGAGGTAGCCGATCACCTGGCGCCGCGACGGGTCGGCCAGCGCGCCGAAGACCTGCCCGAGCGGGTCAGACACGCAGCAGGGCGCAGGCCTGCAGGTCGAGGGCGGTGCTCCACGCCGGCGACGACTCGACGACGACGAGGCGCGTGCCGTCGGGATCGTCCTCGAGCGTGAACTCGACGAGCCCCTCGTCCTCCCACTCGAAGGCGAGGCGCCGCTCCGGCTCCACCTCGACGACCGTCGCGCGGCGCTCCTCGCCGTTCGACCAGTGGAAGTGGGCGCCGCCGCCCGGGCGCAGGTCGAGGTCGACGTCGTTCGCGAACCAGTCCTCGAGCCGCTCGGGCTCGGTGAGCGCCTCCCAGATGTCCTCCCTCGGCGAGGGCAGGACGATCTCCCGTTCGATCATTGTGCAACCTCCTGGTTGCGCTAGAGTGGGCAACCGACCGGTTGCACATTACAGGAGGTCGCGATGCTCGTGGGTTCGGTGGTGCCGATGGTGGTGGAGCAGGACGGGCGCTGGGAGCGCTCCTTCGACATCTACTCGCGCCTGCTGCGCGAGCGGATCGTGTTCCTCGGCCAGGAGGTGAACGACGACATCGCGAACCTGATCACGGCGCAGCTCCTGCACCTCGACGCGGTGGAGCCGGGGAAGGACATCCACCTCTACGTCAACTCGCCCGGCGGCTCGGCGTACGCCGGCATGGCGATCTACGACGCGATGCAGTACGTCTCCTCGGACGTCGCGACCGTCTGCCTGGGCATGGGGATGAGCGCCGCGGCGATGATCCTGTGCGGCGGCGCGCCGGGCAAGCGGTTCGCGCTGCCGAACTCGAAGGTGATGATCCACCAGGGCTCGGGCGGGTTCCGCGGCACCCCGGCGGACATCCAGATCGCCGCGCGCGAGATCCTCGACATGACCCGGCGGATGGCGGAGATCATCTCGCGCCACTCCGGCCAGGACGTCGAGCAGGTGATGCAGGACATCGACCGCGACCGGTTCATGACGCCGGAGGAGGCGGTGGCCTACGGCCTCGTCGACGCCGTGCTGGAGCCTAGAACCAGCGGTTCGGCGGCCAGTAGGTGAAGAGCACCGGGCCGATCAGGCTCGTGCGCGGGACGCTGCCCCACTGGCGGGAGTCGCACGAATGTGCGCGGTCGTCGCCCATGAAGAAGTAGTGCCCCCTGGGCACGACCCAGTAGCCGCTCTCCATGTCGCGGAACTGCGGCTTCACGTACGGCTCGCGCAGCGGCTTCCCGTTGATCGTCAGCCTGCCCTCGCGCTCGACGATCCGGTCGCCGGGGAGCCCGATCAGGCGCTTCACGTACGTGCCGCCCTCGCCGCACGCCTCGCGCGCCTTCGCGGGCGCGGTGAAGACGACGATCTGGCCGCGCTTCGGGTTCTCGAAGCGGTAGACGAGCCGGTTCGCGATCACGCGGTCGTCGTAGGAGCCCTCGCAGTACGGCGTCGGCCTGGCGCAGTGGAGCGTCGGCTCCATCGACGGCGAGGGCACCCGGTACGGCTTCGCCACCTCCGCCTCGAACACGAGCACGACCGCGACGGCGATCGCGAGCGTGACGAGCCAGTCGACGAGCTTTCTCAGCCCCGGCATCGGGGACAGGGTAGACGCGGTCAGCCGCGGATCGTGTTGCGCAGCAGAAACAGGAGGTTTGCCGGGCGCTCGGCGAGCCGGCGCATCAGGTACGGGTACCAGTCCGGCCCGAACGGCGTCGCCACGAGCACCCTGTGGCCGCGGCGCGCGAGCGTCAGCTGGAGCTGCGGCCGGACGCCGTAGAGCATCTGCAGCTCGAAGCGGTCGTCCGGCACGCCGTGCTCGCGGGCATAGGCGATCCCGTGCTCGATCAGGGCCTCGTCGTGGGTGGCGAGTGCCGTGTGGCCGGCCGCGTCGAGCATCCGCTCGGCGAGGCGGGCGTACGCGGCGTCGACCTGCGCCTTCTGCGGGAGGGCGATGTCGGGCGGCTCGAGGTACGCGCCCTTCACGAGCCGCAGGTTGGGCTCGAGCGGGAGCAGCGCCTCCAGGTCGGCGGGCGTGCGGCGCAGGTAGGCCTGCAGCACGGTGCCGACGTTGTCGTGCCCCGCCTCGCGCAGCCGGCGGTAGACGCGCAGGGTCGCGTCGACGTAGCGCGACTGCTCCATGTCGATGCGGATGAACTGCCCCTTGCCGAGCAGGCGCGCGAGGTTCGCCGTGGCGAGCTCCTCGTCGACGTCGAGGCCGAGATGGGTCAGCTTGAGCGCGACGTTCGCTCGCAGCCCCTCGGAGGCGAGGCGGTCGAGGATCTCTTCGTAGGCGGCGACGACGCGCTCCGTCTCGGCGGGCTCGAGCACGCCCTCGCCGAGCAGCGTCGTGTTCGCGTGCAGGCCCTGGTCGTTGAGGCGGCGGAGCACGGCGACGCACTCGTCGAGCGTCTCGCCGGCGACGAAGCGCGCCGCGCCGAGCCGCATGCCGTGCCGGCGCACGAGGCGCTGCACGCGCTGCGAGTCCGCGGCGGCGAGGATCGCCTTGCGCTCCGCCGCCTCGACCGCGGCTCTCAGCTGTGCCGCAGCAGCCACGCGTGGACCTCGGGGACGATCTGCTGGAACAGCGTCAGGTGACCGTGGGCGTCGTCGAGCCACGCCTCGCAGCCGGGCACGTGCGCCGCGAGCCACGCGCCGTGTGCGCGGGGGACGAAGCGGTCGCCGCCGCCCTGCACGATCAGCACCGGTCTCGTGATCGCGGCGAGGTCGAAGCCCCAGGGCGCCGCGAAGACGAGGTCGTCGTCGACCCAGCCGTCGACCGAGCCGCCGAGCCCGCGGACCGCGACCGCGTGCAGGTACTCGGCCAGCTCGCCGGTCAGGACCGCACGGTCGGCGTCGCCGAGCAGCGACTCGACCACCTCGCGGAGCTGCTCGGGCGTCGAGGCCAGCAGCTCGGCGCGGTCGCGCTCGGCGAGCGGCCGGACGGCTTTCTCGCCGGCGAGGGCGGCGTCGAACTCGGCGACGTTCGCCTCGCCCATGCCGGCGAGCCAGTCGAGCCCCTCGGCGCCCCACGGGGCGGGGCCCGCCAGGCTCGCCGCCGCGGTCAGCCGGTCGCCGCAGAGCGCGGCGCACGCGAGCGCGTGCGGCCCTCCGCCGGAGACGCCCCAGGTCGCGAACCGCTCGAGCCCGAGCGCGTCGGCGAGCGCGTCGACGTCGGCGGCCGCCGACGCGGCGGCGCGGCCGGGGTTGCGGCTCGAGTCGCCGTAGCCTGCGCGGTCGAACCCGATCAGCCGCACACCCTCGGTGGCCCACCGCTCGTACAGGAGGCCCGACCCCGGTGTGCCGTGGTGGACGACGACCGGGAAGCCGTCGGGGTCGCCGAGCTCGGCCACGCCGAGGCTGCGCCCGTCGGGGAGCGTGATCGTCCGGCTCACCGGCGAGAGCTTACGCGGACGTCTCCCTTCCGCGGCTCGCCTCTAGGCGTGGAACGTATCGAGGATGCGGAGGACGAGCCGTCGCAGCGCCGGGCTCGCGCGCCGGCCGAGCACGACGTGGATCTGGAAGAAGCGGCCGTGGTCGCGGAAGACGAGCCCGTAGCTCGGGCCGAGGCATTCGAAGCGGGCGACGTGCGTGAGCCGGAAGCGGGCGGGACGCGGCGGGAAGTCGCTCGCCTTCGGCGGGCCGAAGCCCGAGCCGGCCGGATACTCCCAGCCGAACAGGAGCGCGCCCGTCGGTGGAAGGTGGTCGAGGGCCTCCTTCGGCTCGCAGCCGTCGTCGCCGTGGTTGTTCTTCGGGAGCGGGTACGAGGCGATCGCAACCACCTGCACCGGGTCGGTGACGTGCGTGAGCGGCGTCGTCGTCGCGTGCCATGCCGGCGGGTAGCGAAGCGTCACGCCGCGGTCGTGGAACGTGCGCCAGCCGGGCGGCGCCGCCCACGCGGCGACGGCGGCGGCGAGGAGGAGCGGCGCGGCGCGGGTCATCTGCGGACGATACGGTCGGGGACGTGGCGGAAGTCCCGCAGGTCGTCGAGCTCGACACGCCGCACGGGCCTGCGCGCGCGCACGTGCGGCGGCCGCGCGGCGCGCTCGGCGCGCTCGTGCTCGGCCACGGTGCCGGCGGCGGCGTCGGCGCGCCCGACCTGCAGGCGGCGGCGCGCGCGGCCGAGGCGCTCCGGCTTGCGGTCGCGCTCGTCGAGCAGCCCTACCGGGTCGCGGGCAGGCGCTCCCCGGCGCCGGCCGCGCAGCTCGACGCCGCCTGGCTCGCGGTCGTCGAGCAGCTCCGCCGCCGGGAGCTGCGGCGGCTGCCGCTCGTCGTCGGCGGCCGCTCGTCGGGGGCGCGGGTCGCCTGCCGCACCGCGTCCGCGGCACGCGCGGCGGCCGTGCTCTGCCTCGCCTTCCCGGTGCATCCGCCGGGCCGGCCGGACGCGCCCGACCGGCTGGCGGAGCTCGACGCGGTGACCGTGCCGACGCTCGTCGTGCAGGGCGAGCGCGACCCGTTCGGCCGTCCGCCGCCCGGGCCCGCCCGCGAGGTCGTGCTCGTGCCGGGCGACCACAGCCTGCGCGCGGCCGCCGAGGTCCAGGCGGCCGTCGCCGCCTGGCTGCCGCGCGCCGTCCCGTGACGCCGCGCGCCGCCGCGGCCGCTCGACCGCGTTCGCCGCCTGGGACGTCAGCGTGCCGGATCGTTGAAGATGCCGTGGCCCCGACGCGGCGCCAGCGGATCGCGCGCTCGCCGTCGATCTCGACCCACTCGAACGTGGCACGACCATCCGGCCCCCAGAACGACCATGTCGTCTCCCAGATGCCGCGTGCGCCCCCCCGACGTCCTTGACCCGCAAGGCCGCCGGCCACGTCGCTGCCGGATTGCCCGCAATTCGATCGGCGGCGGGCACGAACTGCTCGCGGGCTACCTCTCGAAAGAGCTTCAGCTCGTCAGCAGTGAGCCTGCGCAAGTCGGCGTCGAACGCCGGCGTTGTCTGCCACTTCACCGATCACTCTCCACCTTCTCGAGCGAAGACAGGAAGTCGGCTGAGCTGTCGAACGTGGTGAGTTCGCCGTCGTCGATGTGCTCGTCGGCCTCACGCTCCATCCGCTGCCAACGACGCGTCCAGAACCATGCTTGTTCAGCAGGCACTGCGACGTGGGGGATGCAGCTCGATGACGCCATCGTCGCGTTCCACGACTTCGACCTGTGCGCCGAGACGATCGAGCCCGAGACGGGCGCGCACTCCCTTCGGGAGGGCGAGGAGCCCGCGCCGCTGAACGGTGATGAACTGACCCCCGCGCCTCACGCCGCCTTTCGGATTAGCAGCTTTGCTGCTTTACCGCCGCTCGTTTACGCGCGAGTCCGCGCTCTGGAGCCGACCGTGGCTGCGCGGAGCGCCGCGTCACGAGGCGACGAACCCCGTGACGCGGCGATGACACGCACGCAACAGTTAGCCGCAGCCGGTCGAGGTGCCGCAGTCGCGGCACGTGTAGCAGGTGCCGGCACGCACCATGCGGCCGCCGCAGCGGTTGCACTCGATCGCGTCCTCGTGCGGGTTGAAGAGCGCGGTCTGGCCCGGCGCGGGAGCGTCGGGCGCCGGCTTCGCCTCGCCGTTCGCGTACTGGTCGGCGAGCTTCGCCCTCACCTCGGCGGACAGGATCCCCGCCTCCTCCTGCTGGTCGACGTCGAGGAACTTCTTGCCGAACCAGCGGAAGATGTAGTCGACGATCGACTTTGCCGTGCGGATGTCGGCGTCGTTCGTCGGCCCCGACGGCTCGAAGCGCAGATGCGACAGCTTCGAGACGTAGACCTCCGGCGGCACGCCGTACTGCAGGCCCATCGAGACCGCGATCATCAGCGAGTTCATCAGGCCCTGCAGCGTCGTCCCGTCCTTCGCGATGTCGACGAAGATGTCGCCGGGCGTCCCGTCGTCGAACACGCCAACGTGGATGTAGCCCTCGTACTCGCCGACGCGGAACTTGCGGCCGACCTCGGTGCGGTCGTCCGGCAGCCGGCGGCGCTTCGGCGCGGCGACGGCGCCCGCCGGCGCGAGCACCTGCTGCCCCTTGTCGGACTTGCCGGACAGCGGCTGGGCGACCTTGCAGTTGTCGCGGTAGATCGCGATCGCCTTCACGCCGAGCTGCCACGCCTCCGAGTACAGGTCGGCGACCTCCTGGATCGTCGCCGTCTCCGGCAGGTTCACCGTCTTCGAGATCGCGCCCGAGATGAACGGCTGGATCGCGCCCATCATCTTCACGTGGCCGCGGTAGTGGATCGCCCGCTCGCCGACGGCGCAGTCGAACACCGGATAGTGCTC
>DASRGA010000055.1:0-19278 GCA_035651295.1 Gaiellaceae bacterium | reverse complement strand
CTGCGTCCGCAGGATCTTGCGGATCTCCGCGAGCAGCGAGTCGATCGAGTAGCCGACGCCGCGCTTGCCGAACTTGCCGAAGTTCGAGAGGTCGCGGCGGATCTGCGTCGCGTTGATGTTCGTGTAGTCGGCGATCTCCTGCGAGGAGATGCGCTCCTTGCCCATCTTCTTCGCCTGCGTCAGCACCTGCAGGTAGCGCGAGAGGCGCCCGGCGACGCCGACGGTGAGGCGGTCGGCGCCGCCTCCGGGAACGGGAGCTTGCAACATCACGAAGCCATTGTGCCCGAGGCTCAGGGACGAGCGTTCGGTTGTCACAAACCCCTATCTTTGTGACAGCTTTCGACGGAATGCAGGCTCGTCCAGCCAGTAGACGAAGGCCCGCTCGCCGTCGATCTCCACCACCGGCAGCCACTCGCGGTACCGCGCCTCGAGCTCCGGGTCGCCGGTGATGTCGACCTGCCGAAGCTCGAAGCCGATCTCGCCCCGGAGGCGCGCGAGCTGCCCCTGCGCCCGTTCGCACAGGTGGCAGCCCGCTGCGTGGTAGAGGGTGACGCGGGCTACGGGTAGATCCCGCGCGTGATCGTCGCCTCGGCGACCCGCTGCACGGCGAGGCCGTACGCGGCGAGCCGCATCGAGATCGACCGCTCGTTGTGCGTCTCCCAGGTCTCGTCGAACGCGCGCGTCACGATCTCGTTCAGGCGCGCGTTCACCTCGTCCTCCTTCCAGAAGTACTCCTGGAGGCCCTGCACCCACTCGAAGTAGGAGACGACGACGCCGCCCGCGTTCGCAAGCACGTCGGGCAGGACGAGGATGCCGTTCGACTCGAGCACCAGGTCGCCGGCCGGGGTGACCGGGCCGTTCGCACCTTCGACAACGATCCGCGCCTTCACGCGGTCGGCGTTCGTCTCGGTGATCACCTGCTCGAGCGCGCACGGCGCGAGCACGTCGGCGTCGAGCAGGAGCAGCTCGTCGTTGGAGATCCGCTCTCCGCCCTTCAGCTCGGACAGCGACCCGCCGCGCCGCTTGTGCGCGAAGGCGGCCGCCACGTCGACGCCGTTCTCGTTGTAGAGCCCGCCGGTGGAGTCGGAGATCGCGATCACCGTCGCGCCCTGCTCGGCGGTCAGCTTGGCGAAGAACGAGCCGACGTTGCCGAAGCCCTGCACGGCGATGCGCAGCCCCTCCAGCGAGCGGTTCTGCTTCTTCAGAGCCGCCTGCAGACAGAAGACGCCGCCGCGGGCGGTCGCCTCCTCGCGCCCCAGGGAGCCGCCGATCGTGAGCGGCTTGCCCGTCACGACGCCGAGCACCGAGTGGCCCTTGTTCATCGAGTACGTGTCGAAGATCCACGCCATCGTCGATCCGTCGGTGCCGACGTCCGGCGCGGGAATGTCCTTCTCCGGCCCGATCTCGTTGATGATCTCCGACGTGTAGCGGCGGGTCATGCGTTCGAGCTCCGCGCGCGACATCGTCTTCGGGTCGCAGATGACGCCGCCCTTCGCGCCGCCGAAGGGGAGCCCCATCAGCGAGCACTTCCAGGTCATCCACATCGAGAGCGCCTTCACCTCGTCGAGCGTGACGTCCGGGTGGTACCGGATGCCGCCCTTCGAGGGGCCTCTCGACACGTTGTGCGTCACGCGGTAGCCCGTGAACGCCTGGACGCTGCCGTCATCCATCGTGGTCGGGATGGAGACCTCGACGGCCTTCTTGCACTCTTGCAGGACGTTGACGAGACGGTCGTCGATCTCGAACACGTCCGCGACGTTGCGCAGCTGCTGCCGCGCTATGTGAAACGGGTTCTCACGAAGGTGAGACACCCTCTCGAGTGTGGCCATGGAGCGGAGGCTACTCCTCCGTCAGAGCAGCTTGAACCGGACCTTGTAGCGACTCGGTTGCGCTGTTTTCGGGAGGGCCGGCCAGGCGTTCAGGCGGAGCTCGTACGAGCCGGGCGGGAGCCTCGTGCTCGCCGGGCCGCGGCCCGTGATGCCGAAGCTGTACGAGCCGGGCAGGAGGTCGCGGAGCCGCGCCATCACCCCGAGGTAGCGTCCGGCGGCGTCGTAGAGCAGCACGTCGAGCCGCGAGACCGGCTGCACCTGGATCCCCCCGTCGGTCGTGATCGCCCCCGCCTGGACGCTGAGGATCGCGGGCGCCGTGTCGGACGGCGCGAACTCAGAGCTCGAGATCGAGACGCGCGGGAGCAGCGAGCCGTGCGGCAGCTGGAAGAGGAGCGCGAACGGGATGCGAAGCGTCTGCGAGCCCGCCGCCGCCGCGAGGATGTCGCCCGTCACCGCCCGGTCGGGCGGCGCGACCGGGACGCGCACGGTCACCCGCACCCTGCGTGCGGCGCCCTCCGGCAGCACGAGCGTGTCCGGCGAGACGGTGAAGTGGAGCGACTCCGAGGCCTGCCCCGGCGCGGCGCTGATCGTCAGGTGCAGCCGCCGGGTCGAGACGTTTCGCAGGACGATCGTGCGTGTCGCGTGCCAGCGCGAGCCGCCCCAGACGCCGAAGCCGAGCGTCGCCGGCGCGGCGGCGACCTCCCCGACGGCGGAGGCGCCGAGGCGAAGGGCTCCGGCGCCGGCGGCGAGCGCCCCCGCGCCGCCCGCCTGCGCGTAGCCGACGAGCAGGCTGCGCAGCGACTGGCCGTCGAGGCCCGGCCGCTCCTGGACGAGCAGCGCGGCCGCTCCCGCGACCTGCGCGGCGGCGGCGCTCGTCCCGGTGATCGTCCCGTACAGCGCCGAGCCGTCGCTCGCCACCCCCGGCTCGGCGGTGGCGATCGCGACTCCCGGCGCCGCGACGTCCGGCTTCACGGAGCTGTCGAAGGCGAGGCCCTCGGACGAGAAGCCGGCGATCCTGCCGCGGGCGGCGTTCGGCCCCTCGGCCGCGGTGCCGACGGCGACGCCGACGTCGAGGCCGGCTCGCAGCGACGCGAGCAGCTCGGCGGCGGCGGCCTGCGGGACCTGCACGACGGGCGCCTGCTCGGCCTCGGCGACCGGGAGGGCTCCCGGCGGCAGGCCGGGCCCGTAGAGGAGGACGGCCGCGGCGCCGGCCCGCGCCGCCGCGACGACGGTGCTCGCAGCGTTGCCGCCGGCCGGCGCGAGCACCGCGCGCCCCGCCACGCGGCTGAGGCCGTTCGCGTCGAAGAACGCGGCCGCGCCTCCGCCCGCGCGCGGCGTGGCGACGGCGAGCGACAGTCGGTGGGCCGGAAGCGCCGGCCCGAGCAGCGGCAGCTCGCTGTCGAGGATCACCTGCAGGCCGCGCCGGAGCACGACCCGCACCCGCGGCAGGTCGGCCCGCGAGTCGGAGGCGGCGACGGCGATCGCGCCGCCGGAGGCGGCCGGCCCGCCGACCGACCCGAACCCGGGTCCGGCAGCTCCGTCGTTGCCGGCCGGCGCGACGACCACCGTGTTCAGGTCGAGCGCCCCCTGCACGGCCCGCGCCTCGGGATCGTCGGTGAACGCCCCGTAGGGCTCGCTGACGCCGACGAGCGCGACCCGCACCGCGTCGTGCGCGTCACCGTCCCCGTTCGGGTCGACGGCCCGGTCGAGGCCGGCGATCAGCTGGTCGCTCCGCGCGTAGATCAGGTCGCGGCCGTCCGTCGCGGGCTGCCAGCCCGCGACGCGGATCGGCAGCACGGTCGCGCCGGGCGCGACGCCGTGCAGCCCAGCGGGGCCGCCGGCGCCGGCCAGGATGCCGGCGAGCTCCGTCCCGTGCCGCTCGACCTGGGAGGGATCCTGCGGGTCGGCGCGCGGAGCCGCAGGCTGGCCGGGCTGCAGCTCGTCGTAGCCGGGCAGGACGCGGCCGCGCAGGTAGGGGTGGACGCGGTCGACCCCGGTGTCGAGCAGGGCGACGGTGACGCCGCGCCCGGTCGAGCCCGGCAGGTTGGAGAGCGGGCGGTGGCCGCTCGCGTCGTCCCACGCGCGGCCCTCGAGCGTGCGTTCGGAGATGGACGCGGGATAGGCGGCGCGCACCGGGTAGACGCCGCTCACCTCGGGCATCTGCTGGAGGAGGGAGACCGCGCGCGGGTCGAGGACGGCCGAGAACCCGTCGAGCACGAGGTGGAAGCTCTCGTCGGGCTGGACCGCGACGCCGATCGCGGCGAGCTTCAGCAGCACCTGCTTCTGCGCGGCGTCCGCCTCGGCCCACCACCCCCGCTCCTGCGACTCGGTGGCGAAGCGCGCCCGGGCGAGCCGCTGCGCCACGGACGGCGTGTCGAGCACCACGATCATCCGCTCGCCGAGCGAGACCGGGCTGCGCGGGCCGCCGACGAAGCCCAGCCAGTCTCCGGCGACGGACGACGAGGACCCGGTTGCTCCGCCGCCCGCCGAGACGACCGAGAGCAGCGCCGCCGCCGCGGCGGCGATCGAGAGCAGGCCGACCGCGGCCCGGCTAAGCGGCCGTCGCTCGCGCATCGAGCGAAAGGTACTGCGGGTAGGGGACGGCCTCGACGTAGCGGGCGGCCGACGCGACCATCGCAGCGTTGTCGGTGCACAGAGCAAGCGGCGCGAACACGGCGCCCGGCAGGGACGCGCGGAGCTCGGAGTTCGCGGCGACGCCGCCCACGACCGCGACCGTCCCGGCGCCGGCCGCCTCGACGCGCTCGACGAGCGCGCGGACGATCGCCCGCTGGTAGGAGGCGGCGAGGTCGGCGCGCCGCGCCGCGAGCTCGGCGGGCGGGAGGTCGCGGACGCGGTAGAGGAGCGCCGTCTTCAGCCCGGAGAAGGAGAAGTCGAGGCCGGGCACGCGCGCGACCGGGAACGCGTAGGCGCGGGGATCTCCCCGGTGGGCGAGCAGGTCGAGCTCGCGGCCGCCCGGGTAGCCGAGCCCGAGCAGGCGCGCCCCCTTGTCGAACGCCTCTCCGGCGGCGTCGTCGAGCGTCGTCCCGAGCACCCGGTAGCCGCCGCGCTCGCGGACGTCGAGCAGCATCGTGTGGCCGCCGCTCGCGAGCAGGCAGGTGAACGGCGGCTGCAGGTCGAGCGGCCGGAGGTACAGCGACGCGACGTGCCCGTGCAGGTGGTCGACGGCGTGGAGCGGGAGCCGGCGCGCCCACGCGAGCGCCTTCGCCGCCGACACGCCGACGAGCAGCGCGCCGATCAGGCCCGGTCTCGTCGTCACCGCGACCGCGTCGACGTCGCGCCCGTCGAGCGCCTCCTCGAGCACCGGCGCGATCAGCTCGAGGTGCCGGCGGCTGGCGATCTCCGGCACGACGCCGCCGAAGCGCGCGTGCAGGTCGGCCTGGCTCGCGACGACATTCGAGAGGATCTCGCCGTCGTCGGCGACGACCGCCGCGGCCGTCTCGTCGCAGCTCGTCTCGATCCCGAGGATCACCCGGGCTGCTCGGCGTCGCGCCACATGATCAGCGCGTCTTCCCGGTTGTCCGTGTAGTACCCGCGTCGAATGCCGCGCGCCTCGAAGCCGAGGCGTTCGTACAGCTTGATCGCGCCGTCATTCGACACGCGCACCTCGAGCGTGTAGCCGCGGCGCTCGTCGCCGCGGGTCAGCTCGAACAGCCGCTCGAGCAGCGCCGTGGCGACGCCGCGCCGCCGCAGGTCGGGGTTCACGGCGACGTTCATCACGTGCCACGCGTCGACGTAGCGCGCGTTGATGACGTATCCGACGAGCTCGTCGCCCTCGAATGCGCCGAGGCAGATCGACGTCGGCTTGGCGAGCTCGGATGCGAACATCGAGCGCGACCAAGGCGTCGG
Organism: Gaiellaceae bacterium; assembly: GCA_035651295.1. GTDB lineage: Bacteria > Actinomycetota > Thermoleophilia > Gaiellales > Gaiellaceae > PALSA-600. Next base: position 13,582 of record DASRGA010000055.1, on the reverse strand, counting down.
ATAGGCGCGCTGCTCGAGCCGCTCGATCGCGTTCAGGTCGGCGAGCCCGAGGTGCCGGATGTGGAGCGCGACCGCGGTCATGCGGCGGGCTTCGCGTCGGGCTCGCGGACGTAGAGCGGCTCGACGAGCGCCGCCGCGCCGAAGGGGCCGGCGCGCTCGAGGAGCAGCAGCGGGTCGGGGATGTGGCGGGGGTCGTCGTCCGGCGGGACGGTCGCGCCGGCGGCCTCGAACGCCTCCCGGTAGCGGACGGCGCCGTCGCCGACGAGGAGCAGCCCGTCGACGTCGAGCTCGTGCGGCTTGCAGGCGCGTGGGCCGGGCGCGAAGACCTCGCCGCGGCGGGCGTCGAGCACCGGCGTCCCGCCGGCGAACGCGTCGAGCGTCGACGCGCCGGCGACGGGGAGGCCGAGGGCGAGCGACAGCGTGCGCGCGACGGCGAGGCCGATGCGGATGCTCGTGAAGCTGCCGGGCCCGCGGCCGACGACGATCCCGTCGAGGTCGCGGCTCGCGCCGACGAGCTCGTCGACGGCGGCGAGCACGTCGCCGGCGCGTGCCGTCCGCGCCCGCTCGCCCGTGCTCAGGCCGCAGACCGCGCCGTAGGTCGTCGCCGTGTCGAAGACGAGCACCGTCATCCGTCGATCCTCACCGTGCGGTGGGTCTCGTCCACGTGCCCGAGCGTAACGACGATCCGCGGCGCCGGGAGCCACTCGCCGGCGTGCTCGGGCCATTCGACGAACGCGACGGTGCCGTCGAAGTACGGCTCGAGGTCGCCCCACTCCTCGGGGTCGAGCCCCGCAACGCGGTAGAGGTCGAGGTGCGCGACCGGGATCGGGGCCTCGTAGCGGTGGCCGATCGTGAACGTCGGGCTGGCGACGGGCCCGGCGACCCCGAGCGCCCGGGCGGCGCCGCGGACGAACGTCGTCTTGCCGGCGCCGAGCTCGCCCGACACCGCGACGACGTCCCCGCGCTCGAGCCGTGCCGCGAGCCCGGCCGCGAGCGCCTCGGTCTCCTCCGGCGAGGAGGTGACGGTCTCCACCACGCGCACATGGTGTCGAACGCCGCGGTCCCTGTGGATCGTTTGTCTCACCTCGGACACGCTGGTCTGACCAGGGGACACCGCTAGCCAGGCCCGGTCTAAAGGGCCGAGAACCCGGGCGTCAACGGGCCTTCCAGATCCTGTGGACGGTTTGTTGCAGTTCGGACACCCTGGTCTGACCAGGGGACACGGCTCGCCAGGCCCCGTCCGAAGGGCCTCGCCGGCCTAGAAGAGGCCGAGCTGGACCGGCTGCTCGAGGGGCGTTCGCGACGGCGTCGGGGCCGCGGCCGGATTCGGGGCCGCGGCCGGATTCGGGGCCACGGCCGGATTCGGGGCCACGGCCGGATTGGGGGCCGCGGCCGGATTGGGGGCCGCGGCCGGATTCGCGGCCACGGCCGGACTCGGGGCCGCCGCCGGCGCCGGCGCGGGCGCGGGTGCGCCGAGGAGCTGCGGGATGCGGGCGAAGTCCTGCTCCAGCACGGTCAGCATCCGCGGCGTGTACAGCGCGGCCGCCGGGTGGAAGATCGGATAGAGCGTGACCGCGTTCCCGCCGAGCACGACCTCCTGCGGTCGGCCGTGCACCTGCGTGATCCCGTTCGGCCGGCCGGAGAGGAGCTTCGTCGCGAAGTTGCCGAGCGTGCAGATCAGCTTCGGCCGGATCAGCTCGATCTGCCGCCACAGATGCGGCTCGCACGCCTCGATCTCCTCCGGCAGCGGGTCGCGGTTGCCCGGGGGACGACAGTTGTGAACGACGCCGCCGGCCGTCACGAAGTTGTGGTTGTCCTCGACGTCGAGGCAGAAAAACGTCGTGTCGGAGCGAGCGCGATCGGTGACGTCCGCGACGACGACGTCGTCGAACATCACCCGGCGGGAGCGCGGAGCGAAGCGACCGGAATCGAACGGAATCCGCCGCGCGACGTCCGCGTCGAGCTTGGAGCGCATCGAGCGCGGAACGAACGGCGCGATCTTCTCGGAGAGCGCACGCGTCGTCTCCACGTCGAAGAAGAGGCGTCCGCGCAGCGCCTTGGCGGGAAGCCCGAGCCTCGCGAGAGCCTTGATCAGGACTTGCAGGTCGGCCTCGTCGAACCCGTCCGCCGCCAGCTCGGCGCGCGGCCGTCGGTTCGCCCGCAGGCGCAGAGAGCCGACGTCCATGAACCACACCGCGAGCATTCGCTCGGTGAGGCCCCGTTCGAGCCAGGCGGGAACCCGCTTGCGCGAGGCGTAGAACTCCCGCCGGAGCGTCCGGAGCGACCGGTGCGCGCGTGTCCGAAGCTGGACGGCCGTGTAGACGTCATTGCCTCCGGCGACGGCAGCGACGTCCAGCTCGGTCACGACCGGCGCGAGCTCGGCAAGCAGACCGGCCTTCCACGACACGTACTCGGCCTCGCGGCCGGAGTGCGTCAGACGGAGATGCGCGGACGCGACGCCGATCGACCCGTCCCCGAGGAGCGTCCCGCACACGACATCCCACGCCACGTCGCTGAGCCCCTGGCCCGTGGCCACGCGGTCTCCGGCGCGAAGCTCCTCGACGGCGACGTAACCGCGCTCGGTCAGCACGGGGTGATCGCCGGTGAGCTCCACGCTCGCGCCGCCCCGGCCGTTCGGCTTGGCGGACGCGAAGCTCAGCCGGAAGACCCGCCTACCGCCGAGCGGCGTCGCGTGCCACCCCGTGACGCGCTTCGGGACAAGCTCGCCCTCGGGCGAGACGGACATCACGGTGTCCGCGTAGCGCTCGCGCACCAGCCGGCCGATCCGCCGCCACGACCCGTCTCCGAGCTGGACCAGCGCGTCGTCCCTCAGGCACTTGAGCACGTTCGCGATGTAGACGTCCTCGCGCGCGACCCCGATGCCGGCGAGCAGCTTCGTCAGCAGCTGGCCGGCGGCGCCGACGAACGGGATGCCCTGCTTGTCCTCGTGGAACCCCGGCGCCTCGCCGACGAACATCAGCTCGGCGCGCGGCGAGCCGGCACCGAAGACGACCTGGGTGCGCGACTGCGCGAGGGCGCACCTCGTGCACCCCGCCGCGACGTCCGCGTACGCGATCAGGGAGAGGTCAGTGCCCGCAGCTTCCACATGCGCCTCCGCAGCAGCCGCCACCACCGAACGAGGGCTGCGCGGAGGTGCCGTGCGCTGCGAAGGAGCTCGAGAACTGCTTGGCCACCTTCAGGTTGCCGCAGTCCGGGCAGCACGGATCGGGATCCGACATGCCCACGAGCTCCTCGAAGTGGGACTCGCAGCTCATGCAGACGTATTCGTAGATCGGCACTCGCTCAACCCTAGCAAGGCGCCATCTTCGCGCCTCGCCCGGACGGACGCGATCGAGTACGCTGGTCGTGCCCGGCATCCCGAAGCGGAGCTGGAGCGCCAAACAGATGTTCGAGAGCGTCAGCGTGATCGGCGCGGGCCGCGCCGGCTCGACGATCGCCGCGCGGCTGCGCGAGCGGGGCGTCGCGCTGCGCGAGGACGGCGAGCTCCGCCTCCTCTGCGTGCCCGACCGCGCCATCGCGGCGGCGGCCGGAGCGATCGAGCCGGGGCCGTGGGTGGCCCACGTCTCGGGTGGGACGCCGCTCGCGGCGCTCGCCCCCCACGAGCGGCGGTTCTCCGTCCACCCGCTGCAGACGCTCGTCGCCCGGCGCGGGCCGGAGCAGCTCGACGGCGCCTACGCGGCCGTCACCGCCGAGACGCCCGACGCAGCCGACCGCGCCCTCTGGCTCGCGCACACGCTCGGCCTCCAGCCGTTCACGCTCGCCGACGACCGCCGCGCCGTCTACCACGCCGCCGCCTCGATCGCGTCGAACTTCCTGGTCACGCTCCACCGTGCCGCGTCCGCGCTGATGGAGGACGCCGGCGCCCCGCCCGAGGCGCTCGTGCCGCTGATGCGCCGCACGATCGAGAACGGGTTCGAGCTGACAGGCCCGATCGCCCGCGGCGACTGGGAGACGGTCGCGCGCCACCGGGAGGCGCTCCGCGGCGGCGAGTTCGAGCGGCTGTACGACGCGCTCGCGGAGGCGACCCGGCCGTGATCGTCGCGCGGACGATCGGCGAGCTCGACCTGCCGCGCCACGGCGTCGTCGGCCTCGTCCCGACGATGGGCGCGCTGCACGAGGGCCACCACGCGCTGTTCGCCGCCGGCCGCGCGGCGTCGGACGTGCTGGTCGCGAGCCTGTTCGTGAACCCCGCGCAGTTCGGCGAGCCGGGCGACCTCGACGCGTACCCGCGCGACCTCGCCCGCGACGCCGCGATCGCGGAGGAGCACGGGGTCGACGTGCTCTTCGCGCCGGGCGCCGACGAGATCTACCCGCCCGGGTTCGCAACCTGGGTCGTCCCCGAGGGCGCCGCCGTCGGGCTCGAGGGCGACGCGCGGCCGGGCCACTTCCGCGGCGTCGCCACGGTGTGCCTGAAGCTGTTCAACATCGTCCGCCCGCAGCTTGCGTGGTTCGGGCGCAAGGACGCGCAGCAGGTCGCGGTCCTGAAGCAGCTCGTGCGCGACCTGAACGTGCCGGTCGAGATCCGCGTCGTCCCGACGGTGCGCGACGCGGACGGGCTCGCCTTCTCGTCCCGCAACGCCCGGCTCTCGCGCGACGAGCGCCGGCGCGCACGCGCGATTCCGCGCGCGCTCGCCACCCGCGACGCCGACGCCGCGCGCGCGGTCCTGGCCGCGGCCGGCGTCGAGCCCGACTACGTCGCCGTCGCCGACCTCGACGGCCCCACCCTCGCCGTGGCCGCCCGCATCGGCGCCACCCGCCTGATCGACAACGTCCCGCTCGACGAAGGAGAACCCGCATGACCACGCGCCCGCGCCAGCCCGCCCCCGGCACCCCCGCCCCCGGAAAGCTCCCGCTGCCCGAGCTCGCGGAGCTGAAGCGCCGCGGCGACCGGATTGTGATGATCACCGCCTACGACGCCCCGTCGGCGCGGATCGCCGATCGGGCGGGGGTCGACCTGATCCTCGTCGGCGACACGGCGGCGATGGTCGTGCTCGGGCACGACTCGACCGTCCCGGCGACGGTCGACGAGATGATCATCCTCACCCGCGCCGCGAACCGGGGCGCCCGGCGGCCGCTCGTGATCGCCGACCTGCCGTTCGGCTCCTACCAGGTGTCCGACGAGCAGGCGCTCGAGACCGCGATCAGGTTCATCAAGGAGGCCGCGGCCGACGCGGTGAAGCTGGAGGGCGCCGGGATGATGCTCTCGCGGGTCCGCGCCCTCGTGTCGGCCGGCATCCCGGTGATGGGGCACCTCGGGCTGACGCCGCAGACGGCGACGATGCTCGGCGGCTTCAAGGCGCAGGGCCGCAGCGCGGCGAAGGCCGTGCAGCTGTACGAGGACGCGCTCGCGCTGCAGGCGGCGGGCTGCTTCGCGCTCGTGCTCGAGGCCGTGCCCGCGCCGGTCGCCGCACGGATCACCGAAGCGCTCGACATCCCGACGATCGGGATCGGCGCAGGCGCCGGCTGCGACGGGCAGGTGCTCGTGTGGCACGACCTGCTCGGCCTCTACGACGGCCACGCGCCGCGCTTCGTGAAGCAGTACGCCGAGCTCGCGCCGACGATCGAGGAGGCGGTGGCGCGCTACGCCGCCGAGGTCCGCGACGGGACGTTCCCGGAGGAGCGGCACAGTTACGCGATCGCCGACGACGAGCTCGCCCTCTTCGAGGAGCGGCTCGCCGCGATCCGCGTCTAGTGCAGGAGACCGTTGTCGAGCGCCCAGCGGACGATGTCCGCCCGGTTGTCGGCGCCCAGCTTGCGCATCGCGTTCGCGCGATGCATCTCGGCCGTGCGAATCGAGATCTGCAGGCGCTCTGCGATCTCGGCGTTCGTGAGGCCGTAGGCAAGCAGAGTTGCGACCTGTTGCTCGCGTGGGGTCAGCTTGGTGAAGGTCACCGTCATGACGGGAGACTGATCGCGAGGCGGCGGCCCGGCATCGGCGGAGCCGCTGACCGGAACCCGTAGGAAGTACCGGTTACAGGCTTCTACCGGGCTGCAAGGGCGACGGCGATCGCGGCCGGCGGCGCCAGCGCAAGCCCGCACGCGGCGAGCGAGCGCGCCCACGTCCAGCCGTGCACGGCCCGCACGCCGGTCACGAGCAGCGCCGCCGACCAGGCGACGAAGACGAGGCCCGCGGCCGCGAACGCCTTGCCGCCCGAATGGGCGTCGCCCCCGCCGGCCCGGAAGAGCGCGTCGCCGTAGAGCGCGAGCTTCACCGGCCACAGGACGAGCGAGAGCGCGACGGGCACCGACGCGAACGCGAGCACGTGACGGGTGCGCAGGTAGGTGCCCTGCGAGCCGAGTGCCTTCACGCCGCCGTGGAGAAGCGCCCCGAAGGCGTAGTAGGCGACGAGGCCGTAGAGGCCGCCGGCGAGGAACGCCCAGATCGCGACGAGGACGTTGTCGAAGTCGCTCGAGTCCATCAGATGGGCGGCCGTGTGCGTCGAGAGCACGGAGGCGATGCCGGCGAGCAGCACGATCAGGAGCACCTGCTCCGACCGGTCGGAGCGGCTCTCCTTGCTGTCGTCGCGCAGCGCGACGAAGACCGCACGGGGCCGCTGCAGCACGAGCAGCGTGCGCAACCACCAGTCGCGCATCAGCTCGTCGTGACGGTCCGGCCGTCGTGGCAGCGGTAGACCGTCTGGCCGAGCAGGCCGCCCCGCTGGGCGACGGGCGGCTTGCGGTCGGGGCAGAGCGTGTGGTGGCGGTTGTGCCAGGCGGCGGCCATGCCGACGGCGAAGACGACGAGGCACACCGCGCCGATCGCGAGCAGCACCTGGCGCTTCGAGCGAACGTTCAACTCAGGCGGCGACGGCGGTGCGCGCGAGCAGCGGCCGGAGGAACTGCCCGGTGTACGACTCCTCGACGCGGGCGACGTCCTCCGGGGTGCCCGCGGCGACGATCTCGCCGCCGGCCTCGCCGCCCTCGGGGCCGAGGTCGACGAGCCAGTCGGCCTGCTTGATCACGTCGAGGTTGTGCTCGATCACGAGCACCGTGTTGCCGCCGTCGACGAGGCGCTGGAGCACCTCGAGCAGCTTCTCGATGTCGGCGAAGTGGAGCCCGGTCGTCGGCTCGTCGAGGATGTAGAGCGTGCGCCCGGTCGCGACCTTGCTGAGCTCGGCGGCCAGCTTCACCCGCTGCGCCTCGCCGCCCGACAGGGTCGTCGCGGGCTGGCCGAGCGTCATGTAGTCGAGCCCGACGTCGTGCAGCGTCTGCAGGCGCCGGCGGATCTTCGGGATCTTGGCGAAGAAGCGGAGCGCCTCCTCGACCGACATCTCGAGCACGTCGGCGATCGTCTTGCCCTTGAAGCGCACCTCGAGCGTCTCGCGGTTGTAGCGGCGGCCCTTGCACGTCTCGCACGGCACGTACACGTCGGGCAGGAAGTGCATCTCGATCTTGATCTGCCCGTCGCCCTTGCACGTCTCGCAGCGGCCGCCCTTGACGTTGAACGAGAAGCGGCCGGGCTTGTAGCCGCGCACCTTCGCGTCCGGGGTGAGCGAGTAGATCTCGCGGATGTGCGTGAACAGGTCGGTGTAGGTCGCCGGGTTCGAGCGCGGCGTGCGGCCGATCGGCCGCTGGTCGATCTCGATCACCTTGTCGAACGCCTCGATCCCCTCGACGCCGCGGTGCGCGCCGGGCTTCGTCCGCATCCGGTTGAGCCGGTTGGCAAGCGACTTGTAGACGATCTCGTTCACGAGCGTCGACTTGCCCGAGCCGGAGACGCCGGTGACGGCGACGAACTTGCCGATCGGGAACTCGACGTCGATCCCCTTCAGGTTGTGCTCGGCTGCGCCGAGGACGGTGAACCAGCCGTTGTCGGTCTCGCGGCGCTCCGGCACCGGGATCGCGCGCGTGCCGGCGAGGTACTGGCCCGTGACGGACTTCTTGTTCCGCTGCACCTTGGCGGCCGTGCCCTCCGCGACCACATGGCCGCCGTGCTCGCCGGCGCCCGGCCCCATGTCGACGAGCCAGTCGGCGGTGCGCATCATCTGCTCGTCGTGCTCGACCACGACGACGGTGTTGCCGAGGTCGCGCAGCCGCTCCAGCGTCCCGATCAGCTTGTCGTTGTCGCGCTGGTGCAGGCCGATCGACGGCTCGTCGAGGATGTAGAGCACGCCGACGAGCTGCGAGCCGATCTGCGTCGCGAGCCGCAGGCGCTGCGCCTCGCCGCCCGAGAGGGTCGCGGACGCCCGGTCGAGGTTGAGGTAGCCGACGCCGACGTCGTCGAGGAAGGTCAGCCGCTCGCGGATCTCCTTGACGATCCGGTGGCCGATCAGCTGTTCGGTCGGCGTCAGCTCGAGCCCGGCGGTGAACTGCAGGGCCGCGCTCACGGACATCTGCGTGAACTGGTGGATGTTGCGGCCGCCGACCGTGACCGCGAGCACCTCCGGCTTGAGGCGGGCGCCCTTGCAGACCGGGCACGGACGGAACGACATGTACTCCTCGATCCGCTCCCGCTGCGAGGACGAGTCGGTCTCGCGGTAGCGGCGCTCGAGCGAGGCGACGATGCCCTCGAACGCGATCATGTAGGAGCGGCGCCGCCCCATCCGGTTCCGGTACTGGACGTAGACCTTGTCGCCGCCGGTGCCGTACAGGAAGCGGTCCTGCTGCTCGGCGGCGAGGTCGCGCCAGGCGACGTCGGTGGGGATCTCGTACCGGTCGGCGATCGCCTGGATCACCGACTCGTAGAACCCGGAGCCGCCGACCGCCCACGGCACGAGCGCGCCGTCGTCGATCGAAAGGGTCGGGTCGGGGACGAGCAGGTCGGGGTCGATCTCCTGCTGGGCGCCGAGGCCGGTGCAGCGCGGGCAGGCGCCGTGCGGCGAGTTGAACGAGAAGATGCGCGGCTGCAGCTCGGGCAGCGAGACGCCGTGCTCCGGACAGGCGAAGTTCTGGGAGTAGGTGGTCTCCTCGCCCGTGTCGAGCCGGTCGATCACGACCAGCCCCTCGGCCAGCGCCGCGGCGGTCTCGACCGACTGCGTCAGCCGAGTCCGCAGGTCCTCCTTCATGACGAGCCGGTCGACGACCACCTCGATCGTGTGCTTGAACTTCTTGTCGAGCGCCGGCGGCTCGTCGAGCGTGGACGTTCGCCCGTCGACCTTCACCCGTGTGAACCCTTCGCGCTGGAGCTCCTCGAAACGGTCGCGGAACTCGCCCTTGCGGTCGCGGACGACCGGCGCGTTGACCGTGAAGCGCGTCCCCTCGGGCAGCTGGAGCACCTGCTCGACGATCGAGTCGATCGACTGGCCGGAGATCGGCCGCCCGCAGACCGGGCAGTGCGGCCGCCCCACCCGCGCGTAGAGCAGGCGCAGGTAATCGTAGATCTCGGTGACCGTGCCGACGGTCGAGCGCGGGTTGCGCGAGGTGGTCTTCTGGTCGATCGAGATCGCCGGGCTGAGGCCGTCGATCGAGTCGACGTCCGGCTTCTCCATCATCTGCAGGAACTGGCGGGCGTAGGCGGAGAGCGACTCGACGTAGCGGCGCTGGCCCTCGGCGTAGATCGTGTCGAAGGCGAGGCTCGACTTCCCGGACCCGGACAGCCCGGTGATGCAGATCAGGGCGTTCCTCGGGAGCCGCACCGTTATGTCCTTCAGGTTGTGCTCCCGGGCGCCGTGGACGACGAGCTCGTCGGCTGCCATGGGAGCGCCATTGTACCGCCCGAACACATGTTCGCCTAGGGTCTCACTCGGACGAGGTACCTCCCTGCCCCGAAGCTGGACCTGGGTGGGGCACGGTCAGGACCCTCGGATGTATTGCGTGGTTTCTCCGGACCTAACGTGAGGCCTGCGGCACCGGTCACCCGGCCGGTGGGAAAAGGCAGGGCGGGGGCGCTCTGCGGGAATCAGATCAAGGAGGAAGTCCATGCTTGCGGATGCGCTCAACAGCATCCTCGTCCGCGCCTACCTCGCTGCGAAGCGGGAGGACGGGCAGACATTCGTCGAGTACTCGCTGATCGGCGTCGTCGTCGCGGTGCTGCTCGTCACCGCCCTCGGCGTGTTCCGCGGGGACATCGTGAACGCCCTGAACAGCATCGGCGGCGCGCTCTAGAGAACCGGTCTCGCTTCGCGGCGGGCGCTTCACGCGATGAGGCGTCCGCCGCGGGCACCCGGCGAAGAGTCGAAGGAGTCACATGCGGCGGCGGCACGGAATCCGGAACGAGAAGGGCCAGGCGATGGTCGAGTTCGCGATGGTCGCGCCGATCCTCTTCCTGATCCTGTTCGCGATCTTCCAGTACGGGATCGCGTTCATGCACTCGGTCACCCTCACGGACGCGGTCAGGGCCGGCGCGCGCAAGGCCGCCGTCAGCCGGAGCGCCGCCGATCCCGTGGGCGCCACGAAGAGCGCCATCCTCGGCGCGGCATCGGACCTCGACACCACAACGCTTTCGTCGCGCATCACCGTCACCCCGAACCCCGGCTGGCAGGCCGGCGGCAGCGTGACGGTGGCCGCGACCTATCCCTACACGATCAAGATCCTCGGCATCGTCTTCGCCTCCGGCGACCTGCACAGCACGACGACCGAGCGCCTCGAATAACGACGACGACTTCCGGGGGAAGACACATGACCGACTACGCCTTCAAGAACCGCGAACTGATCGGCTACCGCACGCGCAACATCCTGATCGCCACGGGCCTCGGCCTGCTCGCGGTCGTCCTGACGCTCGTCTACGTCTCGCACGCCCGCAAGGCGTCGCCGAGCGCCGCGGCTTCCGCACCGGTGACGGTGCTCGTCGCCGCGAAGGACATCCCGGTCGGCACGGCGGGCCGGGCTCTGGCCGGCTCGGGCTGGCTCGTGACGAAGAGCTTCCCGTCGGCCGACGTGCCGAGCGGCGCGGTGACGAACGCCGCGCAGCTCTCGCAGCTCGTCGCGATCCAGCCGATCTACAAGGGCGAGGCGCTCGTCGGCCAGCGCTTCGGCACGACGCAGCAGGAGGGCATGCTCTCGCTGCTCCACGGCGCCTACCGGGTCGTGCAGCTTCCCGGCGACGCGAACCAGCTGCTGGCCGGGACGCTCAAGGTCGGCAACACGGTCGACGTGGTCGGCTCGCTCAAGTCGCCGGAGACCTCTCAGAACCACTACAGCACGATCTTCCTGCGCGACCTGCTCGTGATGTCCACGCCGTCCAAGCCGAGCGCCGGCATCGGCCAGACGACCTCGGTCGAGCTTCGCGTCTCGGAGAGCCAGGCGCAGCGGCTCTTCTGGCTCGAGAAGAACGCGGACTGGTCGCTGCTCCTGCGGCCCGCCACCGGCGCGAGCGACAAGCCGTTCCCGGCTGTCAGCGCCGGCAGCCTCCTGGAGTCGGCGAATGGCCGCTAAGTCGGTCCTGCGCGTCGTCGTCGGCGGCTGCAGCCGGCGCTCGCCCGCGGTCGAAGCCGACATCTGCGCGCTCGACGGCTTCGAGGTCGTGGCGCTGGACGGCGAGCTCGAGCCCGACGTCGTCGTGCTCGTGCACGACCCGCTGGCCGACCCGGGCGCGCAGCTCGCCGCCGTGCGCGAGCACTGGTGGGTGCCGGTCGTCTTCGCGACCACGAGCCCGTCGGACGAGCTCGTCCGCTGGGCGCTCGGCTCGGGCATCGCGGACGTCGTCACCCTGCCCGCGGCGCCCGGGGCGCTGCTCTTCGCGCTCGAGAAGGCGGCGCGGGCGGAGACCGACCAGGCGCCGTCCGGCGGAGCGCGGGTCGTCACGGTCTTCTCGCCCAAGGGCGGCTCGGGAAAGTCGGTCGTGGCGACGAACGTCGCCGCGGCCGCGGCGGCAAAGGGCCGCCGGCGGACCCTGCTCGTCGACCTCGACCTCCAGTTCGGCGACGCGGCGATCATGCTCGGCCTGCACCCGCAGGCGACCGTGCGCGAGCTGATCGGCACCTCCACCGAGCTCGACGCGGAGAAGCTCGAGGTCTACACCGAGCTGCATCCGTGCGGCCTGCGCGTCCTGCCGGCGCCGCTCAACCCCGAGGACGCCGAGCTCGTCGGCGAGGATGCCGTGCGGCGCCTGCTCGAGGTCGCCCGCTCGGCCTACGACCTGGTGGTCGTCGACACGGCGCCCTTCTTCTACGGGCCGATGCTGGCGACGCTCGACCACACCGACCGTCTCCTCGTCCTCTGCACTCCCGACGTGCCGACGCTGAAGAACGTCCGGCTGGCGCTGAAGACTCTCGATCTCCTCTCGTTCCCCGAGGACCGCGTGAGCATCGTCCTCAACCGCGCCAGCGCGGCGATGGGGCTCGAGCACGGCGACGTCGAGGCGGCGCTCGAGCGCAAGGTGGATTTCGTCCTGCCGCTCGACCCCGCCGTGCCGCTCGCCGTCAACCAGGCGGTCCCGGCGGTGCTCGGGAAGGCATCCCGGGCATTCGCGCCCGCGGCGCTCGAGCTCGCCAGCTCGGCGGCCCGCTTCAACCTCAACCCGGCGCGGCAGCCTTCGCGGCCCGCCCGCATCTTCACCCTCGGGAGGAGCTGACATGTCTCTGCAGGAACGCCTGAACGGCGGCGAGGGCGTCGAGGATCCGCTGGCCCTCCACGGACGGATCGGCGCACCCGACGCCGCGCGGCCGCTCGACCGGTTCGCGGAGCTGCGCACGATGCTGCACGACGCGTGCATCACCAGGCTCGGGCCGGAGCTTCTCGGCTCGGAGGCCGACGACGCGGAGCTGCGGAGCCGGGTGCGGGAGATCGCGGCCGACGAGCTCAAGCGGCGCGCGGAGCGCCAGACGACCGAGGAGCGGCAGCAGCTGATCGACGAGGTGGTCGACGACGTGCTCGGCTACGGGCCGATCGACCGCTTCGTCAAGGACCGCGCCGTGACCGAGATCATGGTCAACGGCCCCGACCAGGTGTTCGTCGAGCGCGCCGGGCTGCTCGAGCGGACCGAGGCCCGGTTCACGAGCGACGACCACCTGATGCGCGTGATCGACCGCATCGTCAGCGGCGTCGGACGCAGGATCGACGAGGCCTCGCCGATGGTCGACGCGCGCCTGCCCGACGGCTCGCGCGTGAACGCGATCATCCCTCCCCTCGCGCTGCAGGGTCCCGTCCTGACCATCCGCAAGTTCTCGGCCGAGGCGCTGAGCGCGGCCGACCTGGTGCTGCTCGGCACCCTCACCCCCGAGCTCGTCGAGGTGATGCAGGCGGCGGTCGCGGGGAAGCTCAACATCCTCATCTCCGGCGGCACCGGCGTCGGCAAGACGACCCTGCTGAACATCCTGTCGAGCTTCATCCCCGACGGCGAGCGCATCATCTCGATCGAGGACGCGGCCGAGCTGAAGCTCCAGCAGCCTCACATCGTGTCGCTCGAGTCGCGGCCTCCGAACATCGAAGGCCAGGGCGAGATCCGCATCCGCGACCTCGTGCGCAACGCGCTGCGGATGCGCCCCGACCGGATCGTGGTCGGCGAGGTCCGGGACGGCGCCGCGCTGGACATGCTCCAGGCGATGAACACCGGCCACGAGGGATCGCTGGCCACGATCCACGCCAACACGCCGCGCGACGCGGTCTCGCGCCTCTCGGCGATGTGCTTGATGTCGGGCACCGACCTGCCGATGTTCGTGCTGCGCGAGATGATCTCCTCCGC
>DASRGA010000054.1:0-20886 GCA_035651295.1 Gaiellaceae bacterium | reverse complement strand
CCCTCGGCCGCGCGCTCCCAGTCGGCGGCCTCGATCGGCCACTCGGGTGGCTCGCGCGCGATGTAGATGGCGTTCTGGATCAGCGAGCCGGAGAAGCTCATGCGGCGATCCTAGAGGGAGATCGCGTGCGGGCCCCGCCGGCGAGCCGCATGGCCCGAGGACGCGTTGCGGCGCAACGTCCTGACCTCGCCCGGCGCGCGACCCGCACGCGCACGCTCAGCGTGTGACGGCCCGGAGCGAGCCGCCCTGGACGTTGGTTCGACTCGACTGAGCCGAACCTCCGGGACACGCCGGCGCGCGGGGCGAGTCACGCCACGACGACGAGCCCCTCGACGCGGCCGTCGCGGCAGAGCCGGACGCAGACGGTGAGGTTCTCCCGGCAGGCGCGGAGGACGAGCTCGGCCAGGCCGCGCTCGCGGCTGCGAACCGAGTGCCGCTCGCAGCAGTCGTCGAGGACGAAGCCCTCGAAGCCTCCGTGGCAGTCGAACAGCACCTCGACGACCTTGCCGCACAGCGCGCGCTCGGCCGCCCCGCCGTGCGTCTCTGCGCCCGGCAGCGGCGGCTTCCAGGTGAGCGAGGCCGGCACCTGGGAGGCATCGCCGCCGATGCCGTCGAGGCGGGCCGAGCAGTACTCGATGTACCGCTTCAGCACCGGCGCCCAGCGGCTGCCCGGCGAGAGGTGCGCGAGGCGCCACTTCATGATCGCGAGCGTCATCGCCTCCGGCACCAGCATGCGCTCGCCGGTGCTCACCGGCACCCGCACGACGAAGCTGCCGACCACGTAGCGCCAGAAGCCGAGGCGCTCGCGCTCGACGAACGCGGCCTCCGCGGCGGGCTTCTTCCTCTTCTCCACCTTCTGCGACGGCGCGCTCTGCAGGACGGGCGGCGGCGGCGGAGGCGGCACGGTCTTGATGCGCCGGGTCGCGAGGCGCCGCACGACGACCTCGAACTCCTGGCCGGCGCGAACCCCGGGCTGCACCTCGAGCGTGATCAGGCCGGCGAAGTTCTGGCCCGTCCCCTCGGGGATCGGCACGTAGCTGACCCCGCCCTCGACCGTCAGCGTCAGGGTGTGCGCGCCGCTCGCGGAGAGGTCGGAGGCGCCGCCCCAGGTCTTCGCCAGCGAGACGACGTCGGCGGCCGACACCGCCGGCCAGTAGATCGAGGCGGTCGAGCCGCGGGGGACGTCGCCCCAGTCGATCATCAGCTCGTCCGGCGGCAGCCCCTGCCCGCCGGGCCGCCCGATCGCCCGGCTCGGACGAAGGTCGAACGTCTGCGGGGCACGGTGGGTCTCCGCCGGCCCCGGGTTGTCGATCACGGTGAACTGGAGGTTGCGCTGGGCGAGCTGGTCCCACGACATCGGCGACACGCCGGCCGGGATCGGGGCGTCGTCGTAGGCGATCTGGGCGACGATGCAGTGGTGGGTGCCCGGCAGCAGCGTCTGCACGTGCTGGCCGTCGAAGTTGTTGCCCGGGTCGTAGAAGTTGAGGAAGCAGCCGTAGTACCACCAGAGGTCGTCCTGGCCGTTCGGGATCGTCAGCGTGTGGCGGTTCGCGCCGCCCGGCTGGTAGTCGGTCTGCGAGCCGCTGTTGGCGGTCGCGAAGAACGGCACGGTGGTGTCGCCCGCGCCGGCCAGCGGCACACCCGGCTTGCCGGCGGGGTCGGCCTGCGACGCGTACGTGCCGTTCGGGTCGTAGTCGGTGTCGGGGCTCTGGCTCGCGAAGACGCGGAAGAACACGCGCACGTCGTTCGCGGCGCCCGACGGCCCGGAGGAGCCGCGCAGGCGCACCCGCGCGAGCGCGAAGTTGTAGTTGTTCACGAACGTCGGCGGGAAGCTCGAGGTGAGCGCGAACGGCGCGACCGACGTGTCGGTCTGACCCTCGCCCTGCTGGCTCGGCAGGAACGAGAACGGGTCGGTCCCCGCCGGGTTCGTGAACGCGGGGCTGCCGTTCAGATGCGCGAGCAGCGCCTGGATGTAGCTGTAGGCGCCGGCGACGCTGTCGTCGCCGAACGTCGGCCCGCCCGGGAAGGGCGTGTCGTCGATCGCGGGCGCCGCGCGGAACACGCGCAGATCCTGGCTCAGGTACGGCTGGTTGCCCTGGGCCGGGTCGATGTTCGCGAAGTACGGGTCGCCGGCGGCGATCAGCTCGAACGCCATGCTCGCGCTGGAGCCGCTCACGGTCGAGCCGCCGGCGGTGAGGCTCGTGGACAGGTCGAGCGGCGACGACACGCCGGAGCCCGGGAACTGGTTCAGGAAGTCGGCGGTCAGCGTCAGGTCGTACGGGATCCGGATCCGCTGCGGCGACTTCGCGTGGACGCCGTTCTGGAACTCCGGCCCGATCGGGTTCGGCGTGATCTGCACGCCGCCGAGGCCTGCGAAGGCGCCGGTGAAAGGCGCGACCTGCACGCCGAGATCCTCGAACGCCTGCCGGCTGAGGCCGTCCACGACCACCCAGAACGCCGAAGAGACGAGCCCGCCCTGGTGGTCGATGATGTCCTTCGCCTCGTCCTTCCCGAAGGTGTTCTTCTGCGAGTAGAACTCGACCTCGGCGATCGGGAACGGGTTGTCCGGGTTGGGGGTCGTGAGGCTGGCCGGCGTCCCGGACGGGAAGACGTGGTCGAGGATCCCGAGGAACGCGGGGAACGGGTCGCCCGCATCGCCGGTCACCGCGTGGTAGCAGTGGGCGAGGTTGTCCTTGTAGTTGGCGATCACCTCGTCGATCGAGAAGCCGAGCTGCACCGTCAGGTAGTAGATGAACGCGAGCGCGCAGCCGTAGCTCACGGGATCGCCGTCGCCGTTGACGTGGGTGCCGCCCACGTCGGCGCCGGTGAAGGTGTGGTTCACCCAGTCGGTGCGCGCGGCGTTCGGCGGCGCCGTCCCCGGGTTCGTGGTGCCGTCCCCGTTCAGCCAGTTCTGCACGAAGACCTGGTTGCCGCCGGCGTTGTAGTAGTCGTTGTGGCCGTCGAGGAAGAGCTCGAGGGCGCAGTAGTGCGAGAGGCCCTCCCCGCTCGAGTCGCCGGCGTTCCAGTTGCCGGTCAGCGACATCAGCACCTCGGCCCACTCGGCCATCCACAGCATCGAGACGATCGGCCCGCCGGTGCTTCCACCGTTTCCGCTCTGCGTGTCGAGGTGGATCGCGTTTCCGTACCCGTTGTTGAACGCGCCGCTGTTGTCGGGCTGGTCGAGGACGATCTCCTGCCGGTGGGAGGTCCCGAACTTGCTCGTGTCGGTCCCGAACCAGCCGGTCGTGGTCGTGAAGGCGCTCTCCACCTTGCCGAGCAGGAAGGCGGCGTTCGCGGCGACGTTCGCCTGCTGCGCGGCGGAGAGGCCCGACCAGAAGCCGTCGGGCGCGTCGGCGGTGAAGTTCGTGGTGTTCCCGAAGCTGTGGCTCATGGCGGCGAGCGTCGCGCGCGCTCGTCACCCAGGCGTCACTGCTCCGTCACGTCGACCAGCACCTTGCCGACCGCGCCGCCCTCGACGGCGGCGTGCGCGGCCGCCGTCTCCTCGAGCGGGAAGCGGTGGAGCGGCAGGCCGGCTTCCTCGCCGACCGGCAGGGCCCCGTCCGCGACCGCGGCGGCCACGTCCTCGACCGCCGCGTCCTTGAGCGCCGGCGGGACGGTGTAGACGAGCACGAACTGGTAGCGGGTGTTGCGGGCCATCGCCGGGAAGACGGGGAGCCGCAGCTCGGTGCCGTCGGTCGCGTAGGCGGCGACGACGCCGTTCGGCCCGAGGACGTCCCCGTCGAGGGCGGCGTTCACGGTCGGCGCGACCTCGACGACGATGTCGACGCCGTCGGGCGCGTGCCCGCGAATCTCCTCGGCGGCTGCCTCGCCGCGGTAGTTCACGGCCGCGGCCGCTCCGGCCGCACGGGCGAGCGCCCCCTTCTCGTCGCTGCTCACGGTCGCGATCACGTGCGCGCCCGACCACCGCGCGAGCTGGATCGCCGCGTGCCCGACCGCGCCGGCGCCGCCGGCGACGAGCACGGTGCGGCCGGCGAGCCGCCCCGGCCCGAGCCGCCGCGGCCCGTCGTCGGCGACGGTCAGGCAGCGGTGGGCGGTCAGGGCGGGGATGCCGAGGCTCGCGCCGAGGTCGAACGAGGCGGCGTCGGGCAGGTCGACCGCCTGCCGCGCCGGCAGCGCGACGTACTCCTGCGCGGTGCCGTCGGCCCGCTGCCACTGGGCCTCCCACAGCCACACCCGCCGCCCGACCCGGCCCGGGTCGACGCCCGGGCCGGCCGCGTCGATCACCCCCGCGCCGTCCTGGTTCGGCACCACCTCCGGGAACGGCAGGCCGCCGCGCGAGCCGGCGCGCGACTTCCAGTCGGTCGGGTTGACGCCCGAGACGTGCACGCGGACGCGCACCTCGCCCGGGCCGGGCTCGGGCAGCGGCCGCTCGACGAGCCGCAGCACGTCGGGCCCGCCCTGCTCGGCGTAGACGACCGCGCGCATGGTCGCGCTCACGGGCAGCCCGTTCCGCCGCTCGGGGAGGTTGCCGCGCGCGGCACCGCCGCCGGCTTGGCGGCGAGGAAGCGGTACGTGAAGCGCGTGAACTCGCGCCGCCCGTGCGCGCACGTCCTCGGCCGGGTGAGCTGCAGGGAGGCCGGGTACGTGTGGAAGCGGCCGGCCGCACAGTACGGGTTGCAGTCGTTCGCGTGCGCGGTGCCGGTCGCGAAGGCCGACCTGCCCGTCCAGCGCGACCAGCGGAGGCCGCCGAGGAAGAAGTTGCCGTCGCCGCAGGCGACGACGACCGTCGTCGGCCGCACGGACGGCTTCACCGGCGGGCACGGCGTGAACGACGGCAGCGTCCGGGCGCCGCCGGCGACCGTCCCGGCGGCGGCGCCCGCGAGCATCACGGCGGCTGCAAGGGTTGCGGTCGCCCGCATCGAGCCGAGCCTAGACGTCGACCACGATCCCGCGCTGCATTTCGACCGGCCTCTCAGAGGCGCCTAGCAGATTCGAACTGCTGTAAACGGCTTTGCAGGCCGCTGCCTAACCACTCGGCCAAGGCGCCGGACGGCCCGCATCGTATCGGCGGCCGCGGGCGCCCCACCGGTCCGGCCGCCGGCTGCGCAATGCGCAGCCGAACCGCCCGGCAATCGCGCAGTTCGCACTTCCGTTCCGGCGATGCTGCGTATACAGTCGTCTCTCGTGTCGTTGCAGGAGCGCAGCGCAACCCAGCGCGTCCAGGATGCGCGCAGCCGCTACGTCGCCCGCGGCGTCTCCACCCCCGCGATCGTCGTCGACCGCGCCGAGGGCGCGCGCATCTGGGACGTCGACGGCCGCGAGTACGTCGACTTCGCCGGCGGCATCGGCTGCGCCAACCTCGGCCACAACCTGCCCGCGGTCGTCGACGCGGTGCACGCGCAGGTCGACCGCTACATGCACCAGTGCTTCATGGTCGGCACCTACGAGCCGTACGTGGAGGTGTGCCGCCGGCTCGCCGAGCTGTCGCCGTGCCGCGGCGACGACCAGAAGTCGCTGCTGCTGAACAGCGGCGCCGAGGCGATCGAGAACGCCGTCAAGATCGCGCGCGTCGCCACCGGCCGGCCCGCGGTGATCGTCTTCGACAACGCCTTCCACGGCCGGACGCTGCTCGCGATGACGATGACCTCGAAGGTCGTCCCGTACAAGGCGGGCTTCGGGCCGTTCGCACCCGAGGTCTACCGCACGCCCGCCCCGTACGAGTTCCGCGGCGTCACCTCCGACGACGCGATCGCCGCGCTCGAGCACCTCTTCAAGGGCGACGTCGACCCGCACTCGGTGGCGTGCGCGGTGCTCGAGCCCGTCCAGGGCGAGGGCGGCTTCATCCCGATGCCGGCCGACTTCCCGAGGCGGCTGCAGGAGCTGCTCGACCGCTACGGGATCCTCTGGGTGAACGACGAGGTGCAGTCCGGCTGCGGGCGCACCGGCCCGGTGTGGGCGATCGAGCACTACGACGCGAAGCCCGACCTGCTCGTCTCCGGCAAGACGCTCGGCGGCGGCCTGCCGCTCGCCGCGGTCACGGGCCGCGCCGAGGTCGTCGACGCCGTCCCGCCGGGCGGGCTCGGCGGCACCTTCGGCGGCAACCCGGTCTCCTGTGCCGCGGCCCTCGCCGTCCTCGACGCGCTCGAGGCGGCCCGGCCCCGCGCCGAGAAGCTGGGCGAGCGGATGCGCGCGCGGCTCGAGGCGATCGCGCCCGCCGGCTCCGACGTCCGCGGCCTCGGACCGATGCTCGCGCTCGAGCTCGCCGACCGGTCGCCGGACGAGGCCTCGCGCATCGTCGCCGCCGCGCGCGAGCGCGGGCTGCTGCTGCTCTCATGCGGGATCTACGGGAACGTGATCCGGATCCTCGTGCCGATCACGGTCGGCGACGAGGAGCTCGACCGCGGCCTCGACATCCTCGAGAGCTGCCTCGCCGCCTAGATGGCCGCCAGCGTCGCCGTCGAGGGCATCCGTAAGTCCTACGGCGAGGTCGTCGCCGTCCGGGACGTCGACCTCGCGATCGGCGAGGGCGAGTTCTTCACGCTGCTCGGGCCGTCCGGCTCGGGCAAGACCACCACGCTGCGGGTGATCGCGGGCTTCGAGCAGCCCGACGCGGGCCGCGTCCTGCTCGGCGGCGACGACATCACGAACCGGCCGCCGTACGCGCGCGACGTCAACACCGTGTTCCAGGACTACGCGCTCTTCCCGCACATGACGGTCGCCGAGAACGTCGGCTACGGGCTGAAGGTGCGAGGCGTCGCACGCGGCGAGCGGGCGCGGCAGGTCGACGAGGTGCTCGAGATGGTGCGCCTCTCCGGCTACGGCGGCCGCAAGCCCGTGCAGCTGTCGGGCGGCCAGCGGCAGCGGGTCGCGCTCGCCCGCGCGATCGTCAACCGGCCGAAGGTGCTGCTGCTCGACGAGCCGCTCGGCGCGCTCGACCTGAAGCTCCGGCAGGAGATGCAGGTGTTCCTGAAGTCGCTGCAGCGCGAGCTCGGGATGACGTTCGTGTACGTCACCCACGACCAGGAGGAGGCGCTGACGATGAGCGACCGCCTGGCCGTCTTCTCGAGCGGCGCGATCGAGCAGGTCGGCGCTCCCGCCGACGTGTACGCGCACCCCGCGACCGAGTTCGTCGCCGGGTTCGTCGGCACGTCGAACATCATCGAGCGCGGCGGCCGGCGCATCTCGGTGCGCCCCGAGCGCATCGCGCTCAACGGAAGCGGCGAGCCGGGAGTGGTCGCCGACGTCGTCTTCGTCGGCGCGTTCACCCGGATCCTCGTCGACACCGATTCCGGCGACCGGCTGACAGTCGTCCGGCAGAACGACGGCTCGGTGGTCGAGCCGGGCACCCGCGTCCATGTCAGCTGGCGGGCCGAGGACGCATACGAGATCGAGTCCCCTCAGGAGCAGGAGGTCAGATGACGAAGGTCACCTGGGCGCTCTGCGCGATCGTGGCGGTCGCGCTCGCGTTCCCCGCCGCCGGCGTCACCAAGCAGACGGGCGGCACGCTCAACATGATCGCGTGGGAGGGCTACCTCCAGCCGCAGTGGGTCACCCCGTTCCAGAAGCAGACCGGCTGCACGATCAAGCCGAAGTACGCCGGTTCGTCGGACGAGATGGTGACGCTGATGCGGTCGGGCGGCGGGTCGCAGTACGACATGGTGTCCGCCTCCGGCGACGCGTCGCTGCGCCTCATCTACGGGCACGACGTGCAGACGGTCGACCCGAGCAAGGTCCCCGACTTCAAGAACTTCGGCAAGGCGTTCCAGTCGCCGCCGAACAACACGGTCGGCGGCAAGCACTACGGCATCTCGCTGCAGTGGGGGCCGAACACGCTCCTCTACAACACGAAGAAGGTGACGCCGGCTCCGACCTCGTGGTCGGTGATCTACAGCCCGAAGTACAAGGGCAAGATCACGGTTCCGGACAACCCGATCCAGATCGCCGACGCGGCCCTGTACCTGATGAAGACGAAGCCGTCGCTCGGGATCAAGGACTCGTACGAGCTGAACCCCGCCCAGTTCACGGCGACGATCAACCTGCTGAAGCAGCAGAAGCCGCTCATCAAGAAGTACTGGGCGCTCGCGTCGGACGAGATCGACCTGTTCAAGAACGGTGACGCGACCGTCGGGGCGGCGTGGCCGTACCAGACGAACACGCTGATCGCGGCCAAGGCGCCGGTGAAGGACCTCGTGCCGAAGGAGGGCGCGACGGGCTGGCTCGACACGTGGATGGTGTCGGCGCACACGAAGAACCTCGCCTGCGCCTACAAGTGGCTTGCCTATGTCTCGACCCCGAAGGTGCAGGCCGAGCAGGCGATCTACTTCGGCGAGACGCCGGTCAACTCGAAGGCGTGCCCGATCATGGACAAGCTGTCGAAGGGCTCCTGCGAGCAGTACCACGCGAACGCGCCGCTGAAGTACTTCAAGCAGATCTACTTCTGGAAGACGCCGATCGCCGACTGCGGCAACGGCCAGAAGAACTGCATGGACTACACGAAGTGGCAGCAAGCCTGGACGCAGCTCAAGGGCTGATCTCGAGAAGGCGGGCGCGCCGCTTCGGCGGCGCGCTCGCCCTGCTCGGAACCCCGATCGGCTTCTTCCTGGCCGTCTACCTCGCGGCGCTCGCCGCGCTGTTCGTGTCGGCGTTCTGGACGGTCAATAGCTTCACCGGCGAGCTTCAGCACGTCTGGACCTGGAGCAACTTCACGACACTCTGGCACGGCTCGATCTACCGCACCGTCGCGCTGCGGACGATCGGCATCGCGGCCGCGGTGACGATCACGGACGCGCTCCTCGCGTTCCCCTTCGCCTACTTCATGGCCCGCGTCGCCGGGCCCCGGGTGCGGGCAGCGTTGTTCGTGCTCACGCTGCTGCCGCTCTGGGCGAGCTACCTGGCGCGCGTCTACGCGTGGCGGCTCATCCTCGACCACGACGGGCTGCTCAACTGGTCGCTCCAGAAGGTGGGCCTGCCGGCGGCGAACATCGCGTACACGAACACGGCCGTCTGGATCGTCTTCTCGTATATCTGGCTGCCGTTCATGATCCTGCCGGTCTACGCGGCGCTCGAGCGGATCCCCCACTCCTACCTCGAGGCGTCGCGCGATCTCGGCGCACGCGGCGGGCGCACGCTCCGCAGCGTGATCCTGCCGCTGGCGCTGCCGGGCGTCGTCGCGGGATCGATTTTCACGTTCTCGCTGACGCTCGGCGACTACATCACGCCGCTGCTCGTGGGCGGCGGCGGCGGCACGCAGTTCATCGGCAACGTGGTCTACGACTCCGTGAACATCTCGAGCAACCTCCCGTTTGCGGCGGCGTACGCCACGGTGCCGCTCGTCGTGATGGGCGCCTACCTTCTGACCGCGCGCCGCCTCGGCGCGTTCGAGGCGCTCTAGTGGAACGGCGCAGCACGAAGATCGCGCTCGCCGCCTTCACCGCGCTTGTCCTCGCGTTCCTCTACGTCCCGATTGCGCTCGTGTGCGTCTACGCGTTCAACAAGTCGAACGTGCAGAGCTGGCCGATCGCCGGCTTCACCACGAAGTGGTTCTCGCCGGCGATCCACGACACCGCCATGCAGACGTCGCTGTGGCTGTCGCTCAAGGCGGCCGCGTTCGCGACGCTCGCCGCGCTCGTGCTCGGCACGATGGCGGCGTTCGGCGTGCACCGGTTCCGCTTCTTCGGCCGCGAGCTTGTCTCGTTCGTCCTCGTCCTGCCGATCGCGCTCCCCGGGATCATCACCGGGATGGCGCTCAACTCGTACTTCACCTTCTGGAAGGTCAACTTCTCGCTCGTCACGATCGTCATCGGCCACGCAACCTTCTGCGTCGTGATCGTCTACAACAACGTGCTCGCGCGCCTGCGCCGGGTGCCGGCATCGCTCGAAGAGGCGTCGATGGACCTCGGCGCCAACCGCTTCCAGACGTTCCGGCTGGTCACGCTGCCGACGATCTCGACGGCGCTCGTCTCCGGCGCGCTCCTGGCGTTCGCGCTCTCGTTCGACGAGGTGATCGTGACGACGTTCACCGCGGGCGCCCAGAACACGCTGCCGCTGTGGATCCTGGGGAGCATCAGGCTCGGGCAGCAGCTGCCCAAGGTGAACGTCGTCGTGTTCCTGATCCTCGCCTTCACCGTCGTTCCCGTCCTGCTCGCGCAACGCCTGACGCGCGAGAGCGGGATCCTTCGCACCGAATAGGAGGTACGCATGGCCGCCACCACGGAAGCCGCGCTCGACGTCCTCAACCCGGCCACCGGCGAGGTGATCGCCCAGGTGCCGAACATGACGGCCGACGAGGTCGACGAGGTCGTCGCACGTGCGCGCAAGACGCTGCCGGGCTGGCTCGACGCGACGCCGAAGGAGCGCAGCGAGCTGCTGCACAGCCTCGCGGACGTGATCGAGGAGAACGCCGAGGAGCTCGCGCAGATCGAGTCGCGCAACGTCGGCAAGCCTATCGGGCTTGCGCGCGAGGAGATCCCGTTCGGGGTCGACAACCTGCGCTTCTTCGCCGGCGCGGCCCGCAACCTCGAGGGCAAGGCGGCCGGCGAGTACATCACCGGCTACACGTCGATGGTCCGCCGCGAGCCGATCGGGATCGTCGCCGGCATCTGCCCGTGGAACTACCCGCTGATGATGGCAATCTGGAAGATGGGCCCGGCGCTCGCGGCCGGCAACGTCCAGATCTTGAAGCCGTCCGAGCAGACGCCGCTCTCGCTGCTTCGGTTCGCCGAGCTCGCGTCGGACGTGATCCCGGAGGGCGTGCTGCAGGTGGTGACGGGCGACGGCGTCCCGACCGGGCAGCGGCTCGTCGAGCATCCGGACATCGGCCTCGTGTCGCTGACGGGCGACGTCAGCACCGGCAAGCTGATCGCGCGCAACGCGTCCGACACGCTCAAGCGTGTGCACCTCGAGCTCGGCGGCAAGGCGCCGATGGTGATCTTCGACGACGCCGACGTGGACGCGGTGGCCGAGGGGATCAAGATCGCCGGCTACGCGAACTCGGGCCAGGATTGCACCGCCGGCTCGCGCGTCATCGCCGGCCCCGGGATCTACGACGCACTGCTCGAGAAGCTCGTGCCGGCGGTCGAGTCGATCAGGTGGGGAGACCCGGCCGAGAGCGAGGACCTCGACATGGGCCCGGTGATCACGAGGGAGCAGCAGGAGCGGGTGCTCGGCTTCATCGAGCGGGCGAAGGGCGCGACGGTGCTCACCGGCGGCGAGGCGGGCGGCGACCGCGGCTTCTTCGTCAAGCCCACGATCGTCGCCGACGTGTCGCAGGACGACGAGATCGTCCAGAACGAGGTGTTCGGACCCGTCGTGACGGTGCAGCGCTTCGCCGACGACGACCAGGCGATCGCGTGGGCGAACGGCGTGCGTTACGGCCTCGCCGCGTCCGTCTGGACGCGCGACGTCGGCCGCGCGATGAACGCGGCGCGCAAGCTTCAGTTCGGCGCCGTGTGGGTGAACGACCACCTCGTCCCGCTGACGTCGGAGATGCCGCACGGCGGCTACAAGCAGTCCGGCTACGGCAAGGACATGTCGATGTACTCGATGGAGGAGTACACGCAGGTCAAGCACGTTGTCGTGAAGGTCGACTGAGCCGGAGAGCCGGGGCGCTGCGCGCAGCGGCGCCCCGGTCGCCCGGCTCACCTTGGACCGTGGCGAAGGACGCACGGATCTGTCACGCCGCGCCCGGATTCGGCTTCGCCGAGCGCCACCCAGCCGCGTGTCCGCTGGGGACACCCGCGTCCGCCCGCGAACCCCGGTGTCAGAGACGTGTCTGAGGCCGGTCGGACACGTGTCAGACGCCGAGGCGGAGCTCGGCGAGCTGCGCGGGAGTCGGCTCCCACGCCCCGGCGGCCGCGTTCGCGCGCACCTGGTCGGCGCTCGTCGCACCCGCGATCACCGACACGACCGGCGCGACGGCGGCAAGGCCGCCGATCGCGACGTCGAGCAGCGTCACGCCCTGCTCGCCCGCCCAGGCGCGCAGCCGCTCGACGCGCTCGAGATCCGCGTCGGCGATCGCCGCGCCGGCCAGGCGCGTTCCCTCCGCCGGCGGGCGTCCGGGCGACACCTTGCCCGTCAGCAGGCCGCGTGCGAGCGGGAAGTACGGGATGAACCCGAGCCCGAACCGCTCACACGCCGGCAGCAGCTCGTCCTCGGCGCCGCGACGGAGCCACGAGTACTCCGACTGCTCCGACACGAACGCGTCGGAGGCGAGCGCGCGGGCCCGCTCGAGCGTGACGGCGCGGTAGTTCGACGTGCCGTACGCGCGGATCTTCCCCTCGGCGACGAGCTCCTCGAGCGTGCCGATCGTCTCCTCGAGCGGCGTCCCTTCGTCCTCCTCGTGGTGCTGGTACAGGTCGACGACGTCGGTGCGCAGCCGCCGCAGCGACGCCTCGAGCGCCGCACGGATGTACGACGCCGCGCCGCGCCGCTCGGCCCCGTCGCCCATCGGCTTGCCGAACTTCGTCGCCAGGACCACGCGGTCGCGGCGTCCCTCGAGCGCACGCCCGAGCAGCTCCTCGCTCCCGCCGGCGCCGCCGTAGATGTCGGCCGTGTCGAAGAACGTGACGCCCGCCGCGAGCGCGGCGTCGACGACGCTGCGCGTTCCCTCCGCGTCGAGCCGCCCGCCGAACTGGTTGCACCCGAGTCCGACGACGCTCACCTCGAGTGGCCCGAGCTTCCTCGTCCGCATGCCGCGAACGTACCGGTAGCGTCTGCAGCCATGCGCTACTTCGAGGATTTCCGGGTCGGCGAGGCGACCGAGCTCGAGCCGGTGACGGTCACCGAGGAGGAGATCGTCGAGTTCGCGCGCCGCTACGACCCGCAGCCGTTCCACGTCGACGCCGAAGCCGCGAAGGACGGGCCGTTCGGCGGCCTCGTCGCGAGCGGCTGGCACACGACGGCGCTCTTCATGAGCACGTTCGTCCGGACGATCCTGCTCGACTCGTCCTCCATGGGCTCGCCCGGCGTGTCGGAGATCCGCTGGACCGCTCCGGTGCGTCCCGGCGACACGCTGCGCGGCCGCGTCACCGTGACCGACGTGCAGCCGTCGTCGAAGCGGGCCGACCGCGGCACCGTCTTCACCGCGTGCACGGTCGTCAACCAGGACGGCGTGCCCGTCCTCAGCATGACCGCACGCGGCTACTTCGGCCGCCGGCCGGCGCGCTAGCCTAGCGCCAGGTCGCGGCGAAGACGCGCAGCCAGTTCCCGTGCGTGATCTTCGCGACCGCGTCGTCGTCGTAGCGCGAGCGCAGCGCCTCGACGAGCGGCGGCAGCCCGCGCAGCCCGTCGAGCTCCGTCGGCAGCCCCGCCCCGTCGAAGTCGGAGCCGAAGGCGACGTGGTCGATACCCATCACGTCGACCAAGTGGTCGACGTGGCGAACGATGTCTTCCACCGTCGTCTCGTCGGGCAGGAAGCGGCCGTCCTCGCGCAGGAACGTGACCGCGAAGTTGACGCCGACGACGCCGCCCGAATCGCGGATCGCCCGGAGCTGACGGTCGGTGAGGTTCCGCGACGCGGCGCAGATCGCGTGCGCGTTCGAGTGCGTGGCGACGAGCGGCGCGTCCGACACGGCTGCGACGTCCCAGAAGCCCGCCTCGTTGAGATGCGAGAGGTCGACGAGCACGCCGAGCCGGTTGCACGCACGCACGAGCGCGCGCCCCGCGCCGGTCAGGCCCGGCCCGGTGTCGGGGGACGACGGGAACCGGAACGGCACCCCCTCCGCGAAGGCGTTCGGCCGGGACCAGACGAGCCCGAGCGACCGCAGCCCCCGCTCGTACCAGCGCTCGAGGTTGGACAGGTCAGGAGCGATCGCCTCTGCGCCCTCGAGGTGGACGACCGCCGTGACCACGCCGTCCTCGAAGTCCGCAGCCGCGGCCGCCCGGCGGACCGGCAGCGAGCCGAGGACGTCGTACAGCTCGTCCGCCACCGGCGCCGCCTCGGCGAACGGGATCGGGTCGGCGAACGGCTGCGACCAGAGATCGTGCTCGCCGGCGTCCGGGTGCGGCGACGGGACGTGGAGCGCGAAGAACCCGCCCGCGAAGCCGGCTGCCGCGGCGTCTTCGAGCCGCACGTGCTCCGGCTCTTCCCCCTGCCACCGCTTCAGCACGAGGTCGTTGTGGCCGTCGATCACCATCGCCGCATCACGGCTCGTCGGCGCTCCCTGCTGCGAGCACCCTCGTCACGCGGCGGTCGGGCACGAACCACATCAGCGCGACCGCCACGAACAGGGCGATCGCGAGCCACGGCACGACGAAGGCCAGCCCGAGCGCGGCCACGTAGGAGACGAGCGACGCCTTGCCCTTGCGGTCGGCGCCGATCGCACGCGCGAGCGGCGAGTCGTTCTCGTGGATCGTGAGCAGGGCGAGCGTGAGCAGCGTGTAGGCGAACGCGCAGCCGAGCAGGACGACGGCGTAGACCGCGACGGGGCCGGCGTGCGCGCCGGTCTCCCCCAGCCACGCCGTGACGCCCGGCGTCAGCGACAGCCAGAACAGCAGGTGGATGTTCGCCCAGAGCGACCGACCGTCGATCCGCGTCACGACCTGGAACAGGTGGTGCAGGTTCACCCAGTAGATCGCCACGAAGACGAAGCTGAGGAGGTAGGCGAGGAGACGGCCCTTCAGCTGGAGCACGTCCCCGAAGTGGTGGCCGGAGGGCGGCCTCAGCTCGAGCACGAGGATCGTGATCAGGATCGCGACGACGCCGTCGGTGAACGCGGTCAGCCGCTCGGGAGACACGGCCGCACACTAGCTCCTAGTGCGGCGTCTCCCGACGTACGCTCGAAACCGGCGTGGCGTCGACGCCGCACCACTCCGGCCGCTCTGCGGCCGCCGGCCGCAGAGCGGCCGCCGAGTGCGGCCTCCACGCACCGCGCGTTCCCGGTCAAACGTTTCGAGAGGCCGCACTAGTAGAAGAAGCGCTGCAGCGCGTCGCGGTCGCGCTCGTACTCGGCGCGGCGCGCGCGCACCTCCTCGCGCCCCGACACCTCGGCGGGCGCGACGTCCCACCACACGCCGCCGTCGGGCAGGTAGCGGTGCGGCTCCGTCTCGCAGACGATCACGCAGGGGCCGGGCTCCTCGCGCGCCGCCGCGAGCGCGGCCCGCACCTCGGCGAGCGTGCCGACGCGCCACGCGCGCGCGCCGAGACCCTCGGCGCTGCGCGCCAGGTCGAGCGGGACGACCGCGCCGTCGAGCCGCCCCTCCGGGCCGCGCATCCGGAACTCGTTGCCGAACTCGACGCCCGCGCGCGCCATCTGCAGCCGGCGAATCGACTGGAAGCCGTGGTTCTCCGAGATGACGACCGTGATCTTCAGACCGTGCTGCAGCGCGGTGACGAGCTCGCCCGGGTTGAGCAGGTACGTGCCGTCGCCGACGTAGGCGACCACCTCGCCGTCCGGCTGTGCAAGCCGCACGCCGACGGCGCCCGGCAGCTCGTAGCCCATGCACGAGAACCCGAACTCGAGGTGGCAGTCGCGGCCGCCGGTCGCGTCCCACAGCTTCAGCAGGTCGCCCGGCGGCGTGCCGGCGGCGGTCAGGATCGTGTCGCCCGCGCGGGCCGCCTCGTTCAGCGCGAGGATCAGCGCGCCCTGGCTCAGGCGCTCGCCCTCGACCGGCTCTCGCAGCCCGTCGCGGACGGCGAGCCACTCCGCGCGCGCCTCCGCGATCTCGGCGAGGTAGCCGTCGTCGCTGCGCGTGACGGCGGCCGCGAGCGCGCGCAGCGCCTCGCGTGCGTCGGCGACGACCGGCAGCGCGCCGAGCTTGCGCGCGTCCTTCTCGGTGACGTTCACGGCGACGAAGCGGACGCCGTCCGTCCGGAACAGGGAGTTCGACCCGGTGGCGAAGTCGGTCAGCCGCGTGCCGACGGCGAGCACGACGTCGGCGTCGCGCGCGAGCCGGTTCGCCGACGGGTTGCCTTCGAGGCCGAGGCCGCCGAGCAGCAGCGGGTCGTCGACGCGGACGGAGCCCTTGCCGGCGAAGGTCTCGACGACGGGCGCGCCGAGTGCGCGCGCGAGCTCGAGCAGCTCGTCCTCGGCCTCCGAGTAGTGGACGCCGCCGCCGGCGATCACGAGCGGCCGCCGGGCGGCGCGCAGCAGCTCGGCGGCCTCCCGGACGCGCGCCGGGTCGGCCGCCGGCCGCTCGATCCGCCAGACGCGCGGCTCGAAGAACGCCTGCGGATAGTCGTAGGCGTGCGCCTGCACGTCCTGCGGCAGCGCGACCACCACCGCCCCGGCCTCGACCGGGCTCGTCAGCACGCGCATCGCCTCGGGCAGCGCCGTCAGCAGCTGCTCGGGGCGGGTGATGCGGTCGAAGAACCGCGCGACCGGCCGGAAGCAGTCGTTGACGCTGACGTCGCCGGCGAGCGGATGCTCGAGCTGCTGCAGGACCGGCCCCTGGTGCCGCGTCGCGTAGACGTCGCCGGGGAAGAGCAGAACCGGCAGCCGGTTGATCGTGGCGAGCGCGGCTCCGGTGACCATGTTCGTCGCGCCCGGGCCGATCGACGACGTGACGGCAAGCGTCTGCCGGCGCCGCGTCGCGCGCGCGAACGCCGCCGCGGTGTGCACCATCGACTGCTCGTTGCGGCCCTGGAAGAACTGCAGGCCGGCGCCGTACTCCTCGATCGCCTGCCCGAGGCCGTGCACGTTGCCGTGGCCGAAGATCCCCATGATCCCCGGCACGAGCCGCCGCGTCTCGCCGTCGCGCTCGCTCGACTGCGCCTGGAGGTACCGCACGATCGCCTGGGCGACGGTCAGCCGGATGGTGCTCATGCTGCTCCTCTCGTCGGTTCGAGTGACGACTGCGCGACCTCGGCGGCCGCGAGGGCGGCGACGGCGTCCTCCGCCGTCGCGCCCAGCTGCGGGCCGCCGCGCGCGAGCTCGACGAATGCGGCGTCCTGCGCGGCGATCCCCTCGGCGAACGCCCGTTCCGAGTCGGGCGGCCGCAGGAAGGTCAGCTGCTCGGCGCCGTCCGAGCCGTGGACCTCGACGCGGCACATGTCGCCGGGCGGGAAGCGGCGGCCGAGCGAGACGGCGAGGACGCCGCCGCCGGAGAGCTCGTAGAGCGCCTCGACGCCGTCGCGGTCGTCTCCGGCCGGCGGGCCCGCGACGGCGGCGCGGAAGGCCAGCTCCTCGCCGGTCAGCCACCGCGCCTGGTCGAGCTCGTGCACGCCCATGTCGACGAGGATGCCGCCGCTCGAGCGGCGGAACGCGGCCGGCGGCGGCCGCTCGTCCCACTGCGCGCAGCGTACGAGCAGCAGGCTGCCGAGCTCGCCGGCGCGGATCCGCGCACGCAGCGCCTGCAGCGACGGCACGAAGCGCCGCCAGTAGCCGATCTGCAGCCGGGCGCCCGTGTCGGCCGCGACCTCGAAGGCGGCCGCCGCCTCGGCGGCGGTGGTGCCGCACGGCTTCTCGCAGAGCGTCGGGATGCCCGCCTCGAGGAGCCGCGTGACGAGCCCGAGGTGCAGCGCCGAGGGCGCCGCGACGACCGCGCCGTCCGGCGGCGCCGCGGCGAGCAGCTCGTCCAGGTCGGCGTGCGTCGCGCCGACCGCCACCGGGTCGACGACGGCGCACACCTCGACGCCGGCGATGCTGCGCAGCGCGGCGAGGTGCACCTTCCCCATGCGGCCGGCGCCGACGAGCGCGATCCGCGTCATGCGAGCACCGGGTCGAAGACGACCTTCATCGCCCCGTCCGCCTGCGCGACCGCGAGCGCCTCGGCGGCATCGTCGAGCGCGAACCGGTGGGTGACGATCCGGTCGAGCGGCAGGCGGTCGAGGTTGCGGGCCAGCAGCTCCAGCGACGGCGCGTAGGCGCGCGCGGTTTCGCCGCCGATCCCGAGCACGGCGACGTTCCGCGCGCACAGGTCGGCCGCGGGGTTCACGGGCACCGGGCCGAGGTCGACGAAGGCGCCCGCCTCGACGACCACGCCGCCGTGGCGCACGAGCCGCAGGCACTCCGGCAGCGTCTCGGGGACGCCCGAGCAGTCGGCGACCACGTCGGCGCCGAGCCCGCCGGTGTGCTCGCGCACCCGCGCGACCCGCTCCTCGAGGTCGGTCTCGTCGACGTTCAGCGTCAGCGTCGCACCGAGCTCGGCGGCGAGGTCGAGCCGGGAGGGCAGGCGGTCGACCGCCACCAGTCGGCCGCAGCCGGCGAGGCGCGCCTTCAGCAGGTGGCAGAGGCCGAGCGGGCCGAAGCCGACGACCGCCACCGACTCGCCGAACGCGCTCCCGCCCTGACCGTGGGCGAGCAGCCGCGCCGTGTCGAGCCCGTGCGTGACCGCGAGCGGCTCGGTGAGGACCGCCGCCTCGTCCGGGAGCTCGTCGGGCACGCGGAAGAGCGGCGTGCCGGCCAGCAGCACCATCTGCTCCGCCCAGCCGCCGAACAGGTGCGGCGGCTCGGCGCAGCCGAGGCTGTTGCCGTAGTCGTCGAGGTGCTCGCAGAACGAGTACGGCGCCCCGTTCAGGCAGAACGCGCAGCGGCCGCACGGCACGTTCGCGGCCGGCACCACCCTGTCCCCCGGCCGCACCGGCCGGCCGTCGCTCGCGCGCACCTCGCCGGCGACCTCCTCGACCACGCCCACGTTCTCGTGGCCGCAGACGAGCGGGTAGGCGATCCGCCGCTCGTGCGCGGTGCCCGCGTACTGCAGCGTCTCGCCGCGGTAGGTGTGCTTGTCGGTGCCGCAGACACCGGACAGCCGCAGGCGGAGCAGCACCTCGCCCGGGCGAAGGCCGGGTCGCGGGAACTCCGCCACGGCGATGTCGCCGGGGCCGCGCATCACCGCCGCGCGAATCACTTGTCCGGGTTCGGCAGCATCGCGTTCCGCACGACCGCGACGAGGTCCTGGTACGACGCGATGAAGCCGCGCAGCGTCCGCCGCGTCGCGCCGAACGTGTCGAACTCGTCGACCGTCAGCCCGTCCGGCTCGTAGGCGCGGCGGAAGTCGGGAAGCAGCCGCTCGAGCTCGGCGAGGATCCCGGCGGGCACCGGGTCGTCGAAGCGCGGCACGACCTCGATCTCGGAGGCGTTGAACAGGCGCTGCCACTTGTAGGGGATCGTCAGCACGATGTCGCCGCCGACGAGCTGCGACCAGTGGAGGTGGTTTCGGTAGGCGGCGGCGAGCAGGCGCGTCCGGTAGCCGCGCTCGCGGTAGATGCCGAAGGCGCGCTTGACGCAGGCGATCCCCGCCCAGCTGAGGTTGCCCGGCGTCGGCAGGACGCCGAGCCGGTCGGCGTGCACCTGCAGCCAGTCGTCGAGCCGTCCGACCATGATCGTGCAGACGGGCGACATCGACTCGACGTCCTCCCCGGCCTGCTCGCGGCGGCGCAGCCCGCGCTCGACGGCGTCGCCGACCGCGAGCGCCTGCGGGACGGTGAACGAGACCGTCGCGTTCACGCTCACGCCGGCGGCGGTGAGCTCCTCGATCGCCTGCAGGCCGGCGCGGGTCGCGGGCGCCTTCACCTGCATGTTCGGAGCGAGGGCGCCGAACCGGAGGCCCTGCTCGACGATCAGCTCGGGGCTGCGCCAGAACTTCGGGTTCGTCTGGATCGAGAGGCGGCCCTTGCGGCCGTGCTCGCGCTCGAACACGGGCAGCAGCAGCTCGGCCGCCTTCACCGCCATCTCCTCGATCAGCTGCCACGTCACCTCGTCCTCGGTCGCCGCCGGCCGCTCGTCGACGATCTGCGCGAGCCGGTCGCTCCACAGGTGCCACTCCTTCTGCAGCACCTCGCCGACGATCGTCGGGTTCGACGTCGCGCCCACCGCCCCGTTCCCGATCGCGTACGTGAGCTCCTCGAGCGAGCACGAGTCGTTCCAGACGTCCGTCGCGGTGGTGGCGACGGTCTCGTGCAGCGGGGTCCTGACTCCGGTCTCGATTGCCATCTCGTTCGCTCCTCCTCGTCCTTACCGCGGCGGCGCCGTCGTGGCGCGCACCACGAGCTCCGGCTCCAGCAGCACGTGGCGCGGCGGGGCGTCCGGCCCGCCCTCGATGCGCTCCATCAGCAGCTCGAAGCCCACCTCTGCCATCCGCTCACGCGGCTGCGCGACGGTGGTGAGACCGATCCTCGTCAGGCCGCCGAGGTTGATCCCGTCGAACCCGACGACCGACACGTCGCGCGGCACGGCGGCGCCGAGCCGCTCCGCCGCCTCGATCAGCGCGATCGCGGCGATGTCGTTCGCCGCCGCGAAGCCCGTCGGGCGCGACTGCGAGCCGAGCAGCGACCGCAGCCCGTCCATCGCGCCGTCGCGGTGCTCGAGCAGCGCCTCGACGTCGAGCGTGATCGTCGCCGTCTCGCTGCAGCCGGCGCGGCGGCATTCGCGCAGGAAGCTCTCGTGGCGCGCCCGGTTCGTGTGCTCCTCGACGAGCGGCGTCGTCACGTACGCGAGGCTGCGGTGGCCGAGCTCGGCGAGGTGCCGCACCGCGAGCGCGAGCCCCTTGCTCTCGTCGACGGTCACGCAGTCGGCGCGCGCGTCGTCGCAGCTGATCACGGTGACGGGGACGCCGTCCCGGTGCAGCTCGTCGATCACCGAGCGGTCGCCGCTGAACTGCAGCATCGCGATGCCGGCCACCCGGCGCTCGAGCAGCGCTTCGATGCGGGCCGCCTCCCGCTCGGGATGCCCGTCGGTGTTCGACACCATCGTCGTGTACCCGCGCGCGAGCGCGTGCTGCTCGAGCAGCTTCACAAGCTCGCTGTAGATCGGGTTGGTGAGATCGCCGACGACGACGCCGATCGTGCTCGTCCGCTGCTGCACGAGCTGGCGGGCGACGGCGTTCGGGCGGTAGCCGAGCTCGTCCACGGCGTCGAGCACCCGGCGCCGCGTCTCCTCCGAGACGTTCGCCGCGCCGCGGATGACGTTCGAGACCGTCGACTTCGAGACGCCGCTGCGCCCCGCCACGTCGACGATCGTGGGCCGCTGCCTGCTCATCGCGCCGGGAGCG
>DASRGA010000053.1:0-11062 GCA_035651295.1 Gaiellaceae bacterium | reverse complement strand
GCGTGATGCACGCGAGCGCCGGCCGGCCGCCGACGAGCACCGTGCAGGCGCCGCAGTGCCCCTCCCCGCAGGCGATCTTCGTGCCGGTGAGGTCGAGCTCGTCGCGGAGCGCCTCGGCGAGCGTCGTCCCGACCTCGCCGTGCACCTCGTAGCGGTGGCCGTTGACGGTGAGCTCAGGCAGCGGTGACCGCCTCGATGTCCGCCAGGTGGATCAGCCGGTGGGTGAGGCGCATCGCCTGCCGCTGCTCGACCGCGTCCTCGATCGACCCGAGCTCCGCCCACAGGTCGCGGGCCGCGACGAGCAGCTCGCGGATCAGCTCGACCTCCTCGACGTGCCCGTCGCGTTCCGCGCAGGCGTTGATCGCGAGCCCCACCGCGCCGATCGTGTCGGGCTGCCGCGTCCAGAGGAGCGGCGTCGCCATCGACAGGTACTGGTGGATGCGCGCGAGCTGCAGGCTCTGCCTGAAGCCGGGAGAGCCGACGGGGAACGTCGGCTCGGGCAGCTCCCGTCCGTCGGCGATCGCGCTCGCGGTGCCGCTCAGCATCCCCTGCAGCTGCGTCCGCGAGAAGCCGGCGCGCAGCGCCGTCTTGATCGCGATCAGCAGTGACGAGGGCTGCTGCCCGTACGGGTAGTCGCTCGCGTACACGACCTGCTCCGGCGGGACCTGGCGGTGGAAGTCGAGCAGGTCGACCGGGCTCCACGTCGAGGTGTCGAAGACGATGCCCCGGCGGCCCGCCATGCACGCTGCGAGGCCCGCGAGGTCGGCGATGCCGGCGTGGGCGATGATCAGCGTGCTGCCCGGGTGGCGCTCGACCAGCGAGCGGAGGCCGTCGGCGATCGGCGGCAGGCCGCGGCCGCCGTGGATCAGGATCGGCACGCGCCGCTCGGCGGCGAGCGCGAACACCGGCCCGAGGCGCTCGTCGGTCGCCGTGAAGCCCTGGGCGCGCGGGTGCAGCTTGATCCCGCGGGCGCCGGCGTCGAGGCAGCGGCGCGCCTCCTCGATCGGCGTCTCGTTCAGGTCGAGGCGCGCGAACGGGATCAGCCGCCCGTCGCTGGCGGCGGCCGCCGCCAGCGTGCGGTCGTTCGCGGCGCGGAACGCCGGGTGCCGGTCGGGCTCGTCGAGGCAGAACGTGAACGCGCGCGAGATCCCGTACCGGTCCATGATCTCGACGAGCTCGGGGACGGAGCCCGCCATGCCGTCGATGTCGTTGCCGACGTGCGTGTGCGCGTCGAAGATCTCGGTGCCGGCCGGCAGCAGGCGCCGGAGCTCCTCGTTCCAGCGGTCGACCAGGTCGAGTGCCCGCGTGCGCGCCTCCACCTCTCTGAGTCTAGATACGGTTGCGCGCATGACAGACGTCCTCGTCTACGCCGACACCTTCCGCTCGCCCGAGCTGCGGCACGAGGTGCCGCTGTCCGTCCCGGACCCGTTCCTGTACCTCGAGCGCGACGGCGTCAGGCACGTCGTCGCCAGCTCGCTCGAGGCGCCCCGGCTGCGCGAGCTCGGGCTCTTCGAGGTCCATCCGTACGAGGCCTTCGGGCGCGACGAGCTTCGCGCGCAGGGCCTGGAGTCGCACGAGGTGGAGCTCGAGATCGCCGCGCGCGCCGTGGCCGAGGTCGGCATCACGGCGGCGCGCGTCCCGGCGACGTTCCCGCTCGAGCTGGCGGACCGTCTGCGCGCCGGCGGCGTCGAGGTGACGCCGGACCGGGCGCTCTTCGCGGAGCGGCGCCGGGTGAAGACGCCTGCCGAGCTCGCGGGGATGCGGCGGGCGCAGCGGGCGGCGGAGGCGGCGATGGACACCTGCCGCGAGCTTCTGCGGGCCGGCGGCGGCGACCTGACCGTCGAGCGGGTGAAGACGGCGATGAACCTCGTCTTCGTGGAGCACGGCTGCACCGCCGACGAGTTCATCGTCGCGCCGGGGGCCCAGGGCGCGGTCGGCCACGACATGGGCTCGGGCCCGATCCGCCCCGGCGTGCCGGTGATCGTCGACATCTGGCCGCGCGACAACGAGACCGCCGTCTTCTGCGACATGACGCGCACGTTCGTGACGGGCGACGTGCCGGCCGACGTGCGGGAGTGGCACCGCCTCTGCAAGGAGGCGCTCGACCGGACGTTCGCCGAGGTTCGGGCCGGCGCGAGCGGCCGCGCCATCCACGAGCTCGCCTGCGACATCTTCGAGGCGGCGGGCGAGCCGACCGGGCGGACGAAGGAGCCGGGCACGGTCCTCGCGGACGGCTTCTTCCACGGCCTCGGCCACGGCGTCGGGCTCGAGGTGCACGAGGAGCCGCCGCTCGGGCTCGGGGAGGGCCCGGCGTTCGTCGCCGGCGACGTGATCACGCTCGAGCCCGGCCTCTACCGGCAGGGCTACGGCGGCGTCCGGCTCGAGGACCTCGTCCTCGTCACGGAGGACGGCGCCGAGAACCTCACGCACTATCCCTACGATCTGGAGCCCTGATGGCGGAGACGATCGACACCCTGTTCTCGGAGGAGCGGCGCTATCCGCCGTCGGCCGGGTTTGCGGCGGAGGCGAATGCGCGGCCGTCGATCTACGAGGAGCCGTTCGAGGTGTTCTGGGAGCGGGAGGGCCGGGAGCGGGTCGACTGGTTCGAGCCGTTCTCGGAGCTGTACGAGTGGGAGCCGCCGTATGCGAGGTGGTATCTGGGGGGCAGGCTGAACGTGTCCTACAACTGTCTCGACCGCCACGTGGAGGCGGGCCGGGGCGGCCGGGTGGCCTACTACTGGGAGGGGGAGCCGGAGGGCGACCGGCGGGCGATCAGCTATGCGGAGCTGCAGCGGGAGGTGGTGGCGTTCGCGAACGCGCTGAAGGAGCTGGGCGTCGGGAAGGGCACGGCGGTCGGGATCTACATGGGGATGATCCCGGAGCTGCCGGTTGCGATGCTCGCCTGCGCCCGGCTGGGCGCGCCGCACACGGTCGTGTTCGGCGGTTTCTCGGCCGACTCGCTGTCGGATCGGGTCAACGACATGGGCTGCGAGGTGATCGTCACGCAGGACGAGGCGTGGCGGCGCGGCTCGAGGGTGCCGTTGAAGCGGATCGCCGACGAGGCGATGGCGGCCGCGCCGGGGGTGCGGCGCTGCCTGGTCGTGCGGCGGACGGGCGGCGAGGTGGCGATGCGGGAGGGCCGCGACGTCTGGTACGACGAGGTGCGCGGCTCGGAGGATC
Organism: Gaiellaceae bacterium; assembly: GCA_035651295.1. Classification (GTDB taxonomy): domain Bacteria; phylum Actinomycetota; class Thermoleophilia; order Gaiellales; family Gaiellaceae; genus PALSA-600. The sequence goes on along the minus strand of DASRGA010000053.1, from coordinate 7,882 downwards.
CGGCGTCGTGCCCGCCGGAGCCGATGGATGCCGAGGATCTGCTGTTCCTGATGTACACGAGCGGCACGACGGCGAAGCCGAAGGGGATCGCGCACACGACCGGCGGCTACCTGGTCGGGGCGGCGGCGACCCACCACTACGTGTTCGACCTGAAGCCGGAGCGCGACGTGTACTGGTGCGCCGCCGACGTCGGCTGGATCACCGGCCACAGCTACATCGTCTACGGGCCGCTCTGCAACGGCGCCACGTCGGTGATGTACGAGGGCACGCCGGACTATCCGGACAAGGACCGCTGGTGGGCGATCGTGGAGCGCTACGGGGTGTCGATCCTCTACACGGCGCCGACGGCGATCCGCTCGCACATGAAGTGGGGGGCCGAGCATGCCGGCAGGCACGACCTGTCGTCGCTGCGTCTGCTCGGGTCGGTCGGCGAGCCGATCAACCCGGAGGCGTGGGTCTGGTACCACGAGACGATCGGCGGCGGGCGCTGCCCGATCGTCGACACGTGGTGGCAGACGGAGACCGGGATGATCATGATCACGCCGCTGCCGGGGGTGACGACGACGAAGCCGGGGTCGGCGACGAAGCCGTTTCCGGGGGTCGCCGCGTCGATCTACAACGAGCGGGGCGAGGAGGTCGGTCCGGGCGGCGGCGGCTACCTGGTGCTGCGCAGGCCGTGGCCGTCGATGCTGCGCGGCATCTACGGTGACGACCGGCGCTACCGCGACACCTACTGGTCGCGCTTCGACGGCGTCTACTTCGCCGGCGACGGCGCCCGTGTCGACGAGGACGGCGACTTCTGGCTGCTCGGCCGCGTCGACGACGTGATGAACGTGTCGGGCCACCGCATCTCGACGATCGAGGTCGAGTCGGCGCTCGTCGACCACCACGACGTCGCCGAGGCGGCGGTCGCCGCGCGCAACGACGCGACGACCGGGCAGGCGATCGTCGCGTTCGTGACGCTGAAGGGCGGCAGGGAGGGATCGGTCGCCAAGCTCGAGGAGCTGCGCAACCATGTCGCGCAGAAGATCGGGCCGATCGCGAAGCCGGCGAACATCGTCTTCACCCCGGAGCTGCCGAAGACGCGGTCGGGGAAGATCATGCGCCGCCTGCTCCGCGACGTGGCCGAGAACCGGCCGCTCGGCGACACGACGACCCTCGCCGACCCGGCGGTCGTCGAGGAGCTCCGCCACCGGGGCGCCGAGGAGCAGGGCGGGGAGGACTGACCCGGTACCCGGGGTCGCGGAAAACACGGATGCGCGGGTGGCGGGCCGGGGCGACACTCGGCCCATGACCCACCCGGGCACCGAGCTCGACCTCGAGATCAGGGACGTCCCCGGCGAGACCTTCGCGTTCGTCGTCCGGCGGGTGCCGCCGGGGCAGGCCGGCGAGTTCATCGGCGGCGCGATCGCCCGTGTCGAGCACTTCGCACGGGCGCGCGGCGGGGTCGTCGGGCCGCCGTTCTCGATCTCCTCGGCGCCCGACGACGAGGGCGAGCTCGCGATCGAGGCCGGCTGGCCGGTGCTGCCCGGGACGGAGCCCGAGCCGCCGGTCGAGGTGCGGACGCTGCCGCCGACGCGCGCGCTCGTCCTGCGGCACGTCGGCCCGTACGAGGAGCTCGACGGCGCGTTCTACGCGGAGCTGCTGGCGCGGGCGCACGGCCTCGGCCTGCAGCCGGTCGGCGGGCCGCGCGAGCGGTACCTCGTCGCGCCCGGCCCCGACTGGGAGCCGGTCACCGAGGTCGTCTGGCCCGTCGCCTGAGGGGCTAGGCTCGGCAGCGGTGCTCGGCAGGCTGACCCGGCCCGTTCCCGCGTCGGCGCTCGCGCTGGCGGGGGTCTTCGCGATCGCCCTGTTCGCGACGATCGGCCAGTTCGCGCACCACGGCCACGCGGTGCTCGGCGCCTACGCGGCCGACGTGCTGCCGCTCGCCGGCTGCTTCGCCGCGCTCGCCCTGCTGACGCACCGGTTCCTGCCGACGTGGCTCGGCGGGGTGACGGCCGGGGTGGCGATCCGCATGGCGATCCTCGGCCACGAACGCCTCGGCGAGCTGTCGTTCCTCGCCGTCGCGCTCGTCTTCGTCGGCGCCGTGTCGTTCGCGCTCGTCGTGCTGATGACGGGCCGCGAGCCTCTAGAGCAGCTTCGAGAAGACTGATTCGTCCTCGAACGGGCCGATCACCGCGAGGCGAAGGCCGGAGCCGCCGATCACGTCGCGGGCGACCCGCTGCACGTCCTCGACCGTCACCGCGTCGAGCCCCTTGAGGACGTCCTCGGGCTCCGCCGCCTCGCCCTCGAGCACCTCGCGGCGCAGCCCGAAGAGCGCGAGCCCGTTCGGGCTCTCGGTCTGGAGCACGAAGCGGCCCTTCGCAAGCGCGCGCGCCTTCTCGAGCTCGTCGGCCGGCACCGGCTCCTCGGCGATCTTGCGGAACTCGGTGGCGATCACCTCGACGGCCTCGGGTGCGCGTTTCAGGTCGACGCCGGCCTGCGCGACGAGCGTGCCCGCGTCGGTGTACGAGTCGTTCAGCGCATAGACGTAGTAGGCGAGGCCGCGCCGCTCGCGCACCTCGAGGAAGAGGCGCGACGACATGCCGGTGCCGAGCACCGTGCCGAGCAGCTGCAGCGCGTAGCGGTCGGGGTGGCCGATCGGGTAGGACGGGACGCCCAGGCAGACGGCCGCCTGGTCGGAGTCCTTGTGGTGGATCCGGACGCGCGGCTCGGGCGAGCGGTCGACCTCGGCGGCCGCCGGCCCGCCGTGGCCGTCGCCGCTGACGTCGCCGAGCAGCCCCTCGAGCGTCTCCTGCAGCCCCTCGCCGACCGCGCCGGTGACGCCGACGACGATGCGCGGCGGCGTGTACCACTCGCCGATGTAGTCGAGGAAGGTCTCGCGCGTCGCCGCCTGCACGGTCTCCTTGGTGCCGAGCGTCTCCCAGCCGAGCGGGTTCGATCCGAACAGCAGCTCCTCGTAGACCGAGCCGACGTAGTCGCGCGGCGTGTCGAAGTACATGTTCATCTCCTCGACGATCACGCCCTTCTCGCGCTCCACCTCCTCGCTCTCGAACTTCGAGTGGCGGATCATGTCGACGAGCACGTCGAGGGCCGTGTCGCGCTGCTCGCCCGCGCAGCGGATGTAGTAGCCGGTGTACTCCTTGCTCGTGAACGCGTTGAACTCGCCGCCGATCCTGTCGACCTCCATCGACAGGTCGCGCGCGGTCGGGCGGCGCTCCGTCCCCTTGAAGAACATGTGCTCGGCGAAGTGCGCGATGCCGCGGTTGTCGGCGCGCTCGTAGCGCGAGCCGGCCGCGAGCATGACGTAGCAGGCGACCGACTGAGCGTGCCCGAGCGGCGCGGTCAGGACACGCAGGCCGTTGGAGAGCTTCGCTCGCTGGTAGACGCTCATTCGGTTGGTTCTCCTTCTTCGCTGATGGTCGCTGCAGGCTACGCAGCCTCGGCGAGGCGTGCGAGGAGGTCGGAGGGCGGCAGGTCGGCGAGCGAGTCGACGACGAGATCGGCGTGCTCGTGCAGGCCCAGGCCGGCGGTGACGGCGTTCGGGATGCCGACGACGAAGATGCCCGCGTCCTGTGCGGCGCGCGCGCCGTTCGGCGAGTCCTCGAACGCGACCGCGTCCGAGGCGGCGACGCCGAGCAGCCCGAGCGCCTCGCGATAGAGGAGCGGGTTCGGCTTGGCGCGTGCCGCGTCGTGGTCGGCGGTGACGATCGCGCTCCAGCCGGAGGCGCGCTCGAGCCGGTCGAGGTGCTCGTCGATCCAGCGGCGCGACGCGCTCGAGACGATCGCCCGTTTGATCCCGCGCTCGTCGGCGGCCTCGATGTACTCGGCGATCCCCGGCCGCAGCTCCTCGCGCTCGAGCAGCGAGAGCTCGTGGGCGTAGCGCCGCTCGTTCTCGCGCTCCCGGTCGAGCGGCGCGCCGACGAGCTCCTCGAGGTGCCCCCAGATGTCCCAGCCGTCGACCGTCCCGACCATCAGCGCCCACTTCTCGGGCGGCAGCTCGTGCCCGTGCTCGCGGTACAGCCAGGCCCAGCCGGCCCGCGACGCGGTCTCCGTGTCGAGGATCAGTCCGTCGAAGTCGAAGAGAAAGGCGCGAACCGGCACCCCCGGCGATGGTATAGACACGGCTATGGCAGGCGAGACCCGCAAGGCGGTGTTCGCGCAGCCCGACTGGCTGTGGACCGTCCCGACCGACCGCCGGCTCCCCGAGGGGGCTGTCGTGGTGCACACAGGCTGCGGCACCTCGTTCCACGCGGCGCAGACCGGAGGCTGGGCGGTGCAGGCGCTCGAGGCGGCGCTGCGGGCGCCGCGCGCCGACGTGATGGTGTGCGTCTCGCACGAGGGCGCGACCGAGCTGACGATCGCCGCCGAGCGCGCCTTCGGCGGCGACGTGTGGCTCGTCACCGGCAACCCGGAGTCGGAGCTCGCGCAGCTCGCCGACGAGGTGATCGTCTGCACGCCGGAGGTCGAGCGCTCGTGGTGCCACACCGCGAGCTACACGTGCGCCGTCGCGGCGATCGCCGCGCTGCACGGCGACGAGATCGGGTGGCTGCCGAACGCGGTCGAGGCGGAGCTGCGGAAGCCGGCGGCGCCGTTCGAGCAGGACCGCGTGCTGATCGCCGGCGCCGGCCGCGACTGGCCGACTGCGCAGGAAGCCGCCCTCAAGCTGCGCGAGGGCGCCTGGGTCGACGCGGTCGCCTACGAGACGGAGCAGCTGCTGCACGGCTTCCTCGCCGCGGTCGACGAGCGCTGGCGCGCCTACGTGCTCGAGGGGGAAGGGCTTGCCGCCGAGCGGGCCGGAGCTCTCGCCGGCGCGCTCGGCAAGCTCGGCGTCGAGACGACGCTCGTCAGGACGAGCCATCCGGTCGTCGACGTCGTGCAGTTCCAGCTGCTGACCCTGGCGGTGGCGGAGGCGCGGGGCATCGACCCCGACCCGATCCGGCGCGAGCCCGGGTCGCGCTGGGCCGAGGCCGCCGGCGAGCCCTACCCGCACTACTAGGCGGCGCGTGTTCCGCAGCGGCTTCCGGGCGATGACGCCCCTCTGGCTCGGCGTCGTCCCGTTCGGCGTCGCCTACGCCGTGCTCGCGCGCGACGCCGGCCTGTCGCTCGTCGAGACGCAGGCGCTCTCGGTCCTCGTCTTCGCGGGCAGCGCGCAGGTGAGCGCCGTCGGGCTCTTCGGGCGCGGCGCCGGCGGGCTCGAGATCGTCTTCACGACGCTGCTCCTGAACGTGCGGCACGTGCTCTACGGGCTGTCGCTCGGCCGTCGCGTGCCGCTCACGCCGAGGCAGCGCACCGCCGCCGCGTACTTCCTGACCGACGAGGCGTACGGCGTGTCGGTCGCGCGCGGCGCCCGCACGTTCGCGTTCGTGCTCGGCGCCGAGCTGTCGCTCTTCCTCACCTGGAACCTGGCGACGTTCGCGGGCGCCCTGCTCGGAGGCGTCATCCCCGACCCGGAGCGGCTCGGCGTCGACTTCGTCTTCCCGCTCGCGTTCCTCGCGCTGCTCGTGCCGCTCCTGCGCCGCCGTGTCGACGTGCTCGTCGCCGTCGCCGCCGGCGCGCTCGCGTGGCTGCTCGCGCGGTCGCTGCCGGGCGGGCTGCCGATCCTGATCGCGGGCGTCGCCGGCTCGCTGCTCGGCGCGCTCCTGACGAGCGGCGAGCGCGAGTGAGCTTCTGGCTCACCTGCGGCGGCATGCTCGCCGTGACGTTCGGCTCGCGCCTCGCGGGGCTGACCCTGCACCGCGACCTGCCCGCGTTCTGGCTGCGCTTCCTGCACTTCGTCCCGATCGCCGTGTTCGCGGCGCTCGTCACGCCGTCGCTCGGCGGCAGCCGCGGCGAGGGCGCGATCCGCGTCGCCGCCGCCGCGCTCGGCGGCGTCGCGGCGTGGCGGACGAAGCGGCTCGAGGTGGCGATCGCGGCCGGCATGACCGCGTTCTGGCTGCTACGCCTCGCGTAGCTCGGCGAGCTGCGCCTCGACGTTCCCGCGCTGCGACTCGTCGTGGAACTCGGGCCACGCGGGCCGCGGCGGCTCGACGGCGAGGCCGGCCGCGAAGGCCGCGTCGCGGCCGCCGGGCAGCGCCTCGGCGACCGCGGCGCGGAGGCGGTGCAGGTAGTCGAGGTCGGCCTCGGCGATCGCGAGCGCCTGCGCCGCGTCGAGCAGCGGGCCGTGCCCCGAGGCGACCGTCTCGGGCGGGTCGTTTCGCAGCAGGTCGATCAGGCCGGCGAGCGTGCTCCGGTAGGCGGCCGTGCTCTCGTAGACGAACGGGAACTCGGCCGCCGACACGTGGTCGCCGAGCACGAGCAGCCCGAGCGAGCGGAAGCGGAAGCCGACGCCGCAGGTCGAGTGGCCTGCCAGCGCCAGCGTCTCCGCGCCGAACGGGCCGATGCGGTGGGCGCGCCCGACCGCGAGCGCGCGGTCGCAGCGGAGCTCGCCGGCCCACTGGAGGTCGAGCTCGGCCGCGGCCTCGGCGAGCCCGCGCGCCGCCGAGCCGTCGGACAGCCGCGCAGCGGTCGACTCGCCCATGACGGCCTGCGCCTCGGGAAACGCGCCGATGCCGCACACGTGGTCGAAGTGCGAATGGGTCGCGAGCACGGTGCGGACGGGCGCGCCGAGCTCCTCGGCCCGCCGGCGGACGTTCTCGATCTCCTCCGGCGTCACGCCGGGATCGACCGCCACCGACTCGCCGCCGTCCGAGAGGAGCAGGGTCGTCGTCTGCCAGAGCGAGCTCTCGAGGCGGAGGAACTGCGCCACGTCAGGCGATCGCGGCGAGCGCCTCGAGCAGCCGGTCGACCTCCTGCTCGGTGTTGTAGTGGACGATGCCGATGCGCAGCGCGCCGTCCGGCAGGCCGAGCCGCCGCATGATCTCGACCGCGTAGTAGTTGCCGCTCCAGGTCGCGAAGCCGCGCTCGCCGAGCCGCTCGCAGGCCTCCTGCGGGCGGACGGCTCCGTGTGTGAGCGCGAACGTCGGCACGCGCCCCTCCATCGACGGGACGCCGTGCAGGCGCCAGCCGCCGGGCAGCCCGTCGAGGAGGCGCTGCCCGAGCGCCGCCTCGTGTTCGCGAATCCACTCCCAACCGATCGAGTCGATGTACTCGACAGCGGCGACGAATCCCGCAAGCAGCTCGTGGGCGAGCGTCCCGGTCTCGAAGCGGCTGTCGGCGGGACGCACCTTGTACGGCCGCCACGTCGAGCCGACCGCCTCGCGCACGTAGGCGAGGCCGAGATGCGGCCCGTAGAACTTGTACGGCGAGCAGACGAGGACGTCGACGTCCGCGGCGGCCACGTCGATCGGCCCGTGCGGGCCGTAGTGCACCGCGTCGACCCACGCGAGCGCGCCCGCCTCGTGCGCGAGCGCCGCGATCTCGGCCACCGGCGTCACGGTGCCGACGGAGTTCGCCGCCCACGGGAACGCCACGACCCGCGTGCGCTCGGAGAGCAGCGAGGCGAGATGGCCGACGTCGAGCCGGCAGTGCTCGTCGATCTCGGCGAAGCGCACCGTCAGGCCCCTGTCGTGCGCGATCTCGAGCCACGGCGACACGTTGCCGTCGTGGTCGAGGTACGTGCACACGATCTCGTCGCCGGCCTGCCAGCCGCGCGACGCGGTGCGCGACAGCGCGAAGTTGAGCGTCGTCATGTTCTGCCCGAACACCGCCTCGCCCGGGGCGGCGTTCAGGAACCGCGCGGCCGGCGCCGACGTGCTCGTCTGCTCGCCGTACAAGTACTACGGGCCGCACCTCGGGCTCGCGTTCGGGCGCCGCGAGCTGTGGGAGTCGTGGCGGCCGTACAAGGTGCGCCCGTCCGCGGACACGCCGATCGGGCACCGCTTCGAGACGGGCACGCTTGCGCACGAGCTGCTCGCCGGGTTCGTCGCGGCCGTCGAGTACC
>DASRGA010000052.1:0-128388 GCA_035651295.1 Gaiellaceae bacterium | reverse complement strand
ACGCCGACGACGACCACGTCGTCGACGACGACTCAGGCTGCGACGACGAGCGCCGCACCGACGACGACGGCGCACACGACCACGCACCACACGACGACCGCACCGCCACCACCACCGCCGCTCACCACGACGTACGCCACGACGACCTACGACACGACGACGTACGACACCACGACCGTCGACACGACGGCCGCGACGACCGACACGACGACGACGGGCCCTTAGGGCGAGGGCGTCTGGCCGCCGTCGCCGCTCGTCGTCGGCGGCGGTGCCTCGACCGTCGTCGCCGGCGGCGGCGCCTCGGTGGTCGTCGGCGGCGGTGGGGGCGGCGCGGCGTGCATGGTCGTCTTCGGCGGCGCCGGTGTGGTGTGCGCCGCCGTCGTCGGTGCGGCGCTCGTCGTCGCGGCCTGCGTCGTCGTCGTCGACGTGGTCGTCGTGGGCGTGTAGACGTAGCCGAGCGAGCCGTAGTAGCCCTTCTGGAAGTAGTGGTACGTCGGGTAGTGCTTCGGCGTCGGGAACGGCTCGGCCGGTCGGTGCCAGAGCGCCGCCGCCATGAACTGATGCCAGATCGGGACCGCGTACGTCGCGCCCTGAACCGAGACGCCGTGCACGTCGAGCATCGGGATCTCGCCGGCCTGGTAGCCCATCCAGACGACCGTCGAGAGCTCCCGCGTGTACCCGTCGAACCAGGCGTCGGCGTGGTTCTCGGTCGTGCCTGTCTTGCCGGCGTTCGGGTGGATGCCGTCGCTCGACCCGGCGCCCGTGCCGTACAGCGCATTCTGGTTCAGCACGTTCGTGACCTCCCACGCGACACCGTCGGAGAGCACCCGATGCGTCTGCGGCTTCTCCCACGTCTTGTCGACCTTCCCGTTCGCGAGCACCACCTTCGTGATCGCGCGCGGCTTCGCGTAGACGCCCATCGCCGGGAACGTCGCGTAGGCCGCCGCCATGTCGAGCGGCGACACCGAGAGCGAGCCGAGGCCGATCGAGGCGACCGGCTTGTCCGGCGACATCTGCACGCCGAGACGGTGCGCCATGTTCCACACGTATTTCGGGCCGACGTCGAGTGTCAGCTGCGCGTAGATCGTGTTGTCGGACTGCAGCGTCGCGCGCGTGATCGACTCCGTCCCCGCGTACGTGTTCTCGTACGTGTGCACGTTCCACGGGTCGAGCGGCGAGCACCAGGGGCCGACCGTGCACGTGAACGGCGCCGACGTGTAGTACGTGTTGTCGGGGTCGATGCCCCGCTCGATCGCCGAAGCGAGCACGAACGTCTTGAACGTCGAGCCAGCCTGCCGTAGCGACTGCGCGGCGAGGTTGAACTGGTTGCCCTTGCGACGCACGAGCGCGGTCATCGCGCGGATCGCACCTGTCCCCGGCTGGATCGAGACGAGCGCGGCCGCCGGATCCGTGCTGTACGGCAGCGTCTCGCTCATCGCCTTGCGCGCGAGGCGCTGCAGGCGCGGGTCGATCGTCGTGTAGACCTTGAGACCGCCTTCGCGCACCGTGTTCGCGCCGTACTGCTGCTCGAGCTGGTCGATCACGTACGAGAAGAAGTACGGCTCGCGGATGCTCGAGTAGAGGCTGCCCGGCTTGAGGTGGAGTGAGCGTTGCGCGATCGCGCCCGCGAACTGCGCCTGGTCGATGTCGCCGTTCTTGAGCATCGCGTTCAGCACCTCGTCGCGCCGGGCGAGCGCGTCTTTCGGGTTGACGAACGGGTCGTACGACGACGGCGCCTGCGGCAGCCCAGCGAGCAGCGCCGCCTGCGGCAGCGTCAGGGCCTTCGCGTGCCGCGAGAAGTACGTCTCCGCCGCCGCCTCGATGCCGTACGCGTGATTGCCGTAGTAGACGGTGTTGAGGTAGTCGTTGAGGATCCGCTGCTTCGACCACTTGTTCGCGAGCTTGATCGCGAGGCACGCCTCCTTCAGCTTGCGGCTGAACGTGCGCTGCTGACCGGTGTAGAGGTTGCGCACGAGCTGCTGCGTGATCGTCGACCCACCCTGCAGCACCTTGCCGGCGGTGACGTCCTGCCACGCTGCGCGCGCGATGCCGATGTAGTCGACGCCGCCGTGCTCGTAGAAGCGGCGGTCCTCGATCGCTACCGTCGCCTTCGGCAGCCACGGCGAGATCTTCGCCATCGTCACCGGCACGCGGTTGCGCTCCGCGGGTATCGACCCGAGCAGCGAGCCGTCGTCCGCGTAGACGAACGAGTTCGCACCGATGTTCACCGGCTGGAGCGCGTTCAAGTCGCAGCCCGCGGAGAGCGCGACGCCCGCCCCGACACCCACGACCACGAGCGAGACCGCCGCCGCGACGCCGATCGCCGCGATGACGAGCCCCGTGCGCCTGCGGCGGCGGATGCGGTCGGTCCGCTTCCGCTTCCGCATGTTGTGGCGCGCGAGGAACTCCTGGTCACGCCGGCGGCTCATGCCCCCAGGATGCCCGCTTTCTTCAGCTCGTCGGCGACGGCGAGCCGGAGGTCGCTGGCGGCCGCCTCGGCGTGGCGCTCGCCCGGCACCCATTTGCGGACGACGAAGGTGACCTTGTCGCCGATGTCGCTGGCGTACGCCTCGTCGCCGACCTCGCGCAGCGACGCGAGCACGGCGGCAAGGTCGGCGTCGACCGGGACCTGCACCGTCATCTCGGCAAGCGTCTTCGTGCTGCGAATCGTCGAGTTGCGGATCGAGGTCGAGGCGATGTTCTGGTTCGGGACGACGAGCCGGTCGTTGTCGTGCGTGCGGAGCCACGTGTACGTCAGGCCGATCTCCTCGACGACGCCGTTCGTGCCTTCGATCTGCACCTCGTCGCCGATCCGCAGCGGCTGCGAGAGCGCGATCAGGATCCCGGAGACGGCGTTGCCGATGACGCGCTGGCTGGCGAAGCCGATGACGAGGCCGACGACCGCGGACGACGCGAGCACGCCGCCGGCGATCGCGCGCACGCCCGGGATCACGAGCAGCGCCGACATGACGCCGACGAACACGACGGTCGCGAAGACCGTCCGTCGCAGCACGCGGTAGCGGGTGACCGCCGCGGCCTCCAGCTGCCGGCGGCTCATCCGCAGGTCGATCACCTTCGCGATCAGGGACGCGACGACGATCGCCGCCACGGCGATCGCGACCCGTTGCCAGAAGAGGGACATCTCCTCTTATTCGCTCCAGTCGATCGGTCTCCGGCCGGCGAAGCCGTCCGTCATCCCGTGCCAGTACGCGACATCTCCCTCGCCGACGTGCCAGCAGAGGAGCACCAGCTCACCCTCGCGCATCGCAGGGAAGTCGACCAGGCCGAGGTCGGGGTCCTTGACGAGCACACCGAGCTCGAGCAGCCGGTCGACGCAGGCCGACGCCGCCTCGGCAAGGCTGCGGAGCTCGTCCTGGGCGGCGTTCAGGTCGTTGCCGGAGTAGGCGCCGCCATTGCCGCCGATCGCGGTGACGAGGTCGCGCTGCTGCCGGTCGAGGGCGTGCATCCGCTTTCGCAGCGCGACCAGGCGCTCGGCGGCTTCGCGCACCTCGGGGAGGGCGCTGTTAGCCTCGTTCGGAGTGAACAGGCGATCGGGCACGGCGCCGACACATCGTAGGGACGAAACGCCGCGGCTCGCACTCTGGCTCGCGCTCGTCGCCCTGCTGATCCTCGTCGCGTACGCGAGCCGGGCGAGCGGCGGAAAGCCCGACCCGCAGGTGCTGTACGAATGGTCGACCGCGATCGGCGGCCTGATCCAGGACGCGATCCTGCTCGCGCTCGTGCTCGCGATCGCGCGGCCGCACTGGTCGCTGCTCGCACTCCGCCGCCCGCAGTCGGTGAGGCGCGCGGCCGGCTACCTGCTCGCCTTCGTCGTCGCGATCTACGTCTTCGAGGGCGTGTACAGCGCACTGGCGCACCCCGGCAACGAGCAGGGCCTGACACCGTCGCACTGGGAGCCGCACCACGCAGCGGCGTACGTCGTGAACGCGCTCGTCATCTGCACGTGGGTGCCGTTCGTCGAGGAGCTGACGTTCCGCGGACTCGGCTACTCGCTGCTCGAGCGGTTCGGGCGCTGGCCCGCGATCGCGATCGTCGCGGTGCTGTTCGGGCTGTCGCACGGCCTGATCGTCTCGCTGCCGATCCTGATCGCGTTCGGCGGTGTGCTCGCGTGGATCCGCTCGCGGACCGGGAGCGTAGTGCCGGGCATGGTCCTGCACGGCACGTTCAACCTCATCGCGCTGGTCGCCGCGGTGGTTCACTAGGCGCATGGACGCGAACGACGACCCGTTCGTCCGCCAGACGCGCGAGCAGCTGAGCGAGCTCGACCGCTCGATCTTCGCCGCGGTCAACCGCCGCATCGAGCTCGTCGCGCAGCTGAAGCGGCACAAGGACGAGCACGGGTACGCCTTCGTCGACCCGGGCCGCGAGGAACGGTTGATCGAGGACGCGGTCGCGGCGAACCCGGGGCCGCTCTCGGCGGACGGGCTCCGCCGCCTCTACGCGGAGCTGCTCGCGCTTGTCAAGCGCGAGCTCTAGTCCTCTTCGTCGTCCTCTTCGCCTTCGGCCTCGGCGAAGTCCTCGGCCGAGACGCGGTCGAGGAAGCTGCGGAACTCGGAGACGATCTCCTCCTCGTTCACGTCCTCGCCTTCCATCTCGATCGCCGACTCCTCGATCACGTCGTCGGCGGCGAAGATCGGCGCGTGCGCGCGGACGGCAACCGCGATCGCGTCGGAGGAGCGCGAGTCGATCTCGAGCTCCGTGCCGTTCTGAGCGATCGTGATCGACGCATGGAAGGTGTTGTCGCGAAGCTCCGTGACGGTGACACGCACGACGTCGACGTCCAGCTCGCCGAGGATGTTCACGAGCAGGTCGTGCGTGAGCGGCCGGACGGCGTCGGTCCCCTGGAGCTTCATCAGGATCGCCGCCGCCTCCGGATGTCCGATCCAGATCGGCAGGTACCGGTTCCCTTCAGCGGTCTTCAGCAGGACGATCGGCTGCTTGCCGATCAGGTCGAACGACACGCCGTAGATCGTCATCTCGACCATTCGCCCCTAGGTTACCCCCGCACCTCGGGGCAAACGCAGGGCGCTATCATGCCGCGCGCGCGGGCGATTAGCTCAGCTGGTTAGAGCGCCGCTCTGATAAGGCGGAGGTCCCTGGTTCGAATCCAGGATCGCCCATTCGCTGCGCCTCAGGCCGACGCGCGGGCGACGCGGGCGGGCCGCCGCGGCGGCACGACGGCGCGCCAGAACGTCGCGGCGGCGACGAGCCCGACCGTGACCGCGTAGAGCGCGCGCACCCACGCCTCCTTCGTGTCGGTCCCGCTCGCGGCGCCGTGCACGACCATCGCCGCGAAGACCGCGTACGTCGCCCAGTGCAGGCGCCGCCAGTTCTTCGCGCCGATCCGCTTGCGCTGCGAGAACGACACGTAGACGGCCGCCATCAGCTCCGCCGCGACGACGCCCACGCCCGTTGCGAGCGGCCGGTACGGGATCCTGCCGGGGACGAGCAGGTCGGAGAGCGTGATCGTGATCGAGCGGTCGAGCACGAGCGTGAGGCCGTGCACGGCGGTCGCCGCGATCGCGAGCAGCGCGAGGAAGCGGTGCGCGTCGGTGACCGACGCCGGCCGCGGCTCGTTGCCGAACGGCTTCGACTTGAGCAGCAGCCCGGCGAGGACGGAGGCGGTGAGGAGCAGGTACGCGAGCAGGCCGCTCGCGCGCGCTTCGAGCCAGAACGTCGGGTCGGTCACTGCGGCGTCGAGCTCGAGGTCTTCGTCACCGGGGTCGTCGACGGCGGCGCGACGGTGACGGCGGGAGCCGGGGCGGGCGCGGGGGCCGGGGCAGGAGCGGGGGCCGGGGCCGGCGCAGGAGCGGGCGCGGCTGCGGGCGCGGGGGCCGCAGGCGGAGCGGGGGCGTGCGTCGCGGTCGGCGCGCCGGGCGCCGGCGGGGCTGCCGGCGACGCGGCGGGCGCCGGCCCGGTCACGGCGACCGTGGCGGCGGGCGCCTGCCCCTGCCGGGCGAGAGCGGCGTTCGCCCAGGCGACGACCTGCACCGCGTACGCCCTGGCCGCGGCGGTGCGCGCGTTCGCGGTGCGCAGCTCGCGGGCGGCGGCCGCGTAGGCCCGTTCGAGCCGGACGAGGTGCGCCTGCTCCGCACGGACGATCGCCGTCTGGCGGCGGGCGAGCGCGACCCGGTAGGCGGCCCAGCGGCGGTCGACCTCGGCGTTCACCCTTGCGGCGCGCCGCTTCAGCTCCGCTTCGCGCCGCGCGAGCTGCTTCAGCCGCGGATCCGACGCCGGCGCCGCGGCCGAGACCCACGGCCGAGCCGCGACGGCCGCCCAGAGCAGGAAGAACGCGCAGAGCGTGGCCGCGGCGATCGTCAGCCGGGCGGGCGTACTAGTCATCGCTGCCGCCTCCCGCCTGGCCGTCGTCGTGGCCGTCGTCGCTCGACGGGCGCGCCGGGGCGGTGGGCGGTGCGCTCGGCGCCGCCGCGGGCGCCGGCGGAGGTGTCGGGGCGGGCGCGGCGGCGGACGGCGCCTGGGGCGGCGGGGCCGGGTCGGCGGGCTCGCCGGGGAAGCGGCCCGAGCCGGCGCCCGAGCTGCGGGCGGCGGCGGTCAGCCGCGCGGCCTTCTCCGCGCGGACGACCCGCCGGACGACCACGGCCGCGCGGGGGCGCACGGGCGCGACGGAGGGGAGCCGGCCGAGCGCCGCCGCCGCGAGCGTCGGGACGGGCGCGTAGCGGGGCACGGCGGGCAGCGCCGGCGGCCGGGAGCGCGCCGCTTTCGCGAGCGACGCCGCCCACGCGTCGAGCTGCTGCGCGCGCCGGGCGAGCGCGCGGGCGCTCGCCACCTGCGGCTTCGAGGCCTGGCCGCGCAGGGCGGCGGTCGAGAGAACGGCGTACGCCCCGGCGGACGCGGCGAGCGCAAGCAGTAGCGAAACGGCGAACGCGAGGCGACGGCTCACGGACACTCCCTCCTCGAACAGCGGCTCGACCCCTCCCGGGGTCGTCGGCCCGCGCGGGTGAGGCCTGCATCACCCTTTCGGGGGTCGTATCAGCGCTGCGACAGCCGCTCGAGCGCCTCGGCGAGCTCCTCGAGCTCGACCGGGCTCGACACCGGCAGGTGCACGCCGGTCGCGCCGACCCGGGGCTCCACGCCCGTCAGCGCCCGCAGCGCGTCCCTGATGCGGCCCGCGACCGCCGGGTCGACCGACGCGCTTCGGCGCTCGCGCGTCCGGGCGCCCGACCAGCGGGCGGCCCGCTCGGCCGCGCGCACCGACAGCCCCTCGCGCACGATGCGCCGCGCGAGCTTGCGCCGGCCGTCGTGGTCGGGGACCGCGAGCACGGCGCGCGCGTGGCCCTCGGAGAGCTCGCCGCGCGCCACCATCGCCAGCACGTCCTCCGGCAGCTCGAGCAGGCGGATGCGGTTGGAGACGGTGGGCTTCGCCTTGCCGACCCGCTCCGCGACGTCGCCGAGCGTGAGCCCGAACTCATCGAGGAGCATCGCGTACCCGCGCGCCTCCTCCACCGGCGAGAGGTCCTCGCGGGCGACGTTCTCGACGAGCCCGAGCAGGAGCGTCTCGCGGTCGTCGGCCTCGCGCACGACCGCCGGGACGGCCGCGAGGCCGGCCTCGCGCGCGGCGCGCCAGCGGCGCTCGCCGGCGATCAGCTCGTAGCCGCCTTCGAGCCGGGGCCGCAGGACGACGGGCTGGATCAGCCCCTGCGCGCGGATCGAGTCGGCGAGCCCGCTCACGGCCTCGTGCTCGAAGCGCTTGCGCGGCTGGCTCGGGTTCGGATGGATCTGCTCGACGGGGACGTGCGCGAGCTCCGGCTCGGCGCCGCCGATCAGGACCTCGAAGCCGCGGCCGAGGCCGCGGCGCGCGGGCGGCGGCGGGCCCGAGTGCTCAGCGCCGCTCGACAAGCTCCATCGCCACCTTCCAGTAGGCCTCGGCGCCGCGCGAGCGCCGGTCGTAGTGGGTGACCGGGAGGCCGTGGCTCGGCGCCTCCGCGACGCGCACGGAGCGCGGCACGACGGCCTGGAACACGAGCTTGCCGAAATGCCGGCGCACCTCCTCCTCGACGTCGGCCGAGAGCCGCGTGCGCGCGTCGGCCATCGTCAGGAGCACGCCGGCGATCTCGAGGCGCGGGTTGAGCCGCGCCTTCACGAGGTTGATCGACTGGACGAGCTGCGCCAGGCCCTCGAGCGCGTAGTACTCGGTCTGCACCGGCACGATCACCCGGTCGGCGGCCGCGAGCGCGTTCACGGTCAGCGGGCCGAGCGACGGCGGGCAGTCGAGCAGCACGAAGTCGAACCCGTCGGCGTGCTCGAGCGCCTGCGCCAGGTAGCGCTCGCCGTCCTCGCGCTGCGACAGCTCCACCGCCGCGCCCGCGAGCTCGGGCCGCGACGGGATGAGGAAGAGGTTCGCAAACCGAGTCGGCTTCGCGAGCTCGGCGAGCGGCGCGCCGTCGAGCAGGTCGTAGGTCGACGTGCCGTTGGCGCGCATGCCGAGGCCCGAGGTCGCGTTCGCCTGCGGGTCGAGGTCGACGACGAGGGCGCGCTCGCCGGCCTCGGCGAGGCAGGCCGCCAGGTTGATCGCGGTCGTCGTCTTGCCGACTCCGCCCTTCTGGTTCGCGAACGCGTAGACGATGCCCCGCACGTGGCCAATCTAGTCAGGCAAGCGGACGCTTCCTCGCGATGCCCGGCCGACGCGGGAAGCCGGGAGGGGTCGGCCCGAGCTTGTGCAGGACGAGGAACCCGGCGGGCGACTCGGCCGGCTCGGCGGCGAGCCGGGCGGCGACCGCGGCGACCCGCTCGGGCTCCGCCGACGGCCCCACCCAGAGCACGGCGGCGCCGCCGGGGCGGACGAGGGGGAGGCACCACTCGGCTGCGGTCGGCGGCGGCGCGAGCGCCTTCGCGACGGCGACGCCCGCCCAGTCGAGCGGCTGCTCCTCGGCGCGGCCCCAGACGACGCGCGCATTCGCCGGCGCGACGCGCTCGAGGAACGCGGCCTTGCGCCGCTCGGCCTCGAGGAGGACGACCTCGCGCTGCGGCAGCGCATGGGCAAGCGGGATGCCGGGCGCGCCGCCGCCCGACCCGACGTCGACGATCGGGCCCTCGAACCGGGACACGACCTCGACGCCGCGCAGCGAGTCGTCGAGCAGGACGCGCCGCGCGTCGGCGAGGTCGCGGGCCGCGGTCAGCCCGGGGGTCGCGAGGACGGCGGCGAGCCAGGCCTCAAGCGGGGAGGACGACGACGTGGCGATTCGGCTCCGCCCCCTCGCTCGCGGTCTGCACACCCTCGACGTCCTTCAAGCGCTCGTGCACGACCTTGCGCTCGACCGCCGTCATCGGCTCGAGCGCGACCGTCTCGCCCCGCGCGGCGCGCTCGGCCGCCCGCAGCGCGATCGACTCCAGGGTCGCGCGGCGGCGGTCGCGGTAGCCGGCTGCGTCGACCGTCACCGACTTGCGGTCGCCGGAGCGGTAGACGGCCGCGTTCGCGACGTACTGCAGCGCGTCGATCGTGTGCCCGTGCTTGCCGATCAGCAGGCCGAGATCACCGCCGCTGCAGGTGACGAGGAGCTCCTCGTCGGTCTCGTGCACGTCCACCTGCGCGGCGACGCCGATCGCGTCGGCCGTCGCCTCGACGAGGCGGCGGATGCGGCCGGCGAGCTCGGACTCGTCCTCGGGCGCGACCCGCCGCGGCGGGGCCGCGGCGCCCTCGGGGGCGGCGGCGGTGGCGATCACGCGGGCCGGGGTGTAGCCGACCCCCAGCAGCCCGCGCTCGCCCTCGTCGACGACCTGGTAGCGCACCGACTCGCGGTCGAGGCCGGGCGCGAGCCGCTGCAGGTCGCGGAGCGCCTTCCACTTCGCCTCGCCGACGGTCTCGCCCGTCGCCTCGACGGACACCTCGCTCACCGCTTCGCGCGGCCCTTCTTCTTCACGCGCCGCGGCCCCGGCGGGGCCGCCTTCGGCTTCGAGGAGCTGCCGTCGGCGGCGGCCGGCGGGCTCTTCGGCGGCGTGCGGGAGGAGCGCGCCGGCGCGAGGGACGGCTGCGCGCCCGGCTTGGGCACGAGCCGGCGCGTCACGAGCCCCTGCCCGACCGTCCACAGGTTCGTGGTCATCCAGTAGAGGACGAGGCCGGTCGGGAAGCGCGCGACCACGGTGATGAAGACGAGCGGCAGCACCATCATCAGCCGCCGCTGGGTCTTGTCCATCGTCGTGCCCATGAAGTACGTCGAGGCGATCTGCGAGCCCGCGTAGACGGCGAGCAGCACGTAGCCCGACCAGTGCGCGGTCGTCCGGTCGCTGATGTTCGGGACGATGTGCAGCCACGAGCCGTGGATGTGCTTGGAGTAGTGGCGGAGCGTGAAGTAGAGGGCGATGAAGACCGGGAACTGCGCCAGGAGCGGCAGGCACGACGCCGCCGGGTTGATGTTGTTCTCCTTGTAGAACTTCATCAGCTCTTCGTTGAGCTTCTGGCGGTCGCCCTTGTACTGCTGCTGGATGCGCTTCATCTCCGGCGCGTGCGCCTGGAGCGACTGCATCGAGTGGATCTGCCTGACCATCAGCGGCACGAGCGCGACGCGCACCACCACGGTCACGGCGACGATCGACCACGCCCACGGCAGGCCGACCGTCGAGTGGAAGAAGTCGAGGATCGACTTCATCACGTTCTCGAGCGGCGACAGGATGCCGGCGAGGATCACGGGTAGTCGACTCCGCCGTGCGACCACGGGTTGCAGCGGGCGAGCCGCCACGCCGCCATGCCGGCGCCGCGCAGCACGCCGTGCTTGCGGATCGCCAGCACCGCGTATTCCGAGCAGCTCGGGTGGTACTTGCAGGTGTTCGCGGGGACGAGCGGCGAGACGAGCAGCTGGTAGAGGCGGATCGGGAGGATCGCCGCGGCGCGGGCGGCGGACGTCAGCGCCCGCTCGCGCCCGTCGCCGAGCTCCGGCGAGCCGACGCTCATGCGGCCGCCTTGCCGAGCACCTCGTCGACCCGCTCGACGAGCCACTCGTGGCCGTTCGCCTCGCTCGCCTCCGGCAGGCCCTTGCGCACCACGAGGACGTAGTCGTTCGCCGGCGGCATGGCCGCGAGCCGCTCGCGTGCGATCTCCCGCAGCTGCCGCTTGATCCTGTTGCGGACGACGGCGCTGCCGACGGCCTTCGGCACGGCGAAGCCGAGCCGCGGCTCGCCCACCTGCTCGTCGCGGCGGAACCAGTAGAGCGTCAGAAACCGCGTCGAGACCGACCGGCCCTGCCGATAGACCGCGTCGAAGTCGCGAGAGCGGGAGAGGCGGTTCCGGCGCTGCACCGGCTCACGCCGAGAGGCGCTTGCGCCCCTTCGCGCGGCGCCGCTTCAGGATGAGGCGGCCCGCACGGGTGGACATCCGCGCTCGAAAGCCGTGCTTGCGCTTCCGCCTGCGTACGTTCGGCTGATAGGTCCGTTTCACTGTGACTCGAGAAGAACCGCGCCCTCGAAAAGAGATCGGGCCGGTGAACCCGGCCGCGGGCGAGTATAGCCGGACCTCTCCGGTCATCGATTGTCCACAGCTGTGAACGAGCCGAAAAGCCGTGGAAACGGCGGGCGGCGGCCCCGGTTTCCGCACACTTTCCACAGGTGTGGAGAGCCGTGTGGAGCTCGCGGAAATCCCTGCAAATCACGGCAATTGTCACCTCCGGACAGGGCGGGAAATCCTCATTGAGGGGCCGGAGGGGCGCTGCTATGCTCGCCACCCCTGCGGCAGCGAAAGGAGGGAGGCGCACGAGTGGAGCGACAAGTCGAGCTGACGGCCGAAGAGCTGTGGACCGACGTGTCGGCGCGCCTCCGCGAAGCCCTCAACGAGACGACCTACTCGACCTGGTTCAGCCAGGTGAACGGCGTCGAGCTCGACGGCCAGTCGTTCGCGGTGGGCGTCCCGAACGACTTCACCCGTGAGTGGATCGAGGGGCACTTCCTCGACCTGATCCGCGCGGCCGTCCGCGACGTCGGCGGGGCCGAGCTGCGGGTGCGCTTCCAGATCGCCGAGCCCGCTCCGCCGCAGCCCGCGGCCGTCCAGGGGCGCCCGGCGGCGCTGCACCCGCTCCCGCCGGAGGTGCATCCGCGCGGCGACCTCGTCGGGATCAACCCGAAGTACACGTTCGACTCGTTCGTGATCGGTTCGTCGAACCGGTTCGCGCACGCCGCGGCGCTCGCCGTCTCCGAGTCGCCCGCGCAGGCGTACAACCCGCTCTTCATCTACGGCCACACGGGCCTTGGCAAGACGCACCTGCTGCACGCGGTCGCGAACTTCGTCACCGAGCACGGCGGCGGCCTCACCTGCCGCTACGTCACCTCGGAGACGTTCATGAACGACTTCATCAACAGCTTGCGCGACAAGCGCATCGAGGGGTTCAAGCAGCGCTACCGCACCTACGACGTCCTCCTGATCGACGACGTGCAGTTCTTCGAGCACAAGGAGCGCATCCAGGAGGAGTTCTTCCACACCTTCAACTCGCTCTACGAGGCGGGCCGGCAGATCGTGATGTCGTCGGACCGCCCGCCGCGCGACATCTCGACGCTCGAGGAGCGGCTCCGCTCGCGATTCGAGTGGGGGCTGATCACCGACATCCAGCCGCCCGACCTGGAGACGCGCATCGCGATCCTGCGCAAGAAGGTGACCTACGACGAGATCGAGATCCGCGATCCGGAACTGCTCACGTTCATCGCCTCGCGCGTCTCCACGAACATCCGCGAGCTCGAGGGCGCGCTCACGAGGGTCGTCGCCTTCTCGTCGCTCACCGGCCGGCCGCTCTCCGTCGAGCTCGCCCAGGACGTGCTGAAGGACGTCTTCCCGCAAGGCGAGAGCGCGCAGATCTCGATCGACCGCATCCAGGAGCTCGTCTGCGAGCGGTTCGGCGTCACCCGCGAGGAGCTGACGGGCGACCGCCGCTCCCAGAACATCGTCTACCCGCGGCAGGTCGCGATGTACCTCTCGCGCGAGCTGACCGACTCGTCGCTGCCGAAGATCGGCAAGGAGTTCGGCGGCCGCGACCACACGACGGTCATCCACGCGACGTCCAAGATCGCCCGCCTGATCCGTGAGGACAGGTCTGTGTACAACCTCGTCCAGGAGCTCACAGCCCGCGTGCGCCAGGCGCGCTGAGCTCGAGCGGGTGTGCAGAAGACCCGGTTGTCCCCCGTCCGCCCCCACAGCGAAAATGGCTCGGCAACGCGGCGGACGGGGCTTCTCCCCGATTCCACAGGGCTTATGACTACAACGAGGTTTTCATTAGATGATTGACTCAGAGATCGTGGTGGGCACGGGGTTGAGGATTGTCGTCCCGAAGGACGAGCTGGCGGCCCGTCTGGCGGTGGTTGCGCGGGGCGTCTCGACGCGCACCGCCGTTCTCGTGCTCGTCGGCATCCAGCTGCGCGCAGAGGCGTCGCAGCTGCACCTCGCCGCGACCGACATGGATCTCTCGCTGCGCGCGTCGCTGGACGCGCAGGTGGCCGAGGAGGGCGCCGTCGTCGTGCCGGGCCGCCTGCTGCTCGAGATCGCGCGCTCCCTGCCCGACGGAGACGTCACGATCGAGCACAGGCCCGAGGAGGCCGTCGTCGCGGTGACCGCCGGCCCTGCGAGCTACCGCCTGCACACCTACTCGAGCGAGGACTTCCCGCGGCTGCCCGACGTCGCAGCGGCCTCGCTGCACGCCGTCGACCGCGAGGCGCTCGTCGACACCGTCGCGCGCGTCGGCCGCAGCGCCTCCCGCGACGAGAGCCGCCCCGTGCTGACGGGCATCCTCGTCCGCTTCGAGCCCGGGCGCATCGTCATGGCCGCCACCGACTCCTACCGCCTCGCCGTCAAGGAGACGCCGGTTGCCGGCACGCTCCCCGACCTCGACGCGATCATCCCCGCGCGCGCCCTGCAGGAGCTCGCACGCATCGCCGGCGCCGCCGAGGAGGTGGAGCTCGGGCTGCTCGAGAATCACGTCGTGTTCGCCGCGGACGGCGTGGTGCTCACGACGCGCCGCATCGACGGGCAGTTCCCGAACTACAAGCAGCTGCTTCCGGAGCAGTTCGAGCACGAGGTGCTGCTTCCGCGCGAGGAGCTCGTCGAGGTCGTCCGGCGCGTGTCGCTGATGGCGCAGCGCAACTCGCCGCTTCGCCTTCGCTTCGCCGAGGGCGAGCTGACGGTGTCGGCGGTCACCCAGGACGTCGGCGAGGCCCGCGAGACGCTGCCGGCGCCGTTCACGGCTGCCGAGCCGCTGGAGATCGGGTTCAACGCCGAGTTCCTGCGCGACGGGCTCGAGTCGGTCGAGGCCGACACGGTGCGCTTCAAGCTGATCAGCCCGCTCCGGCCGGCGGTGCTCGAGGGCGAGGCCGACGACTACGTGTACCTGATCATGCCGATCCGCCTCGCCGGCTAGAGACGGCCGCTTCGCTCGTCGCCCACGTCGCACTGCGCCACTTCCGGTCGTACACGGCGCTCGACCTCGACCTCGCGCCCGGCCTCGTCCTCGCGGTCGGCCCGAACGGCGCCGGGAAGACGAACCTGCTCGAGTCGTTGCACGTCGCGACCCAGGGATTCTCGCCGCGCACGCGCCAGGACGCGCAGCTCGTCACCTTCGGCGAGGCCGCGGGGCGCGTGGTCGTGTCGGGCACGCGAGGCGGCTCGCCGCTCGAGGTCTCGCTGACGCTGCGCGACGGGCACGCCAAGGAGGCGCGGCTGAACGGCGCGCGGCTGCCGTCGGCGGAGTCGCTGCGCCGCGAGGTCTCGACGCTCGTCTTCACGCCCGACCGGCTGGCGGTCGTCAAGGGCGGCCCCGCGGCGCGGCGCGCGTATTTCGACCGCGTGCTCGCACGGCTGCACCCGGCCCGCGCCGGCGTGCCGCAGGAGTACCTCGCCGCGCTCGCGCAGCGCAACGCGGGCCTGCGGCGCGTGCAGCTCGGCCTCTCCTCTCCGGAGGCGGTCGGGCCGTGGACGGAACGGGTCGCCGCGCTCGGCTCCGAGCTCGTCGGCGAACGCCGGGCGACGCTGTCCGCGCTCGCGGCCGGCTTCGCCGAGCATGCGGAGGAGCTCGGCCTGCCGGGGGCGGAGCTCGCCTACGACGGCGACCCGCCGACCGTCGCCGAGCTCGAGTCACGGCTCGCCCGCGACGTCGACCGCGGCTCCACCGGAGTCGGCCCTCACCTGCACGACGTGCGCATCGCGAGCGGCGGCCGCGACCTGCGCCAGTTCGGGTCGCAGGGCGAGCAGCGGCTCGCGGTGCTCGCGCTGCTGCTCGCCGAGGCGGCGCTGCTCGACCCGGCGCCGCTCCTGCTCCTCGACGACGTCCTCTCCGAGCTCGACCCGGGCCGCCGCCGCGTGCTCGCCGAGCGGGTCGCCGGCATGGGGCAGACGATGATCACCGCCACGCACGCCTCTGCGCTTCCCCTCGAGCCCGCGCAGCTCGTCGAGGTGGGCGGTGGAACGGCTCGCTGACGACCTGCGCGGCGAGCTCGCCCGGTTCGGCCCGCAGGCCGGCATGGCCGAGCTGCTCGAGCGCTGGCCCGCCGCCGTCGGACCGCAGATCGCCCGCAACGCGTGGCCGGCGCGCATCGCGCGCGACGGGACCGTGCACGTGCACACCGCCGACTCCGTGTGGGCGTTCGAGCTCGGGCAGCGGGCGGCGGAGATCTCCGAGCGGCTCGGCGGCGCGAAGCTCCGCTTCGCCCCCGGCCCCCTCCCGGAGCCCCCGCTCGAGGAGGTGTCCGCGGCGGTCGAGCCCTCTCCGGACGAGGTCGCCGAAGCGGCCCGGATCGCCGCCGCGATCAGCGACGAGAAGCTGCGTGAAAGTGTGCAAAAAGCGGTGAGTTTCGGCCTCGCCCGAAGCCGCGGCGACCACCGTCTCTGATACACTTCCAGGGCCTCGCAAAACGCCAGTTTTGCAGGCTTTTCTTGATTATGGCGAAGACTCAGGCGAAGGCCGGATACTCGGCCAAGGACATCACCGTGCTCGAGGGCCTCGAGCCCGTCCGCCTGCGGCCCGGGATGTACATCGGCTCGACCGGGATCAACGGCCTCCACCACCTCGTCTACGAGATCGTCGACAACGCCGTCGACGAGGCGCTGGCCGGTTACAACGAGTCGGTCGAGGTGACGATCCACCCCGACAACTCGGTCTCGGTCCGCGACCGCGGCCGCGGCATCCCGGTCGACGTGATCCCCGAGCAGGGCCTCTCGGCGCTCGAGGTGATCCTGACGAAGCTGCACGCCGGCGGGAAGTTCGGCGGCGACGGCTACAAGGTCTCGGGCGGCCTGCACGGCGTCGGCGCCTCGGTCGTGAACGCGCTCTCCGAATGGCTCGTCGCCGAGGTCGAGCGCGACGGCAAGGTCTACCGCCAGGAGTTCGCGCGCGGCGTGCCGCAGGGCGCGATGAAGGTCGTCGGCGAGAGCGGCGAGACCGGGACGACGATCTCGTTCCTCGCCGACCCGGAGATCTTCGACGAGACCTCCTACGACGCAACGACGCTCCTCTCGCGCTTCCGCGAGACCGCCTTCCTCACGAAGGGGCTGCGCGTGCGCTTCGTCGACGAGCGCGCCGAGGGCGGCAAGCCCGTCGAGTTCCACTACGAGGGCGGCATCAAGGACTTCGTCCGCTATGTCAACGAGTCGAAGGATCCCGTGCACCGGCACGTCGTCTACTTCGCGAGCTCCGCCGCGGACGGCGAGGTCGAGGTGGCGATGCAGTGGAACTCCTCGTACCAGGAGTCGGTGTTCTCGTTCGCCAACAACATCAACACGCACGAGGGCGGCTCGCACCTGTCGGGCTTTCGCTCCGCGCTCACCTCGACGATCAACAAGTACGCGCGCGACAAGGGGCTGCTGAAGGAGAAGGAGGCGAACCTGGAGGGCGAGGACGTCCGCGAGGGGCTCGCGGCGGTGATCTCCGTCAAGCTCTCCGACCCGCAGTTCGAGGGCCAGACGAAGACGAAGCTCGGCAACCCGTGGGTGAGCGGGCTCGTCTCGACGGCGGTCAACCAGAAGCTCGCCGAGTTCTTCGAAGAGAACCCGACCGACGCGCGCCAGGTGATCAACAAGGCGATCCAGGCCTCCCGCGCGCGCCAGGCCGCACGCAAGGCGCGCGAGCTCACACGGCGCAAGTCGGCGCTCGAGTCGATGTCGCTGCCGGGCAAGCTGGCCGACTGCTCGATCAAGGACCCCGACGCCGCCGAGCTCTTCATCGTCGAGGGCGACAGCGCCGGCGGCTCCGCGAAGACCGGTCGCGACCGCACCTACCAGGCGATCCTCCCCCTGCGCGGGAAGATCATCAACAGCGAGAAGAACCGCATCAACAAGGTTCTCTCGAACAACGAGATCCAGGCGATGATCACGGCGATCGGCACCGGGATCGGCGACGAGTTCGACCTCGAGAAGCTCCGCTACAACCGCGTGATCGTGATGACCGACGCCGACGTCGACGGCTCGCACATCCGCACCCTGATCCTCACCTTCCTCTACCGGCAGATGCCGGAGCTGATCAACGCCGGCCACGTGTACATCGCGGTGCCGCCGCTGTACAAGGTGAAGCTCGGAAACCAGGAGTTCTACTTCGAGAAGGACGCGCAGCTCGAGGAGCTGCTCGCCCGCGAGCGGATCCCGGCCGTCGAGGTGACCGACCGCGCAGGCGAGCCGGTGAAGCTGACGGAGGCGAAGTGGAACCGCTTCGTCAAGGACCTGCACTCCTACGAGGGCTACCACGCCCGGCTGCGCTCCGACTTCGGCGCGTCGGCGACGGAGCTGATGATCCAGCACCGGCTGGTCGAGCACGACATCGAGGCGCCCGGCGACGTGCAGGCGGCGATCGACGCGATCGGCGAGAACGGCTACGCGCTCTCGCTGCTCGACGGCACCGACGACGAGTTCCGCGTGCGCGTGATCGAGACGGAGACGTCCGCGGCGCGCAACATCGCGGTGCCGGTCGAGCTGCTCGCCTCGCCGATCTACGCGGGGCTGCGCAGCCAGTACGCGAAGCTCGCCGGCCAGATCGGCTCGCCGCCGTTCACGGTCACGGTCGGCAAGGAGCCCGAGCTCGCCGAGACCTTCGAGCAGCTGCGCGGCCGCGTCCTCGACGCGGCGAAGCAGGGCATCCAGGTGTCGCGCTTCAAGGGCCTCGGCGAGATGAACGCCGAGCAGCTCTGGGAGACGACGATGGACCCCGCGAAGCGCCTGCTCGTGCGCGTCGACGTCGAGGACGCCTCCGCGGCGAACCAGGTCTTCTCGATGCTGATGGGCGACGCGGTCGAGCCGCGGCGCGTCTTCATCGAGGAGAACGCGACGAACGTCAAGTTCCTCGATGTCTGAGCTGGAGACAGGGGCGCTCGGCCCCGGCCGCATCGAGTCGCGCGAGCTCGAGCAGGAGATGCGCTCGAGCTTCCTCGACTACGCGATGTCGGTGATCGTCTCGCGCGCCCTGCCGGACGTGCGCGACGGGCTGAAGCCGGTGCACCGCCGCGTCCTCTACTCGATGTGGACGAACGGCAACCGCCCCGGCCGGCCGTACG
This sequence comes from Gaiellaceae bacterium, assembly GCA_035651295.1. Classification (GTDB taxonomy): domain Bacteria; phylum Actinomycetota; class Thermoleophilia; order Gaiellales; family Gaiellaceae; genus PALSA-600. The sequence goes on along the minus strand of DASRGA010000052.1, from coordinate 109,905 downwards.
TGAAGAGCGCGAACGTCGTCGGCTACGTGATGGGGAACTTCCACCCACACGGCGACAGCGCGATCTACGACACGCTCGTCCGCATGGCGCAGCCGTTCTCGCTGCGCTATCCGCTGGTGGACGGGCAGGGGAACTTCGGCTCGATCGACGACGACCCGCCGGCCGCCATGCGGTATTGTGTGAGCGGTCAAGCATCTGTCCGTCTGGGACAGGAGACGCTCCCGATCGGCCGATTGGCGGCGGGCATGGAGCCGAACTCCGACCGCGATGTCGACCTGACCGTCCTCGATCGTCTCGGCCGCCCGGTCCAGGCGTCGAAGCTGTTCCACTCCGGCGACCACCCGACGCTGCGTCTGACGACGCGCGAGGGCTACGAGGTCGAGGGGACGCACAACCATCCGCTCCTCTGCCTCGTCGATGTCGCCGGCGTGCCGATGCTGCTCTGGAAGCTGCTCGAGGAGATCGAGCAGGGCGACCGCGTCGTCGTCTCGCGGACGCCTCGCCCCGTCGAGCTCGAGTTGGCCGACGACCTCCGTCGGGAGGCGCTGCTGCTCGGGGCATTCGTCTCCGAGGGGTTCGTCTCGGATCGCCGCGCAGGGTTCGGCGAGCTCGAGGGACAGCGCAGCGGCGAGAAGCGCATCCCCGGGCGCGTGTGGCGCAGCTCGCAGGGTTTCAAGCGCGTGTTCCTCCAGGCGCTCTTCACCGGCGACGGGTCGTCGTCGCTGCTGCCGCGCAGGACGATCCAGGTCGCCTACTCCACCTGCAGCGAGCAGCTGGCGAAGGACGTGCAGCTCCTGCTGCTCGAGTTCGGCGTCGTCTCGCGGCTCCGCCGTTACGCGAAGGGCGAGATCAAGGTCGTGATCACGAACCGGCGCGACGCGCGGCTCTTCGCGCGCAATGTCGGGTTCCTCGGCGCCAAGCAGGCGAAGCTCGATCGCGAGCTCGCGCAGATCCCGAAGGAGAGCTCGGCGCTGTCGCACGACCACGTGCCCGGCATCGCCGACTACATCCGTGCCGACTGCGGCTCGCGCTGGGCCGACAAGGAGTGGCTGCGCCGGCACGACGTCGAGCGGATCGACCGCTGGGAGCAGGGCGGCGCCGCGATCATGGAGCGCATCGCCTCCGACGAGGTGAAGGCCGTCGTCGAGCCGCTCGTCACGGGCGACTACTACTACGCCGAAGTCGCATCCGTCGAGGACGCCGGTGTGCAGCCGGTCTATTCGCTGCGCGTCGACACGGACGACCACTCCTTCCTGACAAACGGCTTCGTCAGCCACAACACCGAGGCGCGGCTCGCGCGCATCTCCGAGGAGATGCTGCGCGAGCTCGACGCCGACACCGTCGACTTCGAGCCGAACTACGACGAGTCGAAGCAGATCGCAAAGGTGCTGCCGGCGCGGTTCCCGAACCTGCTCGTCAACGGCAGCGCCGGCATCGCGGTCGGCATGGCGACGAACATCCCGCCGCACAACCTCGGCGAGGTCGTCGACGCCGTCGTGACGCTGATCGACAAGCCCGACGCAAACGTCGAGGACCTGATGAAGCACGTCAAGGGCCCCGACTTCCCGACCGGTGCGATCATCGTCGGCCGCTCCGGCATCCGCGACGCCTACCGCAGCGGCCGCGGCCGCGTCGTCATGCGCGCGCGCGCACACATCGAGGAGCTGCGCGGCGGCAAGAGCGCGATCATCGTCACCGAGCTTCCGTACGGGGTGAAGAAGGGCGGCGACGGCGGCGTGATCGCGAAGATCGCCGAGCTCGTCAACGACAAGGTGCTGACCGAGATCTCCGACCTGCAGGACCACTCCGACCGGTCCGGCATGCGCATCCAGATCGAGCTGAAGCGCGACGCCGTCCCGCAGGTGGCGCTGAACAAGCTGTTCAAGCACACCCCGCTGCAGACGACGTTCGGCGTCAACACGGTCGCGCTCGTGGGCGGCGTCCCGAAGACGCTCTCGCTGCTCGAGCTGCTCACCCACTACCTCGACTTCCAGCGCGAGATCGTCACCCGGCGGTCGAAGCACGAGCTGCGCCAGAAGGAGAAGCGCGCGCACATCCTGCAGGGCTACCTGATCGCGCTCGACAACCTCGATGCCGTGATCGCGCTGATCCGCGCGTCGGCCGACACGGACTCGGCGAAGACCGGCCTCATGGAGCAGTTCGACCTCTCCGAGCGCCAGGCCGTCGCGATCCTCGAGCTGCGCCTCCGCGCGCTGACCGCGCTCGAGCGGAAATCCGTCGAGGACGAGTACCGCGACATCCAGGAGCGCATCGAGGAGCTGCGCGAGCTGCTCGGCTCCGAGGAGAAGATCGACGCGCTGATCAAGGACGAGCTGCTCGAGCTGAAGGGCATCTACGGCCGCTCCGACGACCGGCGCACCGAGATCGTCGCCGCCGAGGAGGAGCTCGAGCTCGAGGACCTGATCGCGGAAGAGGACATGGTGATCGCGATCACCCGCTCCGGCTACATCAAGCGGCTCCCGGTGACCGCCTACCGCGAGCAGCGCCGCGGCGGCATCGGCGTGATGGGGATGGACCTGAAGGACGAGGACTACATCGAGCATCTGTTCGTCGCCTCGACGCACGACTACATCCTCTTCTTCACCAGCGTCGGCAAGGTGTACCGGCTGAAGGTGCACGAGCTGCCGCTCGGCTCGCGCCAGTCGAAAGGACGCGCGATCGTCAACCTGCTGCCGTTCCGCCAGGGCGAGACGGTGCGTGCGGTCATCCAGACCCGCAACTTCGAAGAGGCGAAGTACCTCGTCTTCGCCACCAAGAACGGCGTCGTCAAGAAGACGGAGCTCGGCGCGTACAACACGTCGCTGAAGGCGGACGGGATCATCGCCATCAAGATGCGCGAGGGCGACGAGCTCGTCGGGGTCAGGCACTCGACCGGGCAGGACGACGTCCTGCTCGTCTCGCAGCTCGGCCAGGCGATCCGCTTCTCCGAGCGGGACGTCCGGCCGATGGGCCGCGACGCCTCCGGGGTGCAGGGGATGAAGCTCCGCGGCGACGACGAGGTGATCTCGGTCACGATCGCCGCCGACGACGCCGACCTGCTCGTCGTCACCGAGAATGGCTACGGCAAGCGCACCCGCGTCTCCGAATACCCTCGGAAGGGCCGCGGCGGCATGGGCGTCAAGACCGTCCAGCTGACGGAGGCCCGCGGCCGGCTCGCCGGGGCGCGCGTCGTCCGCGACGGCTACCAGGTGATGCTCATCTCGACCGGCGGCACCGTCATCCGCATGCCGGTCGAGGAGGTCAAGCGGCTCGGCCGCGCCACGCAGGGCGTGATCGTGATGCGCCTCCGCGAGGGCGAGCAGGTCTCCTCGCTCGCCCCCGTCGTCGAGTCCGGCGACGACGAGGCCGCCGAGACCCCGTAGGTCCCGCGCGGCAGCTTCCCTTTTGCAAGCGAGGGTGGTAGAACTCTCGACCGGGGGATGTCGGGGTCGTTCGGTCGACGAAAGGGAAGCTCCTCGAGATGGCGTACACGAAGCAGGTCGACCTGCTGGAGCCGATCGACATGGCCGAGCACCTCGACAAGCTCGAGCTCTACCTCGGCCAGGTGTGCGCGATCGCCGGCATCTCGAAGATGCAGCTCGACTACTGGACGAACAAGGCCCAGATCCCGACGAAGGGCAAGAAGCAGCGGATCTACGACATGGACGCCGTCGAGACCGTGATGCTGATCAAGCAGGCCAAGGACAAGGGCCTCAACCTGGGCGCCGCGATCGACGCCGCCCGCCGCTTCCGCGAGCAGCGGCAGAGCGCCGCAGGCTAGCTCGCGTCTCGCGCGCCGTCGAGGAACGGCTTCACGAGGTCGATCGGCAGCGGGAACACGACCGTCGTGGACTGCGACGAGCTGAGCTCGAGCAGCGTCTGCAGGTAGCGGAGCTGGAGCGCCACCGGGTGCTCCTCGATCACGTTCGCCGCGTCCTTCAGCCGCTCCGACGCCTGGAACTCGCCCTCGGCGTTGATCACCTTCGCGCGCCGCTCGCGCTCGGCCTCGGCCTGCCGCGCCATCGCACGCTGCATCCCCTGCGGGATCTCGACGTCCTTCACCTCGACGATCGTCACCTTGATCCCCCAGGGCGCCGTCGCCTCGTCGATGATCTCCTGCAGGATCGCGTTGATCTTCTCGCGCTCCGAGAGAAGCTCGTCGAGCTGGTGCTGGCCGAGCACCGACCGCAGCGTCGTCTGCGCGATCTGCGAGGTCGCGACCATGAAGTTCTCGATCTGCACGATCGCCGACTTCGGGTCGACGATCCGGAAGTACGCCACGGCGTTCACCCGCGCGGGGACGTTGTCCTTGGTGATCACCTCCTGCGGCGGGATGTTCAGCGTGATCGTCCGCAGGTCGACGCGCACCATCCGGTCGATGATCGGGATCAGCATGATCAGCCCCGGCCCCTTCGGCTCCGGGAAGAGCCGGCCGAGCCGGAAGACGATCGCCCGCTCGTACTCCCGCAGCACCTTCAGCGCCGCGATCGCCCACAGCAGCACCAGGAAGACGAGCACGACGAGCACGACGACCGCTGCGGTCATGCCCTGATCCTAGTCTTCTCACGGTGCCTCGGCCTGTTTTCCTCGCCGCAGCGGGTGCGCTCGCGTTCGTCCTGGCGTTCCAGCTGTGGATCTCGCCGCGCAACCCGCCGGGCTTCCACCACGACGAGGCGGCCTTCGCGCTCAACGCGTACACGATCGCCCACCACCTGCGCGACCAGAACGGCGCGCTGCTTCCGGTGCTCTTCCCGTCGTACGGCGACTACAAGGCGGCGGCGTTCAGCTACGTGCTGGCGCCGGTCTTCCTCGTCTTCGGGCCGTCGGACGGCGCGGCGCGCGCGCTCGCCGCAGCGTTCGGGATCGCCGCGGTCGCCCTCGTCGGCCTGCTCGCCCGGCGGCGCGACGGGCCGTGGGTTGCGGTCTGCGCCGCCTGCCTGGCGGGGCTCACGCCGTGGCTCTTCCAGCTCGGCCGCGTCGCCTACGACACGAGCGCCTTCCCGGCCGCGGTCGTGCTGCTGCTGTTCGCGGTCGACGTCTGGGCGCGCCCGCGCTTCTCGCTGCCGCGCTCCGTGTTCGTCGGGGCGGCGCTCGCCGCCCTGACCTACGCCTACGGCGCCGGCCGGCTGCTCGCGCCGCTGCTCGCCGCCGCGCTCGTCGTCTTCGCGCGTTTCGTGCCGTGGCGGTCGCTCGCAGCCGCCTGGCTCGCCTACGCGGCCCTGCTCGTTCCGCTCGCCGCCTACAGGCTCCGTCATCCGCACGGGCTCACCGCGCGGTACCGGCAGACGACGTTCGTGCAGCCGGGGATGAAGCTCGGGCACGTCGTGTCGCGCGCCGCCGGCAACTACCTCGGCGATCTCGACCCGTGGCGCTGGCTCGTGTCCGGCGACCACAAGCCCTACGTCGACGTGTGGGGGGCGCCGCAGCTGCTCGCCGTGCCGGTCGCGCTCGCCGCCCTCGGGGTCGTCGAGATCGTCAGGCGCCGCCGGCACGAGCGGTTCTGGCTGTACGCCCTCCTCGCCTACCTGCTCTCCCCGGTGCCCGCCGCGCTCACGGCCGACCGGCACGACGCGCTGCGGCTCAGCGCGATGCCCGCATGCCTCGCGGTGCTCGCGATCCCCGGCCTGAAGGCGCTCACGCGGGCGCCCCGCCCCGCCCTCGCCGCGCTCGCAACGGTGCTCGCGCTCGCGACGCTCGCGGAGTGGGGGTTCTTCGTGCACGTCTACTCGTCGCGCGGACAGGCGAGCCGCGCCACGGTGTTCGAGGTCGGCGTGCCGGCGCTCGTCGCACGCGGGCTCGCCGGCGGCCGGACGATCTACGTCGACCACGACGACGCGTACGCCCTGACGATGGGGCAGTGGTACGCCGTGACGCACGGGCTGCCGGCAGCGCGCGTCGTGCGCCTGCCGGACGGAGGCGTGCCGCCGAAGGGCGCGATGGTGCTGGGCCGGACGCAGTCGTGCGACTACGTCTGCGATCAGCTCGCCGAAGCCGATTCGTTCTGGCTCGCGCGCGCCGTCGGCCCCCGCCCCGCCGGGTGAACCTCGAGCGTCAGGCCGACGAGCCGGTCGACGACGACGTGCTCGCCGGGTGAGAGCGGCTCGGCCGCGCGTGCCCGCCAGAGCTCGCCGCGCACGAACACCTGGCCGTCGCCGCGCACGACGCCCTCCGCGCCGACGACGTCGCCCGGCCCGATCGCCACGGGGCGCCGCCGGGCCTGCAGCGCCTTGCCGATCGCGAACGCCCACAGGCCGCCGAGGACGGCGGTGAAGGTGACGACGAGCGGCACGGACGTGTGGTACGGCGACGGCGCGTCGTGGAAGAGCGTCACGAGGCCGATCGCCATCGCGACGAGACCGGACACCGAGAGCGCGCCGTGCGAGGTGACGTGCGCGTCGATCACGAGCAGCGCGGCTCCGAGCAGCACGAGCCCGAGCCCCGCCCACGAGAGCGGCAGCACCGAGAACCCGAAGAGCGCGCACACCATGCAGATCGCGCCGAACGCGCCGGGGATGACGACGCCCGGGTGGAACAGCTCGAAGCCGAGCCCGGCGAGACCGGCCAGGAAGAGCAGCGAGACGATGTTCGGGTCGATCAGCGTCGAGAGGAAGCGCGTCAGGAAGCCGGGGCTCGCCTCGACGATCTGCGCGCCGCGCGTGTGCAGCACCATGCGCGGCCGTGCGACGCTGCGGCGGCCGTCGATCTTCGCGAGCAGCGCGGGCAGGCTGGGCGCGGTCACGTCGATCACGTGCTCGCGCAGCGCCTCGTCCGCCGTGAGGTTCGACGCCACCCGCACCGCCGAGTCCGCCCACTTCGCGTTCCGCCCGTGCGAGGCGGCGAGGCCGCGCAGCGACGCGGCGGCGTCGTTGACGACCTTCCGCCGCAGGTCGCTGCCGATGTTCTGGCCGCTCGAGTCGATCGGGGTCGAGGAGCCGATGTTCGTCTCGGGCGCCATCGCTAGGACGTCCGCCGCCTCGCTGATCCACACGCCGGCCGACGCCGCCCGCGCGCCGTTCGGCGTGACGTAGACGACGACGGGGATCGGCAGCGCGAGCTCCTTCTGCACGATCTTCCGCATCGACTCCTCCAGGCCGCCGGGCGTGTCGAGCAGGATCACCGCCGCCTGGTAGTGGTGCGAGGCGGCATGGTCGAGCTGCCCGTTCAGCCAGTCCTGGGTGACCGGGTTGACGTCCTGCGTGAACCGGATCGCGTACACGCGCGGGCCCGCGGCCGCGGCGGCGGCGGCCGGCGCCGCCAGCGCCAGGAGGATCGCGACGACGAGCAGTCGTCTCACGGTGCGTTCAGTGTAGGTCGCCGCGGGCGGCGGCCCACGCGTCGTAGCCCTGCTCGAGCCGTTCGAGGACGTCCACGAGCAGCTCCAGCCGGTCGCGCACGACGAAGCCGGCGCCCTCGAAGCGCGCCTCGTTGACGTTGATGCCGATCCCGAGCACCACCCGCTCCGACGCCTCGGCGAGGATCCCCGCCACCTTGCGGCCGTCGACGAGGACGTCGTTCGGGTGCTTGATCGCCGCGCCGGGGCCGATCGCGCCCGCGACCGCCCGCGCCGCGACGAGGGTGAGCTCCGGCCAGTCTGCGACCGGCGGCGCGGGGCGCAGGCAGACCGAGAGCATCAGCGCCGAGTCGACCCAGGTCCGGCCGAGCCGGCCGCGGCCCGCCGTCTGGTGCTCGGCCAGGGCGACCGACCCGTGCGGCGCATCGGCGGGCAGCAGCCGCTGGGTCGTCTCGGTCTCCTCGGCCCAGTGGTAGTGCCGGCCGAACGAGCCGCGCAGCACCGGCAGGACGACCTCCGGGGTGAGCGCCCGCACGACCACTAGAGTACGCGCGTGCAACCCCAGGCACGCCGGCGCCGTCGAATCGAGAGCGTTCCCAGGCAGGACGCTCCCCTCGACTACGAGAGGCTCTCCGACCCCATTCTGATCCGACGTGTCAAGGACGGCGACCCGCGCGCTCTCGAGATGCTCTGCGCCCGCTACGCGGATCGCGTGCACGCGATCGCGCTTCACGTCCTGCGCGACCCCGAGGACGCGCACGACGCCGCCCAGGAGTCGCTCGTGAAGCTCATGCGGCGCGTCGGCCAGTTTCGCGGCGAATCGCAGTTCTCGACGTGGCTGCACCGGCTCGTCGTCAACACGTGCAAGGACGTCGCCCAGGCGCGCTTCGCCGCGGCACGCCGCACACAGCCGCTCGACGAGGACCTGCGCGTCGCCCGCGACGGCGACCCGGCCTGGGCCGCGATCGCCGCCGAGACCCGCCGCGAGCTCGGCCGCTGCCTCGCCGAGCTGCCGCCGGCGCAGGCGACCGTGATCGCGCTGAAGGACGCGCTCGGCGTGCCGTTCGAGGAGATCTCCGCCGCCACCGGCATGCCGGTCGGCACGGCGAAGTGCTACGCGCACCGGGGCCGCAACGGCCTGCGGGAGAAACTCTCCGGCGCGGGTTCGACGGAGCCGGCAGAGAGAGCGGAAGCGCCGGCCTGGCCGGCGCTGGAGCGGGCCTCCGCTTGACGGGCGGCGTCCTCATGGACAAGGCCGCGATCGAGGCGGTCCTGCCGCACCGCGACCCGATGCTGCTCGTCGACGAGGTGCTCGAGCTCGTTCCCGGCGAGCGCGTCGTCGCGCGCAAGACCGTCACCGAGGAGGATTGCGCCGGCCACTTCCCCGGGAACCCGATCATGCCGGGCGTGAAGATGGTCGAGGCGCTCGCGCAGTGCGGCGCCGTCGCCGTGCTCTCGCTGGAGGCAAACCGCGGCAAGCTCGCGCTCTTCGCCGGGATCGACGACGTCCGTTTCAAGCGGGTCGTCCGCCCCGGCGAGGTGCTGCTGCTCGAGTGCGTCGTCGAGACCGTGCGCGGGCCCGTCGGCCGGGGCAGGGCGAAGGCGACGGTCGACGGCGAGCTCGCGGTGCGCGGGACGCTCACGTTCGCGGTGGGCGGCGAATGATCGGGCGGACGAACGGCGCGCGGATCTCGATCACGGGCCTCGGCTGCCACGTGCCGGAGCGCGTGCTGACGAACGACGACCTGTCGAAGCTCGTCGACACGACCGACGAGTGGATCGTCGAGCGCACCGGCATCCGCGAGCGCCGGATCGCCGCCGACGACGAGGCGCTGACGGACATCTGCCTGCCGGCGGCGCGGCGTGCGCTCGAGCTGGCGAACGCCGATCCCGCGAGCATCGACCTCGTCATCGTCGCCACGGTGACGCCCGACATGACGTTCCCGTCGTCGAGCGCGCTCCTCGCCGACGCGCTCGGCATGCACTCCGCCGCCGCGTACGACCTCTCCGCGGGCTGCACGGGATTCGTGTACGCGATCGCGCAGGCGCATGCGATGCTCGCCGCCGGGCTCGCCGGCCGGGCGCTCGTGGTCGGCGCGGACGTCCTTTCGAAGATCCTCGACTGGGAGGACCGCTCGACGCTCGTCCTCTTCGGCGACGGCGCCGGAGCGGTCGTGCTGGAGCCGGTGCCGGCCGGCGGCTTCCTCGGCTTCGAGCTCGGAGCGGACGGCGGCGGCGGCGCGAACCTGTGGCTACCGGGCAGCGGCTCCCGCCGCTTCGAGGATCCGCAGCGCCACGTGAAGATGAACGGGCGCGAGGTGTTCAAGTTCGCCACGCGGGTGATGGTGTCGTCGGCGCAGGCAATCCTCGCCGAGTGTGGAAAGACGATCGACGACGTGGATGTCTACGTTCCGCATCAGGCGAACGTCCGGATCATCGACCACGCTGCGAGGAAGCTGGGCGTCCCCGACGGCAGGACGGTGGTCAACGTCCAGAAGTACGGCAACACGTCTTCGGGCTCGATTCCGCTCGCGCTCGCCGACGCGGCCGGCGAGGGACGGCTCGAGCCTGGCAAGCTGGTGCTCCTCACGGGCATGGGGGCGGGCCTGACGTGGGGCTCGGCGCTGATCGAGTGGACACATCCGACGACTGGAGCTCTCGTATGACGAAGATCGCCTTCATGTTCCCCGGGCAGGGTGCGGCCGAGGCAGGGATGGGCCGGGAGATCGCCGAGGCGATCCCCGAGGCGATGGCGGTCTACGCGCAGGCGAGCGACGCCGCCGGCATGGACCTGAAGGAGCTCTGCTTCAACCGGCCGGTCGAGGATCTCGTCGACACCGAGGTGCAGCAGCCGGCGCTCGTCGCCACCTGCCTCTCGTTCGACGCGGCGCTCCGTGCGCGCGGCATCCGCCCACACGTCGTCGTCGGCCACTCGGTCGGCGAGTTCTCGGCGCTCGGCTCGTCGGAGTCGCTGTCGCTGCGCGAGGCGATCACGCTCGTGCGCGAGCGGGGAGCCGCCATGGCCGAGGCGGCTCGTGCGCATCCCGGCTCGATGGCGGCCATCCTCGGCCTCGCCGACGAGGTCGTCGAGTCGCTCTGCAAGAAGATCTCGAACGTCTGGCCGGCGAACTACAACTGCCCCGGGCAGCTCGTCATCTCCGGCGAGACGGTCTCCGTCGACGAGGCGTGCGACCAGGCCGCGCTCGAAGGCGCCCGCCGCGCGGTGAAGCTGCGCGTCTCCGGCGCGTTCCACTCGCCGCTCGTCGCCCGCGCCGCGGAGCGGCTTCGGCCCGCCGTCGAGCGCGCGCATCTCGTCGAGGGCCGCGCCGCGTTCATGTCGACCGTCACCGCGCGCGTCGAGGAGGCGCAGCACTACAAGGAGCTCCTCGTCGAGCAGCTGACCGCGCCGGTGAAGTTCACGCAGGCTGCGCGCGAGCTGATCGCAAGCGGCGTCACGACGTTCGTCGAGGTCGGGCCGGGCAGCGTCCTGTCCGGTTTACTGAAGAGGATCGACCGCTCGGTGCGCACCTTCTCGGTCAACGACCTGCGGTCGCTCGAGGAGACGACGAAGGCGCTTGCCTGACAGGCCGTTCGCGTCGCTGGACGGAAAGCTCGCGCTCGTCACCGGCGCCTCGCGCGGGATCGGGCGTGCGGTCGCGCGGGAGCTCGCGCGCGCCGGCGCGTCGGTCGTCGTCGGCTATCGCACGGGACGCGACGAGGCGGAGGCGCTCGCCGCGGAGATCGGCGGCAGGGCGATCCAGGCGGACGTCTCGTCGCCCGACGAGGCGCGGCGGCTCGTCGAGGAGGCGGGCGACGTCGACGTGCTCGTCAACAACGCCGGCCTGACCCGCGACGGCCTGCTCGCCCGCATGTCGGACGACGACTGGCGCACCGTGCTCGACACCAACCTGAGCTCGGTCTTCTACACGTGCCGTGCGGTGACCCGGCCGATGATGAAGAAGCGCTCCGGCTCGATCGTCAACATCAGCTCCATCGTCGGCGTCCACGGCAACTGGGGCCAGACGAACTACGCCGCGTCGAAGGCCGGCATCATCGGCTTCACGAAGTCGCTCGCGCGCGAGCTCGGCTCCCGCGCGATCCGCGCCAACGTCGTGGCGCCGGGCTACGTGAAGACGCAGCTCACCGATGTCCTGCCGGAGGAGGCCACCCAGGCGATGGTCTCGCAGACGCCGCTCGGCCGCGTCGCCGATCCGGAGGAGGTCGCCGGGGCGGTACGCTTCCTCGCCTCCGACGATGCCTCGTTCATCACGGGCGAGGTGCTCCTCGTCGACGGCGGGTTGGGAATGTGACGGAGAGACGAGTCGTGATCACGGGGCTCGGGATGGTGAGCCCGCTCGGCAACGACGTGCAGACGTCGTGGTCGCGCCTGCTCGCGGGCGAATCCGGCGCGGCGACGATCCAGGCCTTCGACCACTCCGACTACAACGTGCACTTCGCCTGCGAGCTGAAGGACTTCGACCCGACCGTCTGGATCGACCGCAAGGCGGCCCGCCGCATGGACCGCTTCGCGCAGATGATCCTCGCCGCCGCGCGGCAGGCGGAGGCCGACTCCGGCGTGGACGTCTCCGCCGCCCCCGACCGCTTCGGCGCGTCGATTGCGACCGGCATCGGCGGCCTGCACAGCTACCAGGAATGCCACCACGTGCTCCTCACGAAGGGGCCCGACCGCGTCAGCCCCTTCTCGATCCCGTCGATCATCCCGAACATGGGCGCCGGCTGGGTGTCGATCGAGCTCGGCACGAAGGGGCCGCTGATGAGCGAGTGCACCGCGTGCGCCGCGTCGAACATGGCGATCGGCGACGCGATGGACACGATCCGCGCGGGACGCGCCGACGTGATGTTCGCCGGAGGGAGCGAAGCGCCGATCACCGAGGTCGGCATCGCAGGCTTCGACGCGATGCGCGCGCTCTCACGCCGGAACGACGACCCGGAGCGCGCGTCGCGGCCGTTCGACGGCGGGCGCGACGGGCTCGTGATGGGCGAGGCGGCGGCGGTGCTGGTGCTCGAGGACCTCGAGACGGCGCGGGCGCGCGGCGCGAAGATCTACTGCGAGCTCGTCGGCTACGGCATGTCGTCCGACGCGGCGCACATGACGGAGCCCGACCCGACGGGCGAGAGCCCGGCACGGGCGATCACGATGGCGCTCCGCAGCGCCGGGGTCGATCCGAGCGAGGTCGGCTACGTCAACGCGCACGCGACCTCGACGCCGCTCGGCGACGCCGCCGAGACGAAGGTGATCAAGAACGCGTTCGGCGAGGAGCACGCGACGGGGAAGCTCGCCGTCTCGTCGACGAAGGGCGCGACCGGCCACTGCTTCGGCGCGGCGGGCGCGGTCGAGGCCGTTTTCACCACGCTCGCGGTCGTCGACAGGAAGGCGCCGCCGACGATCAACTACGAGGACCCCGATCCCGCCTGCGACCTCGACTACGTCCCGAACGTCGCACGCGACCTGCCCGACCTCGACGTCGCCGTCTCGAACTCATTCGGGTTCGGCGGTCACAACGCGTCGATCGTCGTCCGCCGCTTCCAGGATTAGCGCCGTTCGGGTCGAACGACGTGACCCGTGCCACGCGGTGTCACGAACGCTGCCGTCCGCGGCAACGCTTACCGTCCGGGCGTGCGGCGCATCACCGTCGGCGGCAGGCTCGTCGAGCTGCACATTCGCCGCTCGAAGCGCGTGCACGGCACGCGTATGGTCGTGCGCTACGGGCTGCCGCCCGAGCTCGTCGTGCGACCGCGTGCGTCGCAGGCGGACATCGACGACGCGATCGCGCACCACCTTCCGTGGCTCGAGCGGCGTCTCGAGCATCCCGTCGTCGCGCGGCACGGGCTCGACCGGCTCCGGCTGACCGAGAAGCAGGGCCGCCGCGAGGCGGCCGCGCGCATCGCGCTGATCGCGCAGTCGGAGGCGGCCGCGCTCGGCGTCGCGTACGCGCGCATCACGCTGCGCGACCAGCGAAGCCGGTGGGGCTCGTGCTCGGCGGCCGGCGCGCTCAGCTTCAACTGGCGGCTCGTGCTCGCCCCGCACGACGTGCTCGACTACGTCGTCGTGCACGAGGTGTGCCATCTCGTCGAGCACAACCACGGCCCCGCGTTCTGGCGGCTCGTCGCGAGGCGGCGGCCGGCGTACCGCGAGTCGAAGCAGTGGCTCGACGACCACGGCTGGGAGCTGCTCGCCTACCGGCCGCCGGCAGAGCTCGCCGCATAGACTCGGAGGCGTGCAGCGGTGGGCGACGTTCGACTGCTACGGCACGCTGATCGACTGGGACGGCGGCGTGCGCGCCGAGCTCGCGCGCGTCTTCGGCGAGGACCGGGCGGACGAGCTCCTCGCCCGCTACCACGAGCTCGAGCCGGAGCTCCAGCGCGACGGCGACCTGACCTACCGCGAGGTGCTCACGGAGTGCATGCGGCGGCTGGGCGCGCCGCACGGCCGCGAGCACGGGCTCGCGGAGTCGCTCCCCGGCTGGCGCGCCTTCCCCGAGGTGCGGGCCGCGCTCGAGGAGCTGCGCGCCCGCGGCTGGCGCCTCGCCATCCTCTCGAACACCGACGACGACTTCATCGCCGCGTCGCAGGTGCAGATCGGCGTGCACTTCGACGAGGTGGTCGTCGCGCAGGAGATCGGCTCCTACAAGCCGGCGCACCGCCACTGGGAGGAGTTCTTCGCCCGCACGAGGGCGCCGCGCGAGGGCCACGTGCACGTCGCCGCCTCGCTCTTCCACGACATCGCGCCCGCAAACGAGCTCGGCCTCCGCAGCGTCTGGATCAACCGGACCGGCGAAGCCGCGCCGCCGGAGGCCCGGCCCGACCGCGAGCTGACCGACCTGTTCGCCCTGCCGGAGACGCTGGACGAGCTGGTCGCCGCCTGAGCGCGGCGGTCTGCAACCGGGTCGCCGGCTCCCGGGTCTAAGCTGCAGCCGATGTCCGAGACCCGGATCGACGTCCAGGTCGAGCACAAGCACGCTCCGCCCCCAGACGCCAGGAAGCACCCGAACACCTGCCCCAAGTGCGGGTCGCACTACCGCGACGACGAGCTCGCCGCCGCGCTCTGGGTCTGCGCGCACTGCGGCCACCACTACCCGATGCGCTCCAGGGCGCGCATCGACTGGTACGCCGATCCGGGCAGCTTCCTCGAGGAGGCGGCGGACGTCCGCTCCGAGGACCCGCTCTCCTTCTTCGACCTTCGCCCGTACACCGAGCGGCTTGCGGAGGCGGAGCTGAACACGGGGCTCGGCGAGGCGATCGTGGTCGGCCAGGCCTCGCTCGACGGCCACCCGATCGAGCTCGCAGTGATGGACTTCGCGTTCATGGGCGGCTCGATGGGGAGCGCCGTCGGCGAGAAGTTCTCGCGCGCGTGCGACTCGGCCGTCGAGCGCGGCGTGCCGCTCGTCTCCGTCACCTCCTCGGGCGGTGCGCGCATGCAGGAGGGGATCCTGTCGCTCATGCAGCTGCCGAAGACGGTGTGCGCCGTCGAGGACCTCCACGACGCGCGGCTGCCGATGATCACCGTCATGACGCATCCGACGACGGCCGGCGTGCTCGCGTCGTTCGCGTCGCTCGGCGACGTCACGATCGCCGAGCCCGGCGCGCTGATCGCGTTCACCGGCCCGCGCGTGGTGCAGCAGACGACGCGCGAGAAGCTCCCCGACGACTTCGGGCTCGCGGAGCAGAACCTCCGCTTCGGCCACCTCGACGCGATCGTGCCGCGGCCGGAGCAGCGCGACTACCTGTCGCGCGTCCTGAGGCTGTTCTCGTGAGCGACCGGGAGACCGAGCTCAACCTGCGGCAGCGGCTGTCCGGGCTGTCGCGGCTGCCGCTGCTGCGCGGGACGAAGGTCGACGGCGAAGCCGAGCGCCTCGAGGCGCAGCTCCAGCGCCTGTCCGCCGACACCACCGACGAGGCGATCTGGAACTCGGTCGAGCTGGCGCGCCATCCGGAGCGGCCGTACACCCTCGACTACGTCGAACGGCTGCTCGAGGACTGGGTCGAGCTGCACGGCGACCGCGGCCGCGCCGACGACGGCGCGCTCGTCACCGGCATCGGCCGCCTCGACGGGCGCACGATCGCCCTCGTCGGCCACCAGAAAGGCCGCGACGTGAAGGAGCGCCTCGACCGCCAGTTCGGGATGGCCTACCCCGAGGGCTACCACAAGGCGATGCGCGTGATGGAGATCGCGGACCGCTTCGGCTTCCCGCTCGTGTCGCTCGTCGACACGCCCGGCGCCTATCCGGGCGTCGCCGCCGAGCAGCACGGCCAGGGCGGGGCGATCGCCCGCTCGCAGGCGGCGATGGCGCGCCTCACCGTCCCCACCGTCGCCTGCATCATCGGCGAAGGCGGCTCGGGCGGCGCCGTCGCGATCGCCGTCGCCGACCGCGTGCTGATGCAGGAGAACGCGATCTACTCGGTGATCACCCCCGAAGGCTGCGCCGCCATCCTCTGGCGCGACGCCGGCGAGGCGAAGAAGGCCGCCGCCGCGTTCAAGCCCGACGCGCTCCACTGCCTGGAGCTCGGCGTGATCGACGGCATCGTCCCCGAGCCGCCGGGCGGCGCCCAGACCGACCCGGCCGCCGCGGCCGCGGCGCTCCGGACGGCGCTCCTCGACGCGCTCGACGACCTCGACGACACCCCCGGCGAGGAGCTCCGCCGCCGACGCCGCGCGAAGTTCCGCGGCATGGGCGTCTTCGCGTAGCGATTCGCACGATCTGCACGGGTTTCCACACCGTCCACAGGGTTTTCAACCGGGAACAATCCCTTTACAAACTGACCGGGACCCGTCCGGATCCGGCGCCCCGTCCCGGACGACCTCCCGCCGCGCGGTAGACCTTCGCGGGTGAGCCTGTCCGAGTACCGCCGCAAGCGCGACCCGGCGGCGACGCCCGAGCCGTTCCCGGACGGCCGCGGCGGCGGCGGCGGACGGCCGATCTTCGTCGTCCAGCGCCACGACGCCCGCCGGCTCCACTACGACTTCCGGCTCGAGCGCGGCGGCTCGCTCGCCTCCTGGGCGGTGCCGAAAGGCGTGCCGCTCGAGCCCGGCGCGCGGGTGCTCGCCGTGCACGTCGAGGACCACCCGCTCGAGTACGCGGCCTTCCACGGCGAGATCCCGCGCGGCCAGTACGGCGCCGGCACGGTCGAGATCTTCGACCGCGGCACCTACGACCTGCTCGAGGAGAAGCGCAACGGCCAGCTGACCGTGCTCCTGCACGGCGAGCGGCTCCGCGGCCGGTTCACGCTCGTGCCCGCGCGCCTCGACGGCAAGGAGGAGAACTGGCTGCTGATCAAGGGCCACGACGACGCCGGGCACGCCGCGGCGGGCGTGCGGCGCGAGTACCGCCCGATGCTCGCAAGCGTCGAGACGCGGCTCCCGTGCGGCGAGGCGTGGACGTTCGAGGTGAAGTTCGACGGCTACCGCGCGATCGCGTACGTGCGCGGCGGCGAGTGCCGGCTCGTCTCCCGGAACGGCAACGACCTGACCGGCCGCTTCGCCGAGGTGGCGAAGGCGGTCGCGAAGGCCGTGAAGAGCCCGGACGCGGTCCTCGACGGCGAGGTCGCGCGGCTCACCACCGAGGGCCGCTCGAGCTTCTCGGAGCTCCAGCAGGGCACCGGCCCGCTCGTCTACTTCACGTTCGACCTGCTCGAGCTGGACGGTGCGCCGCTGGTCGACGAGCCGCTGCGCGAGCGGAAGGCGGCGCTGCGCGAGCTGCTCGACCCGCGCGTCCGGAACGTCGCCTACTCGGAGGGCTTCGACGACGGAGGTGCGCTGCTCGCCGCCGCCCGCGAACGCGGCCTCGAGGGCGTGGTCGCGAAGCGCCTCGACTCGCCGTACCGCGAGGGGAGGCGCACCCGCGAATGGCTGAAGCTCAAGCTCGACCAGAGCGACGAGTTCCTGATCGCCGGCTACACGCGCGGCGCCGGCCGGCGCGCGGACACCTTCGGATCGCTCGTACTCGCCGTCCGGGAGGGCCGTGAGCTGCGCTACGTCGGCAACGTCGGCACCGGCTTCGACGAGCGAGAGATCGCGCGGCTGCTCGATCTGCTGCGGCCCTTGCGGCGCGACAGCGCGCCCTTCCCGGAGGTCCCGAAGCTGCCGCGCGTCCGCAAGGGCGGCGTGCAGTGGGTCGAGCCGCGCCTCGTCGCGCAGGTCCGCTACGGCGAGTGGACGCACGACGGACACCTCCGGCATCCCGCCTACCTCGGGCTGCGCGACGACAAGGAGCCCGGCGAAGTCGCCGCGCCGCGGCCGGTTCCGCAGGTGATCCGCTCCGGCAGTCGCGAGCTTCGCCTCTCGAATCTCGACAAGCCGTTCTGGCCCGACGATGGGATCACCAAGGGCGACCTGCTCCGCTACTACCAGGCGATCGCCCCCGTGCTCGTGCCCCACCTCCGCGACCGTCCGTTCACGATGCGGCGCTACCCCGACGGCGCCGCCGGCAAGGCGTTCTTCCAGAAGGACGCCCCGAAGCACATGCCCGACTGGATCCCGACCTATCGCGCCTCCGTCTCGACCAGAGAGGGCGGGGCGAAGAAGTGGGTCGACTTCCCGCTCGTGAACGACGAGCTCGCCCTCCTCTGGATGGTGAACATGGGCTGCATCGACATGAACGCGTGGTACTCGCGCGTCGACCGGCCCGAGCGCCCCGACTTCGTGCTCTTCGACCTCGACCCGACGCCGGAGGCGCCCTGGCGGCAGACGGTCGAGGTCGCGCTGATCCTGAAGGGCGCGCTCGACTCGCTCGAGCTGCAGTCGTTCCCGAAGACGTCCGGGGGCAAGGGCATCCACGTGGTCGTTCCGATCGCGCGCCGCTCCGGGTTCGACGACACGCGCGGCTTCGCCGAGATCGTCGCCGGCGCGATCGCCCGCACGCATCCGGCGCTCGCGACGACCGAGTGGTCGAAGGCGCGACGGCGAGGCGTGCTGATCGACGCGAACCTGAACGGCGAGGGGAAGACGATCGCGTCCGTCTACTCGGTGCGGCCGCGTCCGGGCGCGCCCGTGTCGACGCCGCTCTCCTGGGACGAGGTGGACGAGAGCCTCGACCCGGCGGCCTACACGATGGCGGCGGTGCTCGAGCGCGTACGGCGCCGAGGCGACCTGTACGCGCCCGTGCTCACCACCCGCCAGTCGCTCGCGAAGGCGCTCAGACGACTCGCGTAGGCCGCGTCCGCGACGCCTCCTTCGCCACGGCGAGCTCCTTGCCGTCGATCACCGCGTAGCGGAGCGCGATCGCCGACAGCTCGTCGGACGCCTCCTTCGCCGCGTGGCCGAGCTTCGCGTCGAGCGTCTCCGGGTCGTCGAGGTAGAGCAGGCGCGTCCAGAACGTCGTCAGCACGATCGACACCCAGGGCATGAAGATCGCGTTGCGCTCGAGCGCCGCCGACGGGCGCTGCACGAAGAAGGCGACGAAGATCCCCACGGTCAGGCCGGCCAGGCCGACGGCCGCGGCCGCCTC
Organism: Gaiellaceae bacterium; assembly: GCA_035651295.1. Lineage (GTDB taxonomy): Bacteria > Actinomycetota > Thermoleophilia > Gaiellales > Gaiellaceae > PALSA-600. The sequence goes on along the minus strand of DASRGA010000052.1, from coordinate 91,149 downwards.
GCCGACGCTGCCGGCGGTCAGCCCCTTCACGAACGCCGCGGCGATCGCCGCGATCCCGAACACCATCATCGCCACGTAGCCGAGGAAGACCACGCGGTACGAGCGCCGCAGATACTTGGTCGTGCGTGCGAGGGTGTCGACGTCCTCTCGCAGGATCGACGCCGCGAGCTCGCGCAGCTCGCTCGTCGTCTCGCCGGTGTCCCCGTGCCGCGGGCGGGGCAGCCGCATCGTCATGGCGTGCCCTCCTCCGGTTTGTTGGCCTGTTGCCGGGCGAGCCTACACGCCGAACAGCCCGCGGACCGCGTCGAGACCCTCGAGCTCCACCGCCACCGGCGGCCTGAACCGCTCGCGGCGCAGCTCGAGGTCGTCGTGCGGCACCGCGACGCCTCTCGGCGAGACCGTGTGCGAGCCGACGATCTCGTAGCCGAGCTTCCGCGAGACGCCGAGCGACGCCTCGTTGCCGCCGATCGCCCCGCTGCGCGCCAGCTCGGCGCCGAGCCCGTCGAACGCGAGCGTGAGGATCGCCGCTCGCATCTCCGTGCCGAGCCCCCGCCCCTGGTGGGGGCGGCCGAGCCACGAGCCGGTGGCGACCGTCCGCCGCTCGGCGAACCGCTCCGCCTCGAGACCCTGGCTGCCGACGGGCCGGCCGGCCGTGAAGGCGACGAGCTGGAGGCTCCACGCGTCGGGCCGCCACGAGTCGAGCGCGAGCCGGTGGTAGGCGAGGAACGCCTCCGCCTCGAGCGTGTCGGTCCACGGCACCGCGAAGGGCATCTCGGCGGGATCGTGGATCCCGGCCTCGGCGACGCGGTACAGCTCGCGCAGCTCCGCCGCGGTGGCGAGCCGCAGCTCGAGCCGCGGCGTGTGCAGGCGCAGCCGCGTGAGCGGGTGCGGCGGCTTCGTGTACACGTCGCGCCGGTCGACGACCCGGAAGCCGAGCTTCGCGTACAGCTCGCGCGGCCAGTCGTCGGCGAGCGCCTCCAGCCACACGAGCTCGCTGCCGCGGCGCGCCTCCTCGAGCGCATGCTGCACGACGGCGCGCCCCAGGCCGCGGCCGCGGTACGGCTCGAGCACCTCCACGTCCTCGATCTGGCCCACGCCGTGCGCCTCGCGCAGCTCGCAGTAGCCGGCGACCTCTCCGCCGACGATCGCGGCGAACCAGCGCGTCGGCACCGCCGCGCCGACGCGCTCCTTGACGGCGTTCAGCTGGTCGGCGATCCGCCGGTCGCCCCACGGCTCGGCGAGCGTCGAGGCCGTGCGCGCCGGCAGGAGCGCGTCGAGCGGCACCTCCCGGACCATCGACGTGTTGACGAGACGGTCGGGCTCCCGCGTGTGCGCGAGGATCAGGTGCGTCGACAGGCCGTAGCCGAGCTCCGCCAGCTCCCCGGCGAGCCCGGCCCCGCCGCCCTCCACGGCGATCCGGCGGTGCAGGCACCGCTCGAGCGCCTCGTCCGCCTCGCCGGCGAGGACGGCCCCCGCCGCCGCGGCGCCCTCGACCGACAGGTAGTTCGCGTCGTAGACGTCCGGGCAGGCGTCGACGAGCCGTGCGACGCCGTGCGCCGTCGGCACGCTCCGGTCGGAGACGCGCTCGGCGAGCACCCGCTGGAATTCCCGGATGCGGTCGACCACCCCACCGCCTATCTTCGCGGCGATGGCCGCGATCCGCGTCGACCACCTGCGCGTCGTGCGCGGCGGAGCCGAGGTGCTGGCCGGCCTCTCGTTCGAGGTGGCGGCGGGGACGGTGACCGGGCTGCTCGGGCCGAGCGGCTCCGGCAAGACCACGCTGATGCGGGCGATCGTCGGCGTCCAGATCGTCGCGGGCGGGACCGTCTCGGTGCTCGGCGAGCCCGCCGGCTCGGCGGCGCTCCGCCGGCGCGTCGCCTACACTACGCAGGCGCCGTCGGTCTACCTCGACCTCACGCTGCGCGAGAACCTCCGCTACTTCGCGCGGCTTCTCCGCGCGTCCACGCCGTCGATCGAGCGGTCGCTCGCCGCCGTCGACCTCGAGCCGCTCGCCGACCGCGTCGTGCGGACGTTCTCCGGCGGCCAGCTGTCGCGTGCGTCGCTCGCGGCCGCGCTGCTCGGCGAGCCGGAGCTGCTCGTGCTCGACGAGCCGACCGTCGGCCTCGACCCCGTGCTGCGCCGGGATCTCTGGACGACGTTCCGGCGGATCGCCGAGACGGGGACGACCCTGCTCGTCTCCTCGCACGTGATGGACGAGGCCGACCGCTGCGACACGCTGCTCCTTCTGCGGGAGGGGCGCCTGCTCGCCGACTGCACGCCCGCCGAGCTGCGGGCGGCGACCGGCGAGGAGCGCCTCGACGCCGCGTTCCTCGCGCTCGTGGAGGCGCCATGAGCACCGCCTCGACGCTCGCCACGGCCGGACGCGTCCTCCGGCAGCTGCGGCGCGACCCGCGTACGCTCGCGCTCCTCTTCGTCGTACCGCCGCTCCTCGTGACGCTGTTCCGCTACCTCTTCGACGGTCAGCCGGCGACGTTCGACCGCGTCGGGCCGCCGATGATCGGCATCTTCCCGTTCACGACGATGTTCGTCGTCACCTCGATCGCGATGCTGCGCGAGCGGACGACGGGGACGCTCGAGCGGTTGATGACGCTGCCGCTCGCGAAGCTCGACCTGCTCGCCGGCTACGGCCTCGCGTTCGCCGCGCTGGCGACGCTCCAGGCCGCCGTCACCTCGACGATCGCGTTCTGGCTGCTCGGCCTCGACGTGCAGGGCTCCGTCGCGGTCGTGATCGCGCTCGCCGTGTGCAACGCGCTGCTCGGCATGTCGCTCGGACTGTTCGTCTCCGCGTTCGCGCGCACCGAGTTCCAGGCGGTCCAGTTCCTGCCCGCGCTCGTCTTCCCGCAGCTCCTGCTCTGCGGGTTGCTCGTTCCGCGCGAGCGGATGGTCGACTGGCTCCGGCTGCTCTCGACCGTGCTGCCGCTCACCTGGGCCTACGACGGGCTGGCGCGGGCCGCGGCCGGCCGCAGCGGCGGCGCGCTTGCGCGCGACGTCGCGATCGTGCTCGGCGTCGCCGTCGTCGCCCTCGCCCTCGGCGCGACGACGCTCCGCCGCCGGACCGGCTAGAGGCCTGCCAGCTGCTGCTCGAGGAAGCGGCGCTCGGCTCCGTCCGGGGTCAGCTCGAGCGCGCGGCGGTAGGCGGCGCGCGCGTCGTCCAGCCGGCCGGCGCGGCGCAGCAGCTCGGCCCGTGCCGAGTGCAGGTAGCGGTAGCCGTCGAGCTCGAGCCCGTCGAGCAGGGCGAGCCCGGCGGCCGGCCCCTCCGTCTCGGCGACCGCGACCGCCCGGTTCAGCTCGACGACCGGCGAGCCCGTGCGGCGGCCGAGCTCGCCGTAGAGCGCGGCGATCTGGCGCCAGTCGACCGGCTCCTCCGCGTGCAGCGAGGCGATCGCCGCCTGCAGGAGGTACGGGCCGCGCCCGCCGAGCGCGAGGGCGCGGTCGAGCGCCGCCCGGCCCGAGGCGAGCTTCGCGCCGTCCCAGAGCGAGCGGTCCTGGTCGGCGAGCAGCACGAGCTCGCCTCCCGGGAAGCGGGCGTCGCGGCGCGCGTCGTGCAGCAGCATCAGCGCCTGCAGGGCGTGCGCCTCCGGCTCGTCCGGCATCAGCTCGACGAGCGCGTCGCCGAGCCGGAGCGCCTCGTCGGCCAGCTCGTTCCGGCCGCCGTAGCCCTCGTTGAAGACGAGGTACACGACCGCGAGCACCGCCGCGAGCCGGTCCGGCAGCAGATGCGGCGGCGGCACCCGGAAGGGGATGCCGGCGGCGGCGATCTTCCGCTTCGCCCGGACGAGGCGCTGGGCGAGCGTCGCCTCCGGCAGCAGGAACGCGCGGGCGATCTCGCCGGTCGAGAGGCCGCCGAGCGTGCGCAGCGTCAGGGCCACCTGCGCCTCCAGGGAGAGCGCCGGGTGGCAGCACGTGAAGAGCAGCTCGAGGCGCTCGTCGGCGAACGTCGAGGACACGGTCGGCGGCGGCTCCCGCTCGAGCAGCGGCAGCTTCGCGGCGAGCGTCCGCTCGCGCCGGATCCGGTCGATCGCGCGGTTGCGGGCGGTGACCGTGAGCCAGGCGCCGGCGTTCGCCGGGACGCCGTCGCGCGGCCACCGTTCGGCGGCGATCGCGAACGCCTCCTGGGCGGCCTCCTCGGCGAGGTCGAAGTCGCCGAGGAAGCCGATCAGGGAGGCGAGGACGCGGCCCCACTCGTCGCGGAAGGCCTGCTCGAGGGTCAGGCGCGCTCCATCTCGACGACGGGCCGCACCTCGACGCTTCCGCCCAGGCGCGCCGCCGGGATCCGCGCCGCCACGTCGAGGGCGGCGTCGAGGTCGTCGACGTCGATCAGGTAGTAGCCGCCGAGCACCTCCTTCGTCTCGGCGAACGGGCCGTCGGTCGTCAGCGTGCTGCCGTTCTCGACGCGAACCGTCGTCGCCGTCCCGGCGGGCTGGAGCTGCGCGCCGGCGAGCGTGGTCGGCAGGGCGGAGATGGCGTAGTACTCGGCGAGCACCGCCTGCTGCTCGGCCTCGCTGAGGGCGTTCCAGCGCTCGGGCGCTTCGTTCGAGTAGATCAGGAGCATGTACTGCATCGTCGTCCTCCTCGGGAGTGGTCGGCTCTACGACGAACGGCGGCGGCGGAAATCGACAAGCCGCGTCAGGAAGGCGAGCGCGCCGCGCTTGTCGAGCCACTCGTTCAGGTTGCCGCACTTCGGGCTCTGCACGCAGGAGGGGCAGCCGTCGCTGCACGGGCAGCCGCGGATCAGCGCCGCCGTGTCGGCGACCCACCCCTCGAACTCGTGGAACCCGTGCTCGGTGAGGCCGACGCCGCCCGGGTGGCCGTCGTAGACGAAGACGGTCGGCCGTCCGGTCTGCGGATGGGCGTTCGTCGACAGGCCGCCGATGTCCCAGCGGTCGCACATCGCCCGGAGCGGCAGCAGGGCGATCAGCGCGTGCTCGGCGGCGTGCAGCGTCGAGAGGAGCTGCGGCATCTCCGGGCTGTCGGCGAGCTGCCCCGGCTCCGGCAGGAACCAGATCGCCTCGGTCGCGAACGTCGAGGCCGGCAGCTCGAGCGGCACGAGCTCGAGCCGCTCGCCGCTCGTCGTGCGGCGCTCGTAGGCGACCACCTGCTCGGTCACCTCGATCTCGCCGAACGCGAGCTCCAGGCCGAGCCTCCGCTCGACGAGCGCCGGCGCGACGATCTGCGTCGCCGTCTCCTTCTTCGCCTGCGTGTACCAGTCGCCGCCGAACGGCTCGACGACCGCCTGCAGCGTCGCCGGGTCGAGCTCGCGCACGAGGTACGACTCGCCGCGGTGCAGGTAGACGGCGCCCTCGTGGACGGTCGAGTAGGCGCGTGAGCGCTCGACGAGGCCGAGCTCCTCGCCGCTCCCGCCGTCGACGACCCGGAACGCGTCGGGATCCGTCGAGCGGAGCGCGACGCGCGCCGCCGGCTGGTCGCGGCCGCCCCAGACGATCCCGGCTCTCGTCTCGCGCAGCTCCGGGTCGGTGCGGGCGGCCGCCAGCGTCTCCGGGCCGAGCGTCGCCGCGTCGGCGTCGGTCAGCGGCGCCTCGTAGGCGGCAGCGCGGACGTGGCCGGCGAGCACCCGCGGACTCGCGTGGTCGAGGATCGCCGCCTCGACCCGCCGGCCGAGCAGCTTGTCCGGCTCGCGCATGAAGAACTGGTCGAGGCCGTCCTCGCTCGCGACGAGCACCGCGAGACCGCTGCCGCGCCGGCCTGCGCGCCCCCACTGCTGGCGGAGCGACGCGACGGTGCCGGGGAAGCCGACGCTGATCACCGCGTCGAGCAGTCCCACGTCGATGCCGAGCTCGAGCGCGTTCGTCGCCGACACGCCGAGCAGGTCGCCCCCGGCGAGCCGACGTTCGATCTCGCGCCGCTGCGCCGCCGTGTACCCGGCGCGGTACGGCGACAGGTGCGCGTCGTCGCCGAGTCGCTCGGCCGTGAAGCGATGGACGAGCTCCGCCGCCTTGCGGCTCTTCGCGAACGTCAGCGTGCGCAGGCCGCGCTCGACGAACGCCGCCTGCAGCCTCGCCGCCTCGGCGAGCGCCGATCCGCGCAGCCCGAGCTCCGGATCCTGGAGCGGGGGGTTCCAGAGGACGACCGTGCGTTCCGAGCGCGGCGCCGCGTCGTCGCCGACGACCGTCACCGGCAGCCCGGTCAGCGCGAGCCCGAGCTCGCCGGGGTTCGAGACGGTGGCCGACGCGAGCAGGAGCTGCGGGCTCGCCCCGTAGATCCCGGCGAGCCGCCGCAGCCGCCGCAGGACGTTCGCGACGTGTGAGCCGAAGACGCCGCGGTAGACGTGCGCCTCGTCGACGACGACGTGGCGGAGGTTCGCGAGCACGTCGCCCCAGCGGTCGTGGTTCGGCAGCACGCCGACGTGCAGCATGTCGGGGTTCGAGAGGATCACGTTGCTCGCGACGCGAACCTGCCGCCGCAGCTCGACCGGCGTGTCGCCGTCGTAGATGGCGGCGCGAAGCCCTTTCAGCCGGTAGGAGGTGAGGGTGCGCAGCTGGTCCTGTGCGAGCGCCTTCGTCGGATACAGGTAGAGCGCGCGCGCCTTCGGCTCGCGGGCGAGCGCGTCGAGGACCGGCAGGTTGAACGCGAGCGTCTTGCCGGAGGCGGTGCCGGTGGTGACGAGCACGTGCTCGCCGCGCGCGGCGGCGTCCCAGACGGCCCGCTGGTGGGCGTACAGCCGCGGCACGCCGATCGCCTCCCGGACGCCGGCCGCGAGCTCCTCCGGCAGCGGCGCGAAGCGCGCCTCGCGCGGCGGCTCCGTCGCGAGGTGGGCGAGCTCCTCGCCCTGCAGCAGCCCCTCCCATGCCAGCACGTCGACCGCGCCCACACGAGTAGAGTGCCCGCACCGGGGTGCCCCGTCCGGGGCTGAGATCACACCCGTCGAACCTGATCCGGTTCGCACCGGCGAAGGGAGTGGAGAGCAGTCGTCCCGAGAGCGTTGACGATCGCCGGCTCCGACAGCGGAGGCGGCGCGGGAATCCAGGCGGATCTGAAGGCCTTCGCCGCCGCGGGCGCGCACGGGATGTCCGCTGTGGTCGCGCTCACCGCCCAGAACACGGTCGGCGTCACGGCCGTCCACGAGGTGCCCGCAGCGTTCGTGGTGGCGCAGCTGGAGGCCGTCTTCTCCGACCTCGGCGTCGACGCGGCGAAGACCGGGATGCTCTTCTCGCGCCGCACCGTCGAGACCGTCGCCGGCTACCTCGCCGGGCATCCCGTCACGCTCGTCGTCGACCCCGTGCTGCTCGCGTCCTCGGGCGCCCGTCTCCTGCAGGACGACGCCGTCGACGCGCTCGTCGAGCTGCTCTTCCCGCTGGCCGCCGTCGTCACCCCGAACCTGCCGGAGGCGGAGGCGCTCGTCGGCGGCGGGACGCGCCGCGAGCTCGCCGAGCGCCTCGTCGAGCTCGGCGCCGGCGCGGCGGTCGTCACCGGCGGCCACGGCGACCCGATCGACCATCTCTTCGACGGCCGCCGCCACGTCGAGATCGCCGTGGAGCGCCTCCCCGTCGGCGCGACGCACGGCGCAGGCTGCACCCACTCCGCCACGCTGACCGCCCTGCTCGCCCGCGGGCTCACGCTCGAGGAGGCGGCGCGCGGCGCCGCCGCGGCCGCCACGCGCGCGGTCCGCCACGGCCACCCCGAGCTCGGCGCGGGCGACGGCCCCGTCGACGTCCTCGACCTGAAAGGAAGCGAATGACGCCAGGCGACTCCCTCCGGCGGCTGCGCGAGGCGAAGCCGCTCGTCCACCAGATCACGAACTACGTCGTCATGAACGAGACGGCGAACGCCACGCTCGCGCTCGGGGCGCTGCCGGTGATGGCGCACGCACGCGAGGAGGCGGGCGAGATGGCGCGCCTTGCCGGAGCGCTGGTCCTCAACATCGGGACGCTCTCGCCCGCGTGGGTCGAAGCGATGGTGATCGCAGGCCAGGCGGCGAACCAGGCGGGCACGCCCGTCGTCCTCGACCCCGTCGGCGCCGGCGCGACCGCCTACCGCACCGAGACGGCGAAGCGCCTGCTCGCCGAGGTCGACGTCGCCGTTCTGCGCGGCAACGCCGGCGAGGTCGCGACGCTCGTCGGCGCCGACGCGGAGGTGCGCGGCGTCGAGTCGATCGCCGCGGGCCTCGACGCTCGAGACCTCGCCGGCGAGGCCGCCCGCACGCTCGAGGTCGTCGCCTCGGTGACCGGCCCCGTCGACCACGTCTCCGACGGCGAGCGCACGGTCGCCGTCGAGAACGGCCACCCGCTGCTCGCGAGCATCACCGGCACCGGCTGCATGTCGTCCGCGATCACCGGCTGCTTCCTCGCCGTCCGCCCCGACGACCCGCTCGAGGCGGCCGTCGAGGCGCTCGTCGCGTTCGGCGTCGCTGGCGAGGACGCGGCGGCGGGCGCGCAGGGCCCCGGCTCCTTCCACGTCGCGCTGTACGACGCGCTCGCCGGGCTCGACCCGGAAACCCTCGACGGGAGGGCGCGCATCCGGTGAGGGTGCACGCGATCGTCGAGGATCTCGCCGCGGCGCGCCGGGCGGTCGCCGCCGGCGCGACGGTCGTGCAGCTGCGCGTCAAGGCGCCGACGGCCGCGGTCGTCGCCGCCGGCCGCGGCTTCGCCGACCTGGGCGTGACGTTCGTCGTCAACGACGACGTCGAGGCGGCGCTCGAGCTCGGCGCCGACGGCGTGCACCTCGGCCAGGCCGACCGGGGGGCGCGCCTCGCGCGCGCGCGCGGCCTGCTGCTCGGCCGCTCGGCGGCGACGCTCGAGCAGGCGCTCGCCGCCGATGCCGACTACCTCGGGGTCGGCCCCGTCTGGGACACGCCGTCGAAGCCCGACGCCGACCCGCCGATCGGGCTCGACGGGCTGCGCGAGGTCTGCGCCGCCGTTGCCGTCCCGGTGATCGCCATCGGCGGCGTCGACGCCGCGAACGCCGCCGACTGCATCCGGGCCGGCGCGGCCGGGGTCGCGGTCATCCGCGCCGCCGCCGACCCCGACCTCAGGAAGGCCGTTGACGAGGCTCTCGCAGACAGGTGAGCTCGGGCTCCTCGCGGAGCTCGAGCGGCGCGGGCTCGTCCGCGGGATCGAGCACGACGCCGCCGTCGTCGGCCGCGACCTCGTCGTCACGCAGGACGCGCTCGTCGAGGGCGTCCACTTCCGGCTCGACTGGCTGTCGTGGCGCGAGCTCGGCTTCCGCGCCGCGGCCGTCAACCTGAGCGACCTGGCCGCGTCGGGCGCCGAGCCGGAGGCGCTGCTCGTCACCCTCGCCGCGCCCGGCGACACCCGGCTCGCGGACGTGGTCGGCTTCTACGAGGGGATCGCCGAGACGGGCGTCCCCGTCGTCGGCGGCGACACGACGGCCGCGCCGGCGGTGACGGTCTCGGTCACCGCGCTCGGCCGCAGCGCGCGCGTGCCCGGACGCGCGGGCGCGCAGCCGGGGGACGTGCTGGTCGTCACCGGCCCGCTCGGAGCCGCCGGCGCCGCGTTCCGTGCGGGCCGCTACGTGCGGCCGCCGCTCCGGCTCGCCGAGGGACGGCGGCTCGCCGCGGCCGCCCACGCGCTGCTCGACATCTCGGACGGGCTCGCCGTCGACGCCGGCCACCTCGCGCGGCGCTCGGGCGTGCGCTGCGTGATCGAGCTGGAGCGGGTTCCGCTCGCTCCCGGCGCGACCCTCGACGATGCCGGCTTCGGCGAGGACTACGAGCTGCTGGCCGCGCTGCCGCAGCCGGCCGGGCTGCCGGTGGTCGGCAGGGTCGAGGCGGGGGAGGGCGTCCAGCTGCTCCTCCACGGCGAGCCGCACGAGCTGCACGGCTACGAGCACTACAGGTAGGGCTCGAACGCCTCCGCGAAGTGCCGTCTCGGGCGGGCGCCGATCACCGTGCGCTGCGGCTCGCCGCCCTCGAACAGGATCACCGTCGGGATCGACAGCACGCCGTAGCGGGCCGCCGCCTCCGGATTCTCGTCGATGTCGAGCTTCACGAAGTCGACGCGCTCCGACTCGGCGGCGAGCTCCTCGAGGATCGGCGCGATCGCGCGGCACGGCCCGCACCACGGAGCCCAGAAGTCGACGACGACCGGCCGGCCGGCGTGCAGCACCTCCTGCTCGAAGGACGCGTCGCTGACGTCTCTCATGCGGCGAGGTTACCGGCGGAGCCTGAGCAGCGGCACGCGCCACACGGCCTCGAGCACGATCGCGCGGCTCATCTTCGAGCGCCCCTCCGTCCGGTCGGCGAACGTGATCGGCACCTCGACGATCCGGAACCCCGCCCGCTTCGCGCGGTAGGTGAGCTCGATCTGGAAGGCGTAGCCCTTCGCCGTGATCCGGTCGAGGTCGACGGTCTCCAGCACGGCGCGCCGGAAGCACTTGAAGCCGCCGGTCGGATCCTTCACCCGCATGTGCAGGAAGAGGCCCGTGTAGAACGACGCGCCGCGCGAGATCACGCGGCGGAGGAGCCCCCAGTTGCGCACGCCGCCGCCCGCCGTGTAGCGCGAGCCGAGCGCGACGTCGGCGCCGCCCTCCACCGCCGCGATCAGGCGCGGAACGTCGGCGGGGTCGTGCGAGAAGTCGCAGTCCATCTCGAGCACGAGCTCGGCGCCGCCGGCGAGCGCGTGACGGAAGCCCGCGAGGTAGGCCGGCCCGAGGCCCTCCTTGCGCTCGCGGTGCAGGACCTCGACGAAGCCGAGGTCGGCGGCGAGCCGGTCGGCCAGCTCGCCGGTGCCGTCGGGCGAGCTGTCGTCGATCACGAGCACCCGGTCGCCCGGGCGCAGGACGCCGCGGAGGGCGCCCAGCATCGGCTCGAGGTTCTCGCGCTCGTTGTAGGTGGGCAGGCAGATGGTCGCTTGCACGCGGGTGCCTATGATCGCCGGAGTGGCGGAGCTTCCGCGCAACGAAGCGCTCGCCGAGCAGTTCGAGCTGCTCGGCGACCTGATGGAGCTGGAGGGCGGCGACGCGTTTCGCGTGGGCGCCTACCGCAAGGCGGCGGCCAGGATCCGCGAGACGCCGGCCTCCGTCGCCCAGCTCGCGCTCGAGGGCAAGGCGGTGAAGCTGCAGGGCATCGGCAAGACGATCGAGGCGAAGATCGTCGAGGTCGTCGAGGACGGCGAGATCCACGCGCTGACCAAGCGCAAGGCGGTGGTGCCGGCCGAGGTGGCGGCGTTCATGCGCCTGCCCGGCCTCGGCCCGAAGACGGCGCGGCGCATCTGGCAGGAGCTCGGCATCACGACGATCGCCGACCTGAAGGCGGCGGCCGAGGCGCGCGAGCTGCGCGGGCACGCGGGCATCGGGCCCGGCACGGAGGAGAAGATCGCCGCCGCCCTCGCGCAGCCGAAGGCCGCCGAAGGGCCGCGGCGCGCGCTGCTCGGGACGACGCTGCCGAAGCTCCGCGCCGTCGTCGAGACGCTGCGCGAGCATCCGGCGGCCGTGGAGGTCGACCTCGCGGGCTCCGCCCGGCGCATGCGCGAGACCGTGCGCGACCTCGACATCATCGCGACCGCGCACGATCCGCAGGCGCTCGTCGACTACTTCTGCTCGCTGCCGTGGGTGGTCGATGTGGCGGCGAAGGGGCCGACGAAGGGCACCGTCGTCTCGCACGACGGGCTGCGCTTCGACCTGCGCGTCGTGCCGCCCGAGAGCTACGGCAACCTGCTGCAGCACTTCACCGGCTCGAAGAACCACAACGTGGCGCTGCGCGAGGAAGCGGTGCGGCGCGGCCTCTCGGTCTCCGAATACTCGATCACCGTCGTCGAGACGGGCGAGGAGCACCGCTTCGTCCGCGAGGAGGACGTCTACCGCTTCCTCGGCTACGACTGGATCCCGCCGGAGCTCCGCGAGGACGGCGGCGAGCTCGCCGCCGCGCGCAGGGGCGAGCTGCCGGCGCTCGTCGAGCTCGCCGACGTGAAGGGCGACCTGCACACGCACACGACCTGGTCGGACGGCAAGGACAGCCTCGAGGCGATGGTCGAGGCGGCGATCCGCCGCGGCTACGTCTACTACGCCGTCTGCGACCACGCGCAGCGGCTGCGCGGCGACCTCCTGCACCGGCAGTCCGAGCAGATCGACGCGCTCAACGAGGTCGTGAAGCCGTTCCGGATCCTGAAGGGGATCGAGGTGAACATCCGGCCCGACGGCTCGCTCGACGTCTCCGACGAGGATCTCGCGACCCGCGACTGGGTGGTCGCGTCGGTGCACTCGCGGTTCGACCACAACCCGACGGAGCGCGTGCTCGCGGCGATGGACAGCCCCTACGTCGACTGCATCGGCCACCTGACGAGCCGCAAGATCGGCCGTCGCGCGCCGTCGCGCATCGACGTGGAGCGCGTCGTCGCGAAGGCGCTCGAGACCGGGACGTTCCTCGAGCTCAACTCGCAGCCCGACCGGCTCGATCTCTCCGACGTGCACGCGCGCGCCGCCCGCGAGGCGGGGCTCAAGCTCGTGATCGACTCCGACGGCCACGACGTCGGCGCGCTCGGCTTCCTCGAGCTCGGCGTCGGCCAGGCGCGGCGCGCGTGGCTGACGAAGGAGGACGTGCTCAACACGCGCACCTGGCCGCAGCTGCTGAAGCTCCGGAAGAAGCGCCCGTGACGTTCCACGACGACCTGCAGCTCGCCGCCGGCTGGGCCGAGCGGTACCTCGAGCGCGTCTCCGAGCTGCCGGTCGCCGCCCGCGTCGAGCCCGGCCGGGTGCGTGCCGCGCTCCCCGGCGGGCCGCCCGAGCAGGGCCAGCCGTTCGCCGCGATGCTGCGCGACCTCGACGAGATCGTCGTCCCGGGCCTGACCCACTGGAACCACCCGCGCTTCTTCGCCTGGTTCGCGAACACGGGCTCCGAGCCGGGCGTGCTCGCCGAGCTGCTGATCGCGGCACTGAACGTGAACGCGTTCACGTGGCTCTCCTCGCCGGCGGCGACCGAGCTCGAGGTGACGGTGATGGACTGGCTCGCGCAGCTCCTCGGTCTCCCGCGCGGCCTGCACGGGCACATCGAGGACACGGCGTCGACGGCGACGATCGCCGCGCTCGCGGCCGCACGCACGCTGCGCCCGGGCGGCGTCGTCTATGCGTCCGAGCAGGCGAACTTCAGCGTCGAGAAGGCGGCCCGGCTCGTCGGGCTCGAGTTCCGCAAGGTGCCCGTCGACGACGACTACCGGATGCTCGCCGACTTCCCGCTCGACGACGCGACCGCCGTCGTCGCGACGGCGGGCACCACCGGCACGACCTCCGTCGACCCCGTGCGCGAGCTGGCGCGGCGCTGCAACGACGCCGGCGTCTGGCTGCACGTCGACGCCGCGTACGCCGGCTCCGCGGCCGTCTGCCCCGAGCTGCGCTTCTGCCTCGACGGCGCGGAGCTCGCCGACTCCCTGGTCGTCAACCCGCACAAGTGGCTGTTCACGCCGATGGACTGCTCGGCGTTCTGGACGCGCCGCCCGGACGTGCTGCACGAGACGTTCGCGCTCGTGCCCGACTACCTCGCGGCGACGCCCGAGGCGATCGACATCAAGGACTACGGCCCCGCGCTCGGCCGCCGCTTCCGCGCGCTGAAGCTGTGGTTCGTCATCCGCTGGTACGGGGCGGAGGGCCTGCGCGCGCTGATCCGCGAGCACGTCCGGCTCGCGCAGCTCTTCGCGTCGTGGGTCGAAGCCGATCCCGACTGGGAGGTCGTCGCGCCGCACCCGTTCTCGACGGTCTGCTTCCGCCGTCGCGGCGCCGACAACTTCGCGCTCGCCGAGGCCGCGACCGCGACCGGCGAGATCTTCGTCGCCGCGACCCGTCTGCGCGGCCGGGACGTGATCCGGCTCGCGATCGGCAACGAGCGCACGACCGAGGATGACGTCCGCCGCGCCTGGGAGGTGCTCAGACGATGCGCGGCCTAGACCCGGCGGAGCCGCCGGGAATCCGCGCCGTGATCTTCGACCTGTGGGAGACGCTGATCGACTGGGACGAGTCGGCGGCGCGGCGCATGGCGGAGCGCATCGACGAGCTCGCCGGCCCCGGGTTCCGCGAGCGCTGGTACGCGGCGCCGAACCGCTACACGGCCCCGGTGCGCGACGTCCTGACCGAGGTCGGCGTGCCCGCCGCCGTGCTCGAAGACGTCTGCGAGATCCGGCTCGAGTACGTCCGCGGCTGCCTGGTCCCGCGCCCGGGCGCCGTCCAGACGCTGGGCGCGCTGCGGGAGCGCGGCCTCCTGACCGGGCTGATCACGGTCTGCAGCGAGGACGTCGAGACGCTGTGGCCGAACACGGAGTTCGCCGGCCTGTTCGACGCCGAGGTCTTCTCGTCGCGGCTCGGCATCTCCAAGCCGGACCCGCGCATCTACCTGCACTGCTGCGAGCTGCTCGGCGTCGAGCCGCGGGAGGCGGTCTTCGTCGGCGACGGCGCGAACGACGAGCTCGCCGGCGCGCGCCGCGTCGGGATGGACGCAATCCTCATCCACCGCGCCGGCCGCGACCCGCTGTGGGCCGAGGTGAGCGACTGGGACGGCCCGCGCGTCACGTCGATCCCGCAGGTGCTGGAGGTGCTCGAGCTCTGAGCGCCGCGATCCGGAGCGCGGGGCCCGACGACGCGGAGACGCTCTTCCGGATCCAGAAGCGCGCGTCGCAGGCGGCGCTCGCGCACATCTACCCGCCCGACCGCCACCCGTTCCCGGACGACGCGGTGCGCGAGCGCTGGCGCGGCTTCGCCGGCGCCGTGCTGCTTGCCGAAGACGGCGGCGAGCCGGTCGGGCTCGCCGGCTACGACGGCTGCTGGCTGCACGGCCTGTACGTCGTGCCGGAGCGGTGGGGCGGCGGCGTCGCCGGCGCCCTGCACGACGCGGTCGTCGCGGCGCTCGCCGACTGCCCCGAGCTGCACCTGTGGGTGCTGGCCGGGAACGTGCGCGCGCGGCGGTTCTACGAGCGCCGCGGCTGGCGCGCGGACGGCAGCTCGCGCGTCGTCGAGTACCCGCCGCATCCGATCGACCTGGGATACACCCTGGTACACGAAGAGCCCTGAGAAGGAGGAGCGATGCTGATCACGACGATGAACGACGTTCCCGGCAGTGTGATCGACGAGGTGTACGGGGAGGTGTTCGGGCTCACCGTCCGCTCCCGCAACCTCGGCTCGCAGATCGGGGCGGGGCTGAAGTCGATCCTGGGCGGCGAGCTCGCCGGGATGACCAAGATGCTCGCCCAGGGCCGCGAGCAGGCGATCGAGCGGCTCGTCGAGGCGGCCGAGGCGAAGGGCGCGAACGCGATCATCGCGATGCGGTTCGACACCTCCGAGCTCGGCAGCACGTGGACCGAGATCTGCGCGTACGGCACGGCCGTGCGCATCCACAAGGCCTGATGCCGCGCGCGCGCAGGCCGAGGCGCGCCGCGCCTGCGCTGGAGGTCCTCCGGGCGACCCGGACGGAGCTGCGCCGCGGGCTGACCGAGCAGGCCGCCCGCACGATCGCCTACGAGCTGTTCGAGAAGCTCGGCTACGGCGCGGTCTGCGTCACCGACACGGAGCGGGTGCTCGCGTTCGTCGGCGCGGGCGCCGACCACCACGGTCCGGGCGACCGGCCGATCCGGCCGGTGTTCGAGGCGCTTCGCCGCGGCCAGCCGCTGCTTGCCCCGCTCGCCTTCCGCACCGAGTGCACCGATCCGGCGTGCCCGCTCGGCTCGGCCGCGGTCGTCCCGCTGCGCCTGCCGGACGGGCCGGCGGGGGCGATCGTCGCCTATGCGACCGACGGCTCGCCGCTCGGCGAGGAGGCGGTCGAGCTGCTCGAGCTGCTCGGCGAGGAGCTGTCGGCGCAGCTGCAGCTCTCCGAGCTCAGCTTCGCGACGACGACCGCCCTGCAGGCGCAGATGGAGCCCCACTTCGTCTTCAACGCGCTGAACACGATCGCGTCGTTCATCCGCACCGACCCGGAGCGGGCGCGCGCGCTCGTGCTCGCGTTCGCCGACCATCTGCGCTCGCGGCTCGCGCGGCCCGGCGCCGAGGTCACGCTCGAGGAGGAGCTCCGCCATGTGCGCAGCTACCTCGAGCTCGAGCAGGCCCGGTTCGGCGCGCAGCTCGAGGTGACGGTCGACGTGCCGCGCGACGCGCTCGCGGTGAGGGTGCCGCCGCTCGTCGTGCAGCCGCTGGTCGAGAACGCGATCAAGCACGGCAAGACGGACCGTCCCCTGCACCTGCTCGTGCGCGCACGCGTGCGCCGCGGCCGGCTGCACCTGACCGTCCGCGACGACGGCCGCGGCATCGCCCGCGACATGATCGACCGGGTGCTCGAGCCGGGTGTCGGCGAGGGCACGGGGCTCGGGCTCGCGAACGTGAACCGCCGGCTGACCGAGCACTACGGTGAAGGCGTGCGGCTCCGCTCGTTCCCCTTCGGCACCGTGGTGCGGCTGGAGGTGCCGGCGTCGTGATCAGGGCGCTGCTCGTCGACGACGAGGCGCCCGCCCGCTCCGAGCTCCGCTACCTGCTCGGCGAGCACCGCGACGTCGAGGTCGTCGCCGAGGCCTCGAACGTGCGCGAGGCGCTCGAGGCGGTCGACGCGCAGCGGCTCGACGTCGTCTTCCTCGACGTGGAGCTGCCGGGCGCGACCGGGCTGCAGGCGGCGCCGCTGCTCGGCGAGCGCCGCGACCCGCCCGCGGTCGTGTTCGTGACGGCGCACGCCGAGTACGCCGTCGACGCGTTCGCGGTCGAGGCGTTCGACTACCTGCTGAAGCCGGTCGAGCCCGACCGCCTCGCCCGCGTGCTCGACCGGGTGCGGGAGCGCTCGCGCGAGAACGCGGCGCCGCTCGAGAAGATCCCGGTGGTCGCCGCGTCCGGCGCCACCGAGCTGCTCGACGTCGCCGAGGTGCACTACGTACAGGCGGACGGCGACTACTGCCGCGTGCACACCTACGACCGCACGCTGCTCTGCACCGCGCCGCTGCGCGAGCTGGAGGAGCGGCTCGCCGGCGCGCGCTTCGCGCGCATCCACCGCTCGTATCTCGTCAACGTGACGAAGGTCGCGTCCGTGCGGCGCGTGGGCCCCGACCGGCTGCGGCTGCAGCTCGCCGACGCTGCGCGCACCGAGCTCGACGTGGCCCGGCGCCAGGCCCGCCTGCTGCGCGAACGGCTCCGGCTCTAAAGGCGCGTGAGCAGCTCGCGGAACGCCTCGGTCGAGCCGACGAGCAGGTCGGCGCGCGCGCGCAGCTCGGACGGCCCCTCGCCGGAGACGACGGCGACGCGCACCGACGCCTCCAGGCCGTCGAGCGCGGCGAACCCGTCGAGGTCGGTGACGTCGTCGCCGGCGTAGAGCGCGCGCCGGAGCGCCGCCTCGGCGAGCAGCCGCCGCACGGCGGTGCCCTTCGTCGCCTCGACCGGCGGCAGCACCTCCAGCACGAGCCGACCCCAGCGGGTGCGGAACCCCTCCGCGAGCGCGGCGCGCGCGACCGCCTCCAGCTCTCGCCGCGCAGCGTCGCGGTCGGCGGCGGTGCGGTAGTGGAACGCGGCCGACAGCGGCTTCCGTTCGACCTCGCGGCCGGTCGTGTCGGCGAACGCGTGGATGCGGTCGGCGAAGGCCGCCGCCGCGGGGTCGAGCTCGAGGCCGTGCTCGCCGACGTAGCGGATCCCCTCGACGCCGACGAGCGCGCGCGCGTCTGCGCTCGGGCGCCCGGTGACGCACGCGACGAGCCCGTAGCGGCCGGCGAGGCGTGCGAGCTCGCCGCGCGTCGCCTCGGGCACCGCGGCATCCTCGGGCCGCTCGACGATCGGGGCGAGCACCCCGTCGACGTCCAGGAAGAGCGCGGCACGCGCGGGGTCGGCCGCGATCCGGGCGAGCGCGTCCACCGCGCGTAGAGTAGGCGGTGGTGCCACGCGCGGCGCAGCTCGTCGGGATCGGCGTCCTCGCAGGCGTCTTCAGCGCTCTCTTCGGCGTCGGCGGCGGCATCGTGATCGTGCCGTTCCTGCTCGTGCTGCGCTTCGCGCAGCGCCGGGCGGCGGCGACGTCGCTCGCCGCGATCCTCTTCTCGTCGATCGCGGGCGCGGCGACCTACGCGGCGCACGGCCAGGTCAAGCCCGGCGCCGCGGCGCTCGTCGGGCTGCCGGCGGTTGCCGGCGTGCTCGTCGGCACCGACCTGCAGCAGCGGCTCTCGGCGCGCCGCCTCGCCTACCTGTTCGCGCTCGTGCTCGCCGCCGTCGCCGTGAGGCTGCTGCTGTGACGGTCGCCGCGGTCGTGGCGATCGGCTTCGTCGCAGGCATCCTCGCCGGGCTGTTCGGCGTCGGCGGCGGCATCCTGTTCGTGCCGACGCTCGCGCTCGTGCTGGGGCTCACCCAGCTCCACGCGGAGGCCTCGTCGCTGCTCGCGGTGCTGCCGACGGCCGTCGTCGGCACGTTACGGCAACGCCGGTACGGGAACGTCGACCTCCGTGCCGCGCTGCTTCTCGGGATCGGGTCGGTCGCCGGCGTGCAGGGCGGAGTGGCCGTCGCGGAGGCGCTCCCCGAGGCGGCGCTGCGGCGCCTGTTCGCGGCGCTCCTGCTCGTCAGCGCCGCCCAGATCGCCTGGCGGGCTTCGCATCGATCGTGAACACTGTCCGGCGTGAGCGAGCCGGAGGACATCTGGATCCCGCTCGTCGACGAGCCGATCGGCACGATCGTCGCGCAGCTGCAGGCCGAGGATCCGGAGATCGACCGGCTCGTCTCGGGCCCGCGCACGATCCTCGCGTTCCGGACGTTCGCCTACATCCGCGTCGGCATCCTGCTCGGGCGGCTGCTCGTCGAGCACGACGTGCCGGAGTACGACGGCTCCGACACGTGGGTCGAGACGCTGCTGCGCGACCCGGCGCACCGCCGCGCGGTCGCGGACGAGCTTCGCGCCGTGGCCGAGGAGGTCGCGGCCGACCCCCGCTACGCGGGCGACGAGCCGCTCGGGCCCGACGCCGAGGCCCGCGAGCGGTTCCGCGCCTTCGCCCGCCAGCGGCTCCGGTAGGCACACTTCGGCGAAGGTGCGCCGCCGCCTCGCCCTGCTGCTGCCGCTGTCGCTCCTCGCCTTCGGCTCCGCCGGCGCGGCGGGCCCCGCGTCGGGGCCGACCGCGGGCGCGAGCGCGACGGCGATCGAGATCAGCCTTCCGAACGGCGCCGGCGGCGGCACGCAGACCGTCACCGTCCCGCCGGCCGCCTCGCCGGTCGCGACCGGCTCCTTCTCCTACCCCGCCGACGGCTCGGTCGTCTTCGCGGCGTCGACGACCGCGTCGGCGTCGACCGTCGTGCAGCGGAACGCGTCGGCGAAGGCGGAGAGCGACGTCACCGGCCTCTCCCTGTTCCGCGGCGAGCTGACCGCCGACGCGGTCACCGGGCGCGCCTCCGCCGGCACCGGCTACCACGGCGCGGGCGGCAACCAGAACGGCAGCACGATCACGAACCTCCGTTTCGGCGGGCAGCCCCTCGACCTGACGGGCGCCCAGGCGCAGCTCGGCGGCTGGGGCAGGTTGACGATCGGGGGCGTGGCGGTCGACCGGACCGCCCCGGCCGGGGCCGACGGCTACCGCGGCGCGATCGTCGAGCTCGACGTGAAGCTGACCGCCGACCACGGCGGCCTCGCAGCCGGGAGCGAGGTGAAGGTCGGGCTCGCGCAGGCCGCCGTGCAGACCGCCCCGCCGCCGGCGACGACCACCGGCGCGACGACGACGACCGGCGCGACCACGGTCGCGGAGCCGCCGCTGCCGCCGAACCTCGGCAACCACCGGCCGCTCGCCCCGAACACGAAGGGGCCGCACCCCCTGCAGGCGACGCCGAAGCTGAAGGCGACCGGCGGGTACGTGTTCCCGGTCTACGGCCCGGTCAGCTACGGCGACACGTTCGGCGCCTACCGCGCCGACGTCAGCTACCACCACGGCGCCGACATCCTCGGCCGCCTCGGCCAGCCGCTCGTCGCCTGCGTGACGGGCACGGTGTTCTCGGTCGGCTGGAACAAGATCGGCGGCAACCGGCTCTGGATCCTCGACGACCAGGGCAACCAGTTCTACTACGCGCACCTCTCCGCGTTCTCGACCGCCGCCACCGACGGCGCGCGCGTCCAGAAGGGCGAGGTGATCGGCTTCATGGGCAACACCGGCGACGCCGAGGGCGGCCCGTACCACCTGCACTTCGAGATCCACCCGGTGTCGTTCCTCTACCTCGGCTACGACGGCGCCGTCGACCCGACGACCTACCTCGAGTCGTGGAAGCACCTGCAGGACCTGCCGTTCCCGGTGGCCGGCGGCTGGGTGCCGCAGATCCCCGGCGGCCGCCTGCCGCCGGAGCCCGGCGCCATCCTGCTCGGCATGCGGGACATCTCCTCCGCGAACGGGCTCGACCCGCCGTCGCTTCGCCGCGCGCTCCAGCCGGTGCCCTCGTCGGGGCTGATGCAGACGATCGTGCCGACCTCGACGCCGCGCGGGCGCTGACCCGGGCGGCTAGGGCTGCGCCCGCGCCGAGGCGACCACCTCGCCGAGGCTGCGCTCCGTGTCGCCCGCGAGGAGCGGCCGGACGTGCTCCCGCATCCACGCCCCGCCCACCTCGCGGGCGATGCGGTCCGCGTCGTCCGCCGAGCGGAACTCGAGCAGCAGGACGAGATGCCGCTCGTCGACCTTCGCGACCCGGGCGGCGACGGCGCCGGCGTCGACCGCGATGCGGACGCCGTCGGCCATCGCCGCGAGGGTCGCGTCGGTCACGGGGTCGCGAAGGCGGAGGTGGTTGACGACGACGTGCACGAGACGCGCGGGCGGGCTACGACGTCCCGCCGCCGCCGTTCGACGAGTAGCCGCCGCCGAAGTCGTCGCTGCCGCCGGAGATCGCGTCCTTCAGCCACCGGCGGGTCTCGGGCCCCGTCACCGGGTTGAAGAGGATGCCGAGCGCGATGCCGGCGACGAGCAGCTTCGTCCCGCCGCGGGAGCGTGTCTTCCGGCCCTGCAGCCGGTCGGCGGCGCTGCGGAGATCCTCGATCGCCTCGCGCAGCTTGTCCCGCACCTCGTCGTCGGTGGCGACACGGCTCGCGAGCGTGACCGCGTTCCGGTTCCCCACCAGCTCGCCGTAGAGCTCCTTGGCCGTCGAGAATGCGCTCATCACATCCCTGCGCAGCTGCTCGTCGCGCATCGCGCGCTCGACGTACGGTTTGACGTTCTCCGCCGCGTCGTAGACCTTGTCTCTCGTCTTGGCCATCGTCGCTCGTTCCTTTCGCCTCGTTGCCGCGCGCCTGATACCCCGGCCCGGCCGATGCAAACAGGCGCTTCTGCTCGTGCTGCCCATCCTCGCAGGCTGCGGCGGGTCCGGCCACTCGAACCAGCCCGCAGTCCGCGTCGACGGCAGCGGGTACGGGTTCACGGTACCCGCCGGCTGGAAGGTGGCCCGCGGCGCCCGGGGGATCGAGGCCTCGAAGGGCGCCGATCTGGTGCGGATCGCGACGTTTCCGCTGGTGCACGCCTACCGTGACGGCCTGTTCGACGCCGTCGAGAGCGAGCTCGCGGCGAGGATGCGCGTGCTCGCGAGCGAGAGCGGCGGGAAGCTCTCCCCTGCCTCGACCGTCACGGTCGACGGCATGCGCTCCCACAGCTACACGGTCGACGACGGCGGCAACGTCGACCGGTACACGTTCGTGCTGCGCGGAAAGCGCGAGTTCCTGCTCATCTGCCGTCGCCGTTCCTCGGACGGCGACGCGGCGTGCCGCCAGCTGCTGGCGAGCTTCCACGTCGCCTGAAGGCCACGTGCTCGCTGTAGCATCGGCGCCGGCATGAAGGGCCTGATCGCCGCAGGCGGCACCGCGACCCGGCTCGAGGAGCTGACGCGCGTCACGAACAAGCACCTGCTGCCGGTCGGCCGCTGGCCGATGGTCTACTACCCGCTCCAGCTCCTGCAGCGCGTCGGCGTGCGCGAGGTGCTGATCGTGACGGGCAAGCAGCACGCCGGGCAGTTCATCGACCTGCTCGGCAACGGCCACGTGATGGCGCGCGACGGCGGCGAGCTCCTCTTCGACCTCGACCTGTCGTACAAGGTGCAGGTCGAGGCGGGCGGCATCGCCCAGGTCGTCGGGATGGCGAGGAGCTTCGCCGGCGGCGAGCCGCTCGTCGTCTGCCTGGGCGACAACATCTTCGAGCACAGCCAGGCGGACGCGATCCGCTCGTGGGACGGCGGCGCGCTCGTCTTCGTCAAAGAGGTTCCCGATCCGGAGAACTTCGGCGTGGTCGTCTACGGCGACGACGGCTCCGTGAGCGACGTCGTCGAGAAGGCCGGCGTCGTCGACCTGCGCTACGACGCGCCGCCGTCCAGCGACGCGGTCGTCGGCCTCTACTGCTACCCGCCGGATGTGTTCGACATCATCGACGGCCTCGAGCCGTCGAGCCGCGGCGAGCTCGAGATCACCGACGTCAACCGCGCGTACGCGAAGCAGGGGCGGCTCGCGGTGCGCCGCGTGGAGGGCTGGTGGCACGACGGCGGCAAGCACTGGGCCGACCTGGCGGAGGTCGGCCGCCAGATCGAGCGCACCGGGGCGAACAAATAGTCGACGGCCTGCAGCGGTTCGAGCTCGCCCGCCACGACGACGAGCGCGGCTTCTTCATGGAGCTGATGCGCGCGAGCGGGCTGCCGAAGCCGATCCGGCAGGCGAACCTCGCGCGCTCGCGCCGGGGCGTGATCCGCGCTCTCCACTACCACGAGCGCGGCCAGGACGACCTCTTCGTGTGCCTGCAGGGAATGGTGCGCGTCGTCGTGCTCGACCGCGACACCGGCGAGCACTTCAGCGAGGACATCGGCGACGACAACCCGGTCGCGATCTGGGTGCCCGGCCGGCACGCGCACGGCTACGAGGCGCTCACGGACTGCCTCTTCTGCTACTTCGTCACCGAGGAGTACGACGCCGCCGACCCGGACGAGCGGGGCGTCCCGTGGAACGACCCCCGCGTCGCGCACCTCTGGAGCACGAGCGAGCCGATCCTCTCCGCCCGCGACTCGACGTGACCACCCTCGTCACCGGGGCGGGCGGGCAGCTCGGGCACGCGCTGCTCGAGGCGTTCCCCGGCGCGGTCGGACTCACCCGCGCCGACTGGGACGTGACGTTTCCGCCGCCGGCCGGGCTCGAGGCCGGGCTCGTGCTGCACGCCGCCGCGTGGACGGACGTCGACGGCGCGGAGGACGACCCGCAGGGCGCCGCCGCGGTGAACGTCGGCGGGGTCCAGCACGCCGCCGAGCTCGGCGCGCCGCTCGTCGTGTGGTCGACCGACTACGTCTTCGACGGACGCAAGCGCACGCCGTACACGGAGTCGGACGCGCCGAACCCGCAGTCCGCGTACGGCCGCAGCAAGCTGCACGGCGAGGCGGCGGCGGGCGAGGAGGCCTGGGTCGTGCGCTCCTCGTGGCTGTACGGCTGGACGTCGCGCAACTTCGTCCGCACGATGCTCCGCCTCGGCGCCGAGCGGGGCGAGGTGGCGGTCGTCGACGACCAGGTCGGCTGCCCCACCTACGTCGGCGACCTCGCCGAGGCGACCAAGGCGGTGCTCGAGCTGCCGTACGGCGTCTACCACGTGGCGGCGGACGGCGAGACGAGCTGGGCGGGCTTTGCGGAGGCGATCTTCGCCGAGGCGGGCCTCGACGTCCGCGTCCGGCGGATCACGACCGCCGAGTTCGGGGCGAAGGCGCCCCGGCCGGCGTACTCCGTCCTCCGCTCGGAACGCGGCGCGCCCGAGCTGCCCCACTGGCGCGACGGGCTGAAGCGCTGCCTCGAGCGTCTAGTCTGACGCGATGCGCGTCCTCGTCACCGGCGGCGCCGGCTTCATCGGCTCGCACTTCGCCCGCCGCCTCGCCGCGGCGGGCGAGCAGGTCGTCGTCCTCGACAAGCTGACCTACGCCGGCAGCCGCGCGAACCTCGAGGGCGTCGAGCATGACTTCGTGCACGGCGACATCGCCGACCCGGACGCCGTCGCGCGCGCCGCCGAGGGCTGCGACGCGATCGTGAACTTCGCCGCCGAAACGCATGTCGACCGTTCGATCCTCGGCCCGGCGGAGTTCATCCTCACCGACGTCGTCGGCACCCAGGTGCTGCTCGACCAGGCGAGGCGCGCCGGTCTTCGCCTGCTGCACGTCTCGACCGACGAGGTGTACGGCGACATCCCGCTCGGCGCGCCTCCGTGCACCGAGGACGCGCCGGTTCGCCCGTCGAGCCCGTACTCGGCGTCGAAGGCGGGCGGCGACCTGCAGGTGCTCGCGTACGTGCGCACCTACGGGACGGACGCGCTGATCACGCGCGGCGCGAACACGTACGGGCCGCGCCAGTACCCGGAGAAGTTCCTGCCGCTCTTCATCACGAACGCGCTCGACGGCGAGCCGCTGCCGGTCTACGGCGACGGACGCCAGCGCCGCGAGTGGCTGCACGTCGACGACCACTGTGCTGCGATCGAGCTCGCGCTCCGCCGGGGGGACGCGGGCGGCGTCTACAACGTCGGCGGCCAGGAGCGCGAGAACATCGAGGTGGTGCGCCGGCTGCTCGACCTGACGGGCGCGAGCCCCGACCTCGTCCGGCACGTCGCCGACCGGCCCGGCCACGACCGCCGCTACTCGGTCGACTCGGCGCGGCTCCGCGACCTCGGCTGGACGCCCGCCCGCTCGTTCGACGCCGGCGGCCTCGAGGACACGGTCGAGTGGTACCGCGGCAACCGCGACTGGTGGGAGCCGATCAAGTCGGGCGAGTACCGACGCTACTACGCCGAGCAGTACGCAGCGCGGCTGGGAGGCTGACGGCCGCTTCACCCCGCCCGGGGGTTCGCCCGCGCCGCTAGGAGTCGAGAGCGGGTCGCGCCGTCGCCGGCGCCGGATCCGGAAGCACGGCGACGGGCCGTGCCGCGGCCGCCGCGCGGCGGCCGCCGGTCGCGGCCGTCTCGAGGAACGTCTCGATCGCCTCGAGCTCGAGGGGGCGCGCGAAGAGAAAGCCCTGGCCGCTGTCGCACTGTTCGCGCTGCAGGTGGCGGAGCTGCGACGCCTGCTCGATGCCTTCGCCGATCGTTTCCAGGCCCAGGGTCTTGCCGAGCTGGACGAGGGTGTGGATGAGGGCGCCGGACTGGCTGGAGGCGGCGATCCCGGAGATGAAGGAGCGGTCGATCTTGAGGGCGTCGACGGGGAACTGGCGCAGGTAGGCGAGGGAGCTGTAGCCGGTGCCGAAGTCGTCGATCGCGATCCTGACGCCGAGCGCCTTGAGAGAGACGAGCTCGGCGGCAGTCTGGTCGGCGTCGCGCATGAGCGTCGTCTCGGTGATCTCGAGGGTCAGGGCCGACGGGTCGAGCCCGCTCCGGGTGAGCGCACCGCGGACGTCGTCGGCGAAGGAGTCGGCGTCGAGCTGGCGGGCCGACACGTTGACGGCGATCCCGATGCGGTGGCCGCGCCGGTGCCACGCGGCCGCCTGCTCGCACGCCTGCCCGAGCACCCAGCGCCCGATCGGGACGATGAGCCCGGTCTCCTCCGCAACCGGGATGAACAGGTCCGGTGGAACGACGCCCCTGCCGGGGCGGCGCCAGCGGAGAAGCGCCTCGACACCGGCGACCGTCTCGGTTCGCAGGTCGAAGGTCGGCTGGTAGACGAGGAAGAACTCCTGCCTCTCGACCGCCTCCCGGAGATCCATCTCGAGCCGGAGATGGTTCTCGCTGTCCGCGTGCATGCCCGACTCGAACAGGACGTAGCGGTTGCGGCCGGACTCCTTCGCGCGGTAGAGCGCCGTATCGGCGTCGCGGAACAACTCGTCGGGGCTCGTTCGAAGGCCGCTCGCGATGCCGATGCTGGCGGTGATCGAGAGCGTCCGCGCGCCGCCGCCGTTGATGTCGATCGGCTCGCGCAAGACCGCGAGGATGCGTTCCGCGATCAGCTCCGGGGTCACCGTCAGGCTTGCCGGGTCGAGGAGGATCACGAACTCGTCGCCGCCGAGCCGGCCGACGGTGTCTCCCTCCCTGACGACGCCGACGAGCCGGTCGGCGACCGCCTGCAGCAGCTTGTCGCCCGCCGCGTGCCCGAACGTGTCGTTGACGTGCTTGAACCCGTCGATGTCGAGGAACATGAGCACCAGCGGGCCGAGCTGCCTGCGCGTTCGGGCGAGGAGCTGCTCGGCCCGGTCGATGATCAGGAGGCGGTTCGGAAGGCCGGTCAGCGTGTCGTGCAGCGCCTGGTGGCGCATCTCCCGGTGCGCGCCGACGAGGTCGCGCTGACCGAGGAACTGACCGAAGGAGACGAGTGCGGCAAGGGCCATCGCGATCAGCGTCATCAGGAGCCCCGGGAAGAAGCTGTCGTGTCGGTCCGAGTACAGCAGCAGCCCGAAGCCGAAGCCGACTGCGAGATACGGGAGCCAGCCGACCGGCTCGGGCGCCGTCGCGATCTGCTCCGGCCCCTCGACCCCGCGCTGCGCCGACGCGGCAACCGCCATCACCGCGATCGCGATCATCCACAGCGTGTCGACCGGGTCGCCTCCCTGGTACGAGGAGTGCAGCGTCACATAGGCGTAGGCCAGGTCGGCGACGACGTAGAAGAACAGGCCGCCGGCCAGCAGCAGCAGCGCCCGGCGCGCCGACGGCGCCGACCCGCGCAGGAGGAGCGAGGCCAACCCGACCAGCAGCACCATGTCACCGACGGGATAGGCGATCGAGAACATCGTCTGCAGGGTGTCGCCGCTGTCGCCGACCGCCGTCGGGCCGAGGACGAGGTAGATGACCGCGCCCGAGCCGCCGAGAGCGACCACCGCGAGATTCAGCGCGAGCCGGACCCGTTCGCGCGAGTTCCGCCGGAAGACCGGGAACGACAGCAGCCCCGCCAGCAGCAACGGGTAGAAGCACAGGTACAGCCCGTCGGCGACCGACGGATACGGCCGCCTCCCGATCACCTCGTACACGGTCTGCGCGACGTCGCCGGCCAGGTACGCGAGCGCGCCCAGGGTGAGGAGCCGCCAGGCCCGCGCGAGGCGCCGCCAACTCGAGCATCGCTTCGAGGCCCGCCACGCTTGCCAGACCGCCGCGGCGCTCACCGGGTAGAAGAAGGCGTCGCCGATCAGCTGCCGATCCGGCGCCGGCCCCCACCGGACGACCTGCCACGACGCGTAGACCGCGAGCACGGCGCCCATCGCCGCCGCCGTCCACGGGGGGCTCGCCGCGCGAGGAAGAGCCGCAACCCGTACGGACGGGCGGTGCAGCCGGCCGACGCCGCTCATGCGGCACCCTCGGAGGACCGGGAGGCGAACACGGAAAGAACCTCGGCGGCTCGGTGCGCCGCCGCGATCCGCGAATCCACCGAGACGGCCGCGCCAGACGGGGGAGGCGACGCGGGCTCGCGGACCGGGAGGCATGGCTTTCGCGGCACCGAAGTGAGGTGCCTGCGGATCCGGATGGAAACCGAAACCTTGCGGAAAGCCTTACCGGGGCTTCAACAGCCCTGGGCTAGCGTCACGGCGGTGGCCGGCCGCGTCGGCAGAGGGGGTGTCGTCCTGCTCGCCCTCGCGGCCGGCTTCGCGCTGTCCGCCGTCGCGGCCCGCCCCTCGGGGGGCGGCACCACCGCGCCGACCGCCTCGACGGCTGCGACGACGGCGACGACCGCCGCGGCCGCGACCACGACCGTCAGCACGGCCCCGTCGGTGCTGGTCGTCAGCGGGCACGGCTTCGGGCACGGGCTCGGCCTCGCGCAGTGGGGGGCCGCCGGCTACGCACAGCACGGCTGGAGCTTCGACCGCATCCTCGCCCACTACTACCCGGGCACGGCGCTCGAGCAGGCGCCGGGGCGGACGCTGCGCGTGCTCGTCGCGCAGGGTCGTGCGCCGACGCTCTCGTCGGGCGCGCCGTGGACGGTCGTCGACTCGACCGGCGTCCGCGTCGCGCTCGACCCCGGTGCGGTCCGGCTCACGCCTGCGCTCGGGATTCCCGGGCATCCCGAGCTCGTGCCGCCGCTCTCGTTCACCTCGCCGGTGCCGCTCGCGGTCGGCGGGCGCGCGTACCGCGGCAAGCTCGTCGCCTCCTCCGACGGCAAGACCGTCTCGGTGGTCGACTACGTCTCGCTCGAGCAGTACCTGAAGGGCGTCGTGCCGGCCGAGATGCCGTCGGGCTGGCCGGCGGAGGCGCTGAAGGCGCAGGCCGTCGCGGCCCGGTCGTACGCGCTCGCGAACCTCGCCTCCTCGGGGCCGTTCGACCTGTACGGCGACACGCGCAGCCAGGTGTACGGTGGTGTCGCCGTCGAGACCGACGCCGCGAGCGCGGCCGTCGCCGCGACGGCGGGCCGGGTCGTGACGTACGACGGTCAGGTGGCGGACACGCTGTTTCACGCGAGCTCAGGCGGGCGCACGGCGTCGTCGCTCGAAGCGACGGGCCGCGCCGTCCCCTACCTCGTCTCCGTCAAGGACCCCTACGACGTCCTCTCCCCGTACCACGACTGGGGCCCCGTCCTGCTCGACGCGGCGAAGGCGGCGAAGACGCTGAAGCTCGGCTCGCCGATCGCGGGGGTGCAGGCCGAGTCGTGGCCGTCGGGGCGCGTGAAGACGCTGACGCTGACGACCGACGAGAAGACCGCCGATGCGCTCACCGGGAACCAGGCGCGGCTCGCCTTTGGCCTGCGCTCCACCTGGTTCCAGGTCGCGCTGCTGCGGCTGCAGACGAGCAGGCGCGCGATCACCTGGGGCGGCTCGGCCACCCTCTCCGGCAGCGCAGCCGGGGCCGGCGGCGTCTCGCTCGAGGCGCGCCCGTCGGGAGCTCGTGCCTGGACGCCCGCCGCCCCCCTCAGCCCGGACACGGGCGGCGCGTTCACCCTGCCGGTCTCGCCGAGGGTCACGACCGCCTACCGGCTCGCGGCCGGCGACGTGCGGGCCGGCGAGGTCACCGTCGCCGTCGCCGCCCGCGTCGCCGCCGCCCTCGACACGGGCGGCGTCAGCGGCACCGCCAGGCCGAGCGAGGCGGGCGCGCCGGTCGAGCTGCAGCACCTCTCCGGCTCGGCCTGGACGACCGTCTCGAGCACCGTCACCGACGCGGCGGGCGCGTTCGCGTTCGGCGGCAGCCTCGCCGCCGGCACCTACCGCGTCCGCGTCTCGCCCGGCCACGGCGTCGCGCCCGGCGTCTCGGCGCCGCTTCCGGTGCGGTGAGAGCCCGGGTCGTCGCCGCGCTCGCAGTCGCCGCGCTGGCCGCCCCGGTCGCCGCCGCCGCGTTCGCGAACACCGAGCCGCTCGCCGCCGAGGAGTGGTATCTCGACGCCGACCGTGCGTGGTCGTTCTGGCCGTCCGAGCCGCAGCTCTTCACGGTCCGCGTCGCGGTCGTCGACTCCGGCATCGACGGCACGCACCCCGACCTGGTCGGGCGGGTCGTGGCCGCGAAGTCGTTCGTCGGCGGCTCGCCGTACGTCGACGAGCAGGGCCACGGCACCTTCGTCGCGGGCGAGATCGCCGCCAACCCGGCGAACGGGATCGGGATCGCCGGGCTCGCCTTCAACGCGCGGCTCGTGGTCGCGAAGGTCGTCGCGGCGGACGGCACGGTGCCGCTGCAGGCCGAGGTGGCCGGCATCCGGTGGGCCGTCGACCAGGGGGCGCGCGTGATCAACCTCAGCCTCGGCGCCGTGCGTGACCCGCTCGACCGCTCGCTCGACGCGTACTCGCCGCTCGAGCAGGCGGCGATCGACTACGCGTGGTCGAAGGGCGTCGTGGTGGTTGCCGCCGTCGGCAACGGCCCCGAGTCGCCGGCGACGCCGTGGCGGTTCGCCGACTACCCGGCGGCGCTGCCGCACGTGATCGGCGTCAGCGCGGTGCGCGAGGACGGAAGCGTCCCCGACTACTCGAACCGCGACGCCGTCTACAACGACCTCGCCGCTCCGGGCGACGGCATCTTCTCGACCATCCCGGTGCCGCTGACGGCACGGCTTCCGCAGTGCGCCGGCCGCCCGTACAGCGACTGCGGCCCCGCCGACTTCCGCGACGCGATCGGCACCTCGTTCGCGGCGCCGCAGGTGTCGGCGGCGGCAGCGCTCCTGCTCGGCCAGGATCCGGAGCTCCGGCCCGAGCAGGTGGCCTACCTGCTCGAACGGGGCGCCGACGACGCCAACACGACGACCGGCTGCGGCCGCTGCGCCGCCGGGCGCGACGCGCTCACCGGCTGGGGCCTGCTCGACGTGCAGGGTGCGCTGTCGCTGCTCGCGTCGGGTCCGCTCCCGCCGCCCGACCGCTACGAGCCGAACGACGACGCCGGTCCGTGGTCGCACGCACTGCCGCCGCTGCCGGCGTCCATCCAGGCGACGCTCGACTACTGGGACGACCAGAACGACGTCTACCGGCTGCTGCTCCGCCGCGGCGAGCGGCTGTACGCGCGGCTCTCGCCCGCGCAGTCCGCCCGCGTCAGCCTCGCGCTCTGGCCGCCGGGGACGCAGCGGGTGGAATCCCTGGCAAGCGGGCTCGGCCCGCTCGCCGAGTCGCACCTGGCGGGCGGGCAGTC
The DNA here is from genome assembly GCA_035651295.1 of Gaiellaceae bacterium. Classification (GTDB taxonomy): domain Bacteria; phylum Actinomycetota; class Thermoleophilia; order Gaiellales; family Gaiellaceae; genus PALSA-600. The sequence goes on along the minus strand of DASRGA010000052.1, from coordinate 60,751 downwards.
GCGCCTCGCGTACACCGCCGCGGAGACGGGCGTCTACTACCTGCAGGCGAAGCTCGTGACGCGGACGCGCATGCCGGTCGTCTACCGGCTCGCCGTCAGCCGCCGTTCGCCCTGAGCTCGTCCTCGGCGACCGGGCGCAGGACGCGCGCCGGCGACCCGACCACGACCATGCGCGGCGGCACGTCGCGGGTGACCACGGCGCCCGCGCCGACGAACGCCTCCTCGCCGACCTCGATCCCGGGGCAGAGGATGGCGCCGCCGCCGACGCGCGCGCTGCGGCGGATGGTCGGCCCGCGCATCAGCCCGCGCCGGCGCTCGGTGCGGCCCATGAAGTTGTCGTTCGTCGTCACGACGCACGGTGCGATGAACACGTCCTCCTCGAGCGTCGAGTAGGCGGTGATGTACGCGCCCGCCTGGATGCGGGTGCCGGCGCCGACGGTGGTGTCGTTCTCGATCAGCGAGCCGCGCCCGAGCACGCAGTCGTCGGCGAGCTGGACGCGCTCGCGGATGCACGACTGGTCGCCGACGATGCAGTTGGCGCCGACGGTCGAGCCGGCGAAGACGATCGCGCCGGTCGAGACGACGGTGCCGTCGCCGATCACGGCGGGCGGCAGCGGCTCCCGCCGCGCGGTCGAGCGTGCGCCGAGCGACGGCTGCTTGCCGACGACTGCGTGCTCGAGCACCCGCACGCCTTCGCCGAGCACGGTGCCCTCGTAGACCGTCGCCGTCGGGTGGATCTCAGCCATTGCCGGCGAGCGAGTTCGTGAGCATCTCGAGCGCCCGGACGACGCGCGCGCCGTCGCGGGCCACCTTCGCGCGGTCGTGCCTGCCTTCGAGCAGCTCCAGGAAGTACTCGCACTCGAGCCGCAGCGGCTCGGCGGTCGAGATCTTCGGGATGTGGATGTCGCCCGAGGTGATCTCGCCGGAGCTGTCGGCCCGCTTGGCGTAGACGGTCACCTTGCGCTCCGGCTCCATGTCGTCGAACACGACCATCTTCTCGCGCCCGACGACGGTCATCTTCCGCATCTTGTGCGGGTCGAGCCACGACAGGTGCATGTGCGCGATCTTGCCGCTCGGGAAGCGGAGGAAGCAGAAGACGACGTCCTCGACGCCTTCGTGGATCGACCAGCTCCCCTGCGCGGTCGCCAGCTCGGGATCCTCGTCGAGCAGGTGGAGGATGACGCTCAGGTCGTGCACGCCGAGCGACCAGAGCGCGTTCTCCTGCCGGCGGACGATGCCCAGGTTGACGCGGTTGCCGTACACGCAGAGCACGTCGCCGAGCTCGCCCTCGTCGATCAGCTGCTTGACCTTGACGACGCCCGGGTGGTACAGCAGCAGGTGCCCCGGCATGAGCACGCGGTCGCGCTGCGCGGCCAGGGCGACGAGCTCGTCCATCTCGGCGGCGTGCATCGCGGGGGGCTTCTCGACGAACACGTGCTTGCCCGCCTCGAGCGCCTGCTTCGCGAGCTCGTAGTGGGTCGGGACGGGGGTTGCGACCGCGACGGCGTCGAGCGTGTCGTCGGCGAGCAGGTCGGCGAAGCTCGTTGTCGTGTGCGCGTCGGGGTGGCGCGCCGCGCTCGCGGCGAGGTGGCGCGGGTCGAGGTCGCAGAGCCAGCGAAGGTCGGCGAGCGCCGCGAAGTTGCGGGCGAGGTTCGGCCCCCAGTAGTTGAGCCCGACGACGCCGATCGACGCCATGCGCCCCTAGAGCTTCCAGACCTTGCCGTCGACCTCGTGCCCGCGCGTGGCGTTGCGGAAGTCGACGATCACGTTGCCGCGCCGGACAACCTCGGCGTAGTCGATGGTCGAGTGGTTGGTGACGATCGCGACGCAGTCGTAGCGCTCGGGTTCGAGCGGCGCCGACCGCATTCCGTCGAACTCCGGCACGAACGGGTCGTGGTAGGCCACGGTCGCGCCCGCGTTGCGCAGCAGGTGCACGAGCTTCTCGGCCGGCGTCTCGCGGCAGTCGCCGATGTCCGGCTTGTACGCGACTCCGAGCACGAGCACCGACGAGCCGGAGAGCGACTTACGGGCGCCGTGGTTCAGCGCCTGGGAGATCAGCGACCGGCAGAAGTACGGCATGTTGTTGTTGACCTCGCCGGCGAGCTCGATGAAGCGCGTGGAGAAGTCGAACTCGCGCGCCTTCCACGTCAGGTAGAACGGGTCGATCGGGATGCAGTGGCCGCCGAGGCCGGGGCCCGGCTTGAACGACGCGAACCCGAACGGCTTCGTCGCCGCCGCCTCGACGACCTCCCACACGTCGATCTCCATCCGGTCGCACAGCTGCGCGAGCTCGTTGACGAGCGCGATGTTGACCGCCCGGTAGATGTTCTCGAGCAGCTTCGTCAACTCGGCGGCCTCGGGCGTCGACACCTCGTGCACGGTGTCGATCGCCCGGCGGTACACCTCGGCCGCCGCCGCCGTGGAGCTCTCGTTGATCCCGCCGAGCACCTTCGGCGTCGTCTTCGTCGTCCAGTCCTCGCGGCCCGGGTCGACGCGTTCCGGGGACATCGCGAGATGGAAGTCCTCGCCGGCCTTCAGCCCGGAGCCCTCCTCGAGGATCGGCTGCAGCACCTCGCGGGTCGTGCCCGGCCAGGTCGTCGACTCGAGCACGACCACCTGGCCGCGCTGCAGCACCCGGGCGAGGCTGTGCGCCGCGCTCTCGATGTACGACAGGTCGGGCTCGCGCTGCGGGGAGAGCGGCGTCGGCAGCGCGATCAGCACGGCGTGCGCCTGGCGCACGAGCTCGTAGTCCGTGGTGGCGACGACGGCGCCGCTCTCGACGAGCGGGCCGAGCCGCTCGGCGGAGACGTCCTCGATGTGGCTCTCGCCGCGGTTGAGGGCGTCGACGAGCGACGGCGTCACGTCGACGAGGAGGACGCGCTGCCCGCTTTCGGCGAAGGTGGCGGCGAGCGGCAGTCCGACGTACCCGGCGCCGATGACGGCGACGTCGTAGAGGGGGGAGCCCGGCACGACGCTCAAGCGTACAGGGCGGCTGCGACCCGTTCGGCGGCGTGGCCGTCGCCGTACAGGGGCGGCGCGGCCGCCGGGAACCGGGCCGCGGCGAGGGCCGTCGGGATCGCCTCGGGCTCGGCGAGCGTGTTCGCGCCGGCGCCCACCGTGTCGACCCATTCGGTGCTCGGACGCACCGTCACGCACGGCACGCGCAGCCAGTACGCCTCCTTCTGCAGCCCGCCGGAGTCCGTCACGACGGCGCTCGCCGACGCGACCAGCGCGAGCATCTCGAGGTAGCCGACCGGCTCGAGCGCGATCACGTTGTCCGGCAGGGCGATGGCGCCGCCGGCGAGCGCGGCCCGCGTGCGCGGGTGCACCGGGAACGCGAAGCGGCGGTCGCTCGCGGCGAGGGCGGCGACGATCCGCCGCAGCCGGCCCGGCTCGGTGTTCTGCTGGCGGTGGATCGTGAGCGCGACGTAGGGCGGCTCGACGAGCGGCGCACGCCGGCGCGCGAGCGGCTCGAAGAGGCGCGTCGCGTCGGCCATCACGTCGCCGACCACCTCGCGCCGGCCCGGCACGCCTTCCGCCGCGAGCTGCGCCGCCGAGCGGTCGTCGGGGCAGAGGAGGAGCCTCGCGGCCCGGTCGACCTCGATCCGGTTTCGCTCCTCGGGCATCGACAGGTCGAAGCTGCGCAGCCCCGCCTCGACGTGCGCGACCGGCACGCCGCCCGCGGCGCGCGCCCCCGCCGCGGTCGAGTTCGTGTCGCCGTAGACGAGCACCCAGTCCGGCCGCTCGCGCTCGACGACGGCGCGGATCGGCGCGGCCATCGCCTCCACGTCCGCGGTGCGCAGGTCGAGCTTGTACGCGGGCTCGGCGATGCCGAGCTCGTCGAAGAACACCTGCGACATCTCCGGATCCCAGTGCTGCCCGGTGTGCAGCGCGACCTCCTCGATCCCCGCCTCGCGGAGAGCGAGCGAGAGCGGGGCCGACTTGATGAACTGCGGCCGGTTCCCGACCACCGAGAGCACGCGCATGCGGCGCTACGATACGCGGCGCCTCGCGGGCCGTTAGCTCAGCTGGTAGAGCAGGGGACTCTTAATCCCAAGGTCGAAGGTTCGAATCCTTCACGGCCCATCCGGAGTCGCGGCTGCAGCGCGAGCCGACCCCGTCCGCGCGTCGCCCCGCCCGTCCTCAGAGGACGACGCCGAGCGCGAACAGGGCGATCGCGCTGCCCACGAAGACCGCGCCCGCCGACAGGCGCGGCTCGTCCGGGCGGGGGCGGAAGCCGCGGAAGATCATGCCGCCGCGGCCAGCCGTGGCTTCGCCCCAGTTGACCATGCGGCTTGCGGCGCTGCCCGTCCCGCCCGCAGCGAGGAGCAGGTAGAGGCCGCCGAGGACGAGCAGGATGATCCGGAAGGTTCGCGGCGTGTCGCCGCCGCCCGCTACGGCGCGGATCTCGGCGATCACGATCGCGATCAGGACGCCCACCGCGATCCGTGCCAGGAGGCGTGCGAGCTCACGGAGGACCCACATCGCCGCTGGCTCTAGGAAGCGCTCCGTCGGCCGGCAAGCGTCTACACTCGAGCGACGTCCGGCCGGCCCCGGAGAGGACGTGCGTGACCGCGCAGGGCCATCCGAGGGCGATCTTCGAGCGGGCGATCGAGCGCGGCAACCTGCTCGTCGCCGAGACCGTGCTGCGCGCCGAGATCCCGCGGCCGACGCTCCTCGACCTGCTCGAGCTGACCGCGCTGATCGCGCAGAAGGACCCGCGGCGGCACGGGCGGGCGGCGGCGCGCTGGCTCCTGCGCTGGCTCGAGCAGCAGCCGGAGGCGACCGTCGACGACGCCTGTCTCGCCGCCCAGTCGCTGCAGGCGCTCGGCGGCAGGCACCACGCCTCGGCGCTCGCCACACTGCAGTCGATGGCCGCCGCCGGAGCGAGACGCTGATGCCGCTGCAGAACCGCGTCACGCCGCTCGGCGAGCTCGTCGCGCACCCGGGCCGCGGGCTCGTCTACGGCAACCGGGGCTGCCTGCACGACGCGCAGGGCCGGATCGTCCGCCGCTTCCAGGTGAAGCGGTGGATCGCCTGCCGGCTCGAGTTCAAGGGCTGGCAGCGCGCGCCGCTCATGCAGCCCGGCCGGTTCACGGAGCTCTTCTTCCTGGACGAGGCGACCGCGTTCGCCGCCGGGCACCGCCCCTGCGCGCTCTGCCGCCGTGACGACTACCGCCGGTTCCTGACGATCGCCGGCGAGGCCGGCGCCGACGCGCTCGACGAGCGGCTGCACGCCGAGCGGCTCGGCCCGCGTCGCGAGGCGGAGCTCGGCGCGCTCCCCGACGGCGCATTCGTCCTCCGCGACGAGGAGCCCTGGCTCGTCCTCGGCGGCGGCCTGCTGCGCTGGACGCCCGACGGGTACGCGGAGCGTCGGCCCTACGACACGAGACGGGCGACGGTGATCACGCCGCCGTCGCTCGTCGAGGTGCTGCGGTCGGGGTGGAGCGGGTCGGTCCCGCTCCTCCACCCGTCCGCTCAGTAGAGGCCGAGCCGCTGCGGCTTGGCCCAGGCGACGCGGATCAGCTCCGCCTCCTCCTCGAGCAGGCCCATGCCCTCCGGCCGCGGCTGCGGCGAGCGCTTCCCGCCGGGCCGCCTCGGCGCCGTCGTGTCGTGCGAGAGCCTGTTCATGCCGCCTGCACCCCCTCGTCGTCCGCGGGCGCCGGGGCCCGCACGATCCTGATGTCGCCGCTCACCGTCTTGGCGCGGATCTCGACGAGCCGGCCGTCGCTCGGCGCGCTGTCGAGCCCGTCCAGGTCGGAGGTCGTGTCGCCGCTGACGCTCGAGCAGTCGAGGTAGGCGGCCGAGCCGCGCCGGACGCCGATCAGCACGTCGCCCGACACCGCGTGCGCGGCGATCCGCCCCTGCAGGACGGCGGCCAGGTGCTGGTCGCCGCTGACGGTGTTCGCGTCCACGTCGCCGTAGGCCTCGGCGACGGTCAGGTCGCCCGACGCGGTGTGGACGGTGACCATCCCGCGAACGGCGCCGAGCTCGACGTCGCCGGAGGCGGTCTGCACCGACACGTCGCCGTCCGCCTCGCCGACCTGCGCGTCGCCGCTCGCGCTCTTCACGGTCACAGGGCCCGTTGCCCGGTCGGCTCGGATGTCACCCGACGCGGTTGCGACGGTGATCGCGGCGAGCGTGCCGCGCGTGGTCACGTCGGCCGACTTCGTCCGGGCGGCCAGGCTCGAGCCCTCCGGGCAGCGGACGCGGCAGTCGATCCCGCCGCGGGCGAAGGCGAGCGCCCGCCCGAGCCCGCCCCGGCGCTGCGGCACGTCGACGACGAGCCGCCGGCCCTCGAGCTCGACCCGCGCCGCGTCGACGAGCCGCTGCGCCTCCTCGTCGTGGGCGTCGAGCTCGACCGTGACCTGGCCGCCGGCGCCGGCTTCGACGAGGACGTCGCCCGCCGCCAGGTGGATCTCGGCGTCGACCGGGCCGGCGACTTCGAATGTCTTCTGCATGTGTGGACCTCCTAGCTTCGGGCGTAGCCCGTCAGGCGCTTGCCGACGGAACGGGTGGCGCGCGACTCGGTCTGGCGCGCGATCGCGCGCACGAGCCACGTGTTGGTGGAGACGCCCTCGGCCGCCGCGGCGCGCTCGACCGCGCTCTTCAGCGACTCGGGCAGGCGCAGGCTGATCCGCGCCGAGAGCTCCTCGCCGGAGACGCCGGCCGAGCCCTCGCCGGCCTCCTCGACGAACACGAGCTCGGGCTCCTGACCGGCGAGGCGCACCTCGACGTGGCCGGCGGGCAGCTTCGAAGAGAGCTCCAGCGCCGCCTGCGCGAGCAGGTCGTAGAGCTTCAGCCGCAGGTTGGAGGCAAGCGCGTCGCCGAGCCGCTCCGCGATCGCCGCGGAGCGCTCGTCGCCGAGCTCGGCGAGGCCCTGCAGATCCTGCCGGAGCCCTTCGAGGACGATCGTCAGATTCATCGTGACATCACTATGACATCACTAGTGCTGTCTGTCAAGCAGCGGAACGCTGCCGCCGAGACGGCACGGGCCCCGCAGGGCCCGTGCGTCGAGCTCGCTGCGGCAGCCGCCGCTAGGACGGCGGCTGGTCGTCGACGTACGTCGTCCGCCGCCGGCCGGCGTACCGGGCCCCGCCGAACCCGCCCCAGCTCGACCAGAACAGCATCGAGAGGACGATCCCGCTGGCGCCCACCACCATCAGGATGACCCCGACGGTGTGGATGTTGAAGCCGGACGTGGCCGCCGTGACGGCCCAGGTCATGATCGCGCCGGCGGCGATGAGGATCAGGCTGACTCCGATACCCATGCTGGTCAGAACCTCCTTGGGCGGTCACCGTTCCAACGCGGCAGCGCCCACGGCGGTTACGGCCCGTCGCCCCGATGCGTCGACTATGCTCGGCCGCGGGTGCGCAGGGGTTCGATCATTCAGCTCGTCCTGATCGGGCTCGTCGCGGGCGCGATCGGCACGGCCGTGGCGCTTCTCGTGCCGTGGCTGCCGACCGCCGCCGGCAAGGAGGCCGACCGCATCCACTTCGTCTACTGGTTCACGACCGCGATCGCGATCGCCGTCTTCTCGGTCGTCACCGCCGTGCTCGGCTACTCGATCCTGAAGTTCAGGGCCGCGCCCGACGACTTCGAGGACGGCCCGCCGATCCACGGCCACACGACGCTCGAGATCGTCTGGACGGCGATCCCGGCGGTGCTCGTCACCGCCATCTCGATCGTCAGCGCGGTCGTGCTCGCCGAGAACGGGAAGGCCGGCCCGGACCCGCTCCTCGTCAAGGTGACCGCGCAGCAGTTCGCGTGGAGCTTCACCTACCCGAACGGCCGGACGTACGGGTCGCTGACGCTGGAGAAAGGGCGCTCGGCGAAGCTCGACATCACCTCGAACGACGTCATCCACTCGTTCTGGGTGCCCGAGCTGTCGCAGAAGCAGGACGCGGTGCCCGGCCAGCACAACACGATCGTCGTGACGCCCACGAGAACCGGCACGTTCCCGGTCATCTGCACCGAACTGTGCGGCCTCGGCCACGCGATCATGCGCAGCCACGTCGACATCCTCTCGCAGGCCGACTACGCGAAGTGGGTGTCCCAGGGCGGCACGGCGAGCGGGCCGCCGGGGCTCGCCGTCTTCCAGCAGAACGGCTGCGGCGGCTGCCACACCTTCACCCCGGCGCAGGCGTCCGGCAAGGTCGGACCCGACCTCGACAAGCTGAAGCAGGAGGCGGCGAAGGCGAACCGCGGTAGCCTCGACCGGTTCGTGCAGGAGTCGATCGTCAACCCGTCCGCCTACCTCGAGCCCGGCTACCCGGACGCGATGCCGAAGATCTTCGGGCAGCAGATCCCGAAGGCGCAGCTCGCGCAGCTCGTGCAGTATTTGGTCCAGGGAGCGGGATGACGCAGGTCGCGCACGCACCGGCTCATGCGCACGAGGCCCCGCGGCCGCCGCGCGGCCTGCGGCGGCTGACGGCGCCCGGCTTCCTGCGGGTCGCATGGGTGATGCCGCTCTTCTTCGGGATCGGCCTCGGGCTCGTCGTCCTCGTCCGCTGGGCCGCCGGCTGGCACCCGCTCTTGAAGTCGACGCCGCTCCTCACGGTCGAGCTCGTCACCGTGCCGCTCGGGTTCCTCGTCGGGATCGGCGGCTTCGACTACTGGGCCTACTACGCAAGCGGGCGCGCGACGCGGCCCGAGGATCACTCCGGCCACGGCGCGCGGAGTTGGCGCGACTACTTCCGCGTCAACACCGACCACAAGGTGATCGGGATCCAGTACGTGGTCACGACGATCTTCTTCTTCATGGTCGGCGGCCTGCTCGCGATGCTGTTCCGCGCCGAGCTCGCCCAGCCGGGCGACCAGTTCTTCAACCCGCAGACGTTCAACGTGCTCGTCTCGAACCACGCGGCGCTGATGATCTTCCTGTTCGTCATCCCCGCGTTCGCCGGGCTCGGCAACTACGTCATCCCGCTGATGCTCGGCGCGGCCGACATGGCGTTCCCGCGCCTGAACGCGCTCTCGTTCTGGCTGCTGCCGATCGCAGGCGTGATCCTGCTCGCCGGCATGGTGACGCCGGGCGGCGGCCCGTCGGCCGGCTGGACGTGCTACGCGCCGCTCTGCTCGCACCAGCCGCTCGGCCAGGTGTTCTTCAACATGGGCGTGCAGTGGGCGGGCGCCAGCTCGATCATGACCGCCCTCAACTTCCTGGTCACGATCATCACCATGCGCGCGCCCGGCATGACCTTCTGGCGCATGCCGCTGCTCGTCTGGGCGAACTTCACCACCTCGCTCCTCGTCGTGATCGCGACGCCGTTCATCGCCGGTTCCCAGTTCTTCGTGATGTTCGACCGGGTGCTCCACACGAACTTCTTCGAGCCGGCGGGCGGCGGCTACGTGCTCGGCTACCAGCACATCTTCTGGTTCTACTCGCACCCGGCGGTCTACATCATGATGCTGCCCGGCTTCGGGATCATCAGCGAGGTGATCGCGGTGATGAGCCGCAAGCCGGTGTTCGGCTACCGGCTGATGGCGCTGTCGCTGATGGCGATCCTCGTGCTCGGCTTCTCGGTGTGGGCGCACCACATGTTCGTCGCCGGCATGGCGGGCTGGCTGCGCGTGCCGATGATGGTGACGTCGATGGTGATCGCGGTGCCGACCGGCATCAAGATCTTCTCCTGGCTCGCCACGATGTGGGAAGGGCGGCTGCACTTCACGACGCCCATGCTGTTCGCGCTCGGCTTCCTGTCGATGTTCGTGATCGGCGGCCTGTCCGGCATCTACCTCGCGTCGGTGCCGATCGACATCCACGCCTCCGACACGTACTTCATCGTCGCGCACATCCACTACGTGCTCTTCGGCGGCTCGGTGTTCACGATCTTCGCCGGCATCTACTACTGGTTCCCGAAGATGACGGGCCGGATGTACGACGAGCGGCTCGGCAAGCTGCACTTCTGGCTGACGTTCGTCGGCTTCAACCTGACGTTCTTCCCGATGCACTACCTCGGCCTGCAGGGGATGCCGCGCCGCGTCGCCGACTACGCGCACCGCTTCGCCGACATCAACCTGTTCGTCTCGATCGCGTCGTTCGGCCTCGGCGCCTCGACGCTCGTCTTCCTCTACAACATGGCCAGCTCGTGGGCGCACGGCCCGGCCGCCGAGGCGAACCCGTGGCGGGCGCTGACGCTCGAGTGGCAGGTCTCGTCGCCGCCGCCGATCTTCAACTTCGACGAGATCCCGCAGGTCGTCGGCCACCCGTACGAGTACGGGGTGCCCGGCGCGCGCCACGCGATCTTCGGCGCGACGCACCCGGAGCCGGTCGGGGCCGACTGAGTGGCGCACATCCTCGTGATCGCAAATGAGACGGTGGCGTCTCGGACGCTGCTCGACGCCGTACGCGCCGAGGCGCACGGCGCCGACGACCGCGTCACGGTGGTCGCGCCGGTGAACGAGCCGAACCAGGGCTACGTCGTCTACGAGGACACGCGGCGCGCCGCCGCGGGACGGCGCCTCGACCGCACGCTGAAGGTGCTGCGCGAGGCCGGCCTGCGCAGCCAGGGCCTCGTCGTCGAGACCGGCCCGGTGCAGGCGGTCAAGGACGCGCTCGCCCAGCTCGAGCCGAAGGTGGACGAGATCGTGCTCTCGACGCACGCCGCCGAGCGCTCCGGCTGGATGCGGCGCAACGTCGTCGAGGACGTCGAGCGCATCGCGGGCGACATCCCCGTGAAGCACGTGGTCGTCGACCTGGCCGGCGGCGACGGCGAGGCGAACGTGCTCGTGATCGCAAACCAGACGGTTGTCTCGAGCGAGCTGCTCGACAGGATCCGCGCACGCGCGAAGGAGGGCGCGGCGAGCTTCCTGATCGTCTCCCCGCAGGGCGACGGCGAGGAGCACGCCGAGGCCGACCGGCGGCTCGCCCGGGCGCTCACCGAGCTGCGCAGCGAAGGGATCGAAGCGCACGGCCAGGTCGTGCACCCCGACCCGTACACCGCCGCGCAGAACGTCGTCCACGACGAGCGCGTCGACGAGATCATCGTCTCGACCTTCCCGGGCGAGAAGAGCGGATGGCTTCGGCGGGATCTGATCGCGCGGCTCCGCAAGGACACCGGCCTGCCCGTCGAGCACGTGGTGAGCTCGTGAGCAGCCACGCCGAGGCGGTCGGGCACGGGCACGAGGAGCATCACGGCCCGCCGCCGATCCACTACAGCTCGCGCGTGCCGCCGCAGGTGCTCGGCATGTTCCTGTTCATCGCGTCGGAGATCATGCTCTTCGGCTCGTTCTTCACCGTCTACTTCTTCGACCGCGTCGTCAACCACGGCGTGCACGGCCACTGGCCGCCCCCCGGCTTCCACCGCCCGGCGTTCGTCGCCGGCATCAACACGGCGATCCTCGTCACGTCGAGCTTCACGATGCACTGGGCCGACACGTCGATCAAGAAGGGCAACCGGAACGGCCTCAAAGCGGGGATGCTGCTCACGTTCCTGCTCGGGCTGACGTTCCTGCTGACGCAGGTGATCGAGTACCACCGCATCGGCTTCAACACGGGCGACACCTCGTTCGCGGCCACCTTCTTCGGCCTCACCGGCCTGCACGGGGCGCACGTGTTCGTCGGCCTCACGATCCTGCTCGTGATGACGATCCGCTCGTTCCGCGGGCACTTCAGCCCCGAGCACCATCACGGGATCGAGATCGGCGGCATCTACTGGCACTTCGTCGACGTCATGTGGATCGTCGTCTACGTGACGGTGTACCTGCTCTAGGCGGGGTGCTCACACGGGCGTGCGCAACCCGCTCCGCAGCGAGACGGACGCGTTTCGCTTCGTCCTGCTGACGATCGGCTACTTCGCGCTGATCGTGCTCGGCTCGCTGATCGACGTGTGGGTCGGCGTCGGCGTGTTCGCGGTCCTGACGGCGGCCGCGCTCTGGCTCGTGTTCCGGTCGCGCACGGGCGAGCGGCCCGCGCCGCCCGACGAGACCGCGTGATCGGCTCCCTGCTCATCGAGCACGTCGACCCGCTGCCGCTCGCCGGCGAGCTGCGGGAGGTGCACCGCAGCGCGCTCGGGGCGGGCGCGCTGTCGGACGAGTGGGCGGCGGAGCGGCTGCCCGTGCACACCGGGCGGCGCGACTTCGTCTTCCTGGTCGCGCGCGAGGTGGACGACGTCGTCGGCTTCGCGTACGGCTACACCGGCGAGGCGGGGCAGTGGTGGACGGACCACGTCGCGCGCGCGCTGGCGCCGGCGCTGCGCGAGGAGTGGCTCGACCCGCCGCACTTCGAGGTGGTCGATCTGCACGTCCGGCCGTCGCGCCAGCGCCGCGGCGTCGGGAGCACGCTGCTCGCGCAGCTCCTCTCCCGCCAGCCGCACGACCGCGCGCTGCTCTCGACGCAGACCGCGTCGCGCAAGGCGCGGAGCTTCTACGCGAAGAACCGGTGGCTGGAGCTCGCGACGGTCGACTTCGGCGCCGGCTACCCGCCCTACCTCGTGCTCGGGAAGCGGCTCTCCTAGGGCCCGACCGTGTAGGTCGCCCTCGGGGCGACCACGTAGCCGACGCAGGTGAACCCGCTGTCGAAGACGAGCCAGGGGTGCGTGAGCCACGTCGCCTGCTTCAGCTTCGCGCCGGGCGCGATCGTCGCGTAGTAGACGAGGTGGCCCTTGTAGTCGAGCCAGTACAGCTGGACCGCGCCCTTCGTCCGGTTGACGAAGGTGACTGCCGTCTTCGTCGTGCCCTTCAGCGAGGCGTGCTGCGTGACCCGGCAGGCGGCCGTGGCGCTGCGGGCGACGCCGCCGGCGCCTGCGCCGGCCCAGAGCGCGGCGGCGACGGCCGCGACGGCGAGCGCCGTCGCCGGGATGGTCGCGCGAGGCCGCATGGCTGCGAGTCTACTTGCCGGCGACCGAGCTGACGTACTTGGCGACGGCCGCGATCTGGGCCGCGCTCAGCCTGCCCTTGAACGCCGGCATCACGGCGCCTCCGACTTCGACCTGGTGCTGCACCCTCGACTCCGACGGCTTCAGCTGGTCGAGATTCGGGCCGACCGTGCCGGAGGCGCCCGCGTCCTTCAGCGTGTGGCAGCCGCCGCAGCCCGCCGTTGCGAACACCTGCTTGCCGTTCGGAGCGGGCGTCCCGCCGCCCCCGCCCCCGCCGCCGGCCGTCGTCGTCGCCGCCGCGGGCGCGGGCGTCTCGGCGACCACGCCGCAGTTCGGGTTGTTCGCGCACTTCGCCACGTACACCGCGATGTCGCGGGCGTTCTGGCCGGTCCACAGGTTCGCCGGCATCGGCGCCTCCGGGTAGGCGATCTGGCCGCGGACGACGTCGCGGATCGTCTGCTCCGAGAAGCCCTGCGCCTTGTCGGACGCGAACGCGTCGTCGAGGTTCGGGCCGAGCGTCCCCTTCGCCTTTGCGTCCGCGAGGGTGTGGCAGTCGGCGCACGACTGGCCCTTGCCCGGCGCGGCCGTCAGGAACAGCTCCTTGCCGTGCGCAGGGTCGCCGCTCGTCGTGCGGCCGACCGCGCCGCACCCGGAGGCTGCGAGCAGGACGACGACGAGCAGTGCGGTGGCGGCGGGGGTGCGCAGGGACAGGGTTAGGGGGATGGTTGGGACGCGCCGATCGCCGCGACCGCGTCGTCTCGGCTTCCGTGGATCGTGAACACCCGGTCGAGGCCGGTGATCTCGAAGATCTTCGTGATGTTGCGGTCGCTGCAGACGAGCGACAGCTGGCCGTCGTTCGTCCGCAGGCGCTTGACGCCGCCGACGAGGACGCCGAGCGTGGTCGAGTCGATGAACGTCGTCGAGCTGAAGTCGACGACGACCTGCCTGCCGCCCTGGGCGATCACCTCGAGCAGCTGCTGCTTGAACTCCGGCGCCGTGTACAGGTCGACCTCGCCGGAGAGCGAGATGACGTACGCATCGTCTGACAGCTGCTCGGTCTTGATATCGAAGTTCATGCCCAAACCCCCCGAAGGTTGCGCAGACAGCCGCGTGAGTCTAACGGGAGGGCGGCTACTTGGTCGTCGTGGTCGTCGCGCCGGCCGCCGACTTCTCGAGCGACTTCAGCTGAGCCCGGATCTGCCCGGCGGACGTATCGTTCGGCGCAAGCTTCAGGAACCGCTTGTAGGCGGCGATCGCCGTCGGCGTGTCGTTCGCCGTCTGGGCGGCCTGGGCGAGGAGAACCTGCGTGGACGGGTCGTTCGGGCTCAGCCTGGCCAGCTTCCGGTAGGTCGACTCGGCGTTCGAGACGGCCGACCGGTAGCCCGAGAGCGCCGTCGTCTGCTGCTCGGTGATGCGCGTCTGCACGGCCGCGGCGATCGGGTCCTTCAGAGCCTTCGGATCCTGGAGCGCCTTGCCGAGCGGCGAGTTCGCCGGCGGCGGGAACGCCGACAGCGGGACGGCGACCGACGCCGCCTGGATCTGGGTGTTCTGGTAGTCGGTCGCGTAGGTCTGGGCCAGCTTCTGGTACTGGCCGGCGAGGTCGAGCAGCGCGTCCTGGTCCTTCGGCGCGAGCCTCGTGTACTCGACGAGCGCCCCGACCGCGTCGGAGGTGCGCTGCTTCGTCTCGTAGGCCGTGGCCAGGTCGCGCCACGCGGTCGCGTCGGCCGGGTTCCGCTGGACCTTGTGCTGGAGGCTCGAGATCGACGTGCCGCCGCCGCCGTTGCCGCTGAAGAAGTTCGACAGCGCCTGCGACACGCCGGTCGAGCCCGAGCCGACGCCGAAGACGACGAAGCCCCCCGCGAACACGACGGCCAGGACCACGAACATCCACTTGGCGTGCACGCGCAGCCGCTGGAAGAAGAGCTGCTCCTGCCACTGCGGCGGCTTCTGCTTCCGCGGCGGCGCCGCGGTGGACGCTACGGCGCGCCCGCCAGCATTCTGAGCCGGGCGGCGCTTGCGATGTTGCGTACCTCTCGCCACGTCTCCTCGTCCTCGCTCCGATACCGCGTCACGCCGTCGACGATCGTCTCCAGCACCCGATCCGGCGACCCGCCGAAGACGACGGCCGCCGCGGGATCCTCGACCGGATGGTACGGGCTCCCCGCCAGCGACACGACCGTCAGGTCGGCGCGTTTGCCGGGTGCCAGCGTACCCACCTCCGCGTCGAGCCGCAGCGCCCGGGCCGAGTCGATCGTCGCCAGCCGCAGCGCCTCCGCCGCCGGCAGCGCGTCGGCGCGGCCCTCTCGCGCGCGGGCGAGGTAGATCGCCGTGCGCAGCTCCTCGAACAGGTCGAACGACGGCGTCGAGGCCGGCGAGTCGGTGCCGAGGCCGACCCGGGCGCCGGCGTCGCGCAGCAGCGTCAGCGGCGCGATGCCGCAGCCGAGCAGGGCGTTCGAGCGCGGGCAGTGCGCGACCGGCACGTCCCGGTCGGCGATCAGGGCCACGTCCCGCGGCTCGAGCGCGACGCAGTGGGCGCAGAGGAGCCCGGGGCCGAGCACCGGCTCGAGCGTCTCGACCGCCCGCTTGCCGGTCGGCGGGACGAGGATCGGGATCCCCTGCAGCGGCCCCGACCCGTGGAGGAGCCACTCGTCCTCGTGGGCGCTCTCGGCGAGGTGCGTCCCCACCGGCGCCCCGAGCGAGAGGCAGAAGCGGTACGTCTCGAGCGAGCAGGTGTAGGGGGCGTGCGGCGAGATCCCGATCCGCACGAGCCCTCCCTCGGTGACCCGGGCGCGCTTCTCGAGCCACTGCCGCTCGGCGTCGCGGGCGTCGGCCGCGAACACCTCCAGGTAGACCGTCGCGCGCAGCCCGAGGTCGCCGGCGGCGAGCGCCGCCGCGCCGGAGAAGCTGTAGTCGGCCGCCGTCGTGATCCCGGAGCGCAGCGACTCGACCACGCCGAGCCGCGCGACCGCGAGCATGTCCTCCGGCCGCAGGCGGCCCTTGCGCTCCACGTGCAGCTTGAGCCACGGCGCGAACGGCGCCCCGTCGCCGAAGCCGGCGTAGCTCGCGTACTCGAGGTGCGAGTGCGCGTTCACGAACCCCGGCAGGATCACGGCGTCGTCGAAGTGCCGCGTCGCCCGGCCCGGCCCCACGAAGGTGATCCGGCCGTTCTCGAAGCGCACCAGGCCGCCCTCGATCGGCGCCCCGCCGACCGGCAGCACCCAGCCGGCCGAGATCTCGCTCACGTCTCGACGGGCCAGGTCGCCGCGCGCGTCGCGCGGCGCTCGAGCAGCACCGAGACCCAGATCGACGCCTCGTACAGGAAGAGCAGCGGGATCGTCTCGAGCGTCGTTGTCACCGGGTCGACGCCGGGCAGGGCGACCCCGACGCAGCAGACCACGAAGTAGCCGATCCTGCGGCTCCTCCGCAGCGTGCGCGTCGAGAGGATCCCGATCCGGGTCAGCCCGACGACGAACAGCGGCAGCTCGAACACGATCCCCATCGCCACCAGCACCTTGGCGGCGAAGCTGATGTAGTCGCGCGCGCGGATGAGCGTCGTGTACTCCGCGCTGTCGTAGTTGGTCAGGAAATGGTTGGCCGCCGGCAGCGCGAGCTCGTAGCCGAACACGATCCCGACGACGAGCAGGCCCACGGAGAGCGCCGTGAAGATGCGCAGCAGCCGCTCGTGCTGCGGGTCGAACGCCGGCAGGAAGAACGCCCACGCCTGCCAGATGATCACCGGCAGCGCGAGCAGGAAGCCGGCGTAGACGGCGAGCCACATGGAGGTGAGGAACGGCTCGCCGATCGTCAGCGTCGTCAGGTGGCGGTGGCCCTTCGGAAGCTCGAGCTCGAGCGCGTGGATGATCCGCCGGTGGAAGACGTAGGCGACGATGAAGCCGACGACGACCGCGCCGATGCAGACGAACAGCCGCTGGCGCAGCTCCTCGAGATGCTCGACGAGCGTCGCCTCCTCGCCATGCCCGAGACGGCGTGGCGGGCGGTAGAGGCGCATGGCCTACCTAGCCGACGGGCTCGTTCTCGCGGGACTCGGCGTGAGTGACGGTCGAGTCGTGCGTCGCAGGCGGCAGTTGCGTCGCCTCCGTCACTTCGCGCTTCACGCCCGTGACCGAATCCTTGAACTCACGCATCCCCGTGCCGAGCGAGCGCCCGATCTCCGGCAGCCGCTTCGCCCCGAAGAGCAGCAGGGCGACGAGCAGCAGCGCGATGATCTCGCCAGTACCGATGTTTCCCATGAGAAGGAGCGTAGCAGCGTTTCGGCCCGGTGAGGAAGCGCCCCTCGGCTACCATGAGGCCCACGGCGGACGGGCCACGGGGCCTGTCCCGGGAGGCCTCGAGGAGTCGCGATTTCCATGGCAACGCTGGAGCTGAAGAATCTGCATGTCGCCCTCGAGGACGGGACCGAGATCGTCAAGGGCGTCGACCTCGCGGTCTCCTCCGGCGAGGTGCACGCGATCATGGGCCCGAACGGCTCCGGCAAGTCGACGCTCGCCTACGCGATCGCCGGCCATCCGGCCTACGAGATCACCGACGGGCAGATCCTGCTCGACGGCCGCGACATCACCGCGGCCGGGGCGGACGAGCGGGCGCAGGCGGGGCTCTTCCTCGCCTTCCAGTATCCGCACGCGATCCCCGGCGTGACCGTGACGAACTTCCTGCGCCAGGCGATCAACGCCACGCGCAAGGCGCGGGCCGGCGGCGTCGACGACCCGATCCCGGTGCCCGAGTTCCGCAAGACGCTGCTCGCCCAGATGGACCGGCTGAAGGTCAGCCGCGAGCTCGCCTCGCGCTACCTGAACGACGGCTTCTCGGGCGGCGAGAAGAAGCGCGTCGAGATCCTCCAGATGGCGATGCTGCGCCCGAAGATCGCCGTGCTCGACGAGACCGACTCCGGTCTCGACATCGACGCGCTGAAGGTGGTCGCGGGCGGCGTGAAGGAGCTCGTCGGCCCCGACATGGGCTCGCTCGTGATCACGCACTACCAGCGGATCTTGAACTACATCCAGCCCGACTTCGTGCACGTCTTCGTCGGCGGCCGGATCGTCCAGGAGGGCGGCCCGGAGCTCGCCGAGAAGCTGGAGGCGTCGGGATACGAGGAGTGGGAACAGGGGAAGGAGGCGGCGTAGACATGGCAACCGAGACCGAGATCGTCCAGGGGATCGGCTCCGACTACGAGGTCAAGTACGGCTTCCACGTCCCCGAGGACTACTTCTTCAAGTCCGGCAAGGGGCTGTCGCACGAGCTGATCGACGCGATCTCCTCGCACAAGAACGAGCCCGACTGGATGCGTACGTTCCGGCATCGCTCGCTCGACTACTTCCTCGCGCGCCCGATGCCGACCTGGGGCGGCATGCCGAGCCTGCACGAGATCGACTTCGACTCGATCCACTACTACATCAAGCCGACCGAGAACCAGGCCGAGTCGTGGGAGGACCTTCCGCCCGACATCAAGGACACCTGGGACAAGCTGGGCATCCCCGAGGCGGAGAAGAAGTACCTGGCGGGCGTCGGCGCGCAGTACGAGAGCGAGGTCGTCTACCACAAGCTGCAGGAGCAGCTCACCTCGCAGGGCGTCATCTTCCTCGACACCGACACGGCGCTGCGCGAGCACGAGGACCTGTTCCGGGAGTACTTCGGGACGATCGTCCCGCAGAACGACAACAAGTTCGCGGCGCTCAACAGCGCCGTCTGGTCGGGCGGCTCGTTCATCTACGTGCCGAAGGGCGTCAGGATCGAGCTGCCGCTCCAGGCGTACTTCCGCATCAACGCGGCGAACATGGGCCAGTTCGAGCGCACGCTGATCCTCGTCGACGAGGACGCCTACGTGCACTACGTCGAGGGCTGCACGGCGCCGATCTACTCGACCGACTCGCTGCACAGCGCCGTCGTCGAGATCGTCGTCAAGCGGGGCGGCCGCTGCCGCTACACGACGATCCAGAACTGGTCGACGAACGTCTACAACCTCGTCACGAAGCGGGCCGTCGCCTACGAGAACGCGACGATGGAGTGGGTCGACGGGAACCTCGGCTCGAAGCTGACGATGAAGTACCCGGCGATCTGGCTGATGGGCCAGGGCGCCCACGGCGAGGTGCTCTCGATCGCGTTCGCCGGCCGTGGCCAGCACCAGGACGCGGGCGGCAAGTGCGTCCACGTGGCCAGGGACACGTCGAGCGTCATCACCTCGAAGTCGATCTCGAAGAACGGCGGCCGCGCCGGCTACCGCGGCCTGCTCGAGGTGGCGAAGGGCGCCACGGGATCGAAGTCGAAGGTCGTCTGCGACGCGCTGATCCTCGACGAGGACTCCCGCTCCGACACCTACCCGTACATCCGCATCGACGAGAACGAGGTCGACATCGGCCACGAGGCGACCGTCTCGAAGATCGGCGAGGAGCAGCTCTTCTACCTGATGTCGCGCGGGCTCTCCGAGGCGGAGGCCTCGGCGATGGTCGTCAGCGGCTTCGTCGAGCCGATCACGAAGGAGCTGCCGCTCGAGTACGCCGTCGAGATGAACCGTCTGATCCAGCTGCAGATGGAAGGGTCGGTGGGCTAGCGGGTGGTCGTCGAGCACGTCGACTTCTGGGCGGTGCCCGTCACCGACATGGAGCGTTCGCAGCGGTTCTACGGCGAGACGCTGGGCCTGCCGCAGACGGGCGACGGCGGCTTTCCCGAGTACAGGCTCGGCGACAACGGCTTCCTGTACCTCCTCAGCCTGGAGGCGATCGGCAGCTCGTTCCAGGGTCCGCACACGGCGGGCTTCGCGCTGCGCGTCCCCGACGTCGCGGAGGCGAAGGCGGAGCTCGAGGCGAAGGGCGTCGAGTTCTCGGGGATGATGGACAGCGGCGTCTGCCACATGGCGTTCTTCGCCGATCCCGACGGCAACCAGATCGTGCTGCACCGCCGCTACGCGCCGCGCGACTGATGCCGACGCTGACCCGCGAGGAGGCCGCGAAGCGGTACGAGGCGCTGCCGCTGCCGACGACGGCCGACGAGCACTGGCGCTTCACCGACCTGCGCGGCTTCGACCCGGGCGCCCTCGCCGCAAACGGCCATGTCCGGCGGCTGACACCGGCCATGCTCGAACTGGACGTGTCCGGCCGGGCCGCGATGAGCGAGGCCGGGATCGAGATCGTCTCGGCGCCGGACGGCGTCGTCTTCGAGCCGCTGCCCCGCGACACGGAGGCGACGCTCGTGCCCGAGGACGACCGGTTCGCGCTCGAGAACCTCGCCCGCTGGGAGCACGGCCTGCTCGTCCGCGTCCCCGAGGGCGTCGAGCTGGCCGAGCCGCTCTACGTGCAGGTGCGGTCGAACGGCGGCCCGCTCTACTGGCGCATGGTCGTCGTCGCCGAGGAGGGCGCCCGCTTCTCGCTGATCGAGGAGTACTCCTCCGCGGCGCCCGACACGGCCGCCTACACGAACGCGGTTGTCGAGCTGCACGTGGGGCCGCGGGCGAAGATCGAGTACGTCTCGCTGCAGAACCTCTCGCGTGAGACCTGGCACTTCGGCCGCCACAAGGCGCTGCTCGAGCGCGACTCCGAGCTCGACTGGGTGATCGGCGGCTTCGGCTCGAAGAAGGGGAAGGTGTGGATCGAGAACGACCTCGCCGGCCCCGGCGCCACCTCGCGCGTCACCGGCGCCTACTTCGCCGACGGCAGCCAGCACCTGGACTACGACACGTTCCAGGAGCACATCGCGCCGTCGACGGAGAGCGACTTCGCGTTCAAGGGCGCGCTGCGCGAGCAGGCCTCGGCGGTGTGGCGAGGGATGATCCGCGTCGAGGAGGGCGCGCAGAAGACGAACGCCTACCAGGAGAACCGCAACCTGCTGCTCTCCGACAAGGCGCACGCCGACTCGATCCCCGGGCTCGAGATCATGGCGAACGACGTGCGCTGCACGCACGGCGCCACGCTCGGCCGGGTGGACCGCGAAGAGCTCTTCTACCTGATGACCCGCGGCCTCTCCCGCGCCGAGGCGGAGCGGCTGATCGTGCGCGGCTTCTTCCAGGACGTGCTCGACCGCATCGAGCTCGAGCCCGTACGCGAGGCGCTCGGCGCCGCCCTCGAGGCGCGCATCCCGCAGGCGTAGGACTTTCCCGCTCAGCGGGTCCGCGGATGACCCGCGCGGGGCTTCGCGCAAGGATCGCCCGGCACGTCGACATCACCTGTCTGGGGAGGTGGGGATGTTCAGGTACGTCGCGCTGATCAAGCTGACCCCGGAAGGCCGGGAACGGCTGCACGAGGCGCCGAAGATCCTCGAGAAGGTCGAGTTCTTCGTCGAGGAGCAGCAGGGCAGGCTCGTCGAGACGTTCGCCATGATGGGGCCCTGGGACTTCTTCGCGATCGTCGAGTACCCGACGGTCGAGCAGGCCTTCCGGGCCCACGCGAAGATCGCGACCCTCGAGGTGATCGAGGTCGAGACCTTCCCGGTCGAGGAGGTCGAGCGCTTCATCGAGGCGCTCGGCTGACCGTCAGAGGAGGCCGCGCTCGGCGAGCGTCCGTTCGAGCTCGCCGAGCCGCTCCTCGATCGTCCGCAGCCGCTCCTCGAGCGTCGAGGCGGGCGCGTGCCCGGCGCCGCCGCCGCCGAGCAGGTGGGCCCACCGTTCCTCGCGCCGGCCGGGCTGCCGCGGCTGGACCTCCACGAGCTCGCGCCGCGCGAGCCGCTCGAGCACGGCGAGCGCGTCGCCGACGTCGCCCAGGCGCTCGGCGCGCGCCTTCAGCTCCGACGCGGTCTGCGGGCCGCGCAGCAGCAGCACCGCGAGCACCGCCGTCTCCGCCCCGTCGAGCCCGAGCGCCTCGTCCAGCAGATGGCGGTACTTCGCCGCCCGCGAGCCCGGGCCGGAGGCGAGGCGGGCGAAGCCGATCTGCCCGAGCCGCTGCACGGCCGCCCGCACCTCGCTCTCGTCGAGCGACAGCACCGGGTCGCGGCTCGTCGTCTGGTTGCACGCGAGCCGGAGGGCGTTCAGCGACAGCGGGTACTGGTCGGGCGTCGTCCGCTGCTTCTCGACCAGGCAGCCGAGCACCCGCTGCTGGGCTTCGTCGAGCGCGTACGCGCTCATGACCGCACGAGCGGCTTGTACCTGATCCGGTGCGGCTCGAGCGCCTCGGGCCCGCGCGTCTCGCGCACCCAGTCGGCGTAGTCGCCCCAGGAGCCCTCGAACCACGTCGCCTGCGAGTCGCCTTCGAAGGCGAGGATGTGCGTCGCGACCCGGTCGAGGAACCAGCGGTCGTGCGTGATCACGACCGCGCAGCCGGCGAAGTCGAGGAGCGCGTCCTCGAGCGCGCGCAGCGTGTCGACGTCGAGATCGTTCGTCGGCTCGTCGAGCAGCAGCACGTTGCCGCCGCTCTTCAGGAGCTTCGCGAGGTGCACGCGGTTCCGCTCCCCGCCCGACAGCTGCCCGACCGGCTTCTGCTGGTCGGAGCCCTTGAAGTTGAACCAGGACGTGTACTGCCGCGAGCTCACCTCGCGCCTGCCGAGCAGCACGACGTCCTGCCCGCCGGAGATCTCCTTCCAGACGGTGTTCTTCGGGTCGAGGCCGGCGCGCGCCTGGTCGACGTACGCGAGCTCCACGGTGTCGCCGATCCGCAGCTCCCCCGCGTCCGGCTGCTCCTCGCCGGCGATCATCCGGAACAGGGTCGTCTTGCCGGCGCCGTTCGGGCCGACCACGCCGACGATCCCGGCCGGCGGCAGCGAGAATGTGAGCCCCTCGACGAGCAGCCGGTCGCCGAAGCCCTTCGCCACGTCGTTCGCCTCGATCACGAGGTCGCCGAGGCGCGGGCCGGCGGGAATGTGGATCTCGACCCGGTCGAGCTTCACCGAGTCCTCCTCGGCGAGCAGTCGCTCGTAGGCGCCGAGGCGCGCCTTCGACTTCGCGTGCCGGGCCTTCGGCGCCGAGCGCACCCACTCCAGCTCGCGGCGCAGCGTGCGGCGGCGGGCCGACTCGGTCTTCTCCTCCTGCGCGAGCCGCTGCTCCTTCTGCTCGAGCCAGCCCGAGTAGTTGCCCTGGTAGGGGATGCCCCGGC
The DNA here is from genome assembly GCA_035651295.1 of Gaiellaceae bacterium. Classification (GTDB taxonomy): domain Bacteria; phylum Actinomycetota; class Thermoleophilia; order Gaiellales; family Gaiellaceae; genus PALSA-600. The sequence goes on along the minus strand of DASRGA010000052.1, from coordinate 37,901 downwards.
CGCGGTCGAGCTCGAGGATCCAGCCGGCGACGTTGTCGAGGAAGTAGCGGTCGTGCGTGACGGCGACGACGGTGCCCTTGTAGTCGGCGAGGAAACGCTCCAGCCAGAACACCGACTCGGCGTCGAGGTGGTTCGTCGGCTCGTCGAGCAGCAGCAGGTCGGGCGCCTGCAGCAGCAGCCGGCAGAGCGCGACCCGGCGGCGCTCGCCGCCCGAGAGCGAGGTGACGTCGCGGTCGCCGTCCGGGAGGCGGAGCGCGTCCATCGCGTGGTCGAGGTGCGCGTCGAGCTGCCAGGCGTCGCGGCGGTCGATCTGGTCCTGGACGGTCGCCTGCTCGGCGAGCAGGGCGTCGAAGTCGGCGCCGGGCTCGGCGAACGCGGCGGAGATCGCGTCGAAGCGGTCGAGCAGGTCGCGCAGCTCGCGGACGCCGTCCTCGACGTTCTCGCGCACCGTCCGGGCCGGATCGAGCTCGGGCTCCTGCTCCAGCAGGCCGGCCGAGGCCCACGGCGCCAGGTCGGCGGCGCCGGAGGACGGCTCCTCGACGCCCGCCATGATCCGCAGCAGCGTCGATTTGCCGGCGCCGTTCGGCCCGAGGACGCCGATCTTCGCTCCCGGGATGAACGAGAGCGAGATGTTCGCCAGCACCTGGCGGTCAGGGCCGTAGAACTTGTCGACCCGGTACATGGTGAAGACGTACTCCGTGCTCACGGTCGGCCACGATAGCGTCGCTACCCTTCGGGAGATGGCCGTGGCTTTCACGACGACGCTCGATGCCCGCAAGCTGCGGGCCGATTTCCCGATCTTCGAGCAGGAGTTCCACGGCAAGCCGCTCGCCTTCCTCGACTCGGCCGCCAGCTCGCAGAAGCCGCGGCAGGTGCTCGACGCGATGACGCGCTTCTACGAGACGTCGTACGCGAACGTGCACCGCGGCGTCTACGAGCTCGCGGAGCGCGCGACGGAAGGGCTCGAGCATGCGCGCGAGCGCTGCCGCGCGTTCGTCAACGCGCCCGCGGCTCACGAGATCATCTTCGTCCGCAACGCGACCGAGGCGATCAACCTGGTCGCCTACTCGTGGGGGCTCGCGAACCTCGGCCCCGGCGACGTCGTGCTCGTCACCGAGCTCGAGCACCACGCCAACTTCGTGCCCTGGCAGTACATCGCCGGCAAGACGGGCGCCGAGTTCCGGATGCTCCCGGTCGAGACCGACGGGACGCTGCACCTCGAGCAGCTCGACGAGCTGGCTGGCGACGGCACCGTGAAGGTCGTCGCCACGGGGTACGTCTCGAACGTGCTCGGCGGCTCGAACGACGTGCCGCGGATCGCCGCCTGGGCGCACGAGCGCGGCGCCATCCACGTCTGCGACGCCGCGCAGGCGGCGCCGCACAAGCGCGTGGACGTGCAGGCGCTCGGCACCGACTTCGTCGCCGTCAGCGGCCACAAGATGCTCGGGCCGAGCGGCATCGGCTTCCTCTGGGGCCGCTCCGAGCTGCTCCGCTCGATGGACCCGTTCCTCACCGGCGGCCACATGATCCGGCGGGTGCGCGAGAACGAGTCGACGTGGGGGGAGCTGCCGCACAAGTTCGAGGCCGGCACCGCGCCGATGGCGGAGGCCGTCGGGCTCGGCGCCGCGATCGACTATCTGGAGGCGGTCGGGCTGGAGGCGATCGAGCGGCACGAGCACGAGCTCGTCGCCTACGCGCTCGAGCGGCTGGCGGAGATCCCGGGCGTGACCACGTGGGGGCCGCCGCCCGAGCGCCGCGCCGGCATCGTCAGCTTCGACGTCGAGGGCGTGCACCCGCACGACGTGGCGCAGATCCTCGACCTCGACGCGGTTGCGATCCGCGCCGGCCACCACTGCTGCCAGCCGCTGATGCACCGCCTCGGCGTCGCCGCCACGAACCGCGCCAGCTTCTACCTCTACACGGTGCCCGAGGAGATCGACCGGCTCGCCGCGGGACTGTGGCGGGTCAAGGAGACGTTCGGGGTCTAGATGAGCGAGTTCGACCAGCTCTACCGCGAGGTCATCCTCGACCACTATCGAAACCCGCGCGGGCACGGGGCGCTCGAGGAGTGCGACGCGCACGCGGAGGGGCAGAATCCGCTCTGCGGCGACGAGGTGTCGATCTTCGTCCGCTTCGCCGACGACGGCGAGACGATCGACGAGGTCGGCTTCGAGGGCCGCGGCTGCGCGATCTCGCAGGCGGCGACGTCGATGCTCACCGAGATGGTGAAGGGCCGGAAGGCGGCGGACGTCGCGGTGCTGCCGAAGGACGAGCTGCTCGAGGAGATCGGCATCCCGCTCACGCCGATCCGCCTCAAGTGCGCGATCCTCGGCCTCGGCGTCCTCAAGGTGGCGCTCCACCGCGCGAAGGGGACGCCGCTCCCGGCGGAGTGGCAGGGCCTCGCGGACGAGCTCGACCTCGACTCGTAGTGGCGTACGTCGAGGTCGCGCCGCTCGACGAGTTCGGGCCGGGCTCCGTGAAGATCGTCACCGTCGGCTGGACGTCGATCGGCGTCTACAACTGCAACGGGACGCTCTATGCGATCGAGGATCGCTGCTCGCACGACGACGGGCCGCTCGCCGAGGGCGAGTGGGAGCAGGACACCTGCCGCGTCATCTGCCCCCGCCACGGCTCCGCGTTCGACCTCGCCACCGGCAGGCCGCTGTCGCTGCCCGCGTTCGAGCCGGTCGACACGTATCCGGTCGTCGTCGAGGACGGCGTCGTGAAGGTCGAGGTCGCATAGCCGCCGTCCCGCGCTGCTGGGAGACCGCCGACCCGGCGTACAACGCCTACCACGACGAGGAGTGGGGGCGGCCGGTGCGCGACGAGCGCGGGCTGTACGAGCGGCTCTGCCTCGAGGGCTTCCAGTCGGGCCTCTCCTGGCTGACGATCCTGCGCAAGCGGGAGGCCTTCCGCGCGGCGTTCGCCGGGTTCGACCCGGACGCGGTCGCCCGCTTCGGCGAGCGGGACGTCCGGCGGCTGCTCGGCGACGCCGGCATCGTCCGTCACCGCGGCAAGATCGAGGCGGCGATCGCGAACGCGCGCGCGACCGTCGCGCTCCGCGGCGAGAGGCCGCTGCACGAGCTCTTCTGGGCCTACGCGCCGGCCGAGCACGCCGTCCCGGCGACGCAGGCCGACTGGCTCCCCTCGACGCCCGAGTCGGCCGCGCTCTCGAAACGTCTCAAGCAGGCGGGCTTCCGCTTCGTCGGCCCGACCACCGTCTACGCGGCGATGCAGGCGTGCGGCGTCGTCAACGACCACCTCGCCGGCTGCCACGTGCGGGCCGCGGTCGAGGCTGCGCGGCAGGCGCGTGATCTGTCCTGACCCATCCGCTATGGTGCGGGTATCCGCGGAAAGGAGGTGGTCCGGCGTTGGAGACTTCAAGTACGGGCAGTGGAGGTACCAGCTCGTAGAGGCGCGTCCCCGGGACCTTGACGGGGAAATCGCCTAGCCAGCGTGGGGGACTCGCGTAAACGCGCCGCCTTTTCGGCCGGAAGCGCCTCTACGAAATCCAAGCTGGTCACCGGACGAGGGCCGTCCCGCGCGCTCCAGGCGCGGGGCGGCCCTTCTCTTTTCCGGCAAGATCGCTCGGTGGAGCGGATCGAACGGGTGCTCGGGAGCTGCCGCCTGCTGGCGGCGATCGGCGAGGAGCTGGAGCGCTCCCGTCCGTTCGCCGGGCTGACGATCGGCACCGGCATCCACCTCGAGCCGAAGACGGTCGCGCTCCTCGTGACGCTGCAGCGCGGCGGCGCGGAGCTCGTCTCGACCGGGAACCTCAACAGCACGCAGCAGGAGGCGGTCGACTACCTCCGCGAGCGCGGCGTCCAGGTGGTCGGCGGCCCGACCTCCGACCCCGCCGAGCACGACGCGAACCTGTGGCAGGTCGTTCGCGCCCGGCCCCAGCTGCTCCTCGACAACGGCGGCGATCTCTTCGTCCGCTACCTCGAGGAGCCGTATCCGGGCCTCCGCGGCGGCACCGAGGAGACCACGTCGGGGCGCATGCGGCTCGAGCCGCTGCGCGACCGCCTCCAGCTCCCGGTGCTCGTGATCAACGACAGCCCGATCAAACAGTTCGCCGAGAACGAGCACGCCGTCGGACAGAGCGTGCTCGAGTCGTTCCTGCGGCTCACGAACCGCTCCACGAACGGCAAGCGGGCGACGGTGTTCGGCTACGGAGCCTGTGGCCGCGGAGTCGCGGCGAACTTCCGCAACGCGTACGCGATCGTCTCGGTGGTCGAGACCGACCCGGTGAAGCGGCTGCAGGCGCTGCTCGACGGCTTCCTCGTCCCCGAGCGCGACGAGGCGCTGCGCACCGCGGACGTCGTGCTCACCGTGACCGGAGCGCGCGGCGTCGTCACCGGCGCCGACGCTCCGCTGCTCAAGGACGGCGCGGTGCTCGCGAACGCGGGCCACTTTCCCTTCGAGCTCGACGCCGAGGGGATCGAGGCCGCGGCCGGCGGCCGCGTCACCGTGCTCGAGGGCGGGCACATGGTCAACCTCGCCGGGCCGCGGCCGCTCGGGAACTCGATCGAGTCGATGGACCTCGGCTTCGCCCTGCAGGCGCGCTGCCTCGAGGCGGTTGCCACCGGCGCCGTCGGGCCGGAGGCGTGCGTCGTGCCGGTGCCGCGCGCGATCGACGAGGCCGTCGCCGCCGCCTTCGTGGCGACCGCCTGACGCGGCGGGCGCCGGCGCCTTCGTCGGTCACGGGCACGTCGCGAGGCGGCGCTCAGGCGGCGCGGCGGATCTGCTCTTCGAGCGGGACGAGCGGGAGCTGGAAGACATCGACGGCATCCGGGGTCGCGGCGACGTTGTCGCCGGCTTCGATCATCGTCACCTGGTCGGCGGTGAGCGGCGCGCCCGGCAGGCGCTCGACCAGGCGGGCCCCTGTGCGTGCCAGGCCGATCGGGACGTGGACGAGGCGCCGGCGCTTGCCGAGCACCTTCGCGATCGCCTCGTAGAGGCCGTCCCAGGTGACGACGTCCGGGCCGCCCAGCTCGAAGGTGCGGCCGGCGGCTTCCGGCAGGCCGAGCGAGCGGGCGACGCACTCGGCGACGTCGTCGACCCAGATCGGCTGGATCCGCTGCGTTCCGTCGCCGATCACCGTCACGACCGGCAGGAGGCGCACCTGGCGGACGAACGTCGGCAGGGCGCCGCCGCGGCCGAAGACGAAGCTCGGCCGGAAGATCGTGTGCGCGAGGCCGGAGCTCCGCACCGCCTGCTCCATCGCCCACTTGGCGCCGAAGTAGGGCACGAGCTGCGCCGTGCGCTCGGTCGTGCCGGCGGCGCTCATCAGCACGAAGCGCTCGACGCCGGCTTCGCCCGCGGCGGCGAGCACGTTGCCCGTCCCCTGCGTCATCACGCGCTCGAAGTCGGCGGGGCGCCCCTTGATGATCGCGACCAGGTGGACGACGTGGGTGCAGCCCGCGACCGCCGCGCGGAGGCTCTCGGGGTCGGCGACGTCGCCGACGGCGAGCTCGGCGCCCAGGCTCGCGACCCGCGCGCCGCGCTCGGGCCGGCGGACGAGCGCGCGCACGTCGTGGCCGCGCGCGCGGATCGCGTGGACGACCCGCGGGCCGAGAAAGCCGGTCCCGCCGGTCACGAGGACCTTCACCGGGCGAAGTTCTGCCAGTAGCGGGACGGCGTCGGCCCGCGCTGCCCCTGGTACTTCGACCCGAGGGCGCTGGAGCCGTACGGCGCCGAGGCCGGCTCGGTCATCTGCATGAAGGAGATCTGCCCGATCTTCATGCCGTGGTAGATCGTGATCGGGAGGTTGGCCACGTTCGACAGCTCGAGCGTCACGTGCCCGTCCCAGCCCGGGTCGATGAAGCCGGCGGTCGAATGGATCAGCAGGCCGAGCCGGCCGAGCGACGACTTCCCCTCGAGCCTCGCGACGAGGTCGTCGGGGAGCGTGACGCGCTCGAGCGTCGAGCCGAGCACGAACTCGCCGGGGTGGAGGATGAACGGGTCGTCGCCGGCGATCTCCACCTCCTCGGTCAGCGCATCCTGCGGCTCCTTGACGTCGATGAACGGGTAGCGCGCGTTGTGGAAGACGCGGAAGTAGCGGTCGACGCGCACGTCGACGCTCGACGGCTGCAGGAGCGCCTCGTCATAGGGGTCGATGCCGATGCGCCCGTCGGCGATGAGGCGGGCGATGGTGCGATCGGAGAGGACCACGGGGTGATTCTTCCACCAGCGCGTCGGCGAGCGCCGCGAGTCCCTTCAGGAACGCGGCCCGCTCCCGCTCGTCGAGGGCGGCGAGCGCCTGCTCGAGCGGCCGCGACCGGTGCGCGAGCCAGCCGCGCAGCGGCTCCTCGGCCTCCGGCGCGAGCGCGACGACGGTGCGGCGGCGGTCGGCGGGGTCCTCGCGCCGCACGACGAGGCCGTGCTCGGCGAGCTCGCGGGCGAGCTTGCTCGCCGCCGGCAGCGTGAGGCCGAGCTCGCGGGCGAGGTCGCCGACGCTCCGCTCCCCCTCCGTGCCGATCTGCGCGAGCACGGCGACGTGCCGCCGCCCGAGCGGCGGGTCGCCGCGCACGAGCGCAAGCAGCTCCGGCGTCGGCCGCCGCCTCGCCCACAGGCCCCCCATCACCCGCCGCAGCAGGGCGCGCAGCGCCGCCACCTGACTTTCAGTTACCATCAGATAACTATTATCCGGCGATCAGCGAGAGGAGGTGACACGCCCATGTGTGGAGGACATCATCACCGCCGCTTCGGGCGCCGCGGGTTCCCGAACCGCGAGCAGCTCGTCGAGCGGCTCCAGGGGTACCGCGAGCACCTGCAGGACGAGCTCAGGAACGTCGAGGAGCTCCTGCAGCGGCTCGCCGACGCCCCGCAGCCCGACCGGCCGGCCGAGATCTAGGACCGCCGCGCGGCGGCCGCCGCGGGCAGGTAGTAGCGCTCGGCGTACTCGATCACCGTGCGCGCCATCGAGAAGCGCGGCGCCAGCTCGGCGATCGAGCTTCTCATCATGCGGGCCCAGTCGTCCCGCGCCGCGAAGCGCGGGACGACCTCCTGCTCGAGCAGGCGGTACAGCTCCTCGGCGTCCGCCTCGTCCGAGCCGCCGGCGATCGCCCAGCCGTAGGCGGGGTCGTAGGCCTCGGCCCACCAGCCGTCGAGCACGGACAGGTTGAGGACTCCGTTGACGGCGGCCTTCATGCCGCTCGTGCCCGACGCCTCGTAGGGGCGCCTCGGCGTGTTCAGCCAGACGTCGCAGCCCGGGATGATCCGGCGGGCGAGGTCGATGTCGTAGTCCTCGAGGAAGACGACGCGGCCGCGCGCCGCGCCGCGCGACAGCTCGACGATCGCCTGCATCACGTCCTTGCCGGGCGCGTCCTGCGGATGCGCCTTGCCGGCGACGACGAGCTGCAGCGGCAGGGCGAGCAGCCGCTCGAGGTCGCTGTAGACGAGCCCGGCGCGCTTGTACGTGGCGAAGCGGCGCGCGAACCCGATCGTCAGCAGGCCCGGGTCGAGGCCGGTGAGCTCGGCGAGCCGCTCCTTCTGCCGCTGGTGCTCCGCGAGCAGCGCGGCGTCGTCCAGGTCGTACGCCGCATGCCAGTTCGCCCACTCGGGCGGCGCCTCCGGCCGCACGCCGGCCTCGCGCAGCAGCTCCGCCAGCTCCGGCGCAAGCCACGTGCCGAGGTGGACGCCGTTCGTGATCGCCTCCACCGGCGCCGGCTCGCCGGGCCAGAGGCCGGCCCACATCTCGCGCGCCACCTCGCCGTGCAGCTCGGAGACGCCGTTTCTGTAGGCCGACAGGCGCAGCGCGAGCGGCGTCAGCCCGAAGCCGTCCGTGTCCGGGCTGCGCCCGAGCGCGAGCAGCTCGTCGGTCGAGATGCCGGCCTGCACCGCGAGCGGGCCGGCGTAGCGCAGGACGAGGTCGTCGCCGAACACCTCGTTGCCGGCGGGCACCGGCGGGTGCGTCGTGAAGACGGTCGTGCGGCGCACCTCGTCGAGCGCCTCCGCCGTCGAGAGGCCGCGCGCGACCCGTGCCCGCACGCGCTCGATCTGCAGGAACGCCGAGTGGCCCTCGTTGACGTGGTAGACGGTCGGATGGATGTCGAGCGCGTGCAGCGCCCGCGCCCCGCCGACGCCGAGCAGGAGCTCCTGGCGGATGCGGTGCTCGCGGTCGCCGCCGTACAGCGCGTCCGTCAGCAGGTCGACGTCGAGCAGGTAGAGCGGCACCGACCCCGCGTCGTAGCGCCAGACGTTCGCCGAGACGAGCTCGCCGGCCAGGTCGACCTCGACGGTCACGTCCTCGCGCGCGAGGCCGAGCGCGGCCGGGTCGAGCGCGTTGTAGGCCTCCGTCTGGCGGCCGTTCTCGTCGATGCCCTGCCGGAAGTAGCCGCCGCGGTAGAAGAGCCCGACCCCGACGAGCGGGACGCCCAGGTCGGCGGCCGCCTTCAGGTGGTCGCCGGCGAGCACGCCGAGGCCGCCCGAGTAGATCGGCAGCCGCGCCTCGAGGCCGAACTCCATGCTGAAGTAGGCGACGAGGACGCCGTCGGCGTCGCCGTGCGCCCGCGACCACCACGTCGCGCTGCCGGTTCTCGTGTCCGTTGCCATTCGGGCCGCCGGAGAAGCTAGCGAAGCGGGCGCTACCTTCGCGGGACGAAGGTGAGCACCCGGGAGACGGCGACGCTGCCGTCGAGCCCGCGCGCGACGGCGACAGCCTGGACGCGCTCGCCCTTCCGGAAGCCGGCAGGGTCGACGAAGCCCCGGTACGGCGACGAGTCGTCGATCGCGAGCCGCCGCCACGGACCGCCGCCGCGTCGGAGCGCGAACGTCACGCTGACCGGCCCCGCCGTCTCCGTCGCCGCGAGCACGTCGTACGCGCTGATGTCGTCGGGAGCTTCGGTGAGCGCCGGCGCGAGCGCCTTCCGCTTCGGAATCGGCGCCGCCGGGAGCAGCGTGAACGAGACGGGCGCGATCCGCAGGGTCGCCCGTCCGGGGGCCGCGGCGGTCGGGACGGTGACCGTGGCGGGGACCTCGCCGTCGTTGAAGCCGACGACCACCTCGGTCGCGGTCGCCAGGTCGAGCCGCGACACGACGAGCACCGCCTGCTTCGCGTAGCGCACGACGGTGGCGCCCGTCGACAGCGCCGGGTTGGCGTCGCGCAGGGCGGCGAGCAGCTTCAGGTGCGCCTCGAGCGGGTGGTCGGCGATCGTCAGCGACGAGCCCGTGCCGATCGGCGGCCCGCCCACGCGCTGCTCCGTCTGCCAGTCGGCGACCTGCGTCGGGAACATGTCCTCGCGCGCCGCGGTGTCGCCGCCCGAGCCGATCATCCCGACCTCGTCGCCCGCCTGCACCACCGGCGCGCCGCGCAGCAGGTAGAGCAGGTCCTCGCCGAGCTCCACGTGGCGCAGCAGGTCGTCGCCGGACAGGCTGGGCGCGTCCGAGAGGATCTGCTGCGCCGCCCGGCCCATGTCGTGGTTGCCGAGGAACGTCGCGAACGCCGGGTCGACTCCGTTCGCCGTGCGGAAGTAGTCGTCGTCGAGCATCCGGTCGGCCACGCCCTTCGCGCCCGACGAGCCCGCGGCGTAGCCGGCCGCGTACTGCTGGAACGGGAAGTCGAGCACCTGCGGCAGCCCGCGGTCGCGCACGAACGCCGACAGGTCGACCGCGTCGTTCAACGTCACCTCGCCGAAGATCGGAAAGTCCGCGATCCCGGCCGCCTTCGCCGCGGCGCGGATCTTCGGCACCCACAGCCTGAAGAAGGCCGCGTTCACGTGCTTGGCGGTGTCGACGCGGAACCCGTCGACGTGGAAGCGCGTGATCCAGGACGCGTAGATCTGCGCCAGGCCGTTCATCACGTTCGGCTTCTCGGTGAACAGGTCGTCGAGGCCGTAGAAGTCGCCCTGCTCGAAGCACTGCTCGCTGCACGAGCCGAAGTCGATGTTGCCCCGGTCGTGGTAGTTGAGCGGGTCGTTCAGCCACGCCGGCTTCTTCTTCGTGCGGTCGCCGGGCGCGACGTAGGGCACCTCGGGCATGTAGCGCGCCGAGAGGCAGGGGAAGTGCTTCGACGTGACGAACTTCGCCGCGTCGAAGAGGCGCCCGTGGCAGTCGCGGAAGCGGATGTCCGAGTAGCTGCCGCCGTTCGAGAGCTGGACGATGTCCGCCGTGTGGTTCACGACCACGTCGAGGTAGACCTTCAGCCCCAGCGCGTGCGCGGCGTCGACCAGCTCCTTGAAGTCCTGGTCGGTGCCGAGGTGCGGATCGACCGTCGTGAAGTCGAGGCCCCAGTAGCCGTGGTAGGCGGCGCTGCCGTTCTCGACCGGGTCCTGCTTCAGCACCGGCGTCACCCAGAGGGCGGTGAAGCCGAGATCCTTGATCCGCTGCAGGTTCGCGGTGAGGCCCTTCAGATCGCCGCCGTGGTAGTAGCGCGCGTCGGTCGGGTCGAAGCCGGTCTCGGTGCGCGGGCCGGAGAGGCCGCCCGTGTCGTTGGCCGGGTCGCCGTTCGCGTAGCGGTCCGGCATCACGAAGTAGATGCGCTGCGAGGCGAGGCTCGACTGCGCCGGCAGCTGCGCGAGCGCCGTCAGGGCGCCGCCGCCCGGCGGCGGCCCCGCCGAGGCGCCGAGCAGCGCGACCAGCGCGAGCGCGAGGGCGCTAGCGCAGCGGCGCACCGGTCGCCTCGTCGAAGAAGTGCAGGTTCTTCGTGTCGACGGCGACGGGCACCTCGTCCCCGAGCTTCAGCTGCACGTGCGGCGGGAACGACGCGACGAGGTTCGGGCGCGAGCCGACGACCGTCTCGCCGCTCTCGCTCGCGAGCATCTCCTCCTCCTCGGCCTGCTCGGCCTTGATGTGGCGCGCATCGACGCGGAAGTACGCCATCGACTCGCCGCCGAGCGCCTCGACCAGCTCGACGCGCGCGCGCAGCTCGGGCAGGTCGTCGCGGCCGGAGCCGGGATGGAGGTCGCCCGCGCGCAGCCCGACGATCACCGGCCGGCCGTCGTACTCGCGCAGGCGAGGGTAGTTGCGCACCGCCTCCTCGCCGATCGCGAGCGTGTGGCCGCCGAGCTCGACGGTGACCCCGCCGTCGACGTGGGCGGTCGCCTCGAGCAGGTTCATCGGCGGGGTGCCGATGAACCCGGCGACGAACAGGTTCTCGGGGCGGTCGTAGAGGCGCTGCGGCGCGTCGACCTGCTGCAGCACGCCCTTGCTCATCACCGCGACCCGGTCGCCCATCGTCATCGCCTCGACCTGGTCGTGCGTCACGTAGATGGTCGTCGTCTGCAGCTCGCGCTGGAGCTTTGCGATGTCTGCGCGCATCTGCACGCGCAGCTTCGCGTCGAGGTTCGAGAGCGGCTCGTCCATCAGGAACACCTGAGGCTGGCGCACGATCGCGCGGCCCATCGCGACGCGCTGCCGCTGGCCGCCGGACAGCTCCTTCGGCCGCCGGTCGAGGTACGGCGTCAGGTCGAGCAGCCTCGCCGCCCAGGCGACGCGCTCGTTGATCACGTCCTTCGGCGCGCGGCGGAGGCGGAGGCCGAACGCGATGTTCTCGGCGACGCTCAGGTGCGGATAGAGCGCGTAGTTCTGGAAGACCATCGCGATGTCGCGCTCCTTCGGCGACACGTCGTTGACCACACGGCCGCCGATCTTGACGCGCCCGTCCGTGATCTCCTCGAGGCCCGCGACCATGCGCAGCGCGGTCGTCTTGCCGCAGCCCGACGGGCCGACGAGCACGAGGAACTCGCCGTCGTGGATGTCGAGCGTCAGGCCGAACACCGCCTGCACGCCGTTGTCGTAGATCTTGTCGACCTCTTCGAAGGCGACGTCGGCCATGGCTACTCGATCCTCCAGACGTTGAACAGGGCGCTCTCGTAGAGCGGCTCGAGCGAGTGGTACGGAAGCGGAAGCCGCTCCGCGGTGCGGGAGGCGACGCAGAGAACGCTCTCGTCGCGCGCCTCGCGGACGTAGGCGACGGTGTCGTCGGAGACGTGCACGTAGCGGATGCCGCCGCGCGTGAGCGCAGCGCTCGAGCGGCGCAGCGTCGCGAGCGCGCGGTAGTCGGCGGTGAGGTCGTCGGGCGGGCTCGCCCACGGCATCGGCCGCCGGGCGTCCTCGCCCCAGCGCCCCTCCATCCCGAACTCGTCGCCCATGAAGATCTTCGGGACACCGGGCGTGGTGAACTGCAGCCCGACTCCGAGCAGCTGCCGCTCGCGCGAGCCGCAGACGGTGCGAAAGCGGGGGCTGTCGTGCGAGTCGAGCAGGACCCACGAGTTGGCGACGCACTCCCAGGGCACGCCGGCCCGAAAGAGCCGCATCACGGCGACCATCTCCGCCCCCGAGTAGAGCGGCGCCCGCGTCCCTGCGGCGAAGATGTCGTCCTCCCAGGCGGGGCTCCGCAGCCACCACCAGGTCGGCCGCTGGAAACCGGAGTAGTTCATCACCCCGTGCCAGCCCGTACCGTCGAGGTCGCTGCGGAAGTCGTGCATGTGCTCGGCGACGAGCAGCTTCCCGGCGGCCGCGGCGCGCGTGAGGCGGGCGACCTCGTGGTACAGGTCGATCGCGCCGAGACGGCCGGTCATGTTGGCGACGTCGATGCGCCAGCCGTCGAGGCCGGCGTCGAGCCACCTGCCGATCACCCGGCGCATCCGGGCTCGCAGCTCGTCGCTCCGCCAGTCGAGCTTCGGCAGGCTCGGCACGCCGTACCACGCCTCGTATCCGTGGGGCAGCGACTCGTCGAAGTAGAAGAAGCCGCGCTCGACCGCCTGCTCGTCCGCCTGCGCTGCGAGAAACCACTCGTGCTCGTAGCCGACGTGGTTCGTCGTCAGGTCGCCGATCAGGCGGATCCCCCGGCGCTCGCACGAGCGTGCCAGCGACGCGAACGCCTCGTCGCCGCCGAGCAGCGGGTCGACCGTCTCGAACGTGGTTGCGTCGTAGCGGTGGGTCGACGTGGCGGGGAAGAACGGCGTCATGTAGATCGCGTTCGCCCCGACCCGTTCGAGGTGGTCCAGGCGCTGCTCGATCCCGGCGAGGTCGCCGCCGAACCACTCCTGCCCCGATCCTCGGCCGCCCGTCGGCAGCTCGTCCCAGCGGCGGGGGACGGCCCAGTCGGGCGGGCGGCGCGCCGCCCCGGAGGTCGCGAAGCGATCGGGGTAGATCTCGTACACGACCGCCTCGCGGTGCCACGCCGGCCAGGCGCCCGGGGAGATGACGAAGTCGTCGGCTCCCGTCACCTCGCGCGGGACGGCGCCGAGGCCGTCCACCGACCCGTAGCCGCTGCCGCCGCCTGCGAGGAGCCAGCGGTAGCGGGTCGACGGGTTGGTCGGCTGGAAGCTGACGCGCCACCAGGTCTCGCCGTCGCGCTCCTCGTCGACCGCGGCCCGGACGATGCAGGGGTCGCCGTCGCGGAGATAGCGCAGCGCGACCTCGTCGGCCGCACCGGTCGGCGTTCGCAGCCGCAGCGTCGCCGTCCCGCCGAGCTCGTCCGGGCGCTCGAGGACGTACAGCTCGGAGCCGTCGTGGTGGGGCCCGTCGAGGTCGATCGCCACCTCGAACTCCTGTGCCGCCGTCATCCCTTGACGGAGCCGGCGGTCAGGCCGCTGACGATCCAGCGCTGCAGGAACATGAAGAGGATCGACACCGGCAGCGCGGCCAGCAGCGCGCCGGCGGTGAACGGCCCCCAGGTCTTGTCGTACTGCCCGTCGATCAGGTGGAACATGCCGACCGGCAGGGTGAGGTGCCCCGTCGTCTGCAGGAGGGCCGAGGCGATCACGAACTCGTTCAGCGTGAAGACGAACGAGATCAGCGCCACGACCGCGAGCACGGGCGCCGCCAGCGGCAGCACGACCCCCCAGAAGATCTGGGCCGCGGTCGCGCCGTCGACGCGGGCCGACTCGTCGAGCTCCGTCGGGATGGTGTCGAAGAACCCCTTCATCAGCCAGGCCTGCACGCCCATCGAGCCGCCCAGGTAGACGATCACGACGGCGGCGAGCTGGTCGAGGCCGAGCTCGGGGAAGATGCCGCCGAGGTTGTAGACGATCAGGTAGATCGCGGCCACGGCGACGAACTGCGGGAACATCTGGATCAGGAGCAGCGCCAGCATCCCGAGGCGGCGGCCCTTGAAGCGGAAGCGGCTGAAGGCGTAGGCGGCGAGGGCGCCGAGCATCGTCGTGAAGAGCGCGGTCAGGCCGGCGATCAGCATCGAGTTCAGGAACCAGTGGAGGTACGGGACGTCCTGGAGGGCGCCCGTGTTCGCCACGACGTGGTTGTGCAGGAGCGCGCCGAAGTTGTGCAGCGTCGGGTGCGCCGGGTAGGCGCCCGCGGTCGAGAGGTTGTTGTCGCTGTTGAACGCCGACGAGACGATGTAGACGACCGGGAAGAGGGCCACGAACACCGCCACGAGCGCGACCAGGTGCCGCCACCAGGTGTCCTTCAGCCTGGGCCGGCCGGACGGGCGGCCGGCTTTCGCCGCGACTGCGACGCGGGTGGCGGCGGCCTCTTCCACGCTCATCTCAGCGTCTCCAGCGACTTGGTGCGCCAGAACGACACGCCGGAGATCCCGGCGACGATGAAGAAGATGATGATCGCCACCGCGCTCGCGAGACCGTAGTCGTTGCCCTTCCCGGAGGCGATCGCCAGCTTGTACGTGTAGCTGATCAGGATGTCCGTGTTGCCCGCGATCGACGAGGTGCCCGTGTACGGACCGCCGCCCGTCAGCAGGTACACGTTGTTGAAGTTGTTGAAGTTGAACGCGAACGAGGCGATCATCAGCGGCGCGACGGCCACGAGCAGGAGCGGCAGCGTCACGCGCCGGAAGATCTGCAGCGGCCCGCCGCCGTCGACGCGGGCGGCCTCGGTCAGCTCCTCGGGGATCGACTGCAGCGCGCCGAGAGACACGAGGAAGAAGTACGGGCTCGTCAGCCACACGCTCACGATCACGACGGCGATTCGCGGCCAGGTGATGAACGGCAGCCACGAGAACACGTCGCCGCCGAAGAGCCACGGCACGTGCATGTGGAACACCCGGTTGATCACGCCGAAGTCGTCGTTGAAGAGGCCGGCCCAGACGAGCAGCGAGAGGAAGCCGGGGATCGCGTAGGGGAGCACGAGGATCGACCGGTAGGTCCGCTGGAAGCGCATGCCGCGCTTGTCGAGGGCGATCGCGAGGAACAGCCCGACCGCGAACGAGAGGAGGACGCACGCCGCGGCGAACGTGAACGTCCACGCGAAGATCGAGAGGAACGGCTTGCGCACGAGGGGGTCGTGGATGATCCGGCTGAAGTTCTTGAAGCCCGTGTACGTCTTCCAGCCCGGCTCGAGCTGCTCGGCGTTCCCGCCTGTCCCGGCGGCGAACGACCCCTCGCCGTTGTCGTGGAAGACCTTGCCGTCGGAGAGCCGGACGAACGCGTCCTGCCGCTTGTCATAGCGGAGCGTCGGCTTCAGCTCGACCGCGATCTGCGTGCCCTGCGGCTCGATCGCCGCGTCCCCGACGGTCGGCACCTTGTACGCCCCGAGCTGCCGGTCGAGCGCGAAGAGCTCGGCGCCGTGGATCAGCGTGTAGCCCTTCGCGGCCGTCGGCACGCCGGTGGCGCCGATCGTCACCGCGCCCTTCGGCAGCGGCGTCAGCGCCTTGGCGGTGCCGACGTAGACCTTGCCGGAGCCCTCGTCGTGCAGGAGCAGGACGAGCCTCCCGGACGAGTCGCGCGCGGGAGCCATGTCGAACTGGCGGCCGTTCGCGGGCGGCTCCAGGGAGTTGACCTCGATCGAGGAGATCGCCTGCCCCTTCGTGAGGATGTGGCCGGTCGAGTAGTTCGAGAAGGCGACGCTGACCGTGAAGACGATCGGCGCGACCTGGAAGGCGATCAGGAAGAGGGTGCCCGGGATGAGGAACTTGGCCGGCAGCGTCCAGGCGTGCGGCAGCAGGTAGAGCCAGTCGATGACCGCCGTCGCCGCGACGAGCACGGCGAGGGCCGGCCACCGTCCGTGGTCGACGAGGACGTAGACGGCCCAGGCCGCGAGCGCGTTCGCGAGCCCGAGCA
Source organism: Gaiellaceae bacterium (assembly GCA_035651295.1). Taxonomy (GTDB): domain Bacteria; phylum Actinomycetota; class Thermoleophilia; order Gaiellales; family Gaiellaceae; genus PALSA-600. The sequence continues at coordinate 21,924 of DASRGA010000052.1, read as the reverse complement.
GGACGACCTTGACGACGTGGCCGACCGTGCCCGAGAAGACCGCGATCGCGCGCGCGACGAGGCCCGGCCGGAAGACCGGTGCGCCCGGTTTCGGTGCGGTCGATGCGGTCGTGGCCAAGAGTCTCCGCTGTCAGAAGAGGACGGTGGCGGCCGGGCGGACGCCGGAAGCGTCCGCCCGGCCGCCACCGTCTAGCCGATCTTGTCGGCGATCGACTTCGCCGCGCCGGTGAAGGAGCGCACGGCCGGCATGGCGCCGGCGCCCTTCGTCGACCGCACCCACGCAGCGCCGAGGTCGGTCCAGACACTCGCCATCTGCGGGATGTTCGGCATCGGCACGCCGCCCTTCCCGGCCTTGCCGAACTCGGCCAGGATCGGGTCGGTCGCCTTCGCCTTGATGTTCGCCGGGGCGCGGCCGCCCGCAGCTGCGAGCTGCGTCTGCGCCGACGGGGTCGAGAAGAAGTTCAGGACCAGGTCCTTCGCGGCAGCGTCCACGCCGTGAGCCGCGGCGTACTTGGTGACCATCATCCCGTTGACGCCGAGGAACGGCACCGAGGGAAAGACGATCTTCGGCAGCTGCACGACCTTGAAGGAGATGCCGGCCTTCTCGATGTCGCTGTCAGCCCACGGGCCGGTGATCCAGTACGGCGTCTTGGACTTCGTGAAGTCCGTGTCGCACTCGGAGTAGCCGACCTTCGAGTTGATCAGGCCTTCCTTGTTCCACTTGTCGATCAGCTTCGCGTTCTTGAGGAAGTTCTTGTTCGCGACGCCGATGTTCGACGGGTCGAGGTTGCCGACGCTGTTCGTGCCGAACACGAAGCCGCCGAGGCCCGAGAAGAACGGGTACATGTGGTACGCGTCCCCGCCCGAGCCCTGCTGCACGCAGATGCCGTAGGCGAGGTGGTTGCGCTTCTTGAACGAGAGCGCGGTCGCCTCGACCTGCGCGAACGTCGTCGGCACCTTCGTCAGCTTCGTGTTGACGAGCAGGCCGATGTTCTCGACCTGCACCGGGATGCCGTACAGCTTCTTGACGGCGGTGCCGTACGAGAACGCGTTCAGGGTGTAGCTCGGGAACTGCGCCTTCACCGCAGCGCTCGGATAGAGCGGCACGACGAGGCCGTTGGCGGCAAGCTGCCCGGTCCAGTCGTGCGCGGCGAGGACGATGTCGGGTGCGTCGGCGGATGCCACGGTGCCGAGCTGTGTCTCGATGTCGCCGAAGTTCTTCTGGACGACCGAGATGGTGGCGCCGTTCGACGACGCCCAGGCGTTCGCGACCTTGGTGATGGCGGGGGCGCGGTTCGCATCCGTCCAGATGACGATCGTCGGCCCCGCCTTGTGGGATGCGGCTGCCGACGACGCGAGGACGGCCGCAACAGCCGTCGCAGCGCCAAGCAGCGCCCACATGCGCTTGAGGTTCTGCATTGAGCCCTTCTTCGTTTTGTGGGGACTACTGACACGGGCCAGCTGGGGGCAGGCACCGCCGCGAGTGTAGTTCTGGCGGCCCGACCGTCGCAATGGGCCGCATATACGGGTTTCTCACCGGTAGGTCCTACGGATGCGGACCGGCCGGGCCTGCCGCTCAGCTACCCTCGCGGCATGGCCGTCACACGCGCGATCGAGCTTCGGACCGAGGTTCCGGGCCCCCGCTCACGGGAGGTGATGGCGCGCCTTGCGCGCAGCGTCGCCTCGCCGCTTGCGATCACGTTTCCGGTGGCCGCCGCCGAGGCGAGCGGCGTCACGCTCACCGACGTCGACGGCAACACGTTCATCGACTTCGCGGGCGGCGTCGGCTGCCTGAACGTCGGCCACTGCCACCCGCACGTGGTGCAGGCCGCCCACGAGCAGCTCGACCGCTTCTCGCACACCGACTTCACGGTCGTGCCGTACGAGTCGTACGCGGCCCTCGCCGAGCGGCTGCTCGAGCGGGCGCCCTTCACCGGCCCGGCCAAGGCCGCCTTCTTCAACGCCGGCACGGAGGCGGTCGAGAACTCCGTCAAGTTCGCCCGCGCCTATACCGGCCGCAAGGCGGTGATCGGGTTCGAGGGCGCGTTCCACGGGCGCACCTACCTGTCGCTCGCGCTCACCTCGAAGACGCATCCGTACAAGAGCGGCCTCGGCCCGTTCGCGCCCGAGGTCTACCGGGTGCCCTACCCGAACGCCTACCGCGGCCCGTCGGCCGCCGAGGCGCTCGCCGCGCTCCGGCGGGCCTTCGCCACGCTCGTCGCGCCGGAGGACGTCGCGGCGATCGTCTGGGAGCCGGTGCAGGGCGAGGGCGGCTTCGTGCCGGCCGGCGCCGAGTACGCGCGCGGCCTGCGCGCGCTCTGCGACGAGCACGGGATCGTCCTCGTCTGCGACGAGGTCCAGAGCGGCTTCGGCCGCACCGGGCGGTTCTTCGCCGTCGAGCACTACGGCATCGAGCCCGACCTGATCACGGTCGCCAAGTCGATCGCGGCCGGCCTGCCGCTTTCGGGCGTGCTGGGGAAGGCCGAGATCATGGACGCCCCCGTCGAAGGGGGCGTCGGCGGCACCTACGTCGGCAACCCGGTCGCGCTCGCGTCGGGCCTCGCCGTCCTCGACGTGATCGACGACGAGGGGCTCGTCGAGCGCTCGGCGGCGATCGGCGAGACGATGCGCGCCCGCATGGAGGCCTGGCAGGCGGGCCACCCCGCGATCGGCGACGTCCGCGGCCTCGGCGCGATGGTCGCGATCGAGCTCGTCGACGAGGACGGCGACCCGGATCCCGATGCGGCTTCGCGGGTGGTCGAGGAGGCCCTCTCGCGCGGCCTGCTGCTCCTGAAAGCCGGGGTGGCCGGCAACTGCATCCGGGTGCTCGTGCCGCTCGTGATCAGCGACGCCGAGCTGGACGAAGCCCTCCAGGTCTGGGAAGACGCGCTCGGCGCGGCGCTTCGGGCGTAGAGGCTCGGGGTACCCTCACCCCGCATGGTCGGGGAGGTTCTCGGAGACCGGTACGAGCTCGAGGAGCTCGTCGGCGCCGGCGGCATGTCCAGCGTCTTCCGGGCGCACGACCGGCTCCTCGACCGCAAGGTCGCGCTGAAGGTCCTCCATCAGCAGTACGCCGCCGACCCCGAGTACGTCGAACGGTTCCGGCGCGAGGCGCGGGCCGTGGCGGCGCTCTCGCACCCGAACATCGTCACGGTGATCGACCGCGGCAGCGAGGGCGGCCGCCAGTTCATCGTCTTCGAGTACGTCGACGGCGAGAACCTGAAGCGGCTGCTCGAGCGCGAAGGGCCGCTGCCGGTGGAGCGCGCGCTCGAGCTGGCGATGCAGGTCGCGCGCGGGCTGGCGTTCGCCCACCAGGAGGGGCTCGTCCACCGGGACGTCAAGCCGCAGAACGTCCTCCTGAACGGCGACGGCCGCGCGAAGGTGACCGACTTCGGGATCGCGCGCTCGCTCGACGTCCACCACGGCGTCACCCGCACCGGCACCGTCCTCGGCACGTCCGACTACATCGCGCCGGAGCAGGCGCAGGGGCAGCGGGTCGACGAGCAGTCGGACGTCTACTCGCTCGGCGTCGTGCTGTACGAGCTGCTCACTTGCGAGGTGCCGTTCCCCGGCGAGAACTTCGTCGCCGTCGCGATGCGGCACATCAACGAGCCTCCGCCCCCGGTGCGCGCGAAGCGGCCGGACGTGCCGCCGCGCGTCGAGGCGGCGGTGCAGCGGGCGATGGCGAAGAGCCCGTCCGACCGGTTTCCGACGATGCTCGACTTCTGCGCCGAGCTGGACGCCTGCCTCGGCGAGCTTCGCGGCGCGACCCAGGTGCTGCCGCGGCCGCCGGGGGTCGCGCGGCACCGCGGCCGGCGCGGCTCCGGGCCGTGGCCGGCCGTCCTCGTGCTCGCGGCGCTCGTCGCGACCGGAGCGGTGGTCTTCGTCCTGATCCACGGCCCCGGCGTCGGGCCGCTCGGGCGAGGCGCGGGGGGCGGCGGGCCGCAGACGGCGGTGAAGCTCCACGGCGTGAACGCCTACGACCCGTACGGAACCCGTGGGGAGAACGATCGGGAGGCGGGGCTCGCGACCGACGGCAACGCGTCGACCGCGTGGACGACGGAGCAGTACTACGACGCGCCGAGCCTCGACAAGCCCGGCGTCGGCCTCGTGCTCGACGCCGGCGCGCCGGCGGCCCTCCGCCGGCTCGGGATCGCGACCGCGACGCCCGGCTACACCGCGGTGATCAGGGCGGGCGACGCTCCGCACGGGCCGTTCCCGGTCGTCGCCTCGCCGCCGGAGGTCGTGCGGGGGAACGGGACGACGTTCGCGATCGCCTCGAGCGCGGGCCGCCACCGCTACTGGCTCGTCTGGATCACCCGCCTCGGCCCGGGCTTCCAGACCGCCCAGGTGAACGAGGTGCGCGCCGGCTAGAACCCCGGCGTCTGAGCCGGCTCAGAGTCGTCTCAGAGCCGGCTCAGGTCCAAAGGCGCACGGGAGTGGCTCGAGAGTGTGACCGCCGCCGCGCAACCCCGTACGGAAACGGCGTTTCGGCGCCCCTGCCGTTTCGGACGGGCGGCGGCCCCTGCCGCGGCTCTCGCCGCCCCGGTCCGGACGTTCGGTGTCTGACGCGCGCCGGACACGTCTCTGACTCCGGGGTCTAGAAACGAAGCTGCGAGCGGCGCTCGAAGCGCTCGACGGCGAGATCGGCGAGACGCTGCAGGAGCTCGCCGTAGGGGATGCCCGAGGCTTCGAAGAGCCGCGCGTACACGCTCGTCGGCGTGAAGCCGGGGATCGTGTTGAGCTCGTTGACGAGCACCTCGCCGTCGTCGCGCACGAACATGTCCGCCCGCGCCATCCCCTCGCAGTCGGTGGCGGCGAACGCCTCGACGGCGAGGCGCTGCACGCGCTCGAGCTGCCGCTCGCCGATCGGCGCCGGCACGACGAGCTCCATCTCCCCCTCGTCGTACTTCGCCTCGAAGTCGTACCACTCGTTGCGCGTGACGACGATCTGCCCCGGCAGCGACGCGACCGGCCGCAGGTTCCCGAGCACGCCGACCTCCACCTCGACGCCGGAGACGAACTGCTCCACGAGCACCTTCTCGTCGTGGCGGAACGCGAGCTCGACGGCGGCGGCGAGCTCCGCGTCGTCGTGCGCCTTCGTGATGCCGACGCTCGAGCCGAGCCGCGCCGGCTTCACGAAACAGGGGTACCCGAACGGGTTGCGCGGCTCGTCGCCGAGCCTGAGCGTGATGTTCTCCGTCACCGGGATGCCGCGGTCGCGCAGCACCGCCTTGAAGACGTCCTTGTCCATGCAGAGCGCCGACGCGAGCACCCCGGCGCCCACGTACGGGACGCCCGCCAGCTCGAGCAGCCCCTGCACCGTCCCGTCCTCGCCGAACGGCCCGTGCAGGACCGGGAAGACGACGTCGACGCCGGCCAGCGCGGCCGCAACCTCCCGCGACGGCAGGCGCACGAGCTCGCCGGCCCGCGGCGAGCCCGGCTCGAGCATCGCCCAGCGTCCCTCACGGTCGATCTGCACGGGCACGACCTCGTCGCCGCCCGCCTCGAGCGCGGCGATCACGCTCGTCGCCGACGCGACCGAGATCGCGTTCTCGCTCGAGCGGCCGCCGAGGATGACGGCGACGCGCCTGCTCACGGCAGAAGCTGCGAGCTCGGAGCGCCGCCCGTCGTCGTGGTCGCGCCGGTGCCGGCCGTCAGCTGGCCGACGTGGATCGTCACCGTCGAGCCCTGCTTCGCGTTCGAGTGCGGCTTCGGCTCCTCGTCGATCACGATCCCGTCGCTGCCGGGGTCGGTGACCGGGTCGTAGACCACGTTCGGCGTGAAGCCGGCGCCGGTCAGGGTCGACTCGGCGTCGGCCTGGTTCATCCCCGTGACGTCGGGCACCTGGCTCTTCGCCGGCCCCTGCGAGACGGAGAGCGTGATCGTCGTCCCCGCGGGCTCGGGCGAGCCCGGCTGCGGATCCTCGGCCACCACCTGCCCCTTCGGCTGGTCGGACGCCACGTCGGTGCGGGCCACCTTGAAGCCGAGCCCCTTCAGCGCCGACTGCGCGTTCGCGAACGGCTGCCCGGTGACGTCCGGCAGCTGGATCGGCTTCGGCCCGCGCGACACGTTGATGTGCACGACCGTCCCCGTGACGACGGTGTCGCCGGCATGCGGCTGCTCGGCGGTGACGTTGCCGGCCTGCACGTTCGAGTAGACGCTTCTCACCTTGGGCTGCAGGCGGGCGTTCGCGAGCTGCGTGATCGCCGAGGTCTGGTCGATGCCGACGACGTCGGGCACCTTCACCTTCGGCTTGCCGGTCGAGATCGTCAGCGTCACCAGCGTGCCCTTGCCGACCCGCGAGCCGCCGGACGGCACCTGGTCGACGACCTGGCCCTTCGGCACCGTGTCACTCGACGCGTAGACGATCCGGACGGTGAAGCCGGCCCGCGTCAGCCGCTGGCGGGCGAGCCCCTTCGCGACCAGCGACTCGTCCGGGATCGAGACGAGCTTGTTGCTGTTCAGCTGATCCTGGATCTTCGTGTAGAGGAACCAGCCGCCGATGCCGCCGGCGACGATCAGGCCGAGCGCGAGCAGCCACGGCCACACCGACCTGCCGGACGGCGGCTCCTCGTAGTCGTAGAACGGCGTCGGCGCGCGGTACACCGGCGGCGCCGGCGGCGTGATCCCGCGCGACGGACGCTGCACGATCGTCTGCGCGCCGGCCGCGCCGGCGCCGCTCAGCACCTGCGTCATCGCATCCTCGGTCTCGCGCGAGACCGCGACGCCGCGCGCGACGCGCGCGAGGTCGGCGTCCATCTCCTCGGCCGACCCGTAGCGGTGCTCCGGATCCTTGGCGAGCGCGCGCATGACGATCGCGTCGAGGTCGTGCGGGACGTCCTTGCGCAGCGCCGACGGCGGCTCCGGCACCTGGGAGAGGTGCTTCATCGCGATCTCCACCGGCGTGTCGCCGGTGAACGGCACCTTGCCGGTGAGCATCTCGTAGAGGACGATGCCGAGCGAGTACAGATCCGACCGCGGGTCGACGGGCGCGCCGCGGGCCTGCTCGGGGGACAGGTACTGCGCCGTGCCGACGATCGAGCCGGCCTCCGTCATCTGCGACGCGCCCGAGCGCGCGATCCCGAAGTCCGTCACCTTCAGCCGGCCGTCGGGGCCGACGACGATGTTGTGCGGCTTGATGTCGCGGTGCACGATCCCGTTGCGGTGCGCGAACGCCAGCGCGCCGAGGATCTGGCGCGCGTAGTCGATCGCGATCGGGATCGGCGTCGGCCCGTTGCGGACGAGCAGCTCCTTGAGCGTGCGCCCGTCCAGGAACTCCATCGCGATGTAGTAGGTGCCCTCCGCGTAGCCGCGGTCGAAGATCGAGACGATGTTCGGATGCTGGAGGCCCGCGGCGCTCTGCGCCTCGCGGCGGAAGCGCTCGACGAACTGCTCGTCGGCCGCGTGCCGCTCGTCGAGCAGCTTCAGCGCGACGCGGCGCCCGAGCTCCTGGTCCTCGGCCAGGTACACGTCGGCCATCCCGCCGGAGCCGAGCTTGCGCCGGATCACGTAGCGCTTGTCGAAGATGCGGTCGATGAGGTCCGAGGTCATGGGGGGCCGGCTACTTCACTTCGACGCCGGAGGGAGGAGAGCCTGCATCAGCTGCTTTGCGATCGGCGCCGACACCGCGCCGCCGAACCCGTTCGGGACGTGCTCGACCACGACCGCCCCGGCCACGACGGGGTTGTCGGCGGGCGCGAAGAAGATGAACCAGGCGTCGTAGTAGGGATTGTCGCCGGTCTCGGCGGTGCCCGTCTTGCCGGCCACCTTGACCCCCGGGATCTGGGCGGCGCCGCCGGTGCCGCCGTTCACGACCGCCTGCATCATCTGGTTCAGGTCGGCGGCGGTCGACGGCTTCATCGCCCGGCGCCACACCTGCGGCTTGACGTCGACGACCGTCTTGCCGGACTGGGTCGTCACCCTGCGGACGAGGTGCGGCACCATGATCGTGCCGCCGTTCGCGACGGCCGCCGCGACGAGCGCCATCTGCAGCGGCGAGGCGATCAGCTTGTCCTGCCCGAACGCGACGCGGCCCGGGTCGACGCGGCCGGGATCGTCGAACGGCCTGTGGTTCGCGCCGTACTCGCCGCTCGGGGCGACCTCGCTGTCGGGCAGGTCGATCGGGGGCTTCGAGTAGAAGCCGAACTTCTTCGCCTCGTCGAGGATGCGCTTCGCGCCCAGCTTCATGCCGATGTTGCAGAAGACGGCGTTGATCGAGTGCTGGTAGGCCTGCAGGAAGTCGACGTGCCCGAACGCCTCGGGCGCCTCGGGGTTGCCGGCGTTCGAGACCTTCTGCCCGTACTCGGTGCAGTAGCCCGGGTCGTAGAACGGCGAGGTGAGCGTGTACACGCCCCCGTCGAGCGCCGCCGCGGCGGTGACCGTCTTGAACGTCGACCCCGGCGGATAGAGGCCCTCGGTCGCCCGGTTGTAGAGCGGCGAGGCCGAGCCCGGACACGCGCCGGGCGAGCGCAGGATGCTCGCGTAGCCCTTCGACGACTCGACCTTGTTCGGGTCGTAGCCGGGCGAGGAGGCCATCACGTACACCTGGCCGGTCTTCGGGTTGAGGACGACCGCCGCCCCGCAGCGCCCGCGCAGCGCCGACTCGGCGATCTTCTGCGCGTTGACGCGCAGGTTGAGCACCAGGTCGTTGCCCTGGATCGTCGTGCCCTTCAGGTTGTCGGCGAGCTTCTGGAAGATCGTGTCGAGGTTCGCGTTCGACGCGGTCAGGTAGGCGTTCTCGGAGCGCTCCAGGCCGGCGCGCGAGCGTCCCTGCGTCGAGTAGCCGATCGTCTGCGACGCGAGGCCGTGGGTCGGGTAGCGGCGGAAGTAGAGCGTCTCGCCGCCGACCTTGCGGCGCACGTTCGCGGCGAGCACCGTGCCGTTCGCCGCCTTGATCAGCCCGCGCTTGATCCGGAACTGGGCGACGCGCTGGATCGCGTTGTCCTGCTTCGCCGCGAGGCTCGGCGCCGCCCACGCCTGCCAGTAGGTCGTGGCGACGATCAGCGCGGCCAGCAGCAGCAGCGCGAACAGCGAGATGCGGGAGATCTGCGCGTTCATCGCGTGGCGTTCGCGCGGTCGGAGACGAGAAGCAGCCCCGCGAGCAGCAGGAAGTTCGCGACGATCGACGAGCCGCCGTACGAGACGAAGGGCAGCGTGATCCCGGTCAGCGGGATCAGCCGCAGCACGCCGCCGACGATGATGAACGTCTGCAGGGCGAAGCCGAACGTGAGGCCGGCCGCGAGCAGCTTCGAGAAGCCGTCGTCGCCGAGCAGCGCGATCTTCATCCCGCGTGCGACGAAGAGCATGAAGACGAGCAGGAGCGCCGCCGCGCCGATCAGCCCGAGCTCCTGCGCGAGCGCCGAGTAGATGAAGTCGCTCGTCACGTACGGGATCAGCTGGTGGCCGTCGGTGGTCGTGAACGTGCCCTTGCCGAGGCCGGCGCCGCCGAAGCCGCCGTTGCCGATCGAGTAGAGCGACTTGACGAGCTGGTAGCTCTGGCAGTCCTGCCGTAGCGCATAGCCGCCGGTCTGCGGACAGAACACCTTCCCGGTCGTCCAGGGGTGCAGCCAGATCGTCACGCGCTCGCGGACGTGCGGGATCCTCTCGTAGGCGCCGGCGCCGCCGATCGCGAACAGGACGGCGCCGCCGGCCACGTACGAGAGCCTTGCCGTCGCGACGTACAGCATCGCCAGGAAGATCCCGTAGTAGAGGAGGCCCGAGCCGAGGTCGTTCGACGAGACGAGCACGAGCATCGTCCCGCCCCAGATGAGGAGCAGCGGCCCGAGGTCCTTCGGCCGCCCCTGCGCGAGCACCTCGCGCTTCTCGCGCAGGTACGCGGAGAGGAAGACGATCAGGAAGATCTTCGAGAACTCGCCGGGCTGGAAGTCGACCGGGCCGAGCTTCACCCACAGCCGCGCCCCGTTCACGGTCTCCCCGATCCCCGGCACGCGCGGCAGGAAGAGCGCCGCGATCGCCGCCAGCCCGAAGAGGTACTTGTACTGCTCGAGCACGCGGTAGTCGCGGCGGAGCGCGACGAGCGTCGCGGCGAACAGGCCGACGCCGACGACGATCCAGAGGCCCTGCTTGAACGCGTCGGCGTTGCCGAGCCGGTAGATCTCGGTGACGCCGACCGCGGTCAGCAGGCCCGCCATCGGCAGCAGGTACGGGTCGGCGGCCGGCACGGCGACGCGTGCGACGGCGTGCGCGGCGAGGTAGAGGGCGAAGAAGAAGAGCGCGTAGCCGAGCGAGCCCCAGCTGACGACCGACTGCCGCGCGATGTACACCGACGCGAAGCCGATCCCGGTCAGGACGCCGACGGCGAGCAGGTAGGCGAGCTCGCGGTTGCGGTTGCCGAGGCTCAGCGGGCGAGCCCCCACCAGACGAGCACGACGATGACGGCGATCAGCACGGCGATCACGAGGAGCGCCAGCAGCCGCCTGCCGAGGCCTGCCTGGGGTGGTTCGGCCGCTTCCCCGGCTGCGAGCGCGGCCTCGATCTCGCCGACGGAGACGACCATCGTGTCGGCCGTTCGCGGCGCGGGCGGGGGTAGTGCGACGCCGTCCTCCGGGTGCAGCGTGTCCTCCTCGTCCGGGCTCGCCGGCTGCAGCTCGCGCGTCCGCTCGTCCGGCTCGGGCGCCGCGTCGCCGTCGGCGAGCTCGAACAGCACCGCCGTGATGTTGTCCTCGCCGCCGCCGCGGTTCGCGGCGTGGATCAGCGCCTTGCCGGCCGTCCGCAGGTCGCCGCGGTTCCCCTCGAGCATCTGCTCGATCGCGTCGCCCGACACCATCGAGGAGAGCCCGTCGCTGCAGAGCAGGAAGACGTCGCCGGCGCGGCCCTCGACGGCGAACGTGTCGACGTCGACGTCCGGGTCGGTGCCGAGCGCGCGCGTGATCACGGAGCGCTGCGGATGGATCTCGGCGTCCGACGGCGACAGCTCGCCGCGCCGCACGAGCTCGGCGACGAGCGTGTGGTCGTCGGTGAGCTGCTCGAGCCGCCCTTCGCGCAGCAGGTAGGCGCGCGAGTCGCCGACGTGGCCGAACCACACGCGCCCGTCGGGCTCGACGAGGGCGACCGTCATCGTCGTGCCCATCCCGCTCGTCGACGCGTCGGTCGACGCCCGGTGGTGCACGCGCCGGTTCGCCTCCTGGATCAGGTCGACGACGCGCCGCTCGCCGCCGCCGCCGTTGCCGCGGCTCTCGGTCAGCGCGGCCGCGGCGAGCCCGGAGGCGATCTCGCCCGCCTGGGCGCCGCCCATCCCGTCGGCGATCGCGAAGAGCGGCGGCGCGCAGACGTAGGCGTCCTCGTTGTGCCGCCGCCGGCGGCCCGTGTCGGTGCCGCCGTAGGCCTGCGCGATCCTCACGGCTCGAACCTCAGGTCGGTCTCGCCGATGCGCACGACGTCGCCCGGAGCGAGCTTGCGCTCGCGGGTGACGCGGATGCCGTTCACGAAGGTGCCGTTCGTCGAGCCGATGTCCTCCACGAAGACGCCGTCGCGGCGCGGCTCGAAGCGCGCGTGGCGCGTCGAGGCGTACTCGTCGACGGTGAGCGAGAGGTCGTTGGTGAGGCCGCGGCCGACCGTCAAGGGGTGGGCGTCGAGCGTCACGACCTCGCCCTGCTCGAGCGCCGGGCTCTGCAGCACGACGAGCCGCCCGAGGTCGCGGGCGGCCGGCTTGGCGAGCAGACCGGCCACCTGCTGCGGCGCGAGGATCATCGACTCCTGCGGCAGGCGCAGGTCGCGCGCCGCCGAGCGCACGATCCGCCAGATGAACAGGTAGAGCAGGACGAGGAAGGCGAGCTTGAGCGCGAGCAGCGTCGTCTCGACCTGCGCCGAGGCGACGAGCGTCAACGCAGCTCCCGTTTGAACGTGACCTCGGTCGAGCCGACCGTGAAGCGGGTGCCGTCCTCGAGCTTCAGCCGTTTCACGCGCTTGCCGTGGGACTCGACGCCGTTCGTCGAGTCGAGGTCGACGAGCCACCAGGCGGCGCCTTCCCGGCGCACCTCCGCGTGCCGTCGCGAGACGTTCGGGTCGGCGATCTGCACGTCCGCGTCCTTCGAGCGCCCGAGCACCGCCGTCTGCTTGTCGAGCTCCCGCCGGCCGCCGCTCCACGAGAGCACGGCCACCTCCTGCTCGACGCCGAGGTCGACGGGCGACGCCGCCTCGGTGGGCTGCTGCACCGGCTTGTACACCATCGTCGCGTTCGGAGACGCGGTCTCGGGCGGCTCGCCCGGCGACTGCGTCATCCGCGTCGCGATCCCGAACACGCCGATGTCGAGGTCGGCGTCGGTCTCGAGCAGGACGCGGAGCGCCGTGCGCACGTCGTAGCCCTCCCGCCTCGCGTGCTCGGACAGGTAGTCGGCGAGCTCCTGGCGCAGCTCGCCCTCGTAGCCCTCGAACTGGGCGCGGTCGCCGGGCGAGAGGAACACCGTGTACTCGTTCGGGACGTAGACCTTCGAGACCGAGACGGTCCGGTGGTCGTCCATCTCCTTGACGAGCTTCCGTGCGAGCTCGACCGGCTGGACGTTGGTGCGGAACGCGCGGCCGAAGACGCCCTCGAAGAGCGACTCGAGCTTTGCTTCGATGCTGCGGAGTACGGGCATGGGGAAACGCGGAGGGGTGTTTCCTCCGCGAGAAATCTTATGTCCGCGGGTGGAGAGCGAGCGCGGCGGCGGTCACCCACGCGGCCGCCGCGAGCGGGAGGAGCGAGGCCGACGGGGCCGCGAGCGCCGTCGCCGCGAGCAGCGCGGCGCCGTAGATCGCCGCGGGCCACGGGCCGCGGCCCCGCACCGCCGGCAGCAGCGCCGCGGCGGCGCCGAGCACGCACGCCTCCGCGAGCAGCTGCGGGTGGGCGCCGAGCTCCGCGGCGAGGACGGAGGCGACGGCGGCCGGATGCGCCGAGCCGGCGATGCCGAGCCCGAGCGGCGGCGTCGAGCCGTCGAAGGGCAGCGGCGCCCGGCGCAGCCCGGCGACGAGCGCCGCGAGCAGCACGGCGGCGGCCGCCTGCAGGCCGCGGCGCCAGCGCCCCCGGGCGGCCTGGGCCGCGAGCGGCAGCAGCGCGAGCGAGGCGAGCGGGGCGAGGAGCGGGCCGATTGCGAGCAGGAGGCCGCTCCGCGCGTCCCGCCAGGAGAGGCCGGCCCACCCCGCGGCGACGACCGCGTAGACGATCGCCAGGCCGAGCGAGATGTTCGCGAGCGGGAAGAACGCGACCGCGAGCGTGAACAGCACGGCGGCGCGCGGCGCGAGCAGGCCGAGCCCGGCGGCCGCGCCGCCCAGCAGGAGCGGCCAGCCGGAGGGGTAGAACGCGAGGCGCGAGGTGACCCAGGCGGTCGAGAGCGCCGCGAGCGACGCCGGGAGGACGCGGCGCGCGAGCGCGGCGAGGTCGAGCCGGGCCGGCACGGCCTTCGCCTTCGCCGAGCGGCCGCCGCCCGCGCCGCCGCTCCGGCGCCGCCGGCCCGAGAGGGAGCGGAGCTCCTCGGCCAGCCGGCCGGCGGCCGGGCGCCGCTGCGGGGCCGCGACGAGGGCGCTCGCAACGGTCCGCCGGAGGTGCTCGGGGAGGTCCGGGCGGTAGTCCTCGAGCGGCGGGGCGCCCGCGTGGATGAGGCGGGAGGTGTCGGTCAGGTCGCCGTTCCAGAAGGGATGGCGGCCCGCGAGCGCCTCCCAGAGGACGACGCCGACCGCCCAGACGTCGGCGGCCGGGGTCGCACCCTGCCCGTCGAGCCGCTCCGGCGAGATGTAGGCGAGCGTGCCGGGGATGTCGCCGAGCGCGGTCAGCGTGTCGAACTCGGCCATCTGCGCGAGACCGAAGTCGAGCAGCCGGACGTCGATGCGCGCGGGCGCGCCGGCCGGCGGCTCGGCGAGCAGCACGTTCGACGGCTTCACGTCCCGGTGCACGATCCCGCGCCCGTGGGCGTGGGCGAGCGCGTCGCACAGCTGCGCGGCGACCTCGACGGCGGCGCGGTCGTCGAGCTCGCCGCTGCGGAGCGCCTCGCGCAGCGTCCGCCCCGGCACGTACTCGTAGGCGATGTAGACGTGGCTCGGGTCGCGCGCCAGCGCGATGATCCGCTGGCAGCGCTCGTGGCGCAGCGCGGCGGCGGCGCGGGCCTCGCGCTCGGCGCGGTGGCCGCTCTTCCCCTCGCGCGCCACGATCTTCAGCGCGACGTCGAGGCCGCTTCGCTCGTCCCGCGCCAGCCAGACGTGCCCCATGCCGCCGGAGCCGAGCGGCCGGAGCGGGCGGTACCGGCCGAGGAAGAGATCGTTCTGCAGCGCGGCTTCGGACATGCCGCGCATCTACGCGGCGGCGGCGGCATTTCCTCTCACCGGCCGACCGAGGCTGTAGATTCGGCCGCAAAATGGATCCGGGCGACGACGACAACATCGAGTTCGACTTCTTCGAGGACGAGCCCGCGACCACCGAAGCAGCCTCCCGTGAGCCTCGCGTCCGGCTTCCGCGGCGCGGCGGCGGCGGGCGGCAGCGGCGGCGGCCCGGCGGGCCCCCGCGCGGCATCCAGCCGCTCGTCCGGCTGCTCCTGCTCGTCGGCGTCGTCGTGGCGCTGCTCGTCGTCTTCGGCCTGCTGATCCAGTCGTGCGCGTCCACCTCGAAGCACGACGCCTACAGCTCGTACATGACGCAGGTCGGCCGGATCGCCCACGGGTCCGCCGACGACGGCTCGGCGGTCGGCACGGCGCTCACGACCGGCAGCGCCGCGGCCGACATCGCGAAGAGCCTCGACGGGATCGCCGAGCAGGAGCGCCAGAACGTCGCCGCGGCGGAGCGCCTCGACCCGCCGGGGCGGCTGCGCCCCGAGAACCTCGACCTCGTCCAGGCGCTGCAGCTGCGGGTCGAGGGCGTCCAGAACCTCGCCGACGTCCTGCGCAGCACCGCGTCCTCGAAGTCGACGGCCGGCGCCGCCCTCCTGGCCGAGCAGGGAAACCGCCTCGTCGCCAGCGACGTCGTCTACGACGACCTGTTCAAGGCGCCCGCGACGGCGGAGATGAAGGCGCAGGGTGTGAGCGGCGTCGCCGTCCCCGAGTCGACGTTCGTGGCCAGCGCCGACCTGCTGTCGGAGCACTCGTTCACGCTCATGCTCCAGCGGCTCCAGGGCGCCTCCACCGGCGGCACGGTCACCGGCCTCCACGGCACGAACATCGTCGAGACGAAGGTGCTGCCGGCCGGCACGGCGCTCTCCGAGACGACGGAGACGACCGTCAAGGCCAGCACGGACCTCGCCTTCGCCGTCGTCGTCAAGGACTCCGGCGACTCGCAGGAGGTCAACATCAAGGTGACGCTGACGCTGCAGCGCACGAGCGGCGGCAAGGCGGTCGTGCAGACGAAGACGATCCGGGTGATCAACCCGGGCCAGGAGGCGACCGTCACGTTCAAGGGCCTGAACGTCGCCGGCTTCTTCGCGATCAACAGCAAGCTGCGGATCGACGTCGCCCCGGTGCCGGGCGAGAAGATCACGAGCAACAACAAGGCGACCTACCCGGTCATCTTCAGCCTGTAGTCGCTAGCCTCGTCGCGTGCACGTCTCGGCCCAGACGGCGCTGTACGTGGCGCTCGCCGGTGTCGCCGCCGGCGCCGCCGGCGCCGGCCTCGCCTGGTGGGCGATGGTCAAGGTGCGGCGCGTCCGGGACGCGCAGCGCTCCCTGGTCGGCGGCGGCCGCAAGAACCTCGTGGAATTCGCCGTCTCCCTGCAGGCGCGCGTCGACGACCTCCACCGGGCGGTCGACGAGGTCGCCGCCGGCCTCGCGCGCGTCGACCGCCGCGTCGACGGCACCGTCACGAACACCGCGATCGTCCGCTACGACGCCTACGACGACACGGGCGGCCACCAGTCGGCGTCGCTGGCGCTGCTCGACTCGGCGCGGACCGGCCTCGTCGTCACCGCGATCCAGGGGCGCGACTACGCCCGCATCTACATGAAGGAGCTCGAGCGGGGCCGGGCCTCGATCCCCCTCTCGCCCGAGGAGCAGGAGGCGGTCGAGCGCGCCATGGGGCGCTGAGCTTCCGGTCCTCCTCTGCGGGTACAGTGTCCGCAGGTTGCAGCAGGTACTCGTCCTGAACGCGAGTTACGAGCCGCTGAACGTGTGCTCACTGCGCCGCGCCCACGTCCTCGTGTACAAGGGGAAGGCCGAGGTGGTCGAAGAGCTCGACCGACCACTCCGCTCGGCCACCGATACGTATCGATGGCCACACGTCATCCGGCTCGTCCACTACGTCCGCGTCCCGCGGACGGTCCAGCGCAAGATCTCGCGCCGCGCCCTCTTCGCGCGTGACAACTGGCGCTGCGTCTACTGCGGGACCGCCGGCGGCCGGCTGACGCTCGACCACGTGATCCCGCGCTCGCGCGGCGGCGACTCGAGCTGGGAGAACGTCGTCACCTCGTGCGCGCCGTGCAACCTGCGCAAGGGCAACCGCCTGCCGCACGAGGTGCAGATGGAGCTGCCGGCGCGCCCGCGCCCGCCCGCGCCGGTGCTCTTCATCCGCCTCGCGACCCCGAAGATCCCGCAGCGCTGGGAGCGCTACCTGGCGCCCTACGCCACCGCCACCCGCGCGGCGGCCGCCGCCTAGCCGGGCCGCGCTAGCCTCGCTCGACCGGCAGCGCCGGGTCCTGCTCCCACTCCGACCAGGAGCCCGGGTAGAGGCGGCCCGTCCGCCCCTGCAGGTGCAGCCGGTGCAGCGGCACGCAGGCGGTGATGCCCGAGCCGCAGTAGGCGACGAGCTCTCCGGGCGGCAGCTCGGGGAGCGGCTCGTTCCAGGGAGCGTTGACGGCGCCGGGCACGCGGCCCGGCACGCGGTCGACGGGGTTCGGCTCGCCGCGGAAGCGGTGCGGGAGGCGGGCGTCGACGACGACGAGCTCGCCGCGCCGCGCCGCCAGCTCGCCGCGCTCGATCGTGTCGTCGCTCCGCGCGCGCGGCTCGAACTCGGCGGGCTCGACCGACGCCTCGCCCTGCTCGAGCGGCCCGCGCCATCCCGCCAGGTCGAGGACGGCGAACGCGTCGTGGCCGAAGTGGCGCAGGAGCCACCACAGCCGCTCCGCCCCGCCGAGCGTCCCGTAGGCGACGACGAACGTGCCCGCGCCGATGCCGGCGCGCGCCGCCGCGGCCGCGAACCGCTCCGCCGCCGGCAGCGGGTGGCGGCCGCCCGCGCCGGGCGGCGACGAGAGGTCGCGCTCCACGTCCAGGAACGCGGCGCCCGGAATGTGGCCGGCCAGGTAGGCCTCGCGCCCCGCGGCGGGGTCCTCGAGCGACCAGCGGCAGTCGACGAACCGGTAGCGCACCGCGTGTGACATCGAACCAGACGGCGGCGTAGGAGGGGCATGAGACGCGCACTCCTCCTTTCCCTGCCGCTGGCCGCCGCGGTCGTGGCGGTCGCCGTCGTCGCGGGCGTCGGGCGGACGTCCTCCGCCCGCGGCGACGTCAACGCCGCCGACAGCGTCACGACCACCGGGCACGGCGTGGTCACGGCGGTGCCGGACCGCGCGACGATCGTCGCCGGCGTGCACACGGAGGCCTCGACGGCCGCCCAGGCGCTGGACGAGAACTCGAAGCTCGCGAACGCGGTCGTCGCGGCGCTGAAGGGCGCCGGCGGCGCCGATCTGCAGACCCAGCAGGTCTCCCTCTCGCCGCGGACGGACGCGAACGGCGCCGTCACGGGCTACACCGCCGACGACGGCATCTCCGCGTCGAGCGGCGTCGCGGGCGCCGGCGCGCTCGTCGACGCCGCCGTCGGAGCGGGCGCGAACACGATCTCGGGCCCGACCCTCGACCTCTCCCAGCAGGGCTCGCTCTACCGCGAGGCGCTCGGCAAGGCCGTCGAGGACGCGCGCGCCAAGGCCGACGCGCTCGCGAAGGCGGGCGGCTTCGCCGTCGGCCCGGTCGCGACGGTGGTCGAGTCGGCCGCGCAGAGCGAGCCGCTGCCGTTCGCGGCGAAGGCCGCCGACGCCGCCGGCACGCCCGTCGAGGCGGGCACGCAGGACGTCACCGCCGACGTGACGGTGACGTTCGCGATCAGGTAGCTCGAGGGAGGGAGGTCGCGGCCCGCTAGGCCGCGACCTCCTCGAGCTCGTCCTCGGCGACCGGCACCGAGGCGATCGTCTGCAGGATCCGGCCCGCGATCTTGTACGGGTCGCCGAGCGAGTTCGGGCGGCGATCCTCGAGATACCCGCGGTGGCCGTTGTGGACGAAGCTGTGCGGGATGCGGATCGACGCGCCGCGGTTCGCGACGCCGTAGGTGAACTCGTCGATCGCGGCCGTCTCGTGCAGGCCCGTCAGGCGCAGGTGGTTGTCCGGGCCGTACACGGCGATGTGGTCGTCCTTGGCCTCGTCGAACGCCGCCATCAGCGCCTCGAAGTACTCCTCGCCGCCGACCTCGCGCATGTGCTCCGTCGAGAAGTTCGTGTGCATGCCCGAGCCGTTCCAGTCGTGCTCGGCGCCGAGCGGCTTGGGATGGAAGTTGACGTCGACGCCGTAGCGCTCGCACAGCCGGAGCATCAGGTAGCGGGCGATCCACAGCTCGTCGGCGGCTCGCTTCGAGCCCTTGCCGAAGATCTGGAACTCCCACTGGCCCTTCGCGACCTCGGCGTTGATGCCCTCGACGTTGATCCCGGCCCGGAGGCAGAGGTCGAGATGCTCCTCGACGATCGCGCGGGCGACGTCGCCGACGTTCTTGAAGCCGACGCCCGTGTAGTACTCGCCCTGCGGGGCCGGGAAGCCCTCGCGCGGGAAGCCGAGCGGCGCCCCGTCGCGGTAGAGGAAGTACTCCTGCTCGAAGCCGAACCACGTGCCCGGGTCGTCCGGGATCGTCGCGCGGCTGTTCGACTCGTGCGGCCGCCCGTCCGGGTACAGCACCTCGCACATGACGAGCCACCCGTCCGTGCGCGCCGGGTCGGGGAAGAGGGCGACCGGCTGCAGGAGGCGGTCCGAGTCGCTGCCCTCGGCCTGCCGGGTCGAGCTGCCGTCGAAGTTCCAGACCGGCAGGTCCTCGAGCGCGGGGGCCGCCTCGAGCTCCACGATCTTCGTCTTCGAGCGCAGGTTCGGGACCGGCTCGTAGCCGTCCAGCCAGATGTACTCGAGCTTCACCTTCGACATCGCTCCACTCCTTGGTTTGAGCACGAAAAAGGCCCCACGACTCACGGTGCTCTCGACACCATGAGTCGTGAGGCCTCGTTGCCTCTGCGCGCGCCCTCGTCGGCGCGGCACGGGGAAGACGTTAGCGGTCCCGGCGGCCGGGCCGCAAGCGCCCGATCGAGAGCAGCCGCTCGGCGGTGTGCTCCACCTGGAGGGTCGTGTGCTCGAGGCGGAAGCGGGCGTGCAGCAGCTCCTCGAGCTCGCGCCGCACGCGGTGGCAGTCCTCGTCGCGCTCGACGAGCACGTGAGCCGAGAGCGCCGGGAAGTCGGTGCCGATCTCCCACACGTGCAGGTCGTGCAGGCCGGCGACGCCCGCGTGGCCGCGGATCGCGGCGGCGATCTCGTCCGGGGCGATCCCCTCCGGCGCCGCCTCGAGCAGCACCCGGGTCGTCTTCGCGAGCAGCGGCCAGGCGGCGAGCAGCATCGACCCGGCCACGGCGAGCGACGCGATCGGGTCGGCGCGCTCGAACCCGCTCGCCCAGACGACCGCGCCCGCGACGACCGTGGCCGCGAACGCGAAGAAGTCGGTCACGAGGTGGCGCAGGCTCCCCTGCACGTTCAGGCTCTCGCGGTTCGCGCGCGAGACCTGCCAGATCGCCGCCACGTTCACGACGGCGCCGACGGCGGCGGTCGCGACGACGAGCTTCGCGTCGACCGCGGGCGGCGAGACGAGCCGCTGGGCCGCCTCGACCACGATCAGGAGCCCCAGCGCGAGCAGGGTGATCCCGTTCGCCTGCGCGGACAGGATCTCCGCGCGGCCGAAGCCGAAGGTCATCCGCCCGCCCGGCGGCCGGCGGCGCAGCCGCGCGGCGAGCACGGACAGCCCGAGCGCGGCGGCGTCGACCAGCATGTGCGCCGCGTCGGAGAGGAGCGCCAGCGAGTTCGCGAGCACCCCCGCGGCGACCTCGGCGACGAGGAAGCAGAGGATGAGGACGAGCGCGGTCGCGAGCGGGCGGACGTCGGCGTCGGGGCCCGGACCGTGGGCGTGGTCGTGCGCCATCCCCGTAGTGTTACTCCCGTGGATGGCGTCGTCTTCGTCGAGATCCCGTCCGGGAGCCGCAACAAGTACGAGTGGGACGACGAGCTCGGCGGCCTGACGCTCGACCGGCGCCTCTTCACCTCGATGAGCTACCCGGCGGACTACGGCTTCGTCGAGGGCACGCTGGCCGAGGACGGCGACCCGCTCGACGCGCTCGTGCTCGTCGCCGAGCCGACCTTTCCCGGCTGCCGGATCCGCGTCCGGGCGGTCGGCGTCTTCCACATGGCCGACGAGAAGGGCCCCGACGAGAAGGTGCTCTGCGTGCCGCTGAACGACCCGTCGTGGAGCGCCGTCTCCGACATCCACGACGTCCCGCCCCAGCTCCGGAACGAGATCGAGCACTTCTTCCAGGTCTACAAGGACCTCGAGGCCGGATCGACGGAGACGCGCGGCTTCGGCAACCGCGCGGAGGCGCGGCAGATCATCGGCGCGTGCAGGGAACGTGCGGGCTCGGGCGGGCTCTGCTAGCCTGAGTCGAGTCATGTCCGGGATCTCGAACGCAGACGTGAGCCGGCTCCGCTTCTAGCGGCACCGGTCCGTCCTCGTTCGATCTTCCTCTTCACGATCCCAAGGAGCATGACGTGGTTTTGCGTGACGCGGTTTTGCAGCAAGCAGCAGTCTCGGTCCGTGACCTCGAGAAAGGCTTCACCCGCCGCAAGGGCCTGACCCGGCGGCGCCGGGCCGCGCTCGCGGGCGTCAGCTTCGAGATCGCCCGCGGCGAGTGCGTCGCGATCCTCGGCCAGAACGGCTCGGGGAAGTCGACGCTCGTCCGCGTGCTCTCGACGCTCCTCCTGGCCGACGGCGGCCAGGTGCGCGTCTTCGGCAACGACGTCTTCAAGGAAGCGCGGACCGTGCGCCGGCTCGTCAACCGCGTGTCGGTCGAGGCGAGCTTCTTCAAGAAGATGAGCGCCGCCGAGAACCTGTCGTACGCGGCGCGGTTCTACGGGATGGGGCCGCGCGAGACGCGCGAGCAGATCCCGCGCATCCTCGAGCGGGTCGGCTTCCCGTCGAGTCGCCGCGGCGAGTCGATGGAGAGCCTCTCGCGCGGCATGCAGCAGAAGGTCGCGCTTGCGCGGGCGCTCCTCACCTCGCCGGTGCTGCTCCTGCTCGACGAGCCGACCACCGGGCTCGACCCCCGGTCGAAGCAGGAGGTGCAGGCGTTCATCCGCGAGATCCGGGCGACGAACGACTCCACGATCCTCCTCTGCACCCACGACCTGCAGGAGGCCGAACAGCTCGCCGACCGCGTCGGCCTGCTCGACCGCGGCGAGCTCCTGTTCCTGGAGCCTGTCGAGGACGTCAAGCGGCGCTACGGCGTGGACACGCTCGAGGAGGCGTTCTTCGCCGCCACCGGCCGCAGCTTCGAGGACGAGAAGACGGAGGACGACGAGGACAGGGAGGTGTTCGCGTGATGGCGGCGGTCGACGTCACCCGGCGCTTCACCCGCAGGCGCGTCCTGCGCGACGAGCTGATCGGCCTCTACGGGGTCGTCGAGCGCAACGTGTACCTGACCAAGCGCTACCTGCTGTGGGATCTCGCGTTCCTGCTCTGGACGGTCGCGAACACGCTGACGATCGTGTTCATCGCCCGCGGCGTCGGCGTGGGGCCCGCGGCGCGGAACGAGCTCGAGACCAAGCTGCTCGTCGGCGGCGTCATCTGGGCGTTCCTCGGCATCATCTTCGAGATCGTCACCGAGACCGTCGCGTGGGAGCGCTGGGAGGGGACGATCGAGTACACGTTCATGGCGCCGGTCTCGC
>DASRGA010000051.1:0-11837 GCA_035651295.1 Gaiellaceae bacterium | reverse complement strand
AAGGATGTCGACGGCCGTCACCGGGGCGCCGGCGCGGCGCAGGGCCTGCAGCGCACGGTCGGAGTTGCCGCACATCACGAACGCGGGCGTGCCCTTCATGAAGAGCGCCACGTCCGACCCTTCGATCACGTCGCGGATCTTGCTCTCGTAGCTCATGCCGTTCCTTTCGTCTTGATGCGAAGCTCGTGGATCGTGCCGTCCGCGAGCGGCTCGGAGAGCGCCTCGTAGACGCGCCGGTGCTGTTCGACAAGCGAGAGGCCGTGCAGCGACGCCGACGCGACGACGACCTGGAAGTGGTCGCCGCCGCCCGTCCGGTCGACGACCTGCAGCTCGGTCGCGTCGGGAAACGCGCTCTGGAGCAGCTGGGTGAGGCGGTCGGTGCTCACGCGTCGATCGTACCGAGCACCAGGCGGTCGCCGGCGCTCACGTCCGCGGCGGCGCCGGCGGCGAGCTCGATCACCACCTTCGCGCCGCGTTTCGCCGCGAACCGCCAGGGCCGCAGCTCCCGCACGACCCCGAGCACCCGCAGGTCGCGGTCGCAGAAGATCGCGTCGATCGCGAAGCGCATGAAGAGCATGTGGATCGAGCTCGCAGGGCGGAACAGCATCCCCTCCCCGGGCTCGAGCGCGTCGCGGCCGAGGAGGCCGCGCATCCGGTCGAGCGGCGCCAGCGCCAGGTGGCAGCGCTCGCAGACGAGCCGTCCGTCGTCGGTCTCCAGGCGTGCGACGTCCATGTGCGGGCTCCCTCGTTCGAGTGAACTTCGTGCCGACCGCGCAAGCTTTCGACCCGAGCGGCTTCTTCACCTTCCAATGAGAGAGACGATCAGGGCGCTCTTCTCCGAACCCGACTCCGGCAGCGAGGGCGACCCCGGGCCCGACGTCGACCCGTTCGGGGAGCTCGAGGCGGTCTTCGGACAGGCGGTCGCCTCCGCCCGCGCGGCGGCCGCCGAGTCGCGCGCCAGGCTGGCCGCACGCGGGGCCGAGCTGGAGGAGCGCGAGCGCCTGCTCGCCCAGCGCGCCGAGGAGCTCGAGCAGGAGCGGCTCGACCTCGTCCGCCAGCGCTCGGAGATCGTCGCCGAGTACACGCGCGCCAGGGAGCTCGCCGCCGACGCCGGCGCGACGTCCGGGCAGCTGACCGAGCTGCAGGAGCGCGAGCGCGCGTTCGAGCGCGAGCGGCTGACCTTCGAGGCGATCCGCCAGCAGGCGGAGGCGCGCCTCGCCGCCCGGGAGCTCGCGATCTCCGAACGGGACGCGCAGGTCTCGCAGCGCGAGCATCAGGTCAGCGAGCGCGAAGCGGATTTCGCCACCGAGGCGAGGCGGCTCGACCAGCGCCAGTCGTCGCTCACCGCCGCGGAGGCCAGGCTCCGCCAGGCGCAGGCGGAGCTCGAGGCGCGGCTCGCCGCCCTCGAGCCGCCTGCGTTCGACGAGCGCGACGCCGACGGGCCCGACGACGACGTGCCGGCGCCGCCGCTCGCGTCGTCCTACACGACCATGGCCTGATTCCCGCGCGGCGGCGCGGCTACAATGCCGCTCCCGCGCGGATGTGGCGGAATTGGTAGACGCGCACGGTTCAGGTCCGTGTGCCCGTAAGGGCGTGGAGGTTCAAGTCCTCTCATCCGCATGCTCAGGTCCACCCCGGCGGCGCCTGCACGGCGCCGCGCGAGGTCACCCGGTCAGGACCGGCAGGACGAACCGCCAGAACGCGTAGCCGAGCAGACCCGCCCAGCCGGCCTCGATCGCCGCGATCGCCGCGACGAACGACACGGTCAGGCCGGCCTCCCGAAGCCGGTGCCCCGAGTGTGCCGAGCCGGCGGCCCCGCCGGCCTCCGCAGCCGCAGAAACACTCACCTGCCCCTCCCTCCAAGGTCCGACGGCGATGCCTGCCGTCGAGACATACCATCGCCGCCCTGCCGCGAAAGGCAAGAGCGCGGGGCGCGACCTTACGCGCTCTTTACGTGCTAGCCGCCGAGGCGGGAGCGCGGAGGCTCGTCAGCAGCCTGCCGCTCGAGCTCGGGGCGGAGGCGGGCGCGCAGCGCGTCGATGCGGCGGTGGAGCTCGCGGCGCTCGCCGGAGACGCGCTTCTCCTCCTGCGCGGCAACCTCGTTCGGGAAGGAGTCGAGGCGCCTGTGCAGCCGGCGGCGGTAGTCGGACACCTCGCGCTCGCGCAGCTCCAGCGACTCCAGCTCCGCGAGGAGGCCCGCCTGGGCTGAGTGCGCAACCATCATCGCCCTCGTCCTATCGGCGGCGAAGGCGCGGAACTTTAGAGCCGGAGGGCCGCGAGCGCCCGGACGGCGTCGTCGAGGCCGGCGTGCACGGCCGCGGCGACGTACACCGTCCACGGGTGCGGCGGCGTCCCGCCCGTGTAGACGACGACGGGCGTGCCCTGCGCGTGCGCGTACCAGCACTCCATCGCCGTCCCCTCGTCGGGCGCCGTGAACGACGCGAGCACGGCGTCGCAGCGGTCGATGTCGGCGAGATCGCCCTCGACGATCTCGGCCTCCTTCCCCTGCGTCGCGCCGCGGAAGTCGCGCCGCATCGGGTCGACGGGCTCCCAGCCGAGCTCGGCGGCGAGCGCGGCCGCGCGCGACCGGTACTCCTCGGCGTACGGCGGACCGGCGAGGTAGACGCGAGGCACCGCGGCACGATAGCCCGGCTACCATGCCGCGGCTGCGTCCACGCCTCCGCATTCCGAGACCGCTCGCCGTCACGTTCGCGGCGGTGCTCGCCGCCGTCTGCACGGCCGGCGGCGGGCTCGGCGGCACCGCGCCGGGCCCGCAGACGGAGGTCGTCGTCACGCTCCGCGGAGCGCCGCTCTCGTTCCTCGGCCGGGAGCCGGCCGGGGCGGTGCGCCGGGCGAGCCTCGCGCGAATCGACGCGCAGCAGGCGGCGGCGGCGCGGCGGATCGCGGCGGCGGTCCCGCACTCGCGCATCCGCTGGCGTTACCGGATCGTGCTGAACGGCTTCGCCGTCGTGCTGCCGCAGCACGAGCTCGGCGCGCTCGCACGCGTGCCCGGCGTGCAGGTCTGGCCGAATCTCCGCTACCACGCGCTCGCGGTGCGGGCCGGCAGCCCGCAGCAGATCGGCGCCGACAGGCTCTGGGGCTCCGACCTCGCCAGCTCGGGTCAGGGCATGAAGATCGGGATCATCGACGACGGCCTCGACGCGACGCATCCGTACTTCGACCCGGCGGGGATGCGGTATCCGCCGGGGTTTCCGAAAGGACAGACCCGCTACACGACGCCGAAGGTGATCGTCCAGCGCGCATTCGCGCCGCCCGGCGCCGCCGACAAGTACGCGCGCGCCCCCTTCGACCCGCAGTACTCGGATCACGCCACGCATGTGGCGGGCATCGCCGCCGGCGACTACGACACGCTCGCACGCGGCGCCACGCTCGTCTCCGGAGTCGCGCCGCGCGCGTGGCTCGGCAACTACAAGGCGCTCAGCGTGCCGACGCCCGGCTTCGGGCTCGACGGCAACAGCGCCGAGCTCGCGGCGGCGATCGAGGCGGCCGTCTCCGACGGGATGAACGTGATCAACCTGTCGCTGGGCGAGCCGGAGATCGAGCCCTCGCGGGACGTCGTCGTGCAGGCGCTCGAAGGCGCCGCCGCCGCCGGCGTCGTGCCCGTCGTCGCGGCGGGGAACGACTTCGACAACTTCGGCTACGGCACCGTCAGCTCGCCCGCGAACGCCCCCGACGCGATCGCGGTCGGCGCGGCCACCTCAAGGAACGTGATCGCGTCCTTCTCCTCCGCAGGGCCCACCGCAGTGTCGCTCGAGATGAAGCCGGACGTCGTCGCCCCCGGCATCGGCGTGCTCTCGTCGTTCCCCGGCGCCAAGTGGGTGACGCTCGACGGGACGAGCATGGCGGCGCCCGCCGTCTCCGGCGCCGTCGCTCTGCTGAAGCAGCGGCACCCGACCTGGACGGTCGCCGAGCTGAAGTCGGCGCTCGAGCAGACGGGCGCGCCGGTCCTGTCGGACGACGGCGCCGAGACGCTGCCCGAGCGCGAGGGCGGCGGCATGGTGGATCTCGTCCGCGCGGACAACCCGCTGCTGTTCGCAGCGCCGACCGGCCTCTCGTTCGGGCGCCTCGGGCCGGGCGTGTCGGCGGCGCGCGACGCCACGCTCACCGACGCGGGAGGCGGCGCCGGCGACTGGACGGTCGGCGTCGACCTGCGCCAGGGGAACGCCGTCGTCTCGGCGCCGCCGTCGGTGACGGTGCCCGGCACGCTCACCGTCACCGCGACCGGCGGGACCGACCTCGGCGACGACAGCGGCTTCGTCGTCCTGACGCGCGGCGCCGACGTCCGGCGCATCCCGTTCTGGTTCCTCACCTCGGCACCGAGGCTGGCGGGCGAGCGGGCGCTCGCGCTGACGCGGCCGGGCGTCTACCACGGCACGACCGCCGGCGCGCCGTCGCTCGTGACGCGCTACCGCTACCCGACGGGCGGCGACAGGGCCTACCCGGGCCCGGAGCGGGTGTACCGGATCCGCCTTACCGGCAGCCCGGCCAACGCGGGCGTGGTCGTGCTCTCCGGACATGTGACGCCGCACATCACCTTCAACGGCAGCGAGGACCACCTGGCCGGGTACACCGGGCTGCCCGTCGACCTCAACCCGTACCGCGACAGCTTCGGCCTGCCGCGCCCGGTCGCCGGGCTCGTGCTGCCGGCGCACGGCACCTACGACGTCGTGTTCGACAGCGGCGCCGCCGGCGGCGGGCCGTTCACGTTCCGCTACTGGGTCGACGACGTGACGCCGCCGAGGCTGAAGCTCGTGTCGACCCGAGGCGCGATCGTCGTCTCGGCGGCCGACGCGGGCGCCGGCGTCGACCCGAGGTCGATCGGCGCGGTGCTCGACGGCACCCGCGTCGGCCGCGTCGCCTACGCCGACGGAAAGATCACCGTGCCCGCCCGGCCGGGCCGCCACCGGCTCGTGCTCACCGTCGCCGACTACCAGGAGACGAAGAACATGGAGGACATCCGCCCGACCCTCCCCAACACGGCGACGCTGCGCGTGACCGTGAAGGTCACCTAGTGCGGCCTCTCGAACGTTCGACCGGGAGCGCGCGGTGCGTGGAGGCCGCACTCATCGGCCGCTTCGCGGCCGCCGGCCGCAGAGCGGCCGGAATAGTGCGGCGTCGATGCGACGCCGGTTTCGAGTGAAACGTTGGGAGACGCCGCACTAGTCGCGCTTGGCGCGCGGGTCGTACGTCGGCAGGTTGGCGAGGTCGCGCTCGACCGACCGCGCGAACTCGTCGCTCTCCTCGTCCCGCAGCTCGTCGCTGACGACCCGCAGATGCCGGCTGCGCCGCTTCGGCGGGCGGCGCGGAAGCGTCACGGCCGTGCCCCGCCGCCCCGCGAGCCGCGGCAGCTCGGCGGCGGCGAGCAGCACGACCGCCGCCACGAGCAGGACGACGGCGACGATGCTCACGCCCCAAGG
This sequence comes from Gaiellaceae bacterium, assembly GCA_035651295.1. Classification (GTDB taxonomy): domain Bacteria; phylum Actinomycetota; class Thermoleophilia; order Gaiellales; family Gaiellaceae; genus PALSA-600. The sequence continues at coordinate 6,399 of DASRGA010000051.1, read as the reverse complement.
ATAGACGCCCGCGTGCGAGAACCGGTCGGCATGAGATTCCCCCTGCTCGTCGCGGCTTTCGCCGTGCTCGCGGCCGCAGGCTGCGGGACGTCGCACCGGTCGGGGCCGGCCACGACGGCCGCGACGGCGCCGACGATGCAGCTCACGATCTTCCGTCTCCGCGGCGGAAAGCTGCACGCCGAGGCGGTCCGCGTCCCGGCGACGAGGTCGGCCGCGACGGCGGCGCTGCTCGCGCTCGGGCTGCCGGCGACGATCGAGACGACGGACGGCACGGCGAGGATCGACGTCGAGGCGGCGACCCCGGCGCAGGCCGCCGAGACCGTCTACACGCTCACGCAGTTCCCCGGCATCCGCCGGGTGGCGATCGCCGGCCGCAAGCCGCTGACGCGGGCGGGCGTGTCGGCGTTCGTCGCGCCGATCCTCGTCGAGCGCCCGCCCGACGGCGGCCGCGTCGGCCCGTCGTTCGTGATCAGCGGCAGCGCGAGCGTCTTCGAGGCGCAGTTCGTCGTCGAACTCCGTCGGCACGGGAAGCTGCTTGCGAGACGGTCGGTGATGGCGTCGGAAGGCGCGCCCGGCCGGGGGGCGTTCCGGACGCTCGTCCACGCGGCTCCCGGCCCGCTCACGATCCGCGCCTATGCGCCGTCGGCCGCCGACGGGAGGCCGCAGCACGAGGTCGTCGAGCACGTCACCGTCGAGCCCTGAGCGCCGCGGGAGCGGCGGGTACAATGCCCGCCGCTGAGCGATCCCCGGTAGCTCAATTGGCAGAGCATCCGGCTGTTAACCGGAGGGTTGTTGGTTCGAGTCCAACCCGGGGAGCTCCGTTTCTCCGACCCGGCAGGCGACGCGCCGGCTACGAGGCGGAGAGCGCCGCGACATGCTCGAGCAGCGAGGCGAGCTTCGTCTGCAGCTCCTTCGCCCGCACCGGGTCGGCGCCCTGCAGCTCGCGGCGGAGCTCGCGCTCGCGCAGCCGCCACAGCAGCTCCTCGCCCGTCGCCGGGTCGATGCCCTCGACGTCGGCGCGCGCGTCGAGCTCGGCGATGTAGCCCAGGGCCTCCCCTTCGAGCGGCAGGCCGTCGACGAGATGCGCCCGAATCTCGCGGTGCTGCGGCACGTAGAAATGCTCCGGCGTGAGCTGGGCGAGCAGGTCGAGCAGCTCCGGGTGGGCGACCACGCCCGCGAGCGCGTCGCGCTCGAGCCGCGTGCCGGCGTCGAGCACGCGCGGCGTCGATGCGAGCGCGCGCGCCGACGGGATCGCGCCGGTGCGGAACTGCACGGTCGTGCCGACCCGGTCGGTGACGAGCCGCTGCGCGGCGAGCTTGTCGGGGCCCTCGGGGTAGCCGTCGAGGATCTCCTTCGCCTTCCGGAACGCCGACTCGCGGTTCTCGGCGCGGTCCATCTCGACGCGGACGCGGTAGACCACGTACGGCTCCGCGCCTGCGAGCCTCGCCTCGAAGCCCTTCGGGTCGTCGGCCGGGTCGACGCCGGGCTCGAGCTCGACGACGTTCACGTCGAGGCCCTGCTTGATTGCGAGCTCCATGCCGCGCAGCGCGGCCGACTCGCCCGCGGCGTCGCCGTCGAACGCGAGCCACAGACGCCGCGTGAGGCGCGCGAGCTCGTGCAGCTGCTGCTCGGTGAGCGCGGTGCCCATGCACGCGACGACCGGCTCGAAGCCCGCCTGGCGCAGCGCGATCACGTCGGTGTTGCCCTCGACCACGCAGGCGCGGTCCTCGCGGGCGATCGCCGCGCGCGCCTTGTCGAGCCCGTACACGACGGCGCTCTTGTGGAAGAGCTCCGACTCCTGCGTGTTCACGTACTTGCCGCGCAGCGGGTCGTCGTCGTAGAGCTTCCGCGCCTGGAAGCCGACGACGCGGCCGCGCGCGTCGGTGAGCGGGAACATCAGCCGGCGCTGGAACGCGTCGTCGCCGCGCGAGCGCATGAGACCCGCGGCCAGCAGCTCGTCGCGCGTGAAGCCCTTGTCGATCGCCTTGCGCGACAGCGCGTTGCCGCCGAGCGACAGCCCGAGCCTGAACTCGCGGGCGACCTGCTCGCCGAGCCCGCGGCCCTTCAGGTAGTCGCGGGCGAACCCGCCCACCTCGGTCTCCCAGAGGGCGCGCTCGTAGTAGGCGGCGGCCTGGTCGAGCAGCTCGAAGAGCCGGGCGCGGCGGGCCGTGCGGGCCTGCTGCTCCGGCGAGACCTCCTCGTACTCGAGCGGCACCCTGAAGCGGTCGGCGAGCCATTCGACGGCGCCGACGAAGTCGAGCCCCTGCGTCTCGCGGACGAACGTGATCACGTCGCCCTTCGCGTGGCAGCCGAAGCAGTAGTAGCCGCGGCCCGGCGTGACCGAGAAGCTCGGCGTGCGCTCCTCGTGGAACGGGCAGCGCCCGACGAACCGCGAGCCCTGCTTGCGCAGCGGGGTGCGCTCCTCGACGACCGCGACCAGGTCGGCGGCCGTCCGCACCGCCTCGACGGAGCTGTCCTTGATCCGCGCCATCAGAGGCTCGCAGCGTACGACAGCGCGAAGCGGTCGGTCATCCCGGCGATGAACTCGACGGCGTCGGCGGGGGCGTCGCCGCGGCCGGTCAGGTGCGCGTAGATGCGCTCGATCGTCGCGTGGGCCCGCTCGTGCTCGGGCCGCGTGACCGGCCCGAGGTAGACCCGTTCGAACATGAACGCGCGCAGCGACAGCATCGCGGCGCCGACCTCGTCGCTCTGGGCGATGTCGCCGGCGGCGGCGGAGGCCTCGACCAGGTCGTGGACGAGCGTGTCGATCCGCCGCGCGCCGGTGGGGCCGAGGATGCGCAGCTCCTCGGCCGGCAGGTCGCCCTCGGAGAGGAGCCCGTAGCGGATCGCGTCGTCGATGTCGTGGTTGATGTACGCGACGCGGTCGACGATGCGGACGATCTTCCCTTCGAGCGTCGCCGGCTCGCGGTCGCCGGTGTGGGTGAGGATGCCGTCCGTCACCTCGCGGGTGAGGTTCAGCCGCTCCGCGATCCGCGCCGACTGCTCGTTGTGGCGGAAGCCGCCGGGGACGAGCGCGTCCAGGGCCGCCTCGCCGGCGTGGCCGAACGGCGGATGCCCGGTGTCGTGGCCGAGGCCGATCGCCTCGGTCAGGTCCTCGTTCAGGCGGAGCGCCCGCGCGACGACGCGGGCGATGCCGGTCGTCTCGAGCGTGTGCGTCATCCGGGTGCGGTAGTGGTCGCCGACCGGGTCTATGAAGACCTGCGTCTTGCCCTTCAGCCGACGGAACGGCTTCGAGTGGACGATGCGGTCGCGGTCGCGCTGGAACGGCGTGCGCACGCCGCACTCCTCCTCGGCGCGCGGCCGGCCGGCGGTGTCGTACGAGCGGACCGCGAGCGGCGACAGCGCGCGCTCCTCGTGCTCGCGGATCTGCTCCGCGAAGCGCTCGGCGACCGTCCCTGCGAGCTCCGGCATGGAGCCACGGTACCGGGGTCAGATGATGACGGGGACGGTGCCGCCGTCGGCCGACCAGGCGGCGCCGGTGACGTACGACGCCCGGTCGGAGAGCAGGAACACGACGACGGCGGCGATCTCGTCGGGCTCGGCGAGCCGGCCGAGCGGCCGCCCCGCCCCCACCTTCGCCAGCACCTCGTCGCGGTTCCCCTGCTGGTCGGCGAGGCCGCCGTCGCCGAGCCACGCCTCGGTCGCCGTCGGGCCGGGCGTGACGGCGTTGCAGCGGATGCCGTCCTTCGCGTGCACGTCGGCGACGAGCCGGGAGAAGGAGAGCAGCCCCGCCTTCATCACCGAGTAGTCGGGCATGCCGGACGACGGCCGCTTCGCCGAGGTCGACGAGACGTTGACGATCGCGCCCTTCGCCTCCTTCAGCAGCGGCAGCGCCGCCCGGGTGGCGCGGATCGCGCTCATCAGGTTGAGCTCGAACGACGCCTGCCAGTCGTCGTCGGTGAGGTCGGCGAGCCGGCGGATGTCGGTGCCGCCGACGTTGTTGACGAGGCGGTCGAGGGCGCCGAAGCGCTGGTGTGTCGTCTCGATCAGCCGTTCGGGCTCGCCGCGGCGGGCCAGGTCGAGGCTGACGTGCAGGTCGCCGGGGCCGTGCGGGCTGCGTCCGCAGGACACGGTGACCGCACCCTCGGCGCGCAGCTGCTCGACCACGCGGCGGCCGATGCCGCCGGTCGACCCGGTGACGACGCAGACCTTGCCTTCGAGCCCCAGCTCCACGGCCCGCTACGGTAGTCGCGATGACCACCCTGCTGCTCGTGCGTCACGGCGAGACCGACTGGAACCGCGAGCGCCGCTGGCAGGGCTGGGCCGATCCGCCGCTCAACGACACCGGCCGCGCGCAGGCGCGCACGCTGGCCGAGGAGCTGCGCGCGACGCCGTTCGACGCCGTCTACGCGAGCGACCTCCGCCGCGCGAGCGAGACGGCCGAGCTGCTCGCCGCGCCGCACGGCGTGCCGGTCGTCCTCGATCCGGGGCTGCGCGAGATCGACGTCGGCTCCTGGTCGGGCCTGACGCACGACGAGATCGCGGCGCGCTTCCCGGACGGCGCCCGCCCGGACGGCGAGACCCGGGAGCAGCACGTCGAGCGCGTCCTCGCCGCGGTCGAACGGATCGCCCGCGCCCATGACGGCGGGCGGATCCTCGTCGTCACCCACGGCGGCACCCTGCGGGCGCTGCACGGGCACACGAGGGACGAGCCCTACCACCCGGTCGCGAACTGCGCGGTGCTCGAGGTGCACTTCCGGGACGACCGGCTGACGGCCCCCATGGGATAGGCTCGGCAGGCAGGGCATGGAGGACTACACGAACAAGTACAAGGGCGAGCAGGTCGAGATCGCGCTCTTCGGAGGCGAGTATCAGGACGGCGTGCTCACCGCGTACTGCTACGTCGAGGACGTCGCGCACGTGGAGCTGAACGGGCACATCCTGATCCCGCTCCAGAACGTCGCGTCCCTCCATTGCTCGAGCCGGTGTGACGCCCCGGAGCCCGACTGGCCGCCGCGCGGCCTCGAGGACGACGCGGACACCGGCGACGACGAACCGTGACCTGACGTGAGCCGCCGGGTCGCCGTCGCCCTCAACGTGCTGAAGGCATGGCTGCTCCTGGCCGTGCCGACGGCGCTCTTCGCGCTGCTCGGCTGGCGGATCGGCGGCTACCGGGTGGCGGTGCTGTTCGGAGGCTCGATCGTCCTGCTCGCCGCCGCGCTCTACGCGTACGCCGACCGGATCGTGATGGGGATGCTCGGCGCTCGCGAGCTGCTGCCCGCCGAGGCGCCGGCGCTGCAGTCGACCGTCGAGCGGCTCGCCTCGCGCGCCGGGGTCGTCAAGCCGAGGCTCTACGTCGTCTCCGACGGCTACCCGCGCGCCTTCTCGTCCGGCCGCGGCGGCGGCGGCGGGGCGGGCCTCGGGCTGTCGGTCGGCCTGCTCGGGGTCGCGTCGCCGGCCGAGCTGGAGGGGATCGTCGCGCACGAGCTCGCGCATCTGCGCCACCGCGACGTGCTGCTGCAGTCGATCGTGGTGGTGCTCGCGACGGCGACCGTGGAGGCCTCGCGGGTCGGCGGCTTCCTGCAGCGCGCGCTGCTCTTCCTGCTCGGGCCCGTCGCGGCCGCGCTCGTCCACCTGATGCTGTCGCCGAAGCGGGAGTTCCTCGCCGACCGGCTGGCAGCCGAGCTCTGCGACTCGCCCCACGGGCTCGCGGACGCGCTGCTCCGCCTCGAGGGGGCGATGAGCCTCGTCGGCTTCGAGGCGAGCCCGGCCACCGAGCCGCTGTACACGACGAACCCGTTCGCGCTCGAGGGGCTGGCGGCGCTCTTCGACTCGCATCCTCCGGTCGGCCGGCGCGTGCAGCGGCTGCGCGAGCTCGACCCGGAGTGGCGCTCGAAGCTGCATCCGGCCTAGCACGACGAAGAGCCCCTCGCGGGGCTCTTCGTGAAGAAATGGGCGGCGTCCTACTCTCCCGGGGGCTTGCGCCCCGAGTACCATCGGCGCTAACGGGCTTAACTTCTCTGTTCGGAATGGGAAGAGGTGTTTCCCCGTCGCTATGACCGCCCAACGTGTGAGGCGTGCGCGTCGTCGCTGCACCCTCAAAACTCCATAGCTACGAAGACGAGCTCTTCAAATCAAGACCTCGAGCAATTAGTACGGGTCCGCTGAACACATTGCTGTGCGTGCACGTCCCGCCTATCGACGTGGTGGTCTTCCACGGCTCTTACTCTCTCTAGGAGATGGGAGGCCTCATCTTGAGGTGGGCTTCCCGCTTAGATGCTTTCAGCGGTTATCCCGTCCAGACGTGGCTAATCAGCAGCGCTCTTGGCAGAACGACTGATACACCAGAGGTCCGTTCGTCTCGGTCCTCTCGTACTAGAGACGACTCCTCTCAAGCCTCCAACGCCCATGGTGGATAGGGACCGAACTGTCTCACGA
>DASRGA010000050.1:0-96772 GCA_035651295.1 Gaiellaceae bacterium | reverse complement strand
ATCGTCGCCGTCTCCGGCAGGTTCACCGTCTTCGAGATCGCGCCCGAGATGAACGGCTGGATCGCGCCCATCATCTTCACGTGGCCGCGGTAGTGGATCGCCCGCTCGCCGACGGCGCAGTCGAACACCGGATAGTGCTCGGCCTTCACGTACGGCGCGCCGACGACCGTGTTCCGCTCGTCGACGAACGCGACGATCTCGTCGACCTCGCGCGGCGAGTAGCCGAGCTTCTCGAGGCCGGCCGCGACCGTCTTGTTGACGATCGTGATCTCGCCGCCGCCGACCAGCTTCTTCGACTTGACGAGCGAGAAGTCCGGCTCCACGCCCGTCGTGTCGCAGTCCATCATGAAGCTGATCGTCCCGGTCGGCGCGAGCACGGTCGCCTGCGCGTTGCGGTAGCCGTACACCTCGCCCAGGTCGAGCGCCTCGTCCCACGCCTTGCGGGCGGCGCCGAGCAGGTCGGCAGGCACCGTCTCCGGGTTCGCGATGTTGCCGACGGCCGCGCGGTGCTTCGCGATCACGCCCAGCATCGCCGCCGCGTTCGGGCGGTAGCCGGCGAACGGCCCCATCCGCTTCGCGATCTCGGCCGACTTGCGATAGGCGCGGCCCGTCATCAGCGCCGTGATCGCCGCCGCGTACGCCCGGCCCTCGTCCGAGTCGTACGCGAGGCCCCGCGCCATCAGCAGGGCGCCCAGGTTCGCATAGCCGAGACCGAGCTGGCGGTACGCCTTCGCGTTCCGCTCGATCTCCGGCGTCGGGTAGGACGAGTTGCCGACCAGGATCTCCTGCGCGAGGAACACCGTGTCGACCGCATGCTCGAACGCCTCGACGTCGAGCTCGCCGTCGTCGCGGCGAAACTTCATCAGGTTCAGCGAGGCGAGGTTGCACGCCGAGTCGTCGATCGACATGTACTCCGAGCACGGGTTCGACGCGTTGATGCGGCCGGTGTTCGGCAGCGTGTGCCACGCGTTGATCGTCGTGTCGTACTGCAGGCCCGGATCGGCGCAGCGCCACGCGGCCTCCGCGATCTCGTGCATCAGCTTCCGCGCCTTCACCGTCTCGACGACGCTGCCGTCGGTGCGTGCGGTGAGGTTCCAGTCGGCGTCGTCCCTGACCGCCTCCATGAAGGCGTCCGACACGCGCACCGAGTTGTTCGCGTTCTGGTACTGGATCGACGCCCAGTCGGCGCTGTCGAGCGACATGTCGTAGCCCGCAGCCTCGAGGACGCGCGCCTTCTCCTCCTCGTGCGCCTTGCACCAGATGAACTCGACGATGTCGGGATGGTCGACGTCGAGCACGACCATCTTCGCCGCCCGGCGCGTCTTGCCGCCCGACTTGATCGTGCCCGCGGACGCGTCGGCGCCGCGCATGAACGAGACCGGGCCGGAGGCGTAGCCGCCCTTGGAGAGCTGCTCCTTCGACGAGCGCAGCCGCGACAGGTTGACGCCCGAGCCGGAGCCGCCGCGGAAGATGATCCCCTCGCGCCGGATCCAGTCGAGGATCGCGTCCATCGAGTCCTCGATCGAAAGGATGAAGCAGGCCGAGCACTGCGGCTTCTCCTCGAAGCCGACGTTGAACCACACGGGCGAGTTGAACGCGGCGAGCTGGTTGACGAGGATCGCCTTCAGCTCGGCCTCGAACGTCTCCGCCTCCTCCTCGCTCCCGAAGTAGCCGTCCTGGCGCCCCCACGCCCCGATCGTGGTGACGACCCGCCCCACCATCTCCTTGACGGAACGCTCGCGCTCCGGGCTCGAGAGCCGGCCGCGGAAGTACTTCTGGGCGACGATGTTGGTGGCGGTCTGCGACCAGAACTTCGGGAACTCGACGCCGCGCTGCTCGAACGCCGGGCCGTTGCGGCCCGGGATGTGCGCGTCGCGCGTCTCCCACTCGATCTCGTCGAAGGGGTCCCGGCCCTCACGGGTGAAGAGACGCCGAATACTCAGGCTCGCCTGCTCGTCGAGCACGCTCGTCACGAGCTCGTCGGGGTGAATGTGAACCGTGCCGTGGGTCTCCGTGCTGGCCATTGTGCCTCCTCGCCGCCTCTAGCTCTCCAACCGAAAGGGAAAGGGACCGTAGAGGCCCGATCGGCTAGACAACTTCAAAGGAAGAAAACGCTGGAACGGCGCGGGTCTATTCCGCTCAGGAGGCTTCGCGGCGCGCCTGCAGCCGCTTCACGAGCATGCCGGCGCCGCCCGCCGCGACGAGCAGGATCGCGAGCGCGCCGAGCACGAGCAGCGGCACCGGCAGCGCGTCCGGGCTCGACGGATTGAGCTTGTCGGCGAGCCCCTGCAGCCCGCCCTGCGACTTCCGTCCCGACGAGCCGGCGCCGCCGGAGTTCGTGCCCGAGCCGGTGCCGCCGCCCGAGCCGTGCCCGGTGTTCCCCGGCGTCGTCTCGTTCGTCGTCGTCGAGCCGCCCCCATGCGCTTTCGGGGTGTTCGGCGCCGGGAGCAGCGTGCCCGGGGTGATCTTCTTGTGGCCCGACGCCCGCAGCTTGGCGCGTGCGCTCTGCAGCGCACGCAGGATGTCGTCGTGCGCGCTCGAGTACGTCTGCACGTCCGGCGGGAGGTGCTTCAGCGCGTCCGTGTAGCAGTGCAGCTGGTAGGTGTTGTCGATCCGGCCGTCGTACCAGTCGTTCAGCAGCAGCTTCCAGCAGGGAGTCGCCGCCGCGGCCGGGCGTGCGACACCGGCGAGCAGGGCGGCGGCGACGAGCGCCGTGAGCAGGATCAGCCTGCGCATCCGGGCGACCCTAGACCCTTGCTGTAAGGCTTCTGTGTGCGGCGGGGGTGCTATCGCGGGCGGATGGTAGCGTCGCCGGACCATGCGCGCGGTCCGCGAACTGCCGGTCGCAGCGCCGATTCTCCTGGCTGCGCTCGCCGTCTTCTTCGGCGGCGGCCCGGGCGACGGGTCGCTCGTCTGGCTCGCGGCCGGCGCGCTCGTCGCGCTCGTCGCGCTCACCGCGGCGCGCGGGCTGCCCGGCGGCGCGCTCCCGCTCGTGCCGCTGCTCGCGCTCGCGGCCTTCTGCGCCGTGTCGATCATCTGGTCCTGGCTTCCCGACCGCTCCTGGGACTACGCGAACCGGACGCTCCTCTACGCCCTCTTCGCGGCTCTCGGGCTGTGGCTCGCCGACCGGACGCGCCTGCTCGCGCTCGGGCTCGCCGGGGTCGTCTTCGCCGTCGTCTGCTGGTCGCTGCTCGGCAAGGTGCTTCCCCCGCTCTACGACTACGGCGCGCTCGGCGTCACAGCGAGGCTGACCGGGCCCGTCGGGCTCTGGAACCAGCTCGCGCTGCTCGCCGACTTCGGCGTCGTGCTCGCGCTCTGGCTGCGAGGCCGCGCCGGCGTCGTCCTCGCGTACGTCTCGCTCGTCGCGCTCGTCCTGACCTACTCGCGCGGCGGCCTGCTCACCGGCGCGCTCGCCGTGGCGGCGTGGCTGGCGCTCACCGACGAGCGCGTCGAGAGCGGCGTCGTGGCGGTCGCCGCGGCGGTGCCGGCGGGCGTCGTCGTCGGGATCGCGTTCGCGCTGCCGGGGATCACCGCCGACCACCAGCCGCTCTCGACGCGCTGGCGCGACGGCGTCGTCTTCGGCGTCCTGCTCCTCGCCGGCGCCGGCGCCGCCCTCGCCGCGCGCGGGCGGCTGCCGCGCCCGCGCGAGACGCCCGCGCTCCGCCGCGCCGCCGTCGCGCTCGCGCTGCTGCTCGCGGCCGGCGCCCTCGCGCTGCTCGCGCTGCGCGGCGTCTCCTCCGGCACGGTCTCGAACTCGCAGGCCCGGATCACGTCCACCAGCTCGAACTTCCGGTTCACCTGGTGGCGGCAGGCGTGGCGCGGCTTCGTGCACCACCCGCTCGGCGGGACGGGCGCGGGCTCGTTCGAGCTGCTCAACAAGCGCTACCGCTCGATCTACCTCGACACCACGATCGAGCCGCACGACCTGCCCGTGCAGTTCCTCGCCGAGACCGGCGTCGCCGGGCTCGCGCTGCTCGCCGCCGCGGCGGGCGCGCTGCTGCGCGGCTCGCGCCGGCGGCGGGGGCCGGAGCTCGCGCTCGCGCTCCTCCTGCCCGCGTACCTCGTGCACGCGCTGGTCGACGTCGACTGGGACTTCGTCGCCGTCTCCGCGCCGGCCTTTCTCGCCGCGGGCGCGCTCGCCGGCCGCCCGCCCGCCCGGCGCGTCGGCGCGTTCGCCACTCTCGCGGCGGCCGGCGCCGCGCTCGCCGTGTTCTGCACGTTCCTGCTGCCGTGGCTCGGCCGGCGCTGGGCGGACGAGGGGCTCGCCGCGCCCCCGGGACGAGCCGTCTCGCTCGCGAACCGGGCGCTCAGCGCCGACCCGCTGCTCGTCGAGCCGGTCTGGAACAAGGCGGCCGCCGCCGACGCGCTCGGCCGTCCGCAGCAGGCGTTCGACCTCTACGTGGCCGCCGTGCGGATGCAGCCGCTGAACCCGCTCACATGGCAGTACGCCGGCCGCTACGCGTACTCGCAGCGCTGCTGGTACCAGGCGTGGTTCTACCTGGAGCGCTTCACCGAGCTCGACCCGAAGGCGCGTGCGAGCGAGGGCGCGTCGGAGTACCGCGACGCGCTGCGGCGCGTCGACAGGCACGCCTACCGCTGCTAGCGCGCGCCGAGGACGACGGCGAGCTGCCCGCCGTGCAGCGCCGAGACGCCGAGGCCGTCGAGCGGGCCGACGATCTTCACGTGCAGGTCGCGCGCGAGCCGGGCGCCCTCGCCCTCGTAGCCGCGGCGGTACATGACGACGGTGCTGGCGTAGTCCTGGCGGCGCGCGTTCCCGGTGGCCTTCACCAGGTAGTGCAGCGACCGCAGGCGGGCGGCTTCGCTCGAGGCGGCGCCGGTGCGCCCGTTGCCGTTCAGCACGAGCACGCCCGTCTTCGAGCGCGGCAGCCTGGCGGCGGGGACGCGGCGGGCGCGCGCGACCTTCCGTGCGAGCACGGCCTCCCGCGCCTTCGCGTGCGCGTCGGCCTTCGTCGACGCGGCTGCCGACGCCGCCGCATGGTGCTGGATCGCGTGCGAGAGCGGCCTTGCGAGCAGCAGGAACGCCGCGACGAGCAGCAGCACGAGCTCGACGGCGGCGACGAAGCTCGCGACGATCGTCGCGGTCTTCCAGCTTCGGACGAGGCTTTCGGAGGGTGCGGGGAGCGGCGCGTCCACGTGCGCGCTCGTTTCGCTACGCCGCCGCGTGCTCCTGCATCCACGCCCAGGTGCGGCGCAGGCCCTCCTCGAGCGTCACCTCCGCGCGCCAGCCGAGCTCCCGCTCGGCGAGCGACACGTCGAGCACCGAGCGGATCACGTCGCCGAGGCGCGCCGGCTCGTGCCGCGCCGGCGCCGCCCCGCCGGCCACGGCCGCGCACGCCGCGTGCAGCTGCGCCACCGTCGTGTCGGCGCCCGTGCCGACGTTGTAGGGGCCGCCGGAACGGCCGGCGGCCGCGAGCAGCGCGGCGACGACGTCGCCGACGTAGACGAAGTCGCGGCTCTGGCCGCCGTCGCCGTAGATCACCGTCTCCTGCCCGCGCGCCATCCGCTCGAGGAAGATCGCGACGACGCCGCCCTCGAGGCCCGAGTCCTGCCGCGGCCCGTAGACGTTGCCGAAGCGGAGCGCGACGTGCGTGCTGCCGTGGATCCGGTTCCAGCCCGCCAGGTACTCCTCGCCGCACTTCTTCGCGAGCCCGTACGGCGACAGCGGCAGGAACGGCGCCTGCTCGTCCGCCGGCTGCGGGCATTCGCCGTAGCCGGCGCCCCCCGAGGAGGCGAAGACCACCTGGGCGCCGGCCGCGCGCGCCGCCTCGAGCACGTTGACGGTGCCGACGACGTTCACGGCCGCGTCGAACGCGGGCCGCTGCATCGACGTCTGGACGTCGGCCTGGGCGGCGAGGTGGAAGACGACGTCCGCCTCCGCGGAGAACGGCTCGCGGATGTCGTGCTCGAGCACCTCGGCCCGCTCGTTCACCTGCTCGGGCTTGCCGGTCGAGAAGTCGTCGACGACGAGCACCTCGTCGCCTCGCTCCACGAGGGCGTCCACGAGGTTCGAGCCGATGAACCCCGCGCCGCCTGTCACGACCGCCTTCACCGCGCCGTAGATTAGAGGCGCGGTGTTCGTGACATTCGAAGGTGTCGACTGGTCGGGCAAGAGCACCCAGGCGGGGCTGCTCGCCGACTGGCTGCGCGAGCAGGGCCGGACGGTGCTCGCGACCCGGGAGCCGGGCGGCACCCCGGTGGCCGAGGCGGTGCGCGACCTCGTGCTGCACGGAGACGAGATCGCCCCGTGGACGGAGGCCGCGCTCTACGCGGCCGCGCGCGCGGAGCACGTCGCCCGCGCGATCCGCCCGGCGCTCGAGCGCGGCGAGGACGTGGTCTGCGACCGCTACCTGGACTCGTCCGTCGCCTACCAGGGCGCGGGCCGCGGGCTCGGCGAGGAGCGCGTGCGGGAGCTCTCGCTGACGGTCACCGGCGGCCTGCTGCCCGACCGGACGTTCCTCGTCCTCGTCGACCCGGACGCCGCCGAGCGCCGCGCCGGCGGCGACCGCGACCGCATCGAGCGCGCCGGCGGACAGTTCATGCGCGTCGTCGACCGCGCGTACCGCGACCTCGCCGCCCGCGAGCCGCTCCGGGTGGTCGCCGTCGACGGCGAGCGGGACCCCGACCGGATCGCAGAGGAGATCCGTGAGCACGTTCGCCCGCTTCTCTGAGCAGCCGGAGGCGGCGCGCCTGCTCGACGCCGCCCTCCGCGAAGGCCCCGCGCACGCCTACCTCTTCCACGGGCCGGCGGGCGTCGGCAAGCGCGAGACGGCGCGCACGTTCGCGCGCGCGCTGCTCGGCACGTCGCGCGACTTCCACCCGGACCTCTACGAGCTCGACGCGCTCGGCGAGATGATCCGCATCGACGCGATCCGCGAGCTGCGCCGCGACCTCCACCTGCGCCCCTTCGAGGCCGACCGCCGCGTCTATCTCGTCCACCGCGCCCATCTGCTGAACGAGGACGCGGCCGACGCGCTGCTGAAGGACCTCGAAGAGCCGCCCTCCTACGCGGTGATCGTGCTCGTCGCCGACGACCTCGGGCCGCTGCCCGAGACGATCCGCTCGCGCTGCCAGCTCGTGCCGTTCCGGAGGCTGTCGGAGCGCGCGATCCGCGAGCTCGTCGACGCGCGCGCGCCGGCCCTCGACGAGGAGGCGCGCGCCGCGCTCGCCCGCGTCTCCGCCGGCCGCCTCGACCGGCTCGAGCGCCTGCTCGACCCCGACTCGGCAAAACGGCGCGAGGCGCTGCTCGAGCAGGCGCGCGCCGTCTACCGCTCGCCGTCGTTCGACGCGTCGGCCGCCGCCGAGGCGGTGCTCGCGAACGCGCAGGCCGTCTCGGCCCGCGCCCGCGACCTCGAGGAGGCGCGGATCAAGGATCTCGAGCTGCCCGCCCGCGAGGCCGAGCAGCGCGTGCGCCGCGCCGCGCGCGGCGCCGAGCGGGAGGAGCTGCTCGCCGAGCTGGAGGAGCTCGGCGCGTGGTACCGCGACCTCGTCGCGGTCGCCGTCGGGGCCGACGACGCCGCGATCCACCTCGACAAGCTGCGCGAGCTCCGCGAGGACGCGACCCGCGAGCGGCTCGTCGGCGCCGAGCGCGCCGCCGAGGCGGTCCGCGAGACCTGGCGCGAGCTCGAGGAGCTCAACCTCGTCCCGCAGCTCGCGCTCGAAGCGCTCTTCGTGCGGGTCGGCCGCGAGCTCGCGCCGCGGTGATCGTCTAGCCTTCCCGGCCCTTGGCCGAGCAGCTCGACGTGGCGATCGTGGGCGCCGGGCCCTTCGGCCTCTCGATCGCCGCGCACGTGACGCGGCGACGGGCGCGGTGCTTCGGCGAGCAGATGCACACCTGGCGGACGCGGATGCCGCGCGAGATGCAGCTTCGCTCGGCGTGGGAGGAGACGTCGCTGTCGGCGCCGGCCGGCGCCGGCACGATCGACGCCTGGGTCGCCGCGGAGGGCGAGCGGCTCGAGCCGATCCCGCTCGAGCTCTTCCTGCGCTACAGCGACTGGTTCGCGCAGCGGTTCGTCCCGGATCGCGACCCGCACGACGTCGCGCGGATCGAGCCCGCGGCGGGCCGCTACCGGATCACCACGACGGGGGGCGACGAGGTCGATGCCCGGCAGGTCGTGCTCGCCGTCGGCGTGATGCCCTTCGCGCACGTCCCCGAGCCGCTCGCCGGCCTCTTCGGCGCGACCGTGACGCTCGCAACCGGGGTCCCCGAGGACCTCGACCGGCTGGCGGGACGCCGCGTGCTCGTCGTCGGCGGCGGGCAGGCCGGGCTCGAGACCGCCGGTCTCGCCGCGCAGGCGGGCGCCGCCGTCGAGCTCGTCACGCAGGGCGAGCTCCGCTGGTTCGCCGACCGCGAGCCGCACTACCCGCGCTCGCCGCTCCGCCGCCGCCTCTACCGGCTCGCCTACCCGGCCGTCGGCTACGGGCCGCCGCCGCTGAACCGGCTCGTCCTGCATCCCGACCTCTTCTCGGCACTGCCGGTCTCCGCGCGGACCGCGCTGACGAGGCGGCTGCTCCGCTCGGGCGGCTCGCCGTGGCTGCGAACGCTCGTCGAGCGAAGCGTCCGCGTTCGCGAGCACTGCACGGCGGCGGCGGCGCAGCCCGACGGCGAGGCCGTCGACGTGACGCTGACGAACGGCGTCGAGCTGCAGGTCGACGAGGTGCTCGTCGCGTGCGGCTACCGCTTCCGGCTCGACCGGCTCGAGTTCCTCGCTCCCGAGCTCAGGGAGCGGATCGTGGTCCGCGACGGCTGGCCCGTCCTCGACCGCTACTTCCGCTCCACCGATCCCAACGTCTCGTTCGTCGGCTACGCGGCCGAACGCCGCTTCGGCCCGATCTCGCGCTTCGTGCTGGGCGCCGACTTCACCGCGAACCGCCTCGCGCGCGTCCTCGACGCGTAGAGCGCGGTCTATCCTGGTCCGTCCGTGCGCACGGTCCTTCTGTGTCGCGACGGTGCAGACCAGCGGCACCTCGCCTCCGCCCTCGCCGCCGCCGGCCGGCTCGACGCGGTCGTCGTCGAGCGGCGCGACGACGCACGCAAGCGCAAGCTCGCAAAGGCGCTTCGCCGCGGCCCGCGCCTCCTTCTGCCGGTCAGGGTGATCGACGTGGCCGCCGTCGTCATGTACGGCAACTGGAGCGAGCGGGTGCTGGCCCGCGGGCTCGGGGTCGCCGGCTACCCGGAGGGCGTGCCGTGCGTCTACGTCGGCAACGCCAACGAGCCGGCGAGCATCGCTGCGTTACGAGAGCTCGCGCCCGAGGTGCTGATCGTGCTCGGGACGAGCATCCTCTGCGAAGAGGTTCTCGGCGTGCCGTCACGGCATGCGCTGAGCATCCACGGCGGGTTCCTGCCCGACTACCGCAACACCTACAGCGACTTCTGGGCGCTCGTGAACGACGACTGGTCCCGGGTCGGCTCGGTGATCTTCCACCTCGATCCCGGCATCGACACCGGGGACATCGCGCTCGCCGAGAGCATCCCGCTGACTCCCGACCTCACGTTCGGCGACCTGAAGGTGGCGAACGCCAGGCTGCGGGCGAAGCTCGCGTGCAGGGCGCTCGAGCTGGCCGAGGCCGGGGCGCTTCCCCGGGTCCCTCAGCCCGGCGTCGGCGGGCGGAGCTGGTACGCGCCCACCGCGCTGCAGCTCGTCCGCGGGCTGTGGCACATCCGGCGGAGCCGCCGCGGGCAGCGCACCGACGCGGCCGCGGCTAGCGCCGACGTTTCTCTTTGAGCGTCAGCCAGAGCGCTCTGGCGAGGCCGCGGAGGCGGATGCGGGTCTCGTTCACCGCGTAGGTCTTGCGGATCGGCTCCTCGACGTCCCAGATGCCCGACCAGCCGTCGGGCGTGAACATGACCACGCCCGGCTCGATGCGGGTGACCCCGTTCTCGTCCGTGATCGTCCCGCGGCCCGCGATGAACTGCATCAGCTCGCAGGTGCCGTCCTTCCGCGCCGGGAAGGTTCCTTCGGTCACCTCCCAGACGCCGATCTCGGTGCGGAAGCCCCGGTGGAGGACGCGCTTCGACTCGAACGGCGCGCCCCGGGTTGCGCCGGCGCGCGGGCCCATCGGCTCGAGCGCCGCCGTCAGCGCGGCCTGCAGGTCGACGGCGGCGAGGCTGCTCATCTCCGCCGCTCCCGGAGCCTCGCCGCGGCGTCGTCGAGCCCCAGCTGCGCCAGGGCCGACCGCAGCCGGCCGAGCCGGCGGTCGTGGGCGGCGTTGCGGCCGTCGTCCATCTCCACCTCGATCACGGTCACCGCGGAGAAGTCGAGTGCGCGCGCGACGGCGGATTCCAGGCCCTCCTCACGAACCTGATGATGCTGTGCGCCGACGGCGGCGGCAAGGCCGCCGACGTCGACCCGCGGCAGGGCGACGCCGCTCTCGAAGCCCGTTCGCCGCAGCTGCTGCCTGCGGATGAGGCCGAACGCCCGGTCGACGAGCACCAGCACGGCGACGGGGAGCGACTCGGCGACCGCCGTCGCCAGCTCGGTGGCGGAGATCGCGAAGCCGCCGTCGCCGACGACCGCGAGCGCGGGCGCACCCGTGCCCGCGGCCGCGCCGATCGCCGCCGGGATGCCGAACCCCATCGACTGGAAGTCGGCGGGCACGAGCAGCGTCCGCGGCCGCAGCACCTCCAGATGCCGGCGGAGCACGTACTGGTGGAGCCCGGAGTCCGTCGTCACCACCGCCTCCTCCGGAAGCGCCCGCCGCAGTGCGCCGACGAGCGCCGCCGGCTCGGCGCCGGCGAGCGTCGGCTCGCGCGGCGCACGCATCGCGGCCGCGAGGCGCGCGCGCCACGCCTCGAGCTCGCCGTCCGGCCAGGTCGTGCGCGCCGTCAGCCGGGCGAGGACGCGCGGCAGCAGGTCGCCGACGTCGGCGGCGACGGCGAGGCCGGCCGGATACCCGCGGGCGAGCACGTCGGGGGAGGCGTCGACGCGGACGAGCCGCTCCGGCGGCAGGACGAGGCGCGCGCCGTGCGTGCCGTTGTGCGAGAGCTTCGCGCCGAGCACGAGCACGAGATCGCTCGAGTCGATCAGCTCCTGCAGCGGGCCGACCGGCGCGCCGGGCGAGTCGAAGCGCAGGCAGAGCGGATGCGTCTCGGCGAGCACGCCTCGTCCCGACGTCGTCGTCAGCACCGGCAGGTGCAGCGCCTCGGCGAGCGACGCGACCTGGGCGGCCGCGCCGGCCGCTCCCTGGCCGGCGAGGACGAGCGGCCGCGCCGCCGACTCGAGCCGCTGCACGAGCGCCTCGACGTCGCCGGGCGCCGTCTCCGGCGCCGGCGCCGGAGACGGGGCAGGGCCGGGGCGTGCGGCGCCGCGGACCGCCTCCTCCGGCAGCTCGAGGAGCACCGGCCCCGGCTCGCCCGCGAGCGCGCGCGCGACGGCCTCCCGGACGGCGGCCTCGATCTCGGCGGCCTCCCGCACCGCCAGCGTCGCCTTGGTGATCGGAGCCGCCACGTCCGACTGGCGGATCGCCTGCAGCGCGAAGCCCCCGTCCGCCCGTCCGGCCGGCGCCGCCGTGAGATGGACGACCGGCGCCGAGTCCAGGAACGCTTCCGCGATCCCCGGCAGCGCGTAGGTGAACCCCGGCCCGGGAATCGTCAGCACGACGCCGGCGCCGCCCGTCGCGCGCGCGAGCCCGTTCGCCATGAAGGCGGCGGCGAGCTCGCTCGTCGCCCCGACGAGGCGCGGCCGCCCCGCGCGGCGGAACGCCTCCCAGATCCCGATCGTCTGCGTGCCCGGCACGCCGAACACGACGTCGACGCCCAGCTGGGCGAGCGTGCGGCAGAGAGCGGCGCCGCCGTCGTCCCGCGTCCGTGGGCTCAGGCGGGCTCCCCGGCCGGTCGGCGCAGGCGCTTGAGAAGCGCGCGGCCCGCCGTCTGCAGGCGGAACGCCGGCGACAGCGGCCGCGACGCGACGAGGAACTGGACGAGGTCGCCGCCGAGCTGCGCCTTGAACCGCGCCACCGACGGGAGCATCGCGTCGGTGAGGTCGTTCGCCTCGTAGCCGTCGGCCGCGAGATGCTCGAAGGCGCTCCAGCGCAGGAACGGGTTCGCTCCGGTCGACTGCAGCTCCGGCTCGGCCGCCGCCGAGACGGTGTGCGTCACCCGGTGGCCGAGCAGGACGAGCTGGGAGGCGCCGACGCGCCCGCTCGGGAGGCGGGCGTGGTAGAGGCGGCAGAGGCCCTTCGCGTGCAGCTCCTCGTAGTAGCGGCGGAACGCGGCCGCGGGGAGGTACAGGGGCGCGCCCTTGCGCTCGGCCGTCTGCCGGTGCAGGTCGTAGAAGCTGTCGAAGTCCTCGTCGACGACGAGCTCGAGCCCCTGCTCGCGGCCCCGCTCGACCAGCCGCCGCTGGTTCTGCTCGACGCGCTTCCACTGCGACTCCAGGTCGACGAGCGGGACGACGTAGGTATAGGAGGGCGTCACGCGCCAGCCGGCGGCGAGCAGCGGGCGCGCGTCGCCGAACGGGGCCGGCGTCGAGAGATCCACCCGGCCGTAGCCGCGCGCGACGAGCGCCTCCGCGAGCGCGGCGACGACCTCCGCCTGGCGAGCCGCGCGCTCGGAGGGGTACCTCGTCTCGAGGTTCCGCAGGACGAACCCGTTGTAGAAGAGGAGGAGCCGCGGCGCGACGAACGGCCCGAGCGGCGACCGCCGCTCCAGCACGGCGAGGCCGCCGACGAGCTCCTCGCCGCGCCGCGCTCCGAGCACGACGAACGTGTCGCCGGTGATCGCCGCGAGCGTCTCCAGGTAGGCGGGCAGGTTGTAGGGGCCGCCCGTCGGCGCGGCCGCGACGAGTCGCGCCCAGCGGTCGTGGTCGGGCGGGCCGAGGACGTCGACGGTGATCGGCGAGCTCACCGCTCTCTCGCCAGCCTTCGCCAGCGGCGCAGCACGACGAGCGGCAGCGCGAGCGCCGGCAGCGGGTCGTCGTACGCGAACACGGTCCGGCGCGCGCCGAGCCAGGAGAAGACCCACGAGAGGAACGACAGCCGCTGCGAGCGCCGGATCGCGCGGTACGCGCGCACGTCCTGGGGCAGGAAGACGCAGCGACGTCCGATGCGGTAGCGGTCGACGGACGCGACCGGCAGGTCGAGCGCATCTCGATACGCCATGTCGCACACGTCGACGCCGCACATCGCGGCGAACTCGACGTACCACCACGGCCGCGAGTTGACCTCGAGGATCTTGTAGAGCCCGTCCCGCGCGTCGTGCTTGAACTCGGCGCTGAAGACGCCGCGGTAGCCGACCGCGGTGAGCAGTCGCTCGAGGTCCGCGGCCGCGGGCCGGATGTCCCCGAGCGCGACGCTCACCATCAGCGTGCTGTTGCCGAACTCGAGCGGGAACATCCGGATGCGGCGGCGCGCGAAGAGCGCGGCCAGCGTCCCGTCCCTGCGCATGAACCCGTCGATGAAGTAGTGGGACGTGGCGGGGCCCGGGACGTACTCCTGCAGGATGGCCCCGACGCCGATCGCCTCCATGAGGCGGAACGATTCCGCCGCCTCGGAGCGCGAGCCGAACGTGAACGCCTTCTGGTGGTAGTGGCGCGCGAAGATCTGCGACTCCCGCGGCTTCAGGAACATGCCGTCAAGCGACCCGTCGAGATCCGCCTCCGAGGACACCTGGACGGTGCGAGGGTGGGGGATGTCGAGCCGCTCGAGCGTCGAGGCGAAGTGCTCCTTGTCGACGAACAGGTCGACGACGTCGGGCGGCGGCACGCTTGCGACGAGCGGCGAGTCGCGCGGCAGCCGGCAGACGAGCTTCATCCACTCGTCGGTGCACGGGATGACGACGGCGCGCCGGAGCCCGAGCCGGTCGGCCAGCTCGAGCAGGGCGTCGCTGCGCTCGCTCTCGGCGAGATGGAAGACGCGGCGGTGGACGAACCTCGAGGCTTCCGCGAGGTCGCCGGGGCGCGTGACGAGGTACGGCTCGCGGCCGGCGCGGCCGAGACACCGCGCCGCCCCGAGCGCGGTCGGCCCCACCCCGAGGACGAGCACGGGGGTCTCTGTGCTTGCCGGCGGCACGACTCGCGCAGCGTATCCGCCGACCCGTTCGGGCGAATCGGGCGGCTGATCCGGCGTTCGGTCGGTAGGCTGAGGGGCCACAGATGGCGACCGAGGCGTCCGCGATTCCCTCCGTTCACGCGCCGGCGCTGTTCGAACACCGGCTCGACCCGGAGCTCTTCACGAGCGACCGCCTCGACGCGCTCTGCCGGCAGGCGGCCGAGCGCGGCTCCCTGAAGGTGCAGTTCGCGGACCCCGGCACGCAGCGCTACGGGAACGAGCCCATCTACACGCGGCCGAGCTACCCGATCGTCGACGACGCGCTGCGCCGCCCCGTCCAGTACCGGATCATGCGCGTCGACCGGTTCGGCGGGCCCGAGTACCGCGAGTGCCTGGAGCACATCTTCGACGTTTCGGGCATCGACCCGTCGCTCGGCCGCTGGCATCCGGAGACGGTCGTCCGCGTGTTCTCGCCCGGCGCGGTCGTGGCCATCCACGGCGACCCCGACCTCAAGCTGGTCTCGACGATCTCCGGCGAGACGGTCTGGTGGGTGCGCCCGCCCGAGTCGATGAGCATCGACGAGCACGAGCGGCTGCTGCGCGGGAACTTCTTCCTCGAGTGGCGCGAGGATCCCGCCGACCGGCCGCTGCACATCCCGCCCGGCCACAGCTGCTTCGTGCCGTCCCGCTGGGCGCACTGGCTGACGCATCCCGGCGACGAGCCGGTCGTGAGCTTCGAGATCGGGTTCTGGACGACGGAGAGCATCCGCACGCGGAAGGTGTACGACGTCAACTGGCTGCTCCGCCGCGCCGGCCTCGACCCGGCGCCGCCCGGGGGCCCGCGCGACGCGGTGAAGTGCCGCCTGTTCGACGCCGTCAGCTCGATCACTCGCAAGGGACTTCAGTACCGGGGGATCTGACCGTGTCGCCGTCGCCGGCGGGCAGCGCGCTCGTCCTCGACCTCGACACGCGAGCCGGCCTCTGCACCGCCCGCTCCCTCGGCCGGGCCGGAGTCACGGTCGCGGTCGCCGCGCGCGACGGCCGCGCGTCGGGCCTGCGCACCCGCTACGCGTCGCGCCGCGTGGCTCTGCCCGCGCCCGAGGACGATCTCGGCGCGTTCGGCGACGCCATCCTCGACGCGCTGCGGAGCGAGCCCGCCGACGTCACGACCGCCTCGATCGACTCGAGCGTCGAGGTGCTCCATCGCAGGCGCGACGAGTTTGCGAGGCTCACGTCGCCGGCGCTCGGCGACCCGGACGCGGTCGAGATCGCGCTCAGCAAGGAGCGGACGCTCGAGGTGGCGCGCGCGCTCGGCGTCGCCGTTCCGCGCTCGCACCTGACACGCTCCCCCGCCGAGGCGCTGGCCGCGGTCGAGGAGGTCGGGCTGCCGTGCGTCTTCAAGCCCGAGAGCTCGTGGCGTGACCTCGGCGGCGGAGGAGAGCGGCTCGGGCCGTCGCTCGCGCTCGACGCCGACCATGCCCGCGGCCTCGCCGCGTCGCTCGTGCGCGACGGCGCGCCCGTGCTCGTGCAGGAGCTCGCGACGGGCAGCCGCGAGACGATCAAGCTCTTCCGCGCGTCCGGCAGAACCGTGGCGAGCGTGGCGATGAGCGTCGAGCGCACCTGGCCTCCGCTCGTCGGCGGCTCGTCGGTCATGCGGTGGACGACCGCGCCGCCCGAGGACTGCCTGACGGCCGCCGAGCGCCTCGTCTCCGAGATCGGCCTCGACGGATACTCCGAGGTCGAGTTCCGGCGCGACGGGAACGGCACGCCGCTTCTCATGGAGATCAACCCGCGGCTGTCTCAGTCGGTCGAGGTTGCCGTCCGTGCGGGCGTCGACTTCCCGCGCCTGCAGTTCGAGTGGGCGCGCGGCGGGACGCTGCCGGACGTCACCGCTCCGACGCTCGGTCTGCGCGTGGGCTGGCTCGCCGGCGACCTGCGCCTGCTCGTGGCCGCGCTGCGCGGAGGCGTGGAGCCGAGGCCGCCGCTTCGCGGCACGCTCGCCGGGCTCGCGCGCGACTACGTCCGTCACCGGTCGCGCCTCGAGGGCCTCGACCTGCGCGATCTGCGCCCGGTTGTCGGCGGTGTCGTGTTCGCCGTCGGCCGGCTCGGCGGCTCGAAGTCCGGGTCGTGAAACGAGGCCACCGGTGAGAGTCGCTTCGCCTATAGTTCGAGCGGTGCAGCGACCGGGGAGCCCCGTCGCCGCAGCACCGGATCTGGGAGAGGGGGATTCCGACGTGGGAGTCGATGCCGCGGTGCATCGTCGAGCGGGACGGACAGGCGTGATACGCCCTGCCCGCGTGGTGCGGCTCGGCCGGGCGACGGTGGTCTCCCTGGGAATCGCCGTCGTCGTCGCGGCGATGTCCGGACCGACGCCGGCCCAGAAGGCCGTTCTCGCCGTCCTCCTGGCCGCCGCCTGGCTCGGCAGCTTCGACCTCGCCTTCGTGGCGAGCCGGACGACGCTCGCGGCGCTCGGCCGCGGCGTCGCGGTGCTGAGAGGCGTCGTCCTCGGCGCGCTGATCACCTGCGGGATCGCGGTCTGGCTCCCTGCGCTTGCGCTCCACCGCGGCGACATCGCGATCCTCGCGGCCCTCGAGCTCGCGCTCGTGCTGGTCTGGGAGCTCGCGTCGACGCGCATCGTGCCGCCGCAGCGGGTGCTCGTCGTCGGCTCGTTCGAGACGTGCATCGGCATGACGGCCGAGTTTCAGCGCCGCCGCGGCCTGAGGTTCGAGCTCGCCGGGATCGTCGACGACGACGCGCACCCGCAGGCGCGCAGCTCGCTGCTGCTCGGCACGGGCGCCGATCTGCCGCAGATCGTCGCCGACGTGCGCCCCGACCTCGTCGCGCTCGCCCCGGGGTGCAACCGGCCGGAGACGTTCGCGCGGCTGCTCGACGCCGCCCAGCACGGCTTCAAGGTGCTCGAGCTCGCACAGCTCTACGAGCACGCGTTCGGGCGTGTGCCCGTGCGCGAGCTGACGCGCGCCTGGTTCATGAGCGTCCTCCACCTCTACCAGCGTCCCTACTCGGCGTTCGCGAAGCGTGCGGCCGACATCGTCGGCGCGCTCGTGGTGCTGCTGCTCGCGTTCCCGCTCCTGCCGCTGCTCGCGATCGTGGTGTTCCGCACCGGCCGGCCCATCGTGCTCCGGCAGACGCGCGTCGGCGAGCACGGGCGTCTGTTCGACATGTACAAGTTCCGGACGATGCGGCCCGACGCCGAGTCCGCCGGCAAGGCGGTGTGGGCGTCGCGCGACGACCCGCGGATCACCCACGAGGGTCGCGTCATGCGCCGCTTCCGGCTCGACGAGCTTCCGCAGATCTGGAACATCCTCAAAGGCGAGATGTCCCTCGTGGGGCCGCGCCCCGAGCGTCCGGAGTTCATCGAGGAGCTGCTCGAGTCGGTCCCGTTCTGGGAGCGCCGCCACCTCGTGAAGCCGGGGATCACGGGCTGGGCCCAGGTGAACCGCGGCTACACGGCCGACACGCGCGGCAGCCTCGACAAGCTCTCGTACGACCTGTGGTACATCCGGCACCGGAGCCTCACGGTCGACCTCGTCATCTGCGCCCGGACGCTCGTCACGCTGATTCGCGGCGAGTGGAAGTCCACCGGCGACGACGACCAGCTCGAGTACGACCCGCTCGTCTCGATCCTCCGCTACACCGCGACGCTGGAGGCGGACACCGGTCAGGTCTGAGGGTCTGTCTCGCGCTCAAGGACTGCCCTCCGGCGGCCGATGAGTATCCGCGATGCAACCCTTCCAGCAGGTTCACGGCTATCATCACGCCCTCAGCGAGGGGGAGGGGGGCACCAGGATCTTGGAGGCCGCCGTTTCTGACCATTCCGATGTTCGTGCTGCGCTCGGCTTCCTCCGCCGTCATGCGCTGCTGATCGCGTTCGTGACCGTTGCCACCGCGGCGGCCGCGTTCGGCGTCTCGATCACGCAGCCGAACAGCTATACCGGCAACGCCACGCTCCTCTGGACGCCGACGCCGAGCGCGTCCGGGAACCTGCCCGACACGGCGTCGACGATGCAGACGATCCAGGGGATCGCCGGGTCGAGCACCGTGCTCTCGCCGATCGCGTCCGCCTACCATCTCTCGCTGCGCCAGCTGAAACGCGACACGTCGGCCGGGATCTCGATCAGCCAGACCTCCGCGTCGCAGATCCTCACGATCAGCGCGAAGGCGAGCTCGCCGGGCGTCGCGGCGTCGATCGCAAACGCGCTCTCGACCGCGCTGATCAACTATCGCGCGAGCCGCCAGAAGCGCGTGCTCTCCGCCCAGATCACCTTCCTGCAGCAGCAGCTCGACACGCTGGCGGGCAAGACCGACCCGAGCTCGGTCGCGGCCGCGTCCGACGTCCGGACGCAGCTCGTGCAGCTGCGCTCGGAGCAGGCGGTCTTCGCCCCGGATCTCAGCGTGCTCACCCCCGCCGTGCCGCCGACCTCGGCGTCGTCGCCGCGGCCGAAGCGCAACGCGGCCATGGGCCTGTTCGTCGGGCTCGTGCTCGGGCTCCTGCTCGGCGCGTTCCGCGACCGGCTGGACCGCCGCACGCACAGCGCCGACGAGGTGGAGGCGATCTACGGCGCCCCGACGCTCGGCCGGGTGCCGTTCGGCGGGACGCGCCGGACGTCGCGCGGCGAGCTGCTGGCCGACTTCGCGGCGGCCTCCCCGCTCGCCGACGCGTACCGGACGATCCGCACGAACCTCTCGCTCTACCAGCTCAAGCAGGGAAAGAGCATCGTCGTCCTCGTCACCTCGGCCGTGCCGGCGGAGGGCAAGAGCGCCGTCTCGGCGAACCTCGCCCACTCGCTCAGCGTCACCGGCAAGCGCGTGCTGGCCGTGTCGGCCGACCTCCACAACCCGTCGCTGCACGAGTACTTCGGCAGCCCCGCCGACGACAGCGGCGTTGCGCCGATCATGCTCGTCAACGAGTCCGCGCGCGGCCGCCTCTCGGCGCCGCGGCCGGCGTCGGGGCTGATCCAGGTGCTCGCCGGCGAGGTGAGCCTGGACGAGGGCGCGCGTCTCATCCCGCTGACACCGCGCGAGCGGGCGAGCGGCGGGTCCCTGTCGCTGCTTGCGAACAGCAGCACGTTCTTCGACCCGGCGGCGCTGTTCGGCTCGGGGCAGATGGAGCAGTTCCTGGAGGAGGCCCGCGAGCGCTTCGACGTGATCGTGCTCGATTCGCCGCCGCTGCACGCGAACGCCGACGCGGCGCTGCTGGCGCAGGTCTCGGACGTGGTCGTCGTGGTCGCGCGGATCAAGCACCTGACGCGCAACCAGGCGCGCAGGGCGGCGCGGATGATGGCCGCGGCGCACATCTCGCCGACGGGCCTGATCGTGACGGGCGACCAGGACGGCGAGGACTACGGCTACAGCTATCGCTACGGCTACGACCAGCAGGTGGCGGTCGGCCCCGCGAAGGGCGATCCCGAGCCGTCGAAGCATCGCGCGTCGAACACCGCGTCGTTCTGAGCCGTCAGGCGGCGCCGCGCCGCCGGCCTACGAGGCCGTCGAGACGTCGGCGCGCCGCGCGCCGCGTGCGCGCCGCGCCTGCAGGCGCTCGACCAGCCACGACGCCTCGTCGTCCCGGCCGCCGAGCTTCGCCGCGAAGTCCGCCGCGGAGTCGCGCCAGCCGATCATCGTCCGGCGCAGCTCGCCGGTGCCGACGCCGCCCGCGTTCACTCCCGCCCTCGTGGTCACGCCCGCGCGGAAGCCCGCGGCGAGCACGGCTGCGACCTCGCGCGGCCCGTAGAGGCCGGCCGGATAGGAGAAGCTCGTCACCTCGTAGGGCAGAAGGCGCTCCAGCCGCACCTTCGCCTGGGCGATCTCGCGCTCGAGGTCGCGCGTGGTGAGAACGGTGAGCCTCGGATGCGTCGCCGAGTGGCACTGCAGGTCGAAGACGCCCTGCTCGAGCAGCTCGGGCACGTGGTCGGCGGTGATCGCCGCCGGACGGTTTGAGCGGTACCAGTCGAAGCCGAGCCGGCCCTCGAGGATCTCGGTGATCGCGAAGATCGTCGCGGGCAGGCCGAGCTCCTTCAGCACGGGGCCGGCATGCACGAGGTTGTCGAGGTAGCCGTCGTCGAACGTGATGCACGCGTACCGGCCCGCCACCGGCTCGTGGAGGAGCTCGAGCGCATCGCTCAGCCTGACGACCTCGACGCCGGAATCTCTCAGCACACGCATGTGCGCGGCGAACGTCGGCGGCGAGACGGCGTAGACGTCGTCGTCGGGAGAGACGCGGTGGTAGCCGAAGATGCGCAGCCCCGACCAGTCGGGAAGCGGGCGGCCGCGGCTCGCGAGCGTGCTCGCGCGGCGGTAGACGCGGACTCCGCGGTAGTAGGCGCGCGGCTTCGTCGGCGGCACCCGGAAGAGCCTGCCGCTGCTCGAGACGAGGAGCGTCTCGAGGCGGTCGAGCATGTGCTCCGTCGAGAACTCGCGCTCGATCAGCTCGCGTCCCGCGCCGGCGCGGCGCGCGGCCTCCTCCGGCGACTCGACGCACTCCTGGATCCGGTCGGCGAGCGCCGCCGGATCCTCGGGCCGGACGAGCCAGCCGGTCTCGCCCTCGATGCACACGCTCGGCGTGCCGCCGACCGCGGTTGCGACCAGCGGCCGCCCGAGCGCGAGCGCCTCGAGCGCGACGACGGGAAGGCCCTCCCGGCGCGACGGCAGCACGACCACGTCGGCGGCGGCGAGGTACGGCGCAGCGTTCGGGACGCCTCCGGTCACGAGCACCCGCCCGGCGAGGCCCAGCTCCTCGGCGAGCGAGACATGCGCCTTCAGATCGAGGCCGTCCCCGACGAGCGTCAGGCCCACGTCGGGCAGCCGCTCGACGAGCCGCGCCGTCGCATGGAGCAGCACGTCGATTCCCTTCTCCGGCATGTGCCGCGCGACGCAGCAGAGCCGGGGGGAGCCGACGAGCTCGACGGGGCCGAGCCGCGCGGCGTCGGCGCGAAGGGAGCCGGTGTCGACGCCCGTGTGCAGCACCTCGACGGTCGGCGACCAGGGGAAGCGGCTCAGCCCGACGGCCGTGGGGTCGGAGACGGCGGTCACCTTCGTCCGCAGCAGCCGGAGCGCGAGCGACGCCAACGGCTCGTCACGGCGGGAGACGCCGTGGATCATCACGAGCAGGGGCGTCCGGGGTGCGACGAACCGCGCGAGCGCGGCGGTTGCGACCGACTGCGCGTGCACGACGTCCGGTTGGAACTCGCGCACGACGCGGCGAAGGTCGCGCACCCATTCGTGCGCGGTCGAGCGCTGCGGGAGCCACGAGGCAACCTTGAACACCGGGATCTCGGCCTCCTCGACCATTGCGAGCTGGAGGTTCTTGACGGAGTACGCAATCGCGACGTCGTGACCGCGCGCCTTCAGCCCTGCCGCGTACCGCACCGTCAGGCGCTCGCTCCCGCCGAGGGCAAGCGTCGGTGTCACGAAGAGGATCCTCATCGGCGGCCTACAGTGCCACATCGGCCGCGCGGTCAATCGGCTTGAATCCTCAGGCGAACCCGGTCACGCGCTCGAAGAACGCCAGCCGCGCGCGCTCCTTCGCCTCGGTCGAGATCCGGTCGGCGACCTCCGCCCGGGCGACGCGACGCCCCGCGACCGCACGGCCGAACGTCTCGATCGCGGCGATGCCCTCGGCCACGTTCGACTCGCCGTTCGGCAGCCGCAGGAGCCACCACGCGTCGAGCCCGGCGAGGTTCGTGTCGTCGTAGGCGATCACCACCGGCAGCCCGTAGGCGAGGTACAGCCCGACCTTGAGCGGCGAGGCCTCCGCCATCTGCTTGCGGTGCAGCGCGAGCGTGCCGAGCGCGAGATCCGCGCGGGCGAGGATCGGGTCGTAGCGCTCGCGCGTCAGGAAGCCGTGACACGTGACGTTCCGGGGCGTCTGCGCCGAGGGTGCGACGCCGATCAGGTCGAAGTGCCACTCCGGCAGCGCCTCGGCGAGCAGGCTCACCTTGTCGAGCCCCTGCCAGTACACGTCGTCGCCGACGAAGACGGCGCGGATCCCGTCGTGCGGCTCGGCGGGGCGGGGCGGGAGCGCGCGAAGGTCGATCCCGTTCGCGACCACCTCCACCGCAAGCCTCGGCGCCCGCCGCGCGACCGTGCGTGCGAGCTCGCCCGAGACGCAGACCGCTCCCGCCGCCCGGCGCAGGAGCGGCGGCTCCTGCAGACGCTCGTACAGCGCCGCCGGGCGCGACCGCGCCGCCAGCTCCGCGCGCCAGTTCGAATTGACCTCGACGACGGCCGCCGCCGTCCGCGCCAGCCGCCACGGCGGCGGCACGAACAGGTCGTAGCGCAGGTAGACGAGGTCGGGCGCCGACCGGCGGACGGCCCGGTAGAGATGCGCCGTCGCCTGCCAGCGGCCCCGGGCATGCTCGAAGACGAACGTCTCGGCCTCCAGGGAGAGCGTCTCGCCCGGCCGCGGCGGGGGGGACAGGAGGTAGACGCCGACGTCGTGGCCGGCAGAGCGCCACGCCCCCACCTGCCCGGCGATCTTCTCCGACACGCCGTCGCGGCGGCGCGCATCCCAGTAGCAGGCGTAGGCGATCCTCATCACACGCGTGGTGCGCCTCGACCCGCACCGGGCGCCGCCCTCACGCTGCAATACTACGGCGCTCAAGCGGGGGGTCGCGGATTCCGACACTCGAGACGTGACACAGCTCATCGGCACCGCGCGCACGACGGTGCGCGCACCGTTCCAGGGGGTCGTGGCGTTCGCGATCGCCGCCGTCGCCATCCCCCTCGTCTGCGGCGCGCTCGTCGCCCGGAGCCCGCTGTTCCCGATCGCGATCCTCGTCGGGATCGGCGGCGTCTACCTCGCCGTCCGCTCGATCGTCTTCCCGGTCGCGCTCACCGGACTGCCGTCGCTGCTGATCGGCCTGTACGGCTCGAACCCGCTGCCGGGGAAGGTGGTTTTCGCGGCGCTGACGCTCTGGCTGCTGCTCGGCCTCGCCCTCGCGTTCCTCTCGGGCGCCTGGCCCGCGTCGGCGCTCGACCGCCGGCTGCTGACGCCGCCGCTCGCGCTCGTCGCCGCGCTGACCGTGCTGCTCGTCGCGCGACTCGACTCGGGCGCCTACCCGACGACGAAGATCGAGCTCTACCTCGCCCAGTGCGTCCCGGTGATCGTCGCCGGGGTCCTGATCGGGCTCAACGCCCGCTCCTTCCGCCTCTACGTGCTCATCGCCTTCGCCGTCGCCGCCGCGAACGCGGTGCTGCTCGTCTACCGCCTCGGCGGCAACTCGGCGACGCAGGTCTACTCGGCCCGCTTCTCGATCTCCACCACGTACAACCCGATCTGGGCGGGGCGGAGCGCGGCGGAAGGCGTGCTGATCGCGCTCGCGCTGACGCTCGGCTCGTTCTCGCGACGGACAACACTCCTCGGCTACGTGATGCTGCCGCTGCTCGGGGCGGCGCTGCTCGCGTCCGGCAGCCGCGGCCCCGTCGTCGGCCTCCTCGCCGCGCTCGTCGTCCTCGTCGCCCTCACCGTCACCGATCGAAGGCTGCGCTCCCGGCTCGGTCGGATCGCGGTCGGCGTCACGGCCGCGGTGGTCGCCGCCGCGCTGATCGTCCCGTCCTCGGCGTTCGACCGGTCGGTGTCGTTCCTGCTCGGCGACACGTCCGGGCTCTCCTCCAACGGACGGACCGAGCTGTGGTCGAAGGCGCTGTCGCTGTTCGGCTCGCACTTCTTCACCGGTGTCGGCACCGGCGGCTTCTCCAACTACGCGGCGTCCGACAACTACCCGCACAACATCCTGCTCGAGGCCGGCGCCGAGCTCGGCGTGGTGGGACTGACGATCGTGGTGCTTCTGCTCTTCGTGTCGCTCCGGACCGCGTTCCGCGCCTGGTCGATCGCGCCGGATCAGCGGGAGAGGATCCTGGCCGCGCTCGTCGCGTCGCTGCTCGTCGCCGCGACAGTCAACTCGCTCCTCTCCGGCGGGATCGAGTCGACCGACGAGATCTTCCTCGTCGCCGGGCTCGCCTACGGCCTCGTCGTCCGCTATCTCCGCGACGGCCGGCGCGCCGTCGCTCAGGCGTCCAGCGCGTGAAGGTACAGCCGCCGGTCCCTGCGGGAGACGAGGCGGCTGTTGTGCCAGAGGATCGTGAAGAGGCCCGCGTGCGCGCGGCACGCCGCCTTCAGCTGCTCGATCCGGCGCATGGCGGCGTCGAGCGACGGCTCCTCCCGCTCGAGCGCGACGTCCATGACGACGAGCGGGCGCTCGCGCAGCCGCAGCTGCGTCCGCCGCCGATGGTCGTACACCGGGAACTCGGCGCACGTGCCGCACCGGAACCCGGTGGCGTCGTGGTAGCCGGCGGTCGAGTCGTAGTCGAGGCCGGCGGCCTCCCAGTCCGGCCAGGTCTCGCGCGCGTCCCAGCGGAGGTAGTGCTGGCGGCCGCCCCATGACGCCTGCTCGATTCGCTCCTCGCGGCACACCGCGAGCAGCCGGTCGCGCTCCTGCCGCAGCCGGTCCGGGTCGCGGAAGCTGCGGAGGCTTCCGTGCAGTCCGAGCTCGTGCCCCCGTCCGGCACAGGCGCGCAGC
Source organism: Gaiellaceae bacterium (assembly GCA_035651295.1). Lineage (GTDB taxonomy): Bacteria > Actinomycetota > Thermoleophilia > Gaiellales > Gaiellaceae > PALSA-600. The sequence goes on along the minus strand of DASRGA010000050.1, from coordinate 72,233 downwards.
AGCGAGCGGATCTCGTCCTCGTCGATGCCGTAGCCGCATGCTTCGGCGGGCGACGGGCCGTCGACGATGAAGTAGAAGGCGCTGCGCAGGCTCCGTGCCTCGCTCGCGGCCATGATCCAGTCGAACGTGTCGAACGCGTCGCGCCCGCCGGCCAGCGCGCGCAGCCGAACCGCGGCGCCGCGCGCGTCCCGGCGCAGCAGGCTCGCCGCCGCCGCCGCAAGGCGCCGCCCGGCGCCCTGCTCGGGAGCGCGCGGCCAGTCGACGTCGTGCGTCGGCACGACGCGGAACTCGCGTCGCGGGGCGGGCAACCCCGGCCACACGTGCTCGAGCGCGCGCCGCAGCAGCGCAGCCCATTCGTCCACGAGCGGACGCCACAGCAAGCCGTTCCGGCTCGCGTAGGACTGAGCGGCAGCGAAGCGGTCGAGCTCGTCGCGCGCGGACGTGACGAGCTCCTCGTAGCGCGAGAGGCAGAAGAACGCGCTGCCGAAGACGTCGACGCCGAGGCGTGCCTCGCCGTCGGCGAGGGTGAGCTCGGGACGGCCGTAGATGACGGGCAGCCCGTCCAGCCGCGGCGGGTCGTCGGCGGGAAGGGAGCGCGGGTCGAGCCGCAGCGCCTCGTCGAGCGCGAACAGGCCGTCGGCGACGGAGACCCGGCCGCCGTGACCGGCGACGGTGAGCGCGACCGAGCCGCGCGCGTCGGGGTCGACGCGGGCGGCGACGGGAAGCCCGAGGAGCTCCTCGCAGACGACCCGCAGCGCGTAGGAGCGCTCGGGGGCCCAGCCCGGCGGATGCTCCGCGACGAGCACCGCTACGCGGGCGCCCGCCGCAGGCGCCGGACGAGGCCGAGGTAGGCGCCGAAGTCGGCGCCGGTCGGCACGGTCAGCTCCCGCCAGGAGAGGCCGGTGATCCCGGAGAGGCCGGCGACCGACGCGATCCCGTACAGCGCGTAGGCGAGGAGCGAGACGATCGCCGCCCCGATCGCGCCGAGCGGCGGAATGAGCGCGAAGTCGCCGACCACCGTCACGACGAGGGCGATGCCCGCGAAGACCGACGCGGTCCCCGGCCGGTTGCGTCCGCGCAGGTCGCTCCCGACCACCGTCCCCGTCCCGGCGAACACCATCCCCGCGGACAGGATGAAGAACGGGGCGAGAGCGGGGCCGTAGCCGTGCCCGAGGGCGAAGAGGATGACGAGCGGGCCGAAGACCAGGTTGGCGAGGGTCGCCGCGGTCGAGAGGATCAGGTGGTGGCGGATCGCGCTGACGGTCGTCGAGTCGCGGCCCGCCGCCGTCTCCGCCTGGGAGACGAGCGGCACGATGCTGGTCTCGAACGACGCGGACACCGTCAGGACGAGCTCGGCCATGAACGAGGCGACGAAGTAGGCGCCGACCTCGTCCAGGGGCCGGAAGACGCCGAGGAGCAGCAGGTCGAGCCGGTAGTTGAGGGTCTGGAGAAGCGAGCCCGCCTGCACCCGGACGCCGTAGCCGACGAGCCGCCTCAGAACCTGCGGGTCGAACCGGGGCCGGCCGGCGCGCAGGAGCAGAGGGGCGGCGCCCACGATCATCACGGCGGAGAGCAGCGCGTTCGCCGCGAGGCCGCCCGCCACGCCGAAGCCGGCGACGCCGACGAGCGCGATCGTCGCGGCGAGCGACGCCACGCGTGCCGCGAGCGTCAGCGCGTTGAAGAGCCCGAACCGAAGCCGGGCGAGCAGCTGGTTGTGCGTCGTCCAGTCGAGGAAGGTGATCGAGACGATCGCCGCGGCCGCCGGCCAGTACACGGCGCCGTGCCCGCCGCTGAAGGCGTCGGCGAAGAGGTGCCGCGTCGCCCACGTCGCCGGGACGAGGACGGCTGTCAGGACGACGGCCACCGTCAGCGTCGTGCCGAAGATGGCGGCGGTCGCCTGCGGCAGGACGCTCGCTAGGTAGGTGACGGCCGTCGGGATCCCGAGGCCGAACAGGACCATGCCGAGCCCGCTTGCCGTGCCGAGCTCGCCGAGGAGGCCGCGGTCGGCCGGGCCCAGCCAGCGCGCCAGCAGCACCGAGGAGCCGAAACCGAGGACGAGGCCCCCGACCCTCCCGGCGACGTTGTACGTGACGGACCGGGCGAGCATCGGCAGGGCGAACGGTAGCTTCGTGTCCGGGCGGGGCCCCGCCCGGCGGCGGGGTTCGCTACCGTCCCTGCTCAGGCGTGCCGGATCGTCGCCTCACCCACGGGGGAGTGGGGCTCCTGCGTCGGCACCGCGTGGGAGCCATGCTCGTCTTGATCGCTGCGATCGCGGCAGCGCTCGGTGCCTGGTCCTTCGCCGCGCCGAGCGGGAGGACGTTCTACGTCAGTGCGGCCGGCAGCGATCGCGCGAACGGGCTGAGCAGCCGGCACCCGTGGCGGACCGTCTCGCGCGTGCTGCGCGCGCGGCTCCGGCCGGGCGACCGTGTCCTCTTCCGCGGCGGCGACACGTTCAGCGGCGTGTCGCTCGCGCCGCGCGTCTCCGGCCGCCCCGGCGATCCGATCGTGTTCGGCTCGTACGGGCACGGCCTGGCCACCATCGGCGCCGCCGACGGGGCGGTGTACCTGACCGGCGGTGTCGCGAACCTCGTGTTCCGGCACCTGACCCTGACGACGGGCGACTCGAGCGAGTCGGCGATCGTCAAGGACGCGCCGAGCGGCCCTGCGAGCGTCGGCATCTCCGTCGACCACTGCCGGCTCGTCGACTCGGGCGGGGCGGCCGTCCTCTCCAACCAGGCGGGGGCGACCGGCTGGTCGATCGTCGACAGCCGCATCGACCACGTGGGCGACTCGGGGATCATCGTCAACGGGGCGCGGCCGCTCATCGCCGGGAACGTCATCACCGGGGTCGGGTGGAACGCGGCGCTCCCGTGGAACAAGCACGGCGTCTACGTGAAGGCGGCGGCGGCGACGCTGCGAGGCAATCGGATCGAGGGATTCCCCTCCGACGGCATCTCGCTCCGCTACCCCGACGCGCGCGTGGTCGGCAACACGATCGCCGGCGGCCCGATCGGCATCGCCTACTTCTCCTACAGCGCCACGCCGGGCACGTCGCTCGTCGAGGGGAATGTCGTGTCCGGCGTCAGCCAGGCCGCCTTCTACTACGACGGCGGCGCGGCCGCCGGCGGCTACCCGCGCGAGTCGTTCCTGATCCGGCGGAACGATTTCGACTCCGCCGGGGTCGCGATCGACGTTCGCGGAGCGAGCCACGCCTCCATCCGGCTCGACGGCAACAAGCTCGGCGGGCCGTACTCGTTCGCGTTCGAGGCGGTGAGCCCCGTCGCCGGCTCGTTCGTCGAGCGCGGCGACCGCATCCTCGGCCAGCCGCGCGTGCTCTGGAACGGCTCGACGATGACGTTCGCGCAGTTCCGCTCCGGCCAGCGGCACCCGTAGCCTCGCCGGCGTCGCCGGAACGGGGGAGATGCCATCACCCGAAAGAGTTAAGTCTCGTGGTCCCTCCCCCATTTCGGGGATGAGGGGCGGGCGCGCTCCTCCGACCAAAGGAGCATGCGCCGCTTCATGCTCTTCCTCACACTCGTTCTGATTCCGCTGTCTCTGCTCGCCCTGTCCTCCGCCGCGGCAGGATCGAGCTCCGCGACCTACTACGTGAGCCCGTCGGGCTCCGACTCGAATCCCGGAACGTCCGCCGCCCCGTGGCGGACCGTCAACAAGGTCAACAACACCTCCCTCGCCCCCGGCGACACCGTCCTCTTCCAGGGCGGCCAGACCTTCTCGGACGCCACGTTGATGCCCTCGACCTCCGGCACCTCGTCGGCTCCCATCCACTTCGGGTCGTACGGCTCCGGCCGGGCGCAGCTCGACTCCTCGAACGGCCAGGACGTGTGGATCCCGGGCGGGCACCACGATCTCGCCTTCGACAACCTCGACTTCACCGGCAGCTCGAACCTGTTCGTGTCGGCCGCATCCGGCTCCGGCGTCTACGACATCTCGCTCACGAACTCGTCGCTGCACGACACCCCTGCGCTCGCGGTCAACATCGCGAACACCGCCGACCACGACTGGACGATCTCGAACGTGACGATCAACCACACCGGCGACTCGGCGATCCTCACGTGGGGCTCGAACGTCACCGTCTCCGGCTCGACCATCTCCGACGCCGGCTGGAACACGAGTATCAGCTGGGCGAAGCACGGCGTCTACGCGAAGGGCCCGTCGACCACGATCTCCGGCGACGACTTCTCGAACATCCCGAACGGTCAGGCGATCTCGCTTCGCTTCCACGGCGCGCGCGTCTACGACAACACGATCCACGACACCCCGTACGCGATCGGCTTCTTCGACTACGACACCGCGGCCGCGCCGCAGGGGACGAACTACGTCTACGACAACCGCATCTGGAACGTGAGCGGGTGGGGCTTCTACTACAGCGGCCAGCAGGACCCGCAGGGCCGGGCTCCGAGCGTCGGCTTCGTCGTCGCGAGCAACACCTTCTCGCTGAGCGGCTCGGCCGAGGCCGTGAACGTCTCGGAGGTTCCGGGCGGCGTCCCGGTAACGCTTGCCAACAACGTCTTCACGGGCAGCTTCGGCAGCGCCTACCGGGGCTGCTCGAGCTGCAGCGAGAACCACAACGACTGGAACGGCGGGTCGAGCAACCTCCCGGCGGGGTCGGGCGACGTGCGCCTGAGCCCCGGGCTGTCCTCGGCGCCGGGCCTCGCGCCGAGCAGCACCTCCGCGGTGGTCGACCTCGGCACGACGAGCCTCGGCGGCCTCTCTTACTCGCCGGGCTGCGACGGCGCCCCGCTCCACTACTGCGGCTCGGCGCCGGATCTGGGCGCGGTCGAGTCGACGTCGAGCGCCTCGGCGCCGCCGCCGCCGCCGACGACGACCACGACGACGACGACGCCCACCCCGCCGCCGCCGCCGCCCACCACGACGACGACGACCACGACGACGACGACCACGACGCCGACGACCACGACGCCGACGACCACGACGCCGACGACGCCGGCCCCGAGCCCGCCGCCGCCCGACACGTCGGCTCCGAGCACGCCCTCCGCGCTCTCGGTGAAGCTCTCCGACTGGTCGACCGGCGTCTCGTGGGGCGCCTCGACGGACGACCGCGGCGTCACCGGCTACGCGGTCTCGCTCGGAGGCGCGGTCGTGCTGCGGACGGCGTCCCTCTCGGCGTCGCTGCCGCCCGTCTCGTGCGGCAGCAGCTACACGGTCGCGGTGGCCGCCTACGACGCCGCCGGAAACGTCTCGCGGCCGGCGACCGCGTCGGGCACGGCTCCGGCCTGTCAGACGCAGCGCCACGGCCGGCACGGAGGCTCTCCGAAGCTCGCCTCCGCGGCGCTCGGGGCGACCTTCGGGCCGCGCGCCCTCCACTTCGCACGCTCCGGCGCCGCCCGCTTCACCCTCTCGGCCCGCCGCTAGCTCCGAGCACCGCTGTGCGCCTTCGCCCGAGCCGGGGCGGAGGCGCACAGCTCAAGGGCCGGGCGGCGGCGGCCGATAAGGCTCGTGATGGCGGTCTCCGATCCGACGCGCGCAGACGCCTCCCTCGCGGAGCGGCGGCTCCTCTCGATCCGCCCCGGCCGCGCGCACGGCCTGCACGACCGCCTGCAGCGCCTCGAGCTCACGGGCCGTCTGCTCGTCTGCTGGTTCGGCGCCTTCGTCGCCTTTCGCTGGTCGTCGGGGCCGGCCGACGCCGCGGCGGCGGCGACGCTGCTCGCGCCGGCGTGGGGTCTCCTGCACAGCCGTGTCGCGCAGTCGTTCCGGGCGATGACATTCGTGGCCGGCCCCTTCCTCGTCGCCGCGATCACGAGCGCCTTCGCCGTCGCGGGTCTCGCCGCGCTCGCCTACCTCGAGCCGTGGTGGGAGCCCGGCCGCGAGACGCTCCTGCTGCTCGGCGGCGCGAACCTCGCCGCCGTCACGGCCTGGGGCCTCTTCGTCACCCGGGCGACGAGCGCGCCGGCACGCCTGCTCGTCGTGGGCGGCGACGCCGCCGTCGTCCGGCTGCTCGCCAACATCGACAGCGGCAACGTCCCGCTCGACGTCGTCGCCGTCGTCGCCGACGAGATCGACCCGGCGATCGAAGCGCGGCCGGTCTTCACCGCAGCCCTCGACGAGCTCGGCGACGTCGTCCGGCGGATCGAGCCCGACCTGGTGGTGATCGCCGTGCAGCGCGGGCGGCCGGTCGTCTTCCGCGAGCTGCTGCACGTCGCCGAGACTGGCTTCCGGATCACCGGGCTTCCCGAGCTCTACGAGTTCACGTTCGGGCGGCTCCCGATCGAGGAGCTGACGCCGGCGTGGTTCATGAGCGTGCTCCATGCGTACAACCGGCCGGCGAACCGTCTCGCGAAGCGCGCGTTCGACCTCGTCGTGGCGCTGGTCGGCGTCGCCGTCTCGCTGCCGCTCCTCCCGGCGATCGTCTTGGTCGTCAAGCGCACGCCGGGGCCGCTGCTCTACCGGCAGACGCGCCTCGGCGAGCACGGACGCCCGTTCACGATGCTCAAGTTCCGCTCGATGCGCTCCGACGCCGAGGCGGGAACCGGCGCGCGCTGGGCGGCCCGGGCCGACGACCGCATCATCCCCGGCGGGCGGCTGCTGCGTCTCCTGCGGCTGGACGAGCTGCCGCAGCTCGTCAACGTCCTGCGCGGCGAGATGTCCATCGTCGGTCCGCGTCCCGAGCGCCCTGAGTTTCTCGCGTACCTCGAGGGCGAGGTGCCGTTCTGGAGCCAGCGGCACCTGCTGCGGCCGGGCATCACCGGCTGGGCGCAGATTCGGTCGAGCTACGCCGCGGACACGCTCGCCACGGTCGAGAAGCTGTCGTACGACCTCTGGTATCTCCGCCATCGGAGCCTCTTGCTCGACATCCTGGTCTGCGCGCGCACGCTGCCCCGCATGGTGACCTTCGGCGGCGCGCGCTAAGAGCGGCCGGCGCGACCGTCTACGCTCGCGTCGTGCAGCCGGGACGTCCGCGCCTTCTCGTCGTCGTGACGCTCGCAGAGGTCGGCGGCGCGCAGACCTACGTGATCCGGCTGCTCGAAGCGGCCCGGAGCGAGTTCGACGTGACCGTCGCCGCGCACGGGGACGGCCCGGTCCGCACGGCCGCCGACCGGCTGGGCGTCCCGTTCGTGCCGCTGCGCCGCGTCCGGCGGTCGGTGTCCCCGTACCACGATCTCCTCGGGCTGCTCGAGCTGCGGTCGCTCTTCCGCCGGCTGCGGCCGGACATCGTCCACCTGAACAGCTCGAAGGTCGGCGTGCTCGGCCGGGTCGCCGCACGCCTCGCCGGTGTGCCGGCCTGCGTGTTCACGGTGCACGGCTGGGCCTTCAAGGCCGGCCACGGCCGCGCGTCGGTCGCCTACCTGTGGGCGGACCGGCTCGTCGAGCCGCTCGGCTCGGCGATCGTGTGCGTCAGCGAGACCGAGCGGCGCGCGGGCCTGGAGGCGAGGACGTGCACCGCGAAGCGGACCGTCGTGATCCCGAACGCGGTGCGCCTGCCCGAGCCGGTCGGGCGCGACTGGGAGCGCCCCGGGCCGGTCGACGTCGTCACGATCGGACGCCTCGCCGAGCCGAAGGACTTCCCGACGCTCGTGCGCGCGCTCGCGGAGCTCCCGGACGGCGCCGCCCGGCTCCTCGTGCTCGGCGACGGGCCGCTGCGCGCGGAGCTCGAGCAGCTCGTGCAGGAGCTGTCGGTCGACGTCGTCTTCGCGGGCGAGGTGGCCGACGTCTCGCCGTGGCTCGCCGAGGCGCAGCTCTTCGCTCTCTCGAGCAGATCCGAGGGGATGCCGATGTCCGTACTCGAGGCGATGGCGGCAGGTCTTCCGGTGGTGGCGAGCGACGTCGGCGGCATCCACGAGGTGGTGGAGGACGGCGTGACCGGCCGCCTCGTCCCCGCCGGCGACCCGCACGCGCTGGCCGGCCGGCTCGCCGAGCTCGTGCTCGACGGCGCGCTGCGGCAGCGCTTCGGCAGCGCCGGTCGCCGGCGTGTCGAGGAGCGCTTCGCGCTGCCGCGCTGGCGCGACGAGCATCTCGCCCTGTATCGCTCGCTGCTCCGCGATCACACCGGCAGACGACTATCGTCGCTCTCCAGATGAGCGCCGCGGCGCAGCCGACCTACTCGACGGTCGAAACCTTCGAGGATCTCGAAGCCCTCGCGGGCGAATGGGACGAGCTGGTCGTCGCGATGCCGCGGCCGAGCCCGTTCCTGCTGCACGGCTGGCTCGTCGAATGGTGGCGTGCATACGGGGTGACGGGGAAGCTGGCCGTCGCCGTCGCCCGCCGTGACGGCCGGCTCGTCGGGGCGCTGCCGATGCACATCAGGCGCGTCGGCGCTGCGCGCGTCGCACAGTTCCTCGGTGCGCACGAGTCCGCGCTGGCGGACGCGCTCGTCGCTCCCGGCGAGGGCCCCGAGGTCGTCGCGGGCCTCCTCGCCGAGCTCGGCCGCCGGCCGTACGACTACTGCGACGTCTTCGGCCTCCCGCGCGCGTCGCTCTTCGCCCGCGCCGCGGGTGCGAGGCTGACGGAGATCGAGCGGGTCGAGGCGCCCGTCCTGCTGATGCCGAACGGCTGGGAGGAGGCGTACCTGGCGAAGACGAGCTCGAAGCGGCGCAACCTCCACCGGCGGCGGCTCCGGCAGCTCGCCGAGACCGGCCGCGTCGAGTTCGTGGTCGGACGGACGCGGGAGGAGCTCGAGCCGCTGCTCGAGGACGCCTTCCGGCTCCACCACCTCCGCTGGGCCGGCCGGCCGGACGGCTCGACGTTCGGGACGGTCGACGGCCAGGCGTTCCACCGGGCGGCGCTGCGGCGCCTCGCGGACTCGGGCGTGCTGCGGATCGTCCTCATGCGGGTCGGCGACCGCGCCGCCGCGTTCCACTACTTCTTCGAGCTCGCGGATGTGATGTACGTCCACCGGCTCGCCTTCGATCCCGCGCTCGCCCGCTACTCGCCGGGGCTCGTGGCGACGATCGAGACGCTGCGGGTGGCGGCCGAGGACGGGATGCGGCGGGTGGAGTACCTCGGCGGCGGGGAGCGGTACAAGCTCGAGCTCAGCGACCACCTCGAGCCCCTCTACCAGGGCCTCGGGCTCGCACGGAACCCGCTCGGCGCGACCGGCGCCGGCCTCCGCGTCGCGGCGATCCAGGCGCGCAAGACGCTGAAGCGCTCCGAGCGGCTCCAGCGCCTGTACCTGCAGGGGCGCCTGCCGGTCGGCAGGCGGACGCAGAAGGACGACGGCGACTCCGACTAGACTCCGGCGCGATGGACGCTCCCTACGCGTTCGCGCACGAGCTCGACCCGGACCTGTTCGCGCTCGACCGGCTCGACGCCCTCTTCCGCCGTGCGCCGGCAGGCAAGGCAACCGTGCAGTTCGCCGACGAAGGCCGCGACCGATCGAGGCAGCAGGAGCCGAAGCTCACGTCGCTCGAGCGGCCCCTCGCCGAGGACGTCGCCGCCCGCAGGCTGCACGTCCACTTCGAGGACCTGCACGAGTGGGCGCCCGAATACGCCGAGGCGCGCCGGCAGGTGCTCGCCGCCGCGGGCATCCCCCCGGGCGAGCGGCACTACGGCGACCAGACGGTGATCCGGGTCTTCTCGCCCGACGTTCCCGTCGCGCTGCACGCCGACGGCGAGACGCAGATCGACTGCGGCGTCGGAGCCGGCGGGCGCAACGTGTGGCACGTGTCGCCGCCGAGCGGGCTGTCGCAGCAGGAGAACGAGGCGCTCCTGCGCGGCGGGCATTTCGTCGAGTGGCGCGAGCTGCCGCTGTTCGCCACGTACGACCTCCACCCCGGCGACGGCTTCGCCGCGCCGCCGCGGTGGCCGCACTGGATCGAGCATCCCGGCCCCGACCCGGCGGTGAGCTTCGAGGTCGGCTACTGGACTGCGGACGACCTGCGGATGCGGAAGGTGTGGGAGGTCAACTGGCTGCTGCGGAAGGCGAAGATCAGCCCGCGGCCCCCCGGCGAGAGCGAGGCCCGCGACCGTCGCAAGCGTCTGCTCTTCGACGCGATCAGCGTCGTCACCCGCAAGGGTGGCGAGTACCGCGGCGTCTGACCCGCGTCCCTCGATCGGGGGCTTCTCGGCCGGCGCCCATTGCGTGCCGCCCGACCGTCGAGGACACTTCGAGCAGCGCCGCGGCCGGCGCCGCTCCACGTCGAGGGAGATCGCATGGCCGCCGCACCGACAACGACGTCAAGCTCCGCAGGGGTCTCGACCGGGACCCTGTACGAACGGTACGCCCGCCAGATCCGCGCCTACTGCCTGAGCAGGCTCGGGAGCTGGGAGGAGGCGGAGGACGCGACGCAGTCGACGTTCCTGAACGCGTTGCGGGGCCTGCAGCGCGGCGTCTCGCCCGAGTTCGAGGCGGCCTGGCTCTACCGGATCGCCGAGAACGTCTGTCTGACGCGGCAGCGCTCGACAGCCCGCCGCCGGCGCGTCGAGACGCCCGTCGACCTCGCGGCGATGCAGGACGCGCTGCCCGCCCGTCACGTCGACTCCGACGAGCTCCTCGCCCTGCCGCGCGCGCTCGCCGCGATCCCGGAGAGCCAGCGCCGCGCGCTCCTTCTCCGCGAGTGGCACGGACTCTCGTATGCGGAGATCGCGGATCAGCTCGGGCTGACGCAGGCTGCCGTCGAGACGCTCCTCTTCCGCGCGCGCCGGTCGCTCGCCGCCGTGCTCGAGCAGCGGCAGCTCGCCGCGGCCTGAGGGCTACACTTCGGCCGCCGGGCCGACGTAGCTCAGCTGGTAGAGCACATCACTCGTAATGATGGGGTCCGGGGTTCGAGTCCCCGCGTCGGCTTTGAACCGCCCTTCGTCGATCCACGTCAGACGGCGAGCTGGAGGAACCGCTCGATCATCGCGTTCACCTGTTCGGGCACTTCGAGCTGGTGGAAGTGCCCCGCGCCGACGGTGATCCCCACCTGCAGGTCGGGCCTCAGCTTGCGCAGGCGGAGGATGTCGGAGCCCTCGCGGAGCTCGGCGCGCAGCATCAGCACGGGGGCGGTCGAGCGCGCGAAGCGCCGCGGCCGTTCCAGCGGCTGATGCCGCGGACCACCGCCGCCGCAACGGCCTGCTCGGGCAGGCACATGCGCTCGACGATCGAGCGGGCGAGCTCGTCGTCGCGCGTCTCGAAGTCGTGCACGTACGCGCGGCGGACCGCGGGGCCGTCCGGCCCCTCGAGCTCCTCCGCGAAGCGGGTGAAGAACTCGACCGAGGCCGGGAGCGGGTCGATCGGGCCTGGATCGACGAGGACGAGCGCGCGCGGCAGCGGCCGGCGGCGGCCGCCGAGCTCGACGGCGATCATGCCGCCGAGGCTGTGGCCGACGACGACCGGCCGCTCGATTCCGACCGCTCCGCAGAACGCCTCGACGTCGTCGGCGAGCTCGGGGATCGTGTAGCCGTCGCGCGGGCTGTCGCTGCGGCCGACCCCGCGCAGGTCGAGGGCCGTGACCGTGTGCGTGCGGGCGAAATGGTCGAACTGGGGCTTGAACATCGTGTGGTCGCAGCACCACCCGGGCACGAAGAGCAGCTCCGGCTCGCCGCTCCCGGCGCGCTCGTAGTACAGCTTCAGCCCGTCGAGGTCCGCGTGCGGCATGACCCGGCGACTGTGACCGTTGGCCCGCCTCGGAGCAAGTCCCGCCCGCGCCCGCTGTAGGCTCGACCCGGTGGGCAATCTTCCCTGGCGTGTCCGCACCCCGGACCAGGCTGTCGTGTGCGCCGACTACCGCCACCCGGGCGCGGAGGAGCCCACGGTGGGCACGGTGCTCGACGTCCGCGGCGGCGCGTTCTCCGGCGGTCCGTGGGCGGTCATCGACTGGGGCTACGGGAACGTCCTCCGCGGCGAGCCCAACTGGCTCGAGGTCGAGGTCGCACGCGGCGAGCCGGCCAGGCCGCACCGCCCGCTCGTCGTGCCGGACACCGACGACTGACCGGCGCGCGTTCGAGGCCGGGTCAGCCGGCGACGTCGATCGACTCGAGCACGACGCCCTGCGCCGACGGGCTCGTCGGATCCGGGTCGAGCGTCGTCACGACCTCGGCGCCTTCGGCGGCCGTGCCGCGCGACGCGTCCTCGAAGTGCTCGCGGAAGTGCTCGTCGGTGAAGTGCGAGAGCACCCCCAGCCGGACCCGCACCCGCGTGACCCGGGCGCCGCCCGAGACCCTGGCGATCTCGCGCATCAGGTCGCGCATCAGCGCGTGCTCGTGCACCGCGCCACCTCCTCCAGCACCGCGTCCACCGCCGCGCCGACCGCCGCCGCCACGGGCGGCGAGAGCGCCTCGCCGGCGTCCCAGCTTCCGCCCTCGACCCCGATCACGACGACCGCCGAGGGCAGCCGGCCGAGCGCCCGGCCGAGCTCGACCGCCTCCGGGACGCCGAGGTGGTGGGTCGAGCGGCGGAACAGCTCTCCCGGCAGCGCCGACGCGACCGCGTCGAGCCGGTGCAGGGTGCCGGGCGGCGCCCCGGACGACACGGCGTCGACGAGCACGACGGCGTCGGCGCCGTCGAAGGCGTCGAGCAGCGCAACCGGCTCGCCTTCCCGCTCGAGCACCTCGACGCCGTCCGGCGCCGCGGCGCGCACGCGCGCCGCCACCTCGAGGCCGACAGCGTCGTCCCGGCGCCAGCGGTTGCCGACGCCGATCACCTTCACGATCGCTCCACCTCGAGCTTCAGGAAGTGCGTCGCGCACGAGATGCACGGGTCGTAGTTGCGGATCGTCTGCTCGCAGAGCAGGGCGAGCCGGTCGTCCGGCACCTGCAGCGAGCGCTCGACGACGCCCCGCAGGTCCTCCTCGATCGCCCGCTGGTTCTGCGACGTCGGCGGGACGATCTTCGCCTCGAGGATCGTGCCGTCGCCGTCGATCGCGTAGCGGTGCCACAGGATCCCGCGCGGCGCCTCCGTGCAGCCGTGGCCGACGCCCGCGCGCGGCTCCACCTCCACCGCGGGAGCGTCAGGCTCCTCGTACGCGTCGATCAGGCGGAGCGCCTCGTGGCACGCCTCCACGAGCTCGACGCAGCGAACGACGATGCTCCGGAACGGGTTGCGCTCGGCGGCCGTCAGGCCCGCTTCGGCGGCCGCCTCCCGCGCCACCGGCGAGAGCCGGTCGAACGACAGCGCGAAGCGCGCCAGCGGGCCGCACAGGTACGAGCCGCGCCCGATCACGTGCGAGTGCAGCGCGTTCGACCACGGCACGTGCTCCTCCTCGAACCACTGCTCGTACTCGGAGACGTCGATGTCGATCCCCTCGCTCGACACGATGCGGCCGGCGTCGATCGGGTACTCGCCCGGCTCGCGCAGCGCGACGAGCTCGTAGTCGCGGTCGTAGTCGGGGAAGTCGAAGCCGGCGGTGAGGCGCACGGCGGCCAGCGACTCCTCGAGCGCGCGCTGGAGCGGGTCGCGCAGCTCGCGCAGCTCGCGCTTCGTCGGCGTCCGGTACCAGCCGCCGACGCGCACGTTGATCGGATGCACCTCGCGTCCGCCGACGACGGTCATCACCCGGTTGCCGGTCTTCTTCAGCTCCAGCGCGCGGGCGACGAGCGCCGCGTCGTGCTGGGCGAGCTCGATCGCCGACTCGTAGCCGAGGAAGTCGGGCGCGTGGAGCATGAAGACGTGGAGCGCGTGGCTCTCGATCCACTCGCCGCAGTAGAGAAGCCGGCGCAGCGCCCGCAGCTGCCCGCCGACCTCCACGCCGCAGATGCGCTCCATCGCCGCGACCGAGCTCATCTGGTAGGCGACCGGGCAGATGCCGCAGATCCGCGCCGTGATGTCCGGCGCCTCCGTGAAGCGGCGTCCGCGCAGGAACGCCTCGAAGAAGCGCGGCGGCTCGTAGATCTGGAGCTGCACGTCGGCGACGCGGTCGCCGTCGATGCGCACGCGCATGCCTCCCTCGCCCTCGACCCGCGCCAGGTACTCGGTGACGATCGTCCGCTCGCTCATTTCGCACGCACCTCGTCGAACGCGGCGACGTTGAACGTGCGGAACAGGCGCTCGATCGCGGCGTCGTCGGAGCCGAGCGTCTTCAGCCGCGCCTCGAGCGCGGCGGCGTTCGGGCTCTCCATCGGGCCGAAGCAGCCGAAGCAGCCGCGCGTGTACGCCGGGCAGAGGCCGCCGCACCCGGCATGCGTGACCGGGCCGAGGCAGGGGATGCCCTTCGCCACCGTCACGCAGACGGTGCCGCGAGCCTTGCACTCGGTGCACACGCTCGTCGACGGGATCGTCGGCTTGCGGCCGTGCAGGAAGGCCGTCAGCACCTCCAGCAGCTGCCTCTTCGAGATCGGGCAGCCGCGCAGCTCGTAGTCGACCGGCACGTGCGCCGAGATCGGCGTCGACGTCGCCAGCGACGAGATGTACTGCGGCGACGCGTAGACCGCGGCCGTGAAGGCGTCGAGGTCGCCGTAGTTCTTGAGCGCCTGGATGCCGCCGGCGGTCGCGCAGGCGCCGATCGTGATCAGGGTCTTCGACTGCTCGCGAACCTCCCGGATCCGCGCCGCGTCGTGCTCCGTCGTCACCGAGCCCTCGACGAGCGACACGTCGTAGGGGCCCTCGGCGGTAGCGCGCCGAGCCTCGAGGAAGTAGGCGATCTCGACCTCGCCCGCGACGGCGAGCAGCTCGTCCTCGCAGTCGAGCAGCGAGAGCTGGCAGCCGTCGCAGGAGGCGAACTTCCAGACCGCGAGCGTGGGCTTCGTCACAGTTCGCGCACCTCCATCAGCTCGGCCATCGCGGCCGCCGAGTAGACGGGGCCGTCGCGGCAGATCAGCGTCGGGCCGAGCTGGCAGTGGCCGCAGTGCCCGAGCCCGCAGCGCATGTTGCGCTCCATCGACACGAACATCCGGTCGGCGGCGATCCCCCGGTCGGCGAGCGCCTCGATCGCGTAGCGCATCATGATCTCCGGCCCGACGACGAGCGCGATCGCGTCGCGCGGGTCGAAGCCGGCGCGCCCGACGAGCTTCGGCACGACGCCGACGTGGCCGCGCCACTGCTCGTCGGCGGCGTCCACCGTCACCTCGAGCTGGAGGCCGCCGCGCTCGCGGAGCTCGGCGAGCTCGACGCGGTAGAGGAGGTCGGCGGGCGTGCGGGCGCCGTACAGGAGCGTCAGCCCGCGGTAGCGCTCGCGGTGGTTGAGCGCATGCTCGAGCGCGCCGTGCAGCGGCGCGAGCCCGATGCCGCCGGCGACGATCACGAGGTCGCGACCCTCGGCGAGCTCGAGCGGCCACGCGTTCCCGAACGGCCCGCGAACGCCGAGCACCGCGCCCGGCTCGGACGCGCAGATCGCCTCGGTGACCGCGCCGACGGCGCGGACGGTCTGCACCAGCCGCTCCCCGTTCCGGCCGGACACCGAGATCGGCACCTCGCCGATCCCGAACGCGTAGAGCATCGTGAACTGGCCGGGCAGCGGCGTGAGCGCCGGGCCGCCGAGCGGCTCGAGCTCCAGCGTCCAGGTGTCGGCCGTCTCGCGGCGGCGCTCGGCGACCGCGAACGGGCGCGGCACCGTCGCCTCGGCGAGGCTCGGCTCAGCGAGCGCCGACATTCCCGTAGACGTCCAGCAGCCGCATCCGCGTCCACTGCAGCCGCTCGATCATCACCCGCGCGAAGCGCGTCATCAGCGCGTAGCCGAGCGCGGGGTCGTCGTCGCACTTGCCGCGCAGGCATGCGCCGTCGAACGCCGTCGCCCGGATCTCGGTCAGCGCGCGCGCGTCGAAGTGCCAGCGGTACGGCGGGAAGAGCCACGACCAGCCGAGCACCTCGCCGGGCTCGACCGTCTCGATCAGGACGTGGCCGCGGGCCGGCGCAAACGTCTCGAGCGCGATCGAGCCGTGACGGACGAGGTAGAACTGGTCGGCCGGGTCGCCCTCGCGGAAGAGGACGTGGTCGGCCTCGAAATGGACGTTCGTCGCGCAGCCTGCGATCAGCTCCAGCTGCGCCGGCTCGAGCGCGACGAAGAGCGGCGCCTCGCGGAGCAGCTCGTCAATGGTCTGCATCGGGCACCTCCTCGGCCGCGCGCAGCGCGGCCAGCTCCTCGGTCACGTCGATCCCGACCGGACACCACGCGATGCAGCGGCCGCAGCCGACGCATCCCGAGACGCCGAACTGGTCGTTCCACGTGCCGAACTTGTGCGTCAGCCACTGCCGGTAGCGCGCACGGCTCGAGGGCCGGATCGCGCCGCCGTGGATGTAGCTGTGGTCGATCGAGAAGCACGTGTCCCAGCGGCGCACGCGCTCCGACTCCGTGCCGTCGAGCGAGGTGACGTCCTCCGCGCTCGAGCAGAAGCACGTCGGGCAGACGAGCGTGCAGTTCGCGCAGGTGAGGCAGCGCGCCGCGACCTCGTCCCAGCGCGGCGACTCGCGCGAGCGCTCGAGCAGGCCGCGCAGGTCGCCCGTGTCGAGGCGGCGGGAGATCGAGTCGCGCGCGCCGGCGGTCACCTCCGCCGCGGCGGCGCGGTCGGCGTCGGCGGCCGGCCGCTGCGGCAGCGCCGCCAGAACCTCGGCGCCGCGCTCCGAGCCCGCCCGCGCGAGGAACCGGTGCTCGCCGTCGACCACCTCGGTGAGCGCGAGGTCGTACCCGCCTTCGGCCTCCGGGCCGGTGCCGAGCGACGTGCAGAAGCACGTCGACGCGGGGCTGCCGCACTCGACGACGACGAGGAACGCGTCGCGCCGACGCGACGCGTAGTCGCGGTCGACGTGCTGGCCGTGCAGGAACACCCGGTCCTGGACCGCGATCGCGTGCAGCTCGCACGGGCGGACGAAGAGCGCGAGCGGCCGCTCCGGCGCGTCCGGCTCCTCGAACTCGACGGCGGCGCCGCCGTTCCGGCGGGCGCGGAAGAGGCGGGTCGACGCGGGGAAGAGGAACTGCTTCGGCGAGTGCGGCGACGCCGCGTAGCCGAAGAACGCGCCGTCGCCGCGCTCGAAGAGCCGGTAGCCGCCCGGCTCCTGCACGTCGCCGACGCCGGTCGGCAGGTCGGCGGCCGACGCGAGCTCGTCGAGCACGATCGCGCCGTCACGGACGGTCGGGCCGACGACGCGGAGGCCGCGGCCGGCAAGTGCCTCGATGAGCGCGTCGAGCGCGCCCGGCTCCAGCACCGCTGCGTCGGCTGTGGTCACGAGTCTTCGTGCGCAGGCTCTCTGCGGGCAGCCGCAGCGGCATCGGGGAAAACACCGTTGCGGCCGCGTGGCCGGCCCGGAACGCTCGGGGCATGTGCCTCGGGATTCCCGCACGCCTCGTCGAGCTCGACCGCGACACGCGCCTCGGGACGGCCGAGGTCGCCGGCGTGCGGCGCAGCGTCTCGCTCGCCCTCTGCCCGGAGGCGGACGACGGCGACTGGGTGCTCGTCCACGTCGGCTTCGCGCTCGCGCGGATCGACGAGGACGAGGCGCTGCGCACGCTCGAGCTGCTGCAGGAGCTCGGCGCGGGATGAGGTTCGTCGACGAATACCGCGCGCCGGAGCTGGCGCGGCGGCTCCGCGACGAGCTCGCGGCGCTCGTCGTCCCCGGCGAGGAGATCCGGCTGATGGAGGTGTGCGGCGGCCACACGCACACGATCTACCGGCACGGGCTCACCGACCTCGTCCCGCCCGAGATCGAGTTCCTGCACGGGCCGGGCTGCCCCGTGTGCGTCATCCCGATGGGGCGCGTCGACGACGCGATCTGGCTCGCCGAGCAGCCGGGCGTGCTGTTCACGACGTTCGGCGACATGCTGCGCGTCCCCGGCCGGCGCGGCTCGCTGCTGGAAGCGAAGGCGCGCGGCGCCGACGTGCGCATGGTCTACTCGCCCCGCGACGCCCTCGAGCTCGCCCGCCGCAACCCGGAGCGCGAGGTCGTGTTCTTCGCCGTCGGGTTCGAGACGACGTCGCCCTCCACCGCCGTCACGATCCTCGAGGCGGAGGCCGCCGGCGTCGAGAACTTCAGCGTCTTCTGCAACCACGTCACGATCGCGCCGCCGCTGCGCGCGATCCTCGAGACCGGCGGCGTGCGCATCGACGGCTTCGTCGCGCCCGGACACGTGTCCGCCGTCGCGGGGACGAGGCCCTACGACTTCATCGCGGAGGAGTTCCGCCGGCCGGTCGTCGTCTCGGCCTTCGAGCCGGTCGACATCCTCGAGTCGGTGCGGATGCTCGTCCGCCAGCTGCACGAGGGACGGTGTGAGGTCGAGAACCAGTACACGCGGGTCGTGCAGCGCGACGGCAACCGCCACGCGATCGACGCGATGGCGCGCGTCTTCGAGCTGCGCGACTCGTTCGAGTGGCGCGGCCTCGGCGAGATCCGGCGCTCGGCGTTCCGGCTGCGCGACGAGCTCGCGGCGTTCGACGCGGAGCAGCGCTTCTCGCTTCCCGGCCTGCGCGTGCCGGATCGCAAGGCGTGCCAGTGCGGCCAGGTGCTGGTGGGCGCGATCAAGCCGTTCGAGTGCAAGGTGTTCGGCACCGCGTGCACGCCGGAGCGGCCGCTCGGGACGTGCATGGTGTCGAGCGAGGGCGCGTGCGCCGCGTACTACGCGTACGGGCGCGGGAAGGTCGCCGCCTCGTGAAGTTCGACGACGAGCTGATCACGCTCGCCCACGGCGCAGGCGGCAAGGCGAGCCGCCGCCTCGTCGAAGGGCTGTTCGTGCCGGAGCTCGGCAACCCGCTGCTCGCGCCGCTCGCCGACGCCGCCCTCGTCGACGTCGCCGCCGCGCGGCTCGCGCTCACCACCGACTCGTACGTCGTCCGCCCGCGCTTCTTCCCGGGCGGCGACATCGGTGAGCTCGCGGTCAACGGAACCGTCAACGACCTCGCGGTGTCGGGCGCGCGGCCGCTCGCGCTCACCGCCGGCTTCGTGCTCGAGGAGGGTCTGCCGGTCGACGAGCTGCGGCTCGTGGTGCGGTCGATCGCCGACGCGGCGGCGCGCGCCGGCGTCGTCGTCGCCGCGGGCGACACCAAGGTCGTCGAGCGCGGCGCCGCCGACGGGCTCTACATCTCGACCGCCGGCATCGGGATCGTGCCGGAGGGGGTGCTGCTCGGCCCCGAGCGCGCGCGCCCCGGCGACCGGGTGCTCGTCTCCGGGACGATCGCCGACCACGGGATGGCGGTGCTGGTCGCGCGGGGGGAGCTCGCGCTCGAGGCCGACGTGCGCAGCGACACCGCGCCGGTGCACGAGCTCGCGGCCGCGCTGCTCGAGCTCGGCAGCGCGGTCCGGTTCCTGCGCGACCCGACGCGCGGCGGCCTCGCGACGACGCTGAACGAGCTCGCCGGCAGCGGACGAGTCGCGGTGCGGCTCGACGAGGCGTCCCTGCCGATCCGGCCGCAGGTCGCCGCGGCCTGCGAGATCCTCGGCATCGACCCGCTCTACGTCGCCAACGAGGGGAAGCTCGTGGCGGTCGTGGCCGGCGACGCAGCCGAGGACGCGCTCGCCGCGCTCCGGCGGCTCCCGCTGGGCGCGGACGCCGCGCTCGTCGGCCGCATCGAGGCGGAGCCGGCCGGCCTCGTCCTGCTCGAGACCGGGCTCGGCGGCAGCCGCATCGTCGACATGCTCGTCGGCGACCCGCTGCCGCGGATCTGTTAGGAGAGGCGGCAGCGCACGAGCGTGCGCAGCACCCGCAGGCCGTCGCGCGCGTCGAGCTTCTTGCCCGCGGCGCGCCCGCGCGCACGGTAGGTGATCGGCACCTCGTAGACGCGCTCGCCCGCGAGCAGCACGCGCGCGGCGATCTCGGGCTCGATCGCGAAGCCGCGCTCGCGGAGGCGAAGGCGCCGGAAGAGCTCGGTGCGCATCGCCTTGTGGCACGTCATCACGTCCGAGATCCAGCAGTTGTAGAGCACGTTCGTCGCGAACGTCACCGCCTTGTTGCCCATCACGTACCAGAAGCTGAACGCGGCGTGCGACGACCACGCGCGCGTTCCGAAGACCACGTTCGCGTCGCCGGCGAGCAGCGGCTCGAGCAGGAGGCGGAGGTCGTCCGCCCTGTATTCGAGGTCGGCGTCGAGGATCGCGGTGAACTCGCCGTCGGCGTGCTCGAGGCCGGTGCGCACCGCGGCGCCCTTGCCGCGGTTCCGCTCCTGGTGGACGACCAGCACGTTCTCCGGGAGCGACGCGGCGCGCAGCAGGTCGCTCGTGCCGTCGGTCGACCCGTCGTCGACGACCACGAGCTGGCGGCGGTCGACCGGCAGCTCGGCGCCCAGCGCGTCCTCGATCGCCGCGAGCACCGTCGCCCGCTCGTTGAACACCGGCATCAGGATCGTCAGCGACGACATCTCAGCTCCGCGTCCGCCCGACCGCGAGCACCGACTGTCCGAACGGCGGCGGTCGCAGCGCCTCGACCCGCCGGACGAGCGGGATCACGCCGCGATCCCACAGCTTCAGCGCGGCGCCCTCGCCCGGCTCCCGGCCGAGCAGGCGGACGAGAACGGTCCACGCGAGGAGGCCGGGGCCGTTCACGTACCTCGTCGCCTCCACGGTCAAGCCGGCCTCCTCGTACGCCGCCGTCAGGGTCGCCTTCGTGTAGCGGCGATGGTGACCGATCGAGCGGTCGAACCGGCCGGCCGCGAACGGGAACGCCGGCACGAGCATCACCACGCGGCCGCCCGGCCGCACCAGCCGGCCCGCCGCGCGCAGCGCGCCGGCGTCGTCGGCGATGTGCTCGAGCACGTTCAGCGCCGCGACCGCGGAATGCGCGCCGTCGGCGGCGGCGGTGAGGTCGAGCTGCACGACGCGGACGCGCCCGTCCCCGGCGAAGCACGCGCGCAGGCGGTCGACGGCCGCGGGCTCGAGCTCCGACACGGTGACCCGGCCGAGCCCGAGCTCCAGCCAGAGCGACGCGTTGGTGCCGATGCCGCTGCCGACCTCGAGCGGGTCGTCGCCGAGCCACGGCAGCGTCAGCTCCGCGAGCCAGCGGTTGTAGCGCTCGGCGCCGCGGAGCGCCTCGAGGACGCGAAGCTGCAGGCCGTCGTCGCTCAGCTTGCGAGAGCCGCCTCGAGCGAGTCGTGCACGGGCAGGTGGCGGTCGAGGCCGCTCACCTGCAGCGCGCGCCGCGTCTCGATCTGGGGCGCCGCCAGCAGCAGGCCGTCGCGGCCGAGCCGCGAGCGCGCCTCGATCAGGACGCCGAGGGCGGTCGAGTCGACGAACGCCACGTCGGCCATGTCGACCACGATGCGCCGCGGCTCGAGCGCGAGGGCGTCCAGCAGGCCCGCCCGGACCTCCTCGGCGTTGTAGAGGTCGAGCTCACCGACGAGGTTGACGACGACGGTGTCGCCGACCGGCTCCACCCCTCGAACCGGTGGCTCGCGCAGCGGAGCTGCGGAGTCGTCCGACATGGGTCGATTGAAGCATCCCCCCGCGGGCCGCCGCAAACGGCGACCGTGAGCCCGCGAGTATCATCGAACGATGGAGGGTGGGCGCCTGCTGCGACGCCGGGGAGCCGTCACGTTCGGCTTCCTGCTGCTGGCGGCGGAGGTGGTCGGCCGGAGCCTCACCGCGCACGTCGATCGCGCCCTGCACGTGCGGCCGCTCGCCCCCGCCGGCGCGCAGTACTACCCGTTCCTCCTGCTCGGCGTGAAGATCGCGGGCGCGCTCGTGCTCGCCGGTCTCGCCGCGCGCGGCGTGCGCGCGTGGGCGCTCGCGTCGACCGGCGAGCGCCTGCTCGGCGAGCGGCGCCGCTCGCCGAGGCTGCGCCCCGGCCTGTCGCCGCGCGTCTGGCTGGCGTCGTTCCTCGGAACCTCGCTCCTCTACCTCGTGCACGCGGACGCCGACAGCGCCGCCGTCGGGCGCTTCTCCGCGTTCTCGCCGCTCCTGCACAGCTACGCCCTGCCCGTGTTCGCGGTGCTGTCGGTGCTGGTGGCGCTTTTCTGGCGGCTCGCCCGCTGGCTGCACGCCGTCGAGGACTACGCCGACCGCACGCTCGCCCGCGCCCGCCGCGTGCTCTCGGCCGCGCTCCGGCGCCGCCTGCGGCATCCGCGGCCCGCCGACGACCGCGCGCCCCGGCGGCGCTTCGGGCTCGCGTTCGAGAGCCGGCCTCCTCCGCTTCCGGCCTGACCGCGGCCGCATCCGGGCGCCGCGGGCAGTCCGCCCACGCACGTCTTTCGGAGGGGACATGAACACGTACGCAGACGACATCCCGCACCGGCGCACCCGGCGCGTCTCGCCCGAGCAGATCGTCGCGCTGCTCGGCCCGCTGACGGTGGCCGGCGGCGTCCTCTGGGCGATCCTGCAGCCGTGGCGGCTGACGATCCTGCATCCGCTGCATCAGGGCTTCTGGTGGCTCGTCGTCGAGCCGCCGCTGCTCGTCGTCGGCGCCGGGGTGCTCTTCACCCTCGTCGTCGCCCGCCCGCTGCTCGCCGACCTCGAGGAGCGACGTGCAACCTCAGGCTGAGATGGTGCACTGGCTGTTCGCGACGGGCATCCTGCTCGTCGGGCTGTGCCTGCTCTGCGAGGCGGTCGTCGGCCGCGAGGTGTGGGCGATGCGGCCGTGGCGGCGCTACCTGTGGCCCGGGATCGCCTTCACGATGGGCGTGTTCCTCTGGCCCGTGATGGCGCTGTACACGAACTCGGCGATCCACATGTACGCGCACGGCTCGTGGGCGCAGGTGCTGATGCTCGCCGGCGGCGCCGAGCTCGGCCTGGTGCACGGCCGTTTGCGCTCGCCGTGGTGGCGCCTCACCTGGCCGCTCGCGTTCGCCGTCACCGGCGCCGCGTTCCTGGTCCACGAGCAGAACCCGTGGTGGTTCGCCCGCGCCGCCTTCCTGCACCACCTCCTCGGCTGGACGTTCCTCGTCGGCGCGCTCGTGCCGCTCGGGCTCGTGTTCCGGCCGCGCTCGCCGGCGCTGCGCACGCTGTTCGCGCTCACGATCGTCGCCGTCTCCGTGATGCTCTACGCCGACCGCGACGTCGCGCCGGTGTTCGGCCACCTCTCGCCGCTCGCGGGAGCGCCGCACCGGTGAGGCGGCTCGCCCTCGTCGCGCTCGTCGCGCTCGGCTTCCCGGCGGCGGCCTCCGCGCACGCGACGCTGCGCTCGACGACGCCGCCGTACGCGCACGAGGTCGCGCGTGCGCCGGCGACGATCAGGCTGCACTTCGACCAGCACGTGAAGATCCTCGCCGGCGCCGTGAAGGTGCTCGACGCGAACGGCCGCAACCACGCGCTCGGCTCGACGAGCACCGGCCTCGACATCGTCACGCGGCTGAAGCCGCTCGCGCGCGGCGGCTACACGGTCCGCTGGCAGGGCATCTCCGCCGACTCGCACGTCGTCTCCGGGGTGTGGACGTTCGGCGTCGGCGTGAAGGCGCCGGCGATCGGCGACGCATACGGCGCCGGCGGGCCGACGAGGACCGAGGACGTGGTGCGCTGGCTGTGGTTCCTCGGCATCGCGCTGATGATCGGCGCGCTCGGGCTGCGGCTCGTCGTGCTGCGCGGCGTCGCGGTGCCGCTCGACCTCGCCCGCCGCGTCGCGGTCGCCGCGGGCCTGGGCGCGGTCGTCGCGCTCGAGGCGGGGATCGCGGCGTTCTCCCTGAACTGCGAGGACGCGCTGCAGCTCTCGTTCTCGAAGTTCATGTACGGCGACCTCTCGCCGATGGCGACGACGCGCTTCGGGCGGGCGTTCATCGTGATGACGCTCGCGTTCGCGCTCGTGCTCGCGCTGGTCTACCTCTCCTGGCTGCTCGACCGGGTCGGCTTCCTGTGGCCCGCGTTCGCCGTCGCGCTCGTCTTCGCCGGCGGGCTGTCGCTGTCGGGCCACGACGCCGTCGACCCGGGCTCGTCGTGGCTCTCCGAGCTCGCCGACTGGGTGCACCTGTCGGCCGCGTCGCTCTGGATCGGCGGCCTCGCCACGATGGGCGTGCTGCTGTGGACGAGCGCGCCCGAGCTGCGGCGGACCGCGTTTCTGCGCTTCTCGCGGCTTGCGTCGGTGCTCGTCGGCGTCATCCTCGTCGCCGGGCTCTACCTCGGCTACGTGCGCCTGAACCACGTCAGCGACCTGTGGCGCCTCGGCTACGGGCGGGTGCTGCTCGTGAAGAGCGGGCTGTTCGCGGTCGCGCTTCTCTGGGGGGCGCTCCACCACTTCGTCCTGCGGCCGAGGCTCCTCCGCTCGACGGCGGTCGCCCCCGCGAGCCTGCGCCGCAGCCTGCTTGCAGAGAGCCTCGTCGGCGTCGGCGTCCTGCTCGCGGCCGCCGTCCTCGTCGAGTCGCGCCCGCCGGCGGCGGCCGCCGCGCCCGCCGTCGCGCGCGGCCCGGTGCTCGCCGGCGCGGGCGAGGCGACCTACGGGCTCGCGGCGGCCGACGGGAGCGTGTGGGTGGGCGGGCTCGGCGGCAGCGACGTGCTGCGCCTCGACCCCGCCTCGGCGAAGGTGGCGGCGCGCGTCGACGTCGGCCCGCGCGTCTTCAACCTCGCCGCCGCCCCGGGCGCGGTCTGGGCCGTGTCGAACTCGCTGGGAACCGTGTCGCGCGTCGACACGCGGACGGGGAGCGTGACGGCGACCGTGCGCGTCGGCGCGCAGCCGTACGACGTCGAGTGGGGCTTCGGCTCGGCCTGGGTGTCGAACGCCGGCGACGGGACGGTGTCCAGGATCACCGGCTCGCGGGTCGTGAAGACGATCCGCGTCGGGACGGAGCCGAACGGGCTGACGGCGTGGGGGCGCTACCTGTACGTCTCGGACCACACCGGCGGCCGCGTCGTCCGCATCGACCCGGCGGCGAACCGCGTCGTCGCCTCGGTGCCGCTTGCGGGCGCCGACTGGATCACCGGGCTCGGCGGCTCGCTGTACGTGTCGCAGGAGACGAACGTGGTGGCGCGGCTCGACGCGCGCACGCTGCAGGTCACCGGGCGGGCCCGCGTCGACCGAAACCCGCTCGGGTCTGCGGTCGTCGACGGCGAGCTGTGGGTGCCGTGCATCGACGCGGGCCGGGTGGACGTGGTCGATCCCGCGTCGATGCGGGTCGTGCGCCGGCTCGCCGCCGCGGGCGGGCCGATCATCGCCCTGCCGGCGTACGGCCACGTGTGGCTGTCGCACTCGACGGGCACGGCCGTCACCCGGTTCTGAGGGCGGCGACCAGCCGGTCGGCGATCGCCGGCGCGGTCGGCTCGTCCTCGTGGCGGACGTAGACGTACGCCGGGTCGCGGATCGCGGCCGCGACCGCGGCGAGCTCGTCGTCGGAGTAGGGCGGCTCGCGGAGGCGGAGGTAGCGGAACGGCTCGGCATCCGGGTCGCCGACGCGGACGATCCCGTCGACGTCCGCCCAGGACTCGTGCCGGAGGTCCCAGGCGACGCGGACCCCGTCGGGGACGGAGCCGCCGACGAACGAGAGCGTCCCGTCGTCGCGGGGCCCCTCGTAGACGACGCGGACGGGGCCGAGGCGGTCGCCGAGCGACAGCACCCGCTCGAGGAACGTCGTCACGCGGTCGAGCCGGGTCAGCGAGAGCTTGACGGCGAACTCGAACCCGGCCGGGACGGCCTCGGCCCAGCGGCGGAACTGGTCGGCGCTCGGGAGCCGGTAGCCGGTCGAGTTCAGCTCCACCGTGTCGAAGCGGGACGCGTAGAAGGACAGGAACTCGGCCGGCTGCAGCCCGTCCGGGTAGAAGCCGGGCCGCCAGGAGGGATACGACCAGCCGGACGTCCCGACCTTGATCGCCATGGCCCAACCGTACGCGTCCGGGGACTGTCCCCGGACGCGTCCCGAGGGGCCATGGCCGGGGACAGTCCCCAGCCATGGCCGCTTCGGAGGGGTACGGTTCCGTCCGGGTGCGGGAGTAGCGTCCCGCTCCCGATGACCGCCATGACCGACGTGCGCAGGATCGACGAGGCCGTCTCCGGGCGCGAGGACGCCGTCCCCGTGCTCGACAAGGGCTTCCTCGCCCTCGACGCCCACCTCGCCTCCGACCTGGCGGTCGCGAACGGCGCCCGCGTCTCCTTCAACCAGGCGAGCCAGGTGCTGAGCGCGCGCGACGAGGGGCTCATCCGCTTCCTGATGCGCGACCGCCACGGCTCCCCGTTCGAGCACGGCTACTTCCGCTTCGTCGTCAAGGCGCCGCTCTTCGTCGTCCGCGAGCACCACCGCCACCGCGCCGGCCACTCGTACAACGAATGGTCGGGCCGCTACTCGAAGATGCAGGCCGAGTTCTACGTCCCCGACTTCGTCCGCACCCAGGTCGGGAAGCCCGGCAGCTACACCTTCGAGGCGGTCGACCCCGACGTCCGCGAGGCCGCGCGGGAGGAGATCGAGGCCCAGGCGGCAAGCGCCTTCGCCGCCTACGAGCGGATGCTCGAGCTCGGCGTCGCCAAGGAGGTCGCCCGCACCGTCCTTCCGCTCAGCATGTACACGACCTACTACTGGAGCTGCAATCCCCGCTCCCTGATGCATTTCTGCTCGCTCCGGAACTCGGAATCCGCCCAGTTCGAGATCCGCGAGTACGCCAGGGCGGCCGAGGAGTTCCTGCGGCGGGCGATGCCCGTCACCCATGCGGCCTTCCTCGAGAACGGCCGGACCGCCCCTTAATCCGGGACCGGTCGCAGTCCTAACAGTCTTGTAACAGTCTGTCACTAAGTTCTAGGAGCGCCCAGCCGGGAAACGGGAATGGGTTTCCCGTCGAAGCCGTTGTAGAGAGCGACGGATGACGCGCAAACCGCGCGCCCGTCTTCCTCGAAGACCGTAAGGAGTTCGTTGACCGAAATCACCATGACTGCGGCGACTGCCGAAGCGCTGGACACGCTCGTCCACCTGCACGCCGAGCACGGCCCGCTCACCCCTGCCGACGTCGCCGACGCCGTCCTCACCTTCGACCTCGACGAGGCCGAGGCGGAGGCGCTGACGGCGGAGCTCAAGGCGCACGAGATCGCGCCCGAGGAGGAGGAGGACGAGCCGGAGCTCGACCTCAGCGTCGGCACGAGCCTCTACACCACCGACTCGTTCCAGATGTTCCTGAACGAGGCCGGCCGCTACCCGCTGCTCACCGCGGCGGAGGAGGTCGAGCTCGCGAAGCGGATCGAGCGCGGCGACCAGGCGGCGAAGGAGCGGATGATCAACTGCAACCTCCGGCTCGTCGTCTCGATCGCCAAGCGCTACCAGACCCAGGGCATCACCCTCGGCGACCTCGTCCAGGAGGGCGTCCTCGGCCTGATCCGCGCCGCCGAGAAGTTCGACTGGCGGAAGGGCTTCAAGTTCTCGACCTACGCGACCTGGTGGATCCGCCAGGCGGTGCAGCGCGGCGTCGCCAACAAGGCGCGCACGATCCGCATCCCGGTGCACGTCGTCGAGCGCGAGCAGAAGGTCGCCCGCGCCCGCCGCGAGCTCGTCGCGACGCTCGAGCGCGACCCGACGCCGGAGGAGATCTCCGACCACTCGAAGCTGCCGCTCAACCACGTGCACGAGGTGCTCGAGGCGGCCCGCGCGGTCGCGTCGACCGACATGCCGGTCGGCGACGACGGCGACGCGTCGTTCGGCGACCTGATCGCCGGCACCGGCCCGTCGACCGAGGAGGAGGCCTCCGCGTCGCTCCGCGACCTCGCGGTGCGCCAGGCGGTCGCCAACCTTCCGGCGCGGGAGCGCGACGTGATCGAGCTCCGCTTCGGCCTCGTCGGCGAAGGGCCGGCGTCGCTGGAGGCGATCGGCAAGCAGCTCGGCCTGACGCGCGAGCGCGTGCGTCAGATCGAGACCGAGGCGCTGCGCAAGCTTGCGCAGAACGAAGACCTCGCCGACGCCGCCTAGCTGAACCTGCGGGTTATCGTCGTGGGCGGTGCACCTCGCCGCCCACGACGACCTGCGTCTCTTCGCGCTGCTCGCCTCGTTCGGGGTGATGCTCGTCGCCGCCGCGCTCTCCGGGCTGCCGGTGCCCGTGCTGCTCGTCTGCGGCGGGCTCGTGCTCGGCTTCGTGCCCGGGCTGCCGCACTTCCAGGTGCCGCCCGACATCGTCCTCGTCGGGATCCTGCCGCCGCTGCTCTACTCGTCCGCGTTCTTCACCGGCCTGCGCGACCTCCGGGCCAACCTGCGGCCGATCTCGCTGCTGGCGGTCGGGCTGGTCGCGGCGACCACCGCTGGCGTCGCGCTCGTCGCGCACGCCGCCGTCGGCGGCCTGTCGTGGGCGGGCGCATTCACGCTCGGCGCGATCGTCTCGCCGACCGACGCCCTCGCCGCGTCGGAGGTGGCGCGCCGCTTCGACGTGCCGCGGCGGGTCGTGGCGGTGCTCGAGGGCGAGAGCCTCCTCAACGACGGCGTCGCGCTCGTCCTCTACAAGACCGCGGCCACGGCCGTCGTCGCCGGCACGTTCTCGCTCTGGAACGCCTCCTGGCATCTCGTCGTCAACGTCGTCGGCGGGATCGCGGTCGGGCTCGCCGTCGCCTACGTCGTCCGCCGTGTCCGCCGCCGGGTCGACGACACCCCCACCGAGGTGGCGATCGCGCTCCTCTCCGGCTACCTCGCCTACCTGCCCGCGGCGGCGATCGGCGTCTCCGGCGTGCTCGCGGCCGTGACGATCGGCGTCTACATGGGCTGGTACACGCCCGAGCTGACGACCGTCTCGACCCGGCTCTCCGGCAACGCGTTCTGGGAGATCCTCGTCTTCGTCGCCAACGCGCTGCTGTTCGCGCTCGTCGGCTTCCAGCTGCACGTCACCGCCTCCCGGCTGCCGGTCACGGGCCCGCTGCTCCTCGACGCCGCCTACGTGACGCTGGCGGTGATCGCGATCCGCGCCGTCTGGGTGCCCGTCTTCGTCTACGTGCCGCGAGCCCTCTTCCGCAGCATCCGCGACCGCGACCCGTACCCGCCGTGGCAGGCGCCCGTCCTGCTCTCGTGGATGGGCGTCCGCGGCGCCGTCTCGCTGGCCGCCGCGCTCGCGCTTCCGCTCGACTTCGCGAACCGCGACCGGATCGTCTTCTTCACCTTCGCGGTCATCCTCGTCACGCTCGTCGGCCAGGTGCTGCCGATGCCGGCGTTGATCAGGCTGCTCCGGATCGAGGACGACGGCGGCGCGGAGCGCGAGGACGCGAAGGCGCGCATCCGGGCGGCCGAGGCGGCCCTGCTGCGGCTCGACGAGCTCGCCGAGGAGGGCTGGGTCTACCCGGACACGCTCGAGCGGGCGCGCGGCCAGTACCGCTTCCGCGCCAACCGGTTCCGCGCCCGCTACGACGGCGCCGACGGCGACGGCACCGAGGAGCGGTCGGCCCAGTTTCAGCGGCTGCGCCGCGAGCTGCTCGCCGCCGAGCGCTCGGCGGTGCTCGGGCTGCGCAGCGAGGGCGTGATCACCGAGGAGGTCTCGCAGCGCGTGCTGCGAGACATCGACCTCGAAGACCTCCGCCTCGACATCACGTCGTGAGCACCACCGGCCCCGGCGTGCTCTCGCCGTGCGACTGGGCCGTCACCACCCAGCCGTCGTACTCCGAGAAGTGGTACGGGACGCTCAGCCGCACCGACGTCACGTCGGCGTGCACCCGGAACGACCCGCAGGAGACGACGGGCCTGCCGTTCTTCGTCAGCCACAGCTCGTAGTCGGCGTTGCGGGCCTTCTGCTGCGGCAGGCCCCGCACCTCGATCTGCATCGGCCAGTTGCCGACGGCGTCGCGCGCCGCGATCCGCAGCACGGCGAGCTGGCCGGCCTTCGACCCGTGCATCGGGACGACCCGCTGCGCGGCGAATGTCTCGGGCTTGGTCTTCGCGTGGCCGACGAGGAAGCCGATGCCGAACGCGGCGGCGACGCCCGCCGCCGCCGCGAGCGCCGTGACCGCCCAGCGGCGCCGCAGCGGGAACTGCAGCACCTCCGCTCCCTCCGGGGCCGCCCCCGGACGCTCCAGCCCGAGCGGCAGCTCGGGCGGCGGGCCCGCCTGCACGAGCAGGTCGTGCACGCGGCGGAGCCGCGCCTCCTCCTCGGGCGTCAGGTCGTCGCCGCCGACCAGGTCCTCGAACGTCACTCGAGCTCTCCCTCCAGAAGGTCCGCGAGCCGCTGCAGCGCGGCACGCGTACGGGTCTTCACGGTGCCGAGCGGGATGCCGAGGAACTCGGCCACCTCGCTCTGGGACAGGCCGCTCCAGTATGCGAGCGACACCACTTCGCGCTCGCGCTCCGGCAGCTCCTCGAGCGCCCGGTGGACGCGCCAGGCGACCCAGCCGGACTCCGCCCGGTCGGCGGGCCCGGGCTCGGCGTCCGCCTGCTCCTCGTACGAGTCGACCGGCTGCTCGCCGCGCCGGCGGGCGCGGTCGACGATCGCGTGCCGCGCGACGGCGTAGAGCCACGGGCCGCCCGGCCCGCGCTCCGGCTTGTACGAGCCGGCCGAGCGCCACACGGACGCGAACGTCTCCTGCACCGCCTCCTCGGCCTTCCCGCGGTCGCCGAGACGGCGGAGCGCGAGGCCGAACACCGCCCGCGAGTAGCGGCGGTAGAGATCCTCGAACGCCGAGCCGTCGCCGGCCGCGGCGCGGACGATCAGGTCGCCGTCGCTCTCCACGCGCGCAATCGTACGGAGTGCCACCGCCATTCCCATGCCGATGGTGATACGCGCAGCGGCCGCCGGCGGTTTTCGGGCGCCTCCGGCGACCCCGGGCGCCGGCCGCGGCCGACTACTCTGGGCGGCGATGCGGTCGGCGCTCGAGCCGGACGACGACGCTGACCGGCGCATCCGCGCCGTCGCTGCGGCGTATCCCCGCCGCGTGCCGCGCACCGGCCTGGACGCCGTCGAGCGGCTCGCCGCGGCCGCCGGCGCCGCGCCGCCGCCCCACTCGACCGTCGTCGTCGGCACGAACGGGAAGACCAGCACGGCGACCTACCTCGCGCGCTGGCTGCGGCGCGCCGGCCTCGCCTGCGGCCTGACGATCTCGCCGCACATCCTGCGCTGGGGCGAGCGTGCCGTCGTGGACGGCGTGCCGGCCGACGACGCGGAGCTGGCCGTCCGGATCGAGCGGCTCCATGCGCTCGCACGGGGGCTCGAGCTGACCGCGGAGGTGCGCTTCTTCGACCTGGTGACCCTCGCCGCCGCGGAGCTCTTCGCCGAGGCCGGCGTCGAGTACGGCGTCTTCGAGGCGGGCATCGGCGGCAGGCTCGACGCGGCGCGCATCCTCGACGCCGAGCTCGTCGTCCTGACCGGCGTCGGCCTCGACCACCAGGATCTGCTCGGCGAGACGGAGGTCGAGATCCTGCGCGAGAAGCTCGGCGTCGCGCCCGCCGGCGCGACGGTGGTCTCGGCGCTGCTCGCGCCGCAGCTCGCCGAGGCCGCCGAGGCGTTCGCGGCCGCCCACGCGCTGAGGCTCCGGTTCGCCGCCGCCCCCGGCGGCGGGCTGCTCGCCGCGAACGCCGAGCTCGCCCGCCGGGCCGCGCTTCTGCTCGGCGTCGCCGCTCCCGCCGGGTCGCTCGCCGAGATCGTCGCGCGGCCCGTCGCCGGCAGGCTGCAGCGCCTCGACGCGGGCGGCGTGGAGGTGCTGCTCGACGCGGCGCACAACGCGCAGGCGTGGAGCGCCGTCGCCTCGGCGCTGCCCGAGCGCTTCGTCTGCGTCGTCTCGGCGTCCGCCGACCGCGACCCGGCCGCGCTCGCCCCGGCCCTGCGCGGAGCGGCGGCCGTCGTCGCCACCGAGGCCTGGGCGGACCGCTCCCGGCCGGCGGCCGCGCTCGCCGCCGCGCTCGGCGGCGAGACCGTCGACGTCGTCGAAGATCCGGCCGGCGCGGTGAGGCGCGGGCTCGACCTCGCGCGCGCCCGCTCCCTGCCGCTCGTCGTCCTCGGCTCCGCCTATCTCCTGCCGCACGCCTTCCGCGCGCTCGGGCTCGAGCCGCTAGGGATCGACCGGGGCGGTTCGTAGACGGCGCCCGCCGTCCACGACGAGCGTCGCGCCGGTGACGTAGGCGGCGCCGGCCAGGTAGCTGACGGCGTCGACGACGTCGTCCGGCGAGCCGACGCGCCCGAGCAGCGTGCGCTCGGCCCGCCCCGCCGCGTGCTCGGGCGCCACCGCGACCGGACCGGGCGCGACGCCGCAGACCCGCACGTCGGGTGCGAAGGCGCGGGCGAGGATCCGGGTCAGGTGCGCCTGCGCCGCCTTCGCCGCCGCGTGCGGCGCGAGGTTCGTCCACGGCAGCTCGGCCGCCACGTCCTCGACGACGACGACGAGGCCGCGGGTCGCACGAAGGTGCCGCTCCGCCGCCAGCGAGACGAAGAACGTCCCCTTCACCGTCGCCCCGAGCGCGGCGTCCCAGTCGGCCTCGGTCACCTCCTGCGGCGGCTGCACCCGCCAGCCGCCCGCCGCGGCGTTGACGACGACGTCCAGCCCGCCCAGCTCGGCCGCCGCGCGCTCGACGAGCGCGCGCGCGTCGTCCGCGCGCGAGACGTCGCCGTCGGCGCGCCCGGCCGCGACGACCCGCCAGCCGCGCTCCCGGAGACCGCTGACGAGAGGAGCGCCGAGCCGCCCGGTCCCGCCCGTGACCAGGCACCGCGTGCTCAGCGAGCGGTCGCCTCCTCGAAGCGCCGGCCGACCTCGTCCCAGTTGACGACGTTCCACCAGGCGGCGAGGTAGTCGGGGCGGCGGTTCTGGTAGCGCAGGTAGTACGCGTGCTCCCACACGTCGATGCCGAGCAGCGGCACGTGACCCTGCATCAGCGGGCTGTCCTGGTTCGGCAGCGAGTAGGCGGCGAGCCCTGTGCCGTCCCAGACGAGCCAGGTCCAGCCGGAGCCGAAGCGCTTCACGCCGCCGTCGTTCAGCGCGGCGCGCAGCTCGTCGGCGCCGCCGAACGCGGCGCCGATCGCCTCGGCGAGCGCGCCGCTCGGGTCGCCGCCGCCGCCGGGCTTCATGATCGTCCAGAAGAGCGAGTGGTTCGCGTGCCCGCCGCCGTTGTTGCGGACGGCCGTCCGCCTGTCCTCCGGCAGCTCGTCGAGCAGGGCGAGCACCTGCTCGAGCGGCCGCCCGTCCCACTCGGTGCCGTCGAGCGCCTTGTTCAGGTTGTCGACGTAGGCCTGGTGGTGCTTGCCGTGGTGGATCTGCATCGTCTGCGCGTCGATCGCGGCTTCGAGGGCGTCGTAGTCGTACGGGAGCGGGGGGAGCTCGTAAGGCACCGTGGTCTCCTTTGCGGGTTCGGTTCTGCCGCAGAGGATATGCTCCGCGCCGCACCCGAAACGACGCACCGTCGAGGAGACACATGCCGCTTGCCTACAACCACGAGGAGATCACCGCCCGCGAGCTGAAGCCCGCCCTGTACGAGCTCGACGGCATCTCGCGGGAGACCGTCGAGGCCCACTACAAGCTCTACCAGGGGTATGTCGCGAAGCGGAACGAGATCCTCGGCAAGCTCGCCGGCGTCGACCTGTCGACGGCGAACCAGACCTACTCGGAGCTGCGGTCGCTGAAGGTCGACCTGACCTTCGCGATCGGCGGGATCAAGAACCACGAGGTCTACTTCGAGCATCTGGGCGGCGCCGGCGGCGATCCCGCCGGGCTGTTCGGCGACCTCGTGAAGCGTGACTTCGGCTCCGTCGAGGCCTGGAGGGCCGACCTGAAGGCGACGGGGCTCGGCGGACGCGGCTGGGCGTGGACGGCGTACGACTGGGACGAGGGTCGGCTGTTCAACTACATCGGCGACGCGCAGAACACGTTCCCGGTGTGGAACGCGACGCCGCTCGTCGCGCTCGACGTGTACGAGCACGCCTACTTCATCGACTTCGGCACCGACCGCGCGTCGTACATCGACAAGTTCTTCGACAACCTCGACTACGACGTGGTGAACGACTGGGTGCAGCGCTCGGGCATCCGCCCGTAGTACCTAGTACCGTTTCGGCCGTGGCGACCGCTGCGCTGCTCGTCGGCGGCTACATCCTCGGCTCGTGCCCCTGGGGTTACTGGCTCGTCCGGGCGTTCCGCGGCGACGACATCCGGCGCGAGGGCAGCGGCAACATCGGCGGCACGAACGTCTGGCGGAGCTACGGCGCGTCGTTCGGCCTGCCGGTGCTCGCGCTCGACTTCCTGAAGGGGTTCGTGCCGGCAATCCTCGGTGTGCTGTTCGTCTCGCACCCGGTGGGGGCGATCGCCGGCACGCTCGCGATGCTCGGTCACTGGCGGCCGCTCTTCCTGCGCTTCGCGCGCGGCGGCAAGATGGTCGCGACCGGCGGCGGGGTCTTCTTCGCGATCGCGCCGCTCGTCGCGGCGACGAGCCTCCTGATCTGGGGCATCCTGTTCTGGACGGTCGGGTTCGCGTCGGTCGCCTCGGTGACCGCCGCGCTCCTCGCCCCGCTCGAGGCGTGGCTCTACGACTATCCGCTCTCGGCGAAGCTGTTCTCGTTCTTCGCCGCGTTCGGCACCGCCTACCTGCACCGGAGCAACTTCGAGCGGCTCCGCGCCGGCACGGAGCTGCGCTCCGGCATCGCGCTCGTGACGCGGCTGCGCGCGCACCGCACGTGACCGCATGCGGCTGCCGTACCGCCTCGCCGCGATCCTGAGCTACCCGATCGTCCGCCTCGTCTTCCGGGGCCGGTGGACCGGGGCGGCCAACGTCCCCGCGAGCGGCGGCGGCGTGATCGCGTCGAACCACCTGTCGAACACGGACGCGTTCCCGCTCGCGCTCGGCGTCTTCCCGCGGCGCCAGCTCGTGTTCATGGCGAAGATCGAGCTCTTCCGGCCGCCGCTCGGCACGGTCATGCGCCTGCTCGGCGGGTTCCCGGTCGACCGGTCGCGGCCCGACCGGGACGCGCTGCAGACCGCGGTCGACCTCTGCCGGCGCGGCGAGCTCCTGCTCATGTTCCCGGAGGGGACGCGGCGGGCGAAGGGCCTGCGCAAGCGCTTCGTGGCGACGCCGCACACCGGCGCCGCGCGGATCGCGCTGCGCGCGGGCGTGCCGCTGATCCCCGCCGCCGTCAGCGGCACCGACGCGCTCGCCCGGCTGCGCCCGCTCCGCGTCGCCTACGGCGCGCCGATCGACGTGAGCGACCTCGCACAGGCCGACCGCCGCACGGCCGCCTCGGTCGCCACCGAGCGTCTGATGGCCGCGATCGCCGAGCTCGAGCGCGGGCTCATCTAGTGCGGCGTCTCCCAACGTTTCAATAAGTGCGGCCTCCACGCACCACGCGTTCCAGGTCGAACGTTTCGAGAGGCCGCACTAGAGCCAGTCGCGCAGCTCGGTGTGCGCCGGCGACGCGGCGCCCGCCAGCTCGGCGCGCAGCTGGCCGACGGTGCCGGTGCGCTCCGCCACCACGTCGTGGCGGTGGATCGTCTCGAAGTTCACCTGCTGCGCGTAGACGTAGTCGCCGTCGGCGAGCTCGGGATGGCGGTCGAGCACGCCCTTGAGCGCGTAGCGCACCGAGTCCTCGACGAACCGCGGCTGCAGATGCGCGTGCTCGACGACGTAGAGCTCGTCGGGACGCTTCAGGAGCTCGTAGATGGGCGAGCTCATCGAGCTCTCGACGATCTCGACGAGATGCTCCGCGTTCACCGCCGAGTCGGTGCCGACGAGCAGCGTGCCCTTGCCGCGCTGGTTGTGCGTGGCGAGCGGGACGAGCTCCAGGATCCGGTCGACGTCGCCGTCGCCGAAGCCCGCCTCGAGGAGCCGCTCGGAGGCGGCGTCGCGGACGAGCCCCTGCGCGCAGGGGCAGGCGTTGATCCCGTACGCCTCGACGCCGACGACGCGGCGGACGCGCTCCGGAGACGCGGCGGCGATCCCGATCAGCGTCGCCGCCTCCTGCGTGCGCAGGTCGGTCACCGGCGTTCGCCGCTCCAGCGGATACGGCGCCTCGATGCGCACCTCGGCGCGCAGCGCCCGCTGCCGCTCGACGATGTGGCGTGCGATGTGCTCCGCCAGCGTCTCGACGAGGAACGCCTCGCCGATCACGACCTCGTCGATCGCCTCCCCGAAGAGCTCCGGGAACCGCGACATGTGGACGCCCTTCTGCGCCGGATCGAGGTCGACCGTGCAGTCGATCCGGGCGGCGAAGGTCTTCTCCCGGCCCTCGTGCCTGATCCGGATCGCCTTCTGGACGCCGGTCACCCCGGCGCGCGTCAGCCCGAGCCGGATCTCGGGCGCCGACGCCTGGAGGTCGACCGTTCTCGCGTGCCGGACGCTCGCCATGCGATAGAACCGTAGCGCGCCCATGACCGCTGACCGCTTCCCCCGGGTCGTCTCGCTCGCGTGCCACGACCTGCGCACGCCGCTCGCGACCGTCTACGGGTTCGCGCGGACGCTCGCCCGGGCCGGCGAGCTCGACGAGCGCAACGCACGGTTCGTCACCATGATGGGCGAGGCGGCGCAGCAGATGACCGAGCTGCTCGACGATCTCGGCGCCGCCGCGCGCATCCAGGCCGACCGGTGGCAGCCGGCGCTCCGGGAGGCCGACACGCTGGAGCTGGCGCGCGGCGCCGACGAGACCGTGCCCGCCGACGGCGCCGGCGCGCCCGTCGAGACGGAGGTCGAGGCGGTCGAGAGGGCGCTGCGCTCGCTCGGCCGGGCCGCGCGCACCTACGGCCGCGTCGAGCCGTCGTGGAGCGTCGACGGGCGCACGCTCGTGCTCGCGCCGGTCACCGCGGAGGCCGCGCCCGTCGTGTCGGGCGAGGAGATCCGCGATCTCGGCTCGCTCGTCGCGCGTGAGGTGATCGAGGCGCTCGGCGGCTCGCTCGAGCTCGACGGCGAGACGCTACGCGTCAGCCTGTAGCTGCGACTCGACCCAGCCCTGGAACGCCGCGAGCAGCGGCTCCGACGAGACGAGCAGCCGCCCGCGGTCGACGAGGCCCGAGGCGGTTCCGCGCTGCACCGACTCGACGAGCACGCGATCCTCGCGCCCCACCTGATCGTCGAACGCGAAGAAGCCGCGGATCCACTCCTCGTCGACGTCCGCGCCGAAGAAGTAGTCGAGGTAGCGCTCGGTGCGCGCCGGGCCGGCGGGCAGCATCGGGCCGATCGACAGGTTCGGCGGGCCGGGGAACACGTTGATGCCGGTGTTCGGGTAGAGGAGATGGAACTGCCCGCGCTCCCCGGTGCGCTTCGCCGTTGCGAACTGCGCCCCGAACGTCGGGTGCGCCTCCAGCAGGTAGCGGTCCGGGTGCACGTCGACGTCCTCGCTGAACGACGGGTGCGCGACCGGGCAGTGGTAGCACTCGAGGAAGTTCTCGACGACGATCTTCCAGTTCGCGTCCGCTCCGAACTCGACGCGCGAGTGGTACACGAGCCCGTCGAGGTCGAGGTCGCGCGCGAGCAGATCCGGCAGGCCGCCGAGGTGCTCCTCGAGCGGCGGTGCGCCGGCGTCGGGGTTCACGAACAGGAACGGCCCCCAGGTTCCGACGCTCGCGGGGAGCAGCGACAGCGCCGCCGGCTCGAAGCCCGCCTCCCGCTCCGCGCGCGGCGCCGAGCGCAGGGTCCCGTCGAGCGCGTACGTCCACGCGTGGTAGTGGCACTGGATCGTCGCCCGCTCGCCGCAGCCGTCGACGAGGACGGCGCCGCGGTGGCGGCAGACGTTGACGAACGCCCGCAGGACGCCTTCCCCGTCCCGCGTCACCAGCACCGGCACGCCGCCCGCGTCGGTTGCGAGGTACGACCCGGGCGCGGCGACCTGCTCGGCCCGCCCCGCGTACTGCCAGGTGCGGGCGAAGATCAGCTCGCGCTCGCGCCGCAGCACGTCGGGGTCGGCGTACCAGCGGTACGGGATCGTCTCTGCGGCTGCCATCCCCGCGATTGAAGCATCTAGGCTGGAGAGCGTGGCGCCTGTCCTCTCGGTGACCGGCCTGCGCAAGCGGTACGGCCGCATCAACGCGCTGAAGGGCGTCGACCTCGAGGTGGGAAGCGGCGAGCTCGTCGGCCTGCTCGGCCCGAACGGCGCCGGCAAGTCGACGCTCGTGAAGATCGCCTGCGGCCTCGTGCGGCCGAGCGGCGGCACGGTGCGCGTCGCCGGCGCCGCCGCCGGCTCGACCGCGGCGCGCCGGTCGTTCGGCTACCTGGCGGAGCTCTTCCGCTTCCCCGGCTGGATGACGGCCGACGAGGTGCTGACGCTCCACCAGCGGCTCGCCTCGTCGGCGGGCGGCGCGGCCGAGCGCGTGGAGCTGCTCGAGCTCGTCGCCCTCGCCGACGCGCGCCGCCTGCGGGTGGCTGCGATGTCGAAGGGCATGCAGCAGCGCCTCGGGATCGCGCAGGCGCTCGTCGGCGGCCCGGCGCTGCTGCTGCTCGACGAGCCGACGAGCGCGCTCGACCCCTCCGGGCGGCGGATCGTCCGCGAGCTGCTCGAGGAGCTGCGGGCGCGCGGGATCAGCGTCCTGCTCAACTCGCACCTCCTCTCCGAGGTCGAGCGGGTCTGCGACCGCGTCGTGATCGTCGACCACGGCGCGGTGGTCGCGGCGGGGACGCCCGACGAGCTCCGGCATCCCGGCGGGGTCGAGATCGAGACCGCGGGGGGCGTGCGCGCGTTCCGCGACGCACGGCGCGAGGACGTGCCGAGGCTCGTGCGCGAGCTTGTCGCCGCCGGCGAGGAGATCTACGGCGTGCGCGTGGTGACCGCGACGCTCGAAGACGTCTACCTCGAGCTCGTCGAATGATCACGATCGTCCTCTACGGCCTGCGCGAGAGCGTCAGGCGGAAGATGTTCGCGGTCGTGGTCGTCCTGACGATGGCGTTCCTCGCGCTGTACGCCTGGGGCGTGCACGCGGCGTTCCGCGACACACGCCAGTTCCTCGCGCCCGACCAGTCGCAGCTCGACCCGGACGCGGTCGCCGGAGCCACCGTGCTCGGGCTCGCGATGTTCGCGACGCTCTTCCTCGGCGCCGTCCTGTCGGTGTTCCTCACGCTGAACGTGGTGCGCGGCGACGCCGAGGCCGGTCTGCTGCAGCCGCTCGTCGTCCGGCCCGTCGGCCGCGCGCAGCTCCTGCTCGCACGCTTCGCCGGAGCCGCCGGAGTCGCGGCGGTCTACGTCGTGGCCGTGTACGCGGCGACCGTCGCGCTCACGTGGTGGGCCGGCCGCTGGACGCCGGACCGGATCGTCTCGCCCGCGCTCGAGCTCGCCGCCGCCGCCGTCGTCGTCTCGGCGCTCGCGCTCGCCGGCTCGGTG
The DNA here is from genome assembly GCA_035651295.1 of Gaiellaceae bacterium. Taxonomy (GTDB): domain Bacteria; phylum Actinomycetota; class Thermoleophilia; order Gaiellales; family Gaiellaceae; genus PALSA-600. The sequence continues at coordinate 33,352 of DASRGA010000050.1, read as the reverse complement.
TTCTTCTCGCCGATCGCGAACGGCATCGGGACGCTCATGTTCTTCGGAGCGGGTCTCATGTCCGGCCTGCTCGGCGAGATCGGGCACGCGATCCACTCGTCCCGGCTGCAGCACATCGCGCACATCGCCTGGTGGGCGTTCCCGTTCGACGCGCTGTACGAGGACGCGCTCCACCGCCTGACGATCGACACGACCGGCTTCGCCGAGTTCGTGCTGCAGCTCGGCCCGTTCGGCGGCTCCCACCACGCCGGCGCACCGCTCCTCGTCTGGTCGGCCGTCTACCTCGTGCTCGTGCTGCTCGCCGCGCTGGCCTCGTTCTGGCGCCGCGACCTCTGAGCCGCGCGAGCCGCGTCGACCCTGCCGCCGCGCGTCCACGACGCGACCGCGGCGACCAGGCACGCGACGATCGCGAACGCGAACGCCTCGTGCAGGCCGGTGCGGAACGGGCCCGCGATCAGGTGCGGGAAGAAGCTGCGCCCGCTGATCGTCGCGGCGTCGTGGGGCGGGATCCGTGCGAGCACGTGCGGCCCGATCAGCTCCCGCGCCGGGTTGTAGCCGAGGAACGCCGCGAAGAGCACGGACACGGGCGGCAGATGGCTCACGCGCGCCGCCGTCGCCGCGGGCACGTGGTGTGCGGTGAGCCCGGAGGCGAGGGCGTGCGGCAGCGACGCCGACAGGCCCACGATCATCAGCGTGAAGAAGATGCCGATCGAGATCACCTGCGCGGAGTTCTGGAACGTCTGGTTCATGCCGGCGCCGGCGCCGCGGTGCTCGGCGGGGAGGGCGTTCATCACCCCGGCACGGTTGGGCGCCGCGAACGCGCCCATCGAGAGCCCCATCAGGAACAGCACGCCCGCGAACGCCGTGTAGGAGAAGTCGACCGGCAGCAGCGCGATCAGCACGAAGGCCGCCGCCGAGACCAGCATCCCGCCCGTCGCGAACGGCCGCGAGCCGTAGCGGTCGGAGAGGATCCCCGAGCACGGCCCGGCGAGCAGGAAGCCGATCGTCAGCGGGAGCATCCGGATCCCCGCCCAGAGCGGCGTCGACGCGAAGTCGATGCCGTGCTCCGGCAGCCAGATCCCCTGCAGCCAGATGATCAGCATGAACATGAGGCCGCCGCGGGCGACGGCGGAGAGGAAGCTCGAGAGCACGCCCGCCGTGTAGGCGCGGATGCGGAAGAGCTGCAGCCGGAACATCGGCGCGGGGCTGCGCAGCTCGACGCCGACGAACGCGGCGAGCAGCACGAGCCCGGCGGCGAGGCAGGCGAGGACGAACGGCGAGCGCCAGCCCATCGGGTGGTCGTGGTACGGGCGGATCCCGTAGGTGATCCCGATCATCACGAGCACGAGGCCGGCGGCGAAGGTGAGGTTGCCGGCCCAGTCGATCGGCGCCCGCGAGCGGACGCCGACCTCGCGCAGGCTGCGGTACGACCAGATCGTGCCGAGGATCCCGAACGGCACCGAGACGAGGAACACGAGCCGCCACGAGATCGGCGCGAGCACGCCGCCGAGCACGAGCCCCAGGAACATGCCGCTGATCCCGACGACGTTGTTGATGCCGAGCGCCAGGCCGCGCTGGTTCGGCGGGAACGCGTCGGTGAGGATCGCCACCGAGTTCGCGATCAGGAACGCGGCGCCGATCCCCTGCACGACCCGGAAGACGATCAGGAAGTCCGCGCCGGCGCGCCCGTGCAGCCAGTCGACCGTCAGCAGGAGCGACGCGACCGTGTAGACGACGAAGCCGAGGTTGTACATGCGCACGCGCCCGTAGAGGTCGCCGAGCCGGCCGAGGCTGACGACGAGCACGCTCGAGACGACGAGGAAGCCGAGGATCATCCAGAGCAGGTAGAAGCTGTTGCCCGGCTGGAGGGGGTCGAGCCGGATCCCGCGGAAGATGTCCGGCATCGCGATCAAGACGATCGAGGCGTCGATCGTCGCGAGCAGGACGCCGAGCGTCGTGTTCGAGAGCGCGATCCACTTGTAACGATCCGGATCGACAGGCAACCTGAGCAGTTTACCTGCCTACAATTGCGGCGTGCCGACCGACGTCGAGCTCGCGGCGACGGCGAGCGAGCTGCGCCTCGTGCTGGGGCAGCTCGTGCGCCGCCTGCGCGCCGAGAACACCTTCCCGATCGGCCAGGCGTCGGTCCTGAGCCGGCTCGACCGCGAGGGCCCGCAGACCACGACGGCGCTCGCCGCGGCGGAGCGGGTGCGGCCGCAGTCGATGGCGCAGACGCTCGGCGAGCTGGAGGCGGACGGGCTGATCGCGCGGAGCGACGACCCGTCCGACGGGCGGCGCGTGCTGATCGAGGTGACCGAGCGCGGGCGGCGCCGGCTGCTCGACGACCGCGCCCGCCGCGAGGGCTGGCTCGCGGAGGCGATCGCGACGACGCTCACCGAGAGGGAGCAGCGGGCGCTGCTCGCCGCGGTGCCGCTCCTCCGTCGGCTCGCGGGCTCCTGAGTACGATTTCGCGGTGGCCGGCGTTCGTGCATCGGACGAGGAGCGGGAGCGCGCCGCCGGGGAGATCCGCGAGCACTTCGCGCAGGGGCGGCTGACCTCCGACGAGCTGTCCGACCGCCTCGGCCGCGCGTACTCGGCGCAGACGACGGACGAGCTCGCCGCCTTGCGCGCCGACCTGCCCGCGCTGCCGGCGCCGGCGCGCGCCGCGCACCTCGCGCGCCGGTCGGAGCTCTCGCGCCGGCTGCTCCAGCAGACGGGCGCCGCCCTGGTGCCGTTCGCGGTCTGCGTCGTGATCTGGATCTCCTCCGGCGCGAGCGGCGGCTTCTGGCCGATCTGGGTCGCGCTCGTCGCCGTGATCCCGCTCGTCCGGAACGGCTGGCGGCTCTACGGGCCGGCGCCTGATCTCGAGGGCGTCGAGCGCGAGCTGCGTCAGCGCGAGTGAGAGCCGAGCGCCGCCTGGAGGCGGCGCCGGGTCTCCTCGTGGTCGCGCTTCAGGTCGCGCAGGCCGGCGGGCTTCGCCCCGCCGGCCTTCAGGCGATAGAGGTGGCGCCGCTGCTCCTCGAGCTCGTCGAGGAGCTCGGCGACGTGCCGGACCCGGCGCTGCCGCTCCGTGCGCTCCCGCTCGACGATCGCGGTCATCAGGCCGCCTCCTCGAGCAGCACCGGCTCCGCCTGCCGCTCGGGCGCGCGCGCCGAGGCGGGGCGGGGCGGGCGGACGAGCGCGGCGCTGAGCGCCGCCCCGACCAGGAGCAGCCCGGTCATCGCCTCGAGCGCCGTCCGGTAGCCGTGGTCGAGCCCGGCGGCGGTGCCCGCCCCCGACAGGTGCCCGGTCGACGCGGAGGCGATGGCGGTCGCGGCCGCGATGCCGATCGCGCCGCCGATCTGCCGGCTCGTGTTCACGAGCCCGGAGGCGACGCCCGCGTCGGCGCGGTCGATGCCGGTGAGGCTTGCGATCGTGACCGGCACGAACGAGAGGCCCATCCCGGCGCCGCCGAGGACGAACGCGGGGAACAGGTCCCAGAAGTAGTGGCCGTGCACCGGCAGCCTCGTCAGGAGGCCGACCGACGCCGCGGAGACGAGCAGGCCCGCGGTCAGGGTGGCGGTGACGCCCGCACGGCCGACGACGATCTGGGCGACGTTCGAGATCACGACGACCGTGAACGCGAAGCCGGTGAACGCGACGCCGCTTTGCACGGCGCTGTAGTGGAGGACGTCCTGCAGGTACAGCGCGAGCAGGAAGAACTCCGAGAACGCCACCGCTCCGATGATCGCCATCGCGCCGTTCGCACCGACGACCGTCCGCGAGCGGAAGATCCGCAGCGGCAGGAGCGGGTGCGGCGAGCGGAGCTCGACCACGAGGAACGCGCCGATCAGCGCAGCCGCGGCGGCCAGCAGGCCGACGGTCGTCCCGGTCGTCCAGCCGTCCGTGGTCGCGCGGGTGAGCGCGTAGACGAGGGTCATCATCCCGGCCGTCACCGTGGCGGCGCCGGCGAGGTCGAAGTGCCGGTGGCCGAGGTCGGCCCGGCTCTCGCGCAGGAGCACCGGCGCGAGCGCCGCCGCGGCGATCCCCACCGGGACGTTGATGAAGAAGATCCACGACCAGTTGAGGTAGCTCGTCAGCACCCCGCCGAGGAGCACGCCCGCCGCGGCGCCGCTCCCCGACGCTGCGCCGTAGATGCCGAGCGCGAGGTTGCGCTCGCGCCCCTCCGCGAACGAGGTCATGAGCAGCGAGAGCGCCGCGGGCGCGAGCAGCGCGCCGCCGAGGCCCTGCAGGCCGCGGAACGCGATCAGCGACGCGCCGGACCAGGCGATCCCGCAGAGGAGCGAGCTGGCCGCGAAGAGCAGGAGCCCGCCGACGAAGAGGCGCCGGCGGCCGAGCAGGTCGGCCAGGCGGCCGCCCAGGAGCAGGGTGCCGCCGAACAGGATCGCGTAGGCCGAGACGACCCACTGCAGCCCCGACGACGAGAACCCGAGGTCGGACTTGATCGAGGGCAGCGCAACGTTCACGATCGCCACATCGAGGATCACCATGAACTGGGCCGTGACGATCAGGGCGAGGGCGCTCCAGCGCCTCGAGCTGTTTGTAGGACTAGACACCAATTGAACCCCTTTACCGTTGAATACATCAACAATCTAACACACCAACGGTAGGCGGAGCTACACTTTCGGTGTGGAATTGGTGACGAAGCAGAAAGCGGTGATTCAGCGGCTGCCGGAGGAGCTCGTCTCCTCGGCGGTCTTCCTGCTGAAGCGCCTCGGCATGAGCGCGAAGGAGCGCTCGCTCGAGGAGTACGAGACGACCGGCCTGCGCCCGTACCACCACGCGATCCTGCTCGTGCTCGACGAAGGCTCCGTGGAGACCCAGGGGGCGATCGCGGATGCGCTCGGCTACGACCGCGGCCAGCTCGTCGGCCTGCTGGACGAGCTGGAGGAGGGCGGCCTGATCGAGCGGCGGCGCGACCCGAGCGACCGCCGGCGGCACGTCGTGCAGATGACGCCCGCCGGCCGCAAGGCGCTCGCGAGGCTGCGCACCCTGTCGGCGAAGCTCGAGCGGGAGTTCCTCGCTCCGCTCGACGAGGGGGAGCGCGAGGTGCTGCACCGGCTCCTGCTCCGGCTCGCCGAGGAGCATGTCGCCGCCTGCCGCGTCACACGGCCGCTCGACACCACGCTCTAGCGTTCACTCGTCTCTCACGACGGGCGTGTACGTTGCCCGTCCTGCAAGCAGAACCCTCGGCAAAGCAGTCGGCGCTCGTCGAACGGCGCCAGCGGAAACGTCGCAGACGAAACGTCAGGCGCGTCGCTGCGCTCTGTCTGCTCGCCCTGCTGACCCCGGCCGCCTACTCGTACACGACGACGATGCTGCAGCCGTCGAGCCTGCCCCTCTGGCCGCGCAGCGTCGAGTGGCTCCGCTTGCACCACGGCAACTGGCTCGTCGACGAGGTCGAGCACTACTACTACACGTGGAAGGCGCCGAAGAAGGGCGGCCCCCAGCTGGCGGCGCTGCCCGTGGTCGGGATCCATCACCCGGCGGCGCGCCGCGCGCGCCGGCACGTCTCGGTCTGGCCGCGGCGGATCGCCTCGGTTTTCCCGCGGGCGCTGCCGGGCGAGGGCGTCTGGGAACAGACGGGGCCGCTCGTCCGCGGGCGTCCGCCCGTCCTCGTCACGACGTTCCGCACGGAGCGGGACTACCCGCGCATCGTCGCGTACGTCGCGTGGTTCGACCACACGCGCACCTCGCTCGCGTTCTACCCCGGCCGCTACGAGCCGCCGAACGCGCCGGTGCGCGGCCCGATGGAAGTGCCGCAGGACCAGCGGTGGCGGCTGCTCGCGACGTTCAACGGCGGCTTCATCTACCGCGACGGCTCGAACGGCTCGTCGATCGGCGGACGTGAGTACGAGCCGCTGAAGGCCGGCCTCGCGACGCTGATCGCGTATCGCAGCGGCAAGGTGGACGTGAAGGCATGGACGGGCGGCCCGGTCGCCGGCCCGAGCGTCGCGTTCGCACGGCAGAGCCTGCCGCTGATCGTCGATCACGGGCGCCTGAACCCGGCGCTGAACGACAGCTCGCAGTGGGGCTACACGCTCGGCAACGCGGTGCGCGTCTGGCGGACCGGCGCCGGGATCGACCGGCGCGGCAACCTGATCTACGCGGCGGCCGACGGCCAGACCGTGATCACGCTCGCGCGGATCCTGCAGCACGCCGGCGCGGTCCGCGCGATGCAGCTGGACATCAACCCCGAATGGCCGACGCTCATCGCCTACGCGCACCACGGCGGCCTCGACCCGATGAAGATCGTCCCGAACTACCAGCAGCCGTCGACGCGCTACCTCGTTCCCGACGACCGCGACTTCTTCGCCGTGTACCGGCGCCTGCCCGGCCCGGTCGTCGTCCCGTTCCGCTGAGCCTGACCGCGCGACTATGCTCGCGCGGTGCCGATCCGCGTCTGCGTCGCCGGCGTCACCGGCTGGACCGGGCGTCCCGTCGCCGACGCCGTGCAGGCGGCCGCCGACCTGGAGCTCGTCGCCGGCGTCTCGCGCTCCGATCCCGGCAGCTTCTCGTCCGTCGCGGAGGCGCTCGACGCCGCGGCGGCCGACGTCGTCGTCGACTTCACGCACGCCTCGGCGGTGAAGGCGAACGTGCTCGCGGCGCTCGAGCGCGGCGTGAACGTCGTCGTCGGCTCGAGCGGGCTCTCGGCCGGCGACTACGCCGAGATCGACGCGCGCGCACGGGCACGCGGCGTGGGGGTGATCGCGGCCGGGAACTTCTCGCTGACCGCCGCCGTGCTTCTGCGCGCGGCGACGGACGCCGCGCGGCATCTCGCCGCCTGGGAGATCGTCGACTATGCGAGCGCGGGGAAGACGGATGCGCCGAGCGGGACGGCCCGTGAGCTCGCCGAGCGGCTCGGCGAGATCCGCCCGCCGGCCGGCGGCGTGCCCGTCGACCGGACGGTCGGATCGCCCGAGGCGCGCGGCGCGACGATCGCCGGCACCCAGGTGCACTCGCTCCGCCTTCCCAGCTTCGTCGTCTCGACGGAGATCGTGTTCGCGGCCGAGGGCGAGCGGCTCTCGATCCGCCACGACGCAGGCGAGACGCCCGCGCCCTACGTCGCCGGCACGCTGCTCGCCGTCCGCTCCGTCGTCGGCCGGGTCGGGCTGACGCGCGGGCTCGACCGTCTGCTCGGCTGACTACGGCGACGTCCTGACGACCGTGTAGGTCTTGCGGATCGTCTTGCGCACCTCCCACTCGCCTGCCCAGCCGTCCTCGCAGAGCATGACGACGCCGGGGCGGAGCTCGGTGACTGTCCCGTCGGCCGACGTGATCGTTCCGGCTCCCGCCACGACGTGCATCGATTCGTAGACGCCGATCTTCTCGCTCGCGAACGAGCCCGGCGTCACCTCCCAGATGCCGAGCTCGACCCGCCCGTCGTCGTGGAGGACGAGCCATTGCTCGTACGGCTCGCCGCTCGTCGCCGTCGGGACCTCCCGCCCGTCGGGCAGGTCGGCGGCGAGGACGTCGTCGATCGTCACCTACGCGGTCTGCTGGTTGTGAACCGCGAACGCCGTCTCCTGCGGCGGCGTCGGGAAGCCGCCGTCGATCCCGGCGCCCATCGCGGGCATCAGGATCTCGTCGCGGAAGCGCTCCCAGCTCTGCTGCGACTCGTGGATCGCGACGATCGTCCAGCCGTCCTCCGACGGCCCGGCGGCGTGGAAGAGCTGCCCGTCGGGCAGGCTGCCGTCGCTCGGATGCACGGCCGCGATCGACGCGTCGTACTGCTCCTTCGTCCCTCCGGGGAACCGGTGCACGATGCCGTACGCCATGCCGCTCTCCTTTCGACTGGTCGCCAGAACCGCCGGACTATCTCACGCCGGGCGCGGGCCGGGGGCTAAGGTTCGCGCCGGGTGGCGGAGGCGAGGACACCGGCGCAGCTGATCGACGCGCGGATCGCGGAGCTCGACGACTGGCGCGGCGAGGCTCTCGAGCGGATGCGGACGCTGATCAAGCAGGCCGACCCGGGCGTCGTCGAGGAGTGGAAGTGGGTGAAGCCGTCGAGCGGCGGCACGGCGGTCTGGTCGCACGGCGGCGGCATCTGCACCGGCGAGGTCTACAAGAGCATCGTCAAGCTGACGTTCTTCAAGGGAGCGTCGCTCGACGACCCGTCGGGCCTCTTCAACGCGAGCCTCGAGGGCAGGGTCAGACGGGCGATCGACATCCGCGAGGGCGAGACGGTCGACGCCGGCGCGTTCACGGCGCTCGTCCGCGCGGCCGTCGCGCTCAACACCGCGTAGCCCGCGCGGCGGCGACCCGGTGTAGGTACCGGCGGGCCGCAAGACGGGCAGTCCTGCCGATGCGCGGTCCCCCCGGCGGCTTCTAGCGTCGAGTCGTCTCGCGGCGGGTCGGCGGAACCAGGCGTCGTCGATCCGCTCTCCACAAGCTCAGGAGGGATTCGATGCGTGTGATTCGGCAACTCGGGCGGCCCTTCGCCGCCTCCGCCGCCGCCGTCCTCGTGGTGGGTCTCGCCGCCGGGGGCGCGCTCTTCGCCTCGGCCGCGAGGGCCGGCGGCAGTTCCAGCTGCAGCGATTCGATTACCGCTGCTCCCAGCGGCCCGGCGACGGTCTCGGCGGCCTCGACGCCCTACGGCAGGGTGCTCGTCGTCGGCTCGGGCGCCTACGCGGGCTGCTCGCTGTACATGCTCACGTCCGACCAGTGGCACGCGCTCGACCCGGGCATCGGCTACGGGTGCGGCGCCGGCTCCCCGCTCGGGCCGTCGTGCGATGCCGTTCTCTGGCCGGCGCTCCTGACGGACGGGGCGCCGATCGCCGGGGTGGGGGTGAACCCGACGCTGCTCGGCACGGTCACCCGCACCGACGTGCTCGCGGGCGGGACGCCTGTCCAGCAGGTGACGTATGCCGGGCAGCCGCTCTACCGGTTCGTCTTCGACGACGCGCCCGGCGACTTCCAGGGGGCCGACCTGTTCGACAACGTGGTCGATCCCGTCGGCACGTGGTACCTCGTCGAGCCGAGCAGGGGGCGCGTCGCACCCGGCCAGGCGCAGGTGCTGGTGGAGGGCGCGTCGGCCAACGGCGGCACCGGGCCGGCCGAGACGGTTCTCGCGGCGACGATGGACGGCGGCTTCACCGATGCCTTCGCCGACGCGAGCTTCCCCGTCTACACGTTCAGCGGGGACGGCGGCTCGAAGAGCGCCTGCACGGGCGCCTGCGCTCTGACCTACCAGCCGGTGCTCACCGACAAGCAGCCTCAGGCCGGGGCCGGTGTCGATCGGCACGCGCTCGGGATCGTCGTCAGGCCCGACGGCACCCACCAGGTGACCTACGGCGGACGGCCGCTCTACCTGTACGTGGGCGACGCCTACCTGCCGGGGCTGTTCGGCGGGCCGGCGACGATCGGCGGGAACGGCTCAGCCTTCGGCGGCACGTTCTCCGCGATCCCGTCGCCCTAGGCACGGCCCGAGCGCCGCTACGATCCGGACGTCGTGCGGACGGTTCTCGTGGCGGCGCTCGTCGCCGGCGGGCTCGGGGCCGGGGTCGCCCGCGCGGGAGGCGGCCCGGCCCCGCCCGTGATCCGCGAGCCGTTCACGGCGCTCCCCTGCCCGATCCATCCGGACACGACGATCGAGGTCGAGGGCTGCCAGGAGATGCGGATCCTGCGCACCGATCGGGCGATCGACGCCGAGGTGAAGGCGATCTTCGGGCGGCTGCCGACGCCGAGCGCGCGCGCGTCGTTCGTGACGGGTGAGCAGAGCTGGCTGCGCTACCGCCAGCAGTCGTGCGCGAGCGAGGCCGCCGTCGACGCCGGAGGCTCCGCGGAGCCGGTCGCGCTGCTGACCTGCGTCCTCCGGCGGAACACCTCGCACCTGGCCGACCTCCGGGCGATGAAGAAGGTCGTCTCGCAGCGCTGAGGGTCGCCTGCCCGCGGCGCAGGCCGGCCGCGTGAGGCGGCGGTCTAGGATTGGGCGTCGTGGCAGAGTGTCAGCTGATCCGGGGCGGGGCCCAGTTCCACGGCAAGCAGGGGCTCGACTACCGTGCCGGCATCTCGGCAGAGACCGCGGGCGCGCGGGGCATCTGCATGCACCTGCTCGAGCTGCCGCCCGGCGTCCGTGCGGAGCCTCACTACCACGAAGCGCATGAGACGGCGATTCTGGTGCTCGAGGGAGCAGCGGAGATGCGTCACGGCCCGAACCTCGAATTCGTGATGCGAATGGAGGCGGGAGACTTCGTCTACATCCCGGCCGGTGCGCCTCACCAGCCGTACAACCCGACGCCGACGCTCGTGCGCGCCGTCATCGCCCGAACGGATCCGAACGAGCAGGAGAGCGTCGTTCTGGTCGAGGCGCCTCGCGCGCGGTAGTGCGCGCAGGCCGGGCGGATCAGCTCGCGGCGCGGGCGGTCGCTACGACCGCTTCGGGCCGGCCGACGACGTGGCAGGCGCGGCAGCGCGCCTCGTAGGAGTCGAGCGCGCCGACCTGGATCGTCTCGCCGTCGAACGGGGCGGGCTCGCCGTCGACGAGGCGCTGCGTCATCGTCGCCGGGCCGCCGCAGCGGTGGCACACCGCCTCCAGCTTGTCGACGAACTCCGCCACGCAGAGCAGCGTCGGCATCGCGCCGAACGGGAGGCCGCGGAAGTCCTGGGCGAGGCCGGCGACGACGACGCGCGCGCCGTCCTCGACAAGCGCCTCGATTGCCTCGACGATGCCCTCGTCGAAGAACTGCACCTCGTCGATCCCGACGGCGTCGTAGCCGCCCGCGAGCCGGCGCACCTCGTCGCTCGACGTCGCCGTGACGGCGCGCATCTTCGCGCCGGCGTGCGACACGACATGGCCGACGTCGTAGCGGTCGTCGATCAGCGGCTTCACGATCAGCGCCCGCTGCCCGGCGATCTCCGCGCGCCGCAGCCGCCGGATCAGCTCCTCGCTCTTGCCGCTGAACATCGGGCCGCAGACGACCTCGAGCCAGCCGCCGTCCCGTGGCTGCGTCCTGATCACGACGCGAGACCCTAACCGGGGCGCCAGACGTACACGTTGGTCTCGCGCCGCTCGAAGCCGAGCCGCGCGTACAGCCGGTTCGCCGGCTCGCGCGAGGGGCGCGAGGTCAGCTCCACCGCATCGACGCCGGCCGCCGCGGCGCGGCGGAGCGCCTCCTCGGTCAGCGCGGCGCCGATCCCGCGACCGCGCGCCGGCTCGTCGACGACCACATCCTCGATGCGGCCGTGCAGGCCCGTCGGCGTGCGAAAGAGAACGAGCGTGAGCATGCCCGCGACGCGCCCCCCGTCGCGGGCGAGCAGGAGCTCGGTGCCGGCGGCGGCGAGGATCTCCGCGAGCTCGGCCGGCGAGGGCGGCTCCCGGCCCGGCGACAGCTGTCCGAGCAGCCGTGCGACCTCACCGCCGTCGGCAGGCCCTGCCGGCTCGATCGTCACTTGAGGAGCCGCGACAGCCGCCGGTCCTTCAGCACGCGGCCTTCGGTCTGGCACTGCGGGCAGTAGTAGATCGTGTGCTCCTCGAAGTCGACGCGCGCGATCGGCGTGCCGCAGCGCTCGCAGGGGCGGCCGAGCTTGTCGTGCACGCGGTAGGTCTTCTCGTCGTTCGCGCCGGCGAGCCGCAGCTCGAGCCCGCGCTCCAGCTCCGAGACGATCGCCCCGGCAAGCCGTGCCGTCTCGTCGTCGTCGACCTGCGTCGAGAGCGCGTACGGCGACAGCCGCGCGGCCCACAGGATCTCGTTCGCCCAGGCGCGGCCGATGCCGGCGATCAGCCGCTGGTCGCGCAGCAGCGAGTGCAGCCGCCGCGAGTCCGACGCGAGGATCCGCGCGACGTCCTCGACCGCGAGCTCGTTCGCCTCCGGGCCGAGATGCGCGAGCTCGGCCGCGAGCGCGTCCGGCCGCAGCAGCCACACGCCGGCGCGCTTCTTCGAGCCGGCCTCGGTGAGCTGCAGCTCGCCGCCGTCGGCGAACCGGAGCCGGAAGACGGGCGTCTTCGCGCCCTTGCCGCCCTTCGGCACGTACCGCAGCCGGCCCGCGCTCATCAGGTGCACGAGCAGCACGAGCTCCCCGTCGTCGGTCGGCAGCAGGAACCGCTTCGCGCGCCGCTCGACCCCTCGCAGCCCCTCGCCCTCGAGCGAGCGCAGCGGCGGGTCGAACGTCTTCAGGGTGGCGATGTGCGCCGGGCCCGCCTGCTCGATCGGCGAGCGCCGCACGAGCGGGTCGAGCTGACGGCGCCAGGCTTCGACCTCGGGCAGCTCCGGCAACGTAGGCTCCAGCGTCGTTGGACGCGATCAGGGTAACCGTGCGGCGCGGCGACGTGGTCGAGGCCACGCACATCGTCCACGCCGCGACCACCGACGGCATGGCCTGGGGCGACCCGGAGCTCCGCTTCTACCTGCGCTCGTCGGCGAAGCCGATCCAGGCGATCCCGTTCGTGGAGGGCTACGACGACCTGTCCGACGCCGAGGTGGCGATCGCGTGCGCGTCGCACCACGCCGAGCCGGCGCAGCTCGAGGCGGTGCGCGCGGTGCTCGCGCGTGCGGGCGCCGCCGCCGACGACCTCGAGAACGGCGAGCAGGACGGCCGGCCGGACGGCAAGCTCGGCCACAACTGCTCCGGCAAGCACGCCGGCATGCTCGCCGCCTGCCGCGCGCACGGCTGGCCGCTCCACCCCTACCGCGACCCCGAGCATCCGCTGCAGCGGCGAATCGCCGAGCTGGTCGGCGGCGGCGCGATCGCCGCCGACGGCTGCGGCGTGCCGACGTTCGCCGCGACCCTGCGGCAGGCGGCCGGCCTCCTCACGCGCACGCCGGCGCGCATCCGCGCCGCGATGCGCGCGCGGCCCGAGCTCGTCGGAGCCTCGCACGGGTCGCTCGACACGGAGCTGATGCGAAACGCCGCCGGCTGGATCGCGAAAGGCGGCGCCGAGGGGCTGCTCTGCGCGGCGCACGAGGACGGCCGCGGGCTCGCGCTGAAATGCGCGGACGGCGGCTCCCGCCCGCTCGGCCCGGCGCTCGCCGTCGTGCTCGGGCTCGAGGCGTTCCGCGAGCAGCCGGTGCGGAACAGCCGCGGCGAGGTCGTCGGCATGATGACGGCGGGCTGATGTCGCTCCTGCAGGCACGCGCGCTCGGCAAGAGCTTCGGCTCCCGCCAGATCCTCGACGGCCTCGACCTCGACGTCGAGCCGGACGCGCGCATCGGCGTGATCGGGCCGAACGGCGGCGGCAAGTCCACACTCGTCCGTCTCCTCGCTGGCGAAGACCACGCGGACGCCGGCGCCGTGACGACGCGCCGCGGCCTCGTCGTCGCCTACCTGCCGCAGCAGCTCGACGGCGACGAGCGCGACGCCGAGGAGACGCTGCACGCCGCGCGCCCCGACCTGCACGAGCTCGAGCGCGAGCTGCGGGGCGTCGAGGCCGCGCTGGCCGGCGCGGGAGCCGACCTCGACCGCATCGCCCGCCTCCTGCGGCGGCAGGAGGCGCTGCTCGAGCGCTGGACGGCCGCGGGCGGCCCGAGCTTCGAAGGCCGCGCCCGCGCCCTGCTCGCGGGCGTCGGGCTCGCGGACGGCGACCTCGCCAAGCCGACGCGGCTGCTCTCGGGCGGGCAGCGGAAGCTCGTCGGGCTCGCGGCCTGCCTGCTGCGCGACCCCGACCTGCTGCTGCTCGACGAGCCGGAGGCGCACCTCGACGTGGAGGCGCGCGAGCGCCTCGAGGAGCTGATGCGCTCGTTCGACGGCGCGGTCGTCGCGATCTCCCACGACCGCTACCTGCTCGACGAGACGGTGGCGCAGATCGCCGAGCTCACCGGCGGCCGGATCCGGATCTGGCGCGGCAACTACTCCGCCTACACGGTCGCGCGCGAGCTCGAGCTGCAGCGGCAGCAGCAGGCCTACGTCACGCAGCAGAAGGAGATCGCGCGGCTCGAGGAGGCGATCCGCCGCTTCGAGGACTGGGCGCGCCGCGTCGTCAACGAGCGCCACATCAAGCAGGCGCGGAGCATCCAGCGGCGCATCGACCGGATGGACAAGATCGACCGGCCGGTGCTGGAGCGGCGGCGCATCGCGCTCGAGCTGCGTCCGCACGCGCGCGGCGGCGAGCGCGTCGTCGAGCTCGACGGCGTCGGGGTGGAGCTCGGCGGCGAGGCGATCCTCGAGGGCGTCGACCTGACCGTGCTGCGCGGCGAGCGCGTCGGCGTCGTCGGCGAGAACGGCGCCGGCAAGTCGGTGCTGCTGCGCGTGCTCGCCGGCGAGCTCGAGCCGACGCACGGCGTGCGGAAGGCGGGGCCGTCGATCCGCTTCGGCCTGCTCGCGCAGGACAGGCGTCCCGGCGACCCGTCGGCGACGCCGCTCGAGGTCGTGCGCCGCGCCGCTCCGCTGTCCGAAGGCGACGCCGTGTCACGTCTGCTCGCGTTTCTGTTCGCCTACGAGCAGGTGCGGCGGCCGATCTCGACGCTCTCGGGTGGGGAGTGGACGCGCCTGCAGCTCCTGCTCCTGATGCTCGGCGGCGCGAACTGCCTGCTGCTCGACGAGCCCACCAACCATCTGGACATCGAATCGGTCGAGATGCTGGAGGCGGCGCTCGAGCGCTTCGACGGCACCGCCGTCTTCGTCTCGCACGACCGCTACTTCCTCGACCGCATCGCCGATCGCATGCTGGAGGTCGGAGGCGGCGCGGTGCGCTCGTTCGAGGGCGGCTGGTCGACCTGGCGTGACCGCGCTAGCCGACCGACCGCAGCCTGACCGGCGTCTCCGCCGGCGCGGCGTGGCGGTGCGTCACGTCCTGCAGGTACCCCTGCACGAACAGCGGCCGGTACTCGTCGTCGCGCACGGACATGGCGTGGTCGAGCACCCACACGGTGCGGCCGTCGGCGGCGACCAGCCGGTACTCCATCCGGAAGTCCTCGTCCCGCTCGTGCCGTTTGCGCACCTCGTCCTGGACCGCCTGCCGGTCGTCGGGATGGAGGACGCTGTCGAAGAAGCCGGGCTGCAGCCAGCTCGAGGACGGGTAGCCGAGCATCGTCTCGATCTGCGGGCTGATGTAGCGCGTCTCGACGGGGAAGCCGGTCGAGTTGACGTAGGTCGCGACCGGCAGCTGCTCGACGAGCGAGGCGTAGCGACGCTCGGCCTCCTGCAGGCGCTCGGCGCTTTCCCGGCGCTTGCTGACGTCGCGCAGCGAGACCGCGAGCAGCACCGGCCCGGGCACGTCGACGCGCGTGATCGTCAGCTCGGCCGAGAAGGTGCGGTGGTCGGAGCGGACCGCCTGCACCTCGACCCGCGTGCCGAGCAGCGGCCCCGAGCCGGACGAGAGCACGGGGGCGAGCGCCTCGCGATGCTCCGGCGCGATCGCCGTCGTGAGGAAGTCGGCGCCGAGCACGTCCGCGCGCGCCCAGCCGAACACCTCTTCCGCGGCCGGGTTCACCTCGCTGATCAGCCCTTCGTGGTCGACGATCACGACGACGTCGAGCGCCGCGCGGAGGATCGCGTCCTTGCGTCCCTCGCTCGCCGCGAGCGCCCGTTCCGAGCGCTTGCGCTCCGTCACGTCGGTCATCGTCGCGATCACGCCGTACACGTCGCCCTGCGCGTTCCGGATCGGGGCGGCCGCGACGTTGACGTCGATCAGCGTTCCGTCCTTGTGCAGGCGGCGGAGGTCGAGGTCGCGCATGTGCTCGCCCTCGGCGATATGGCGCAGGTTGGTGAGGAAGAAGTCGAGCTCCTCCGGCGGGACGATCGGGCTGACGCGGCCGATCACCTCGTCGGCGCCGAAGCCGAAGATCTGCGTCGCGCCCGCGTTCCACGAGCGCACGCGGCCGTCGAGGTCGAAGTCGACGATCGCCGCCGGCGACGCGTCGATCAGCGCCCGGTGGTAGGCGGCCGCGTTCTGGATCTGCTCGACCTGGGCGGTCTGCTCGAGCACCGTCGTCGCCTGGTTTGCGAACGCGCGCAGGATCTGCAGGCGCTCCTCCTCCGGCAGGAGGCGGTCGACCGGGTCGTCGGCCCAGATGTAGCCGATGCGGTTGCCGCGCCGGCCCTGCAGCGGCACGAAGAGCCAGTGGTTGTTCCAGCCGTGCGGCCCCCGGCCGTTGTGCTGTGAGCGGTAGCCGGGCGGGCGGTCGGGCAGGATGGCGGTCGCCACGGCGTGCGGGATCAGGTAGCAGCCGGCGACGTCGAAGCGCGGCTCGAGCAGCCGCTCGAGCTCGTCGGCGGTCAGCGGCGCGCCGATGTTCTCGTCCACGCCGAACCCGACGGCGGCCGCGGTGCGGTGGCGGCCGTCGTCGGCGAGCAGCTGGACGGCCACCTTCTGGAAGCCGAGCGTCTCCGCGATCGCGCTGCAGACCTGGTCGAGCAGCGTCTGCGCGTCGACGCTCTCGTTGAGCTTCGACGAGACGTGCAGCAGCTGCTCGAGCGCGTCGCGGTTCGCCTTCGCCCGCGCGTGCTCCTGCGCCGACTGCACCGCAAGCGCGGCGTGCTCCGAGACGGCGACGAGCACGTCGATCTCGTCGCCCGACGGGCGCCTGCCCGAGAGCGGCTCGTCGACGGAGAGGATGCCGAGCAGCGAGCCGTCGGCGGCCCGCATCGGCGCGAACAGGGCGTCGTCGGGATGCCACGCGTTCGGGTCGTCGCTGATCGTGATGTCGGGCGTGAACGTCGAGTCGGCGTAGTTCGTCCAGTCGAAGTCGCCGGCGCGGATGACGTAGGCGCCGCGCTGCAGGAAGCGCTGGTCGAGGAGCGGCTCCCAGTCGGCGATCTCGCGCACCTGTCCGAGCAGCAGCTCCCGCGCCTCGTCGCAGCCGTGCACCGTGCTGACGATCAGGTCGTTCCACTCCCGGCGGTACAGGTTGATGACGACGGTGCGGTAGCCGAGCGAGTCGGAGACGGTGCGCGCGATCGCGTTCAGCAGCGCGGGCAGCTCTTCGCCGCCCCGCACGAGCCGCGTGACCTCGAGCAGCCCACGCAGCCGCGAGAAGATCGTCGATTGACGCGACTCGACCGATGCCACCGCACATCAAGCATCGGCCCGTCAGTCGGCAGCGGCGTCCCCCGGACGAGGGAGGCGCGAAAGCGGTATCTCCTCGTCGGCCTGCTCGATCACGAGCGGGTCGTGCGTGGCGCACACGACGGCCGCGCCGAGCTCGCGGGCGAGCCGCGCGAGCAGGACGGCGACCGCGATCGCGTTCGCGCCGTCGAGGCGCGACGTGGGCTCGTCGGCGAGCAGGAGGAGCGGCTCCGCCGCCAGGGCGCGCGCGATCGCCACCCGGGCGCGCTCGCCCTGGGAGAGCCGCGAGACGTGCTGCGTGGCGCGCTCCCCGAGCCCGACCGACTCGAGCGCCGAGAAGGCGGCTCCCTGCGCGCCGCCGCGGCCGCGCAGCTGCAGGCCGAGCTCGACGTTCTCGAGCGCGGAGAGGTGCGGCACGAGCCCCGCCTGCTGGCCGACGTACGCGATCGCGCGGCGCCGCAGCTCCGCTCGCGCGGCCCGGTCGAGGGCGGTGAGGCCGACGCCGTCGACCGTCACCTCGCCGGCGTCCGGCAGCTCGAGGCCGGCGAGCAGGTGCAGGAGCGTCGTCTTGCCGGAGCCGGAGGGGCCGGTGAGCGCGTAGAGGCGGCCGCCGCGCAGCTCGAGGCCGACGCCGTCGAAGACGGTCGTGCGCCCGTAGCGCCGGGCGAGCCCTCGCGCCGCCGCGACGACGCCGCCCGCGGCCGTCGTCTGCTCGACGTCCGCCGCCGCCGCCTCCCGGGCGCGCTCCCCGCGGGGCTCGACCACGACCGCGCCGTCCGCGAAGCGGGCTGTCGCGCGCGCGCCGATGCCCGCCCGCAGCAGCAGCTCCTCGGGCAGCCGCAGCCAGCCGCCGCGGCCGACCACGATCGACTCGCCGGACGTCTCCTCGCGCGTCCACTCCTCCGCCACCCGCCCGTCGCGGATGCGGACGATCCGGTCGGCGATGCGCGTCGACTCCGGGTCGTGGCTCACGATCACCGTCGTGCAGCGCTCCGCCCGCACGAGCTCGGCGAGCATGTCGTACACCTCGAGCGCGGTGGCGCCGTCGAGCTCGCCGGTCGGCTCGTCGGCGAGCAGCACCCTCGGCCCGTGCGCGAGCGCGGCGCAGAGTGCGACGCGCTGCTGCTCGCCGCCCGACAGCTCCGTCGGATGCCGGTCGCCGTAGCCGCCCAGGCCGACCCGCTCGAGCAGCTCCGCCGACCTCCGGCGGCGTTCGGCGGCCGGGGCGCCGCGCAGGCCGAGCTGCAGCCCGACGAGCTCGCGCACGCGCAGCTCGGGCGCGAGCGCACGCGCGTAGTGCTGGTCGGCGTAGCCGAGCATCGTCGCGCGGTAGCGGGCCAGCCGGCGGGCGGGCAGCTTGCCCACGTCCTCGCCGTGCACGCGGACGATCCCGGCCGACGGCCGCTCGAGCCCGGCGAGCACGCGGAGCAGCGTCGACTTCCCGGAGCCGCTCGGGCCGAGCACGGTGACGACCTCGCCGTCGTCGACGCGCAGCGAGAGGCCCTGCAGCGCCGCCGCGTCGCCCTCCGGCGTCGAGTGCACGCGGAACACGTCGCGCAGCTCGATCGCGAGCGTCACGCCGTCACCTCGGCCGTCCTCGACGGCGCACGGCCGCGGAGCGTGGTGGCCGCACCGACGAGCGCGACGGCCGCGACCGCGTAGGCGAGCGCCGCGAGGCCGACGAGCGGCAGGTCGAGCGACAGGCGAAGCGGCGGCTCGGGTCTCGCCGCGGTGGCCGTCACCGACACGAGCGCGAGCACGAGCGCCGACAGGATCGCGCCGAGCGCCGCACCTCCGAGCACGCCGAACGCGGCCACGAGGAGCGCCCGCAGGCGAAGGTGGGCGCGGATCGTCGCGGGCGACGCGCCCTGCGCCTCCAGGTCGAACAGCTCGCCCCGGTCGTCGCGCACGTCGCCGACGACGGTGAGCAGCAGGCCGACGAGCGCGAGCAGCAGCGCGACGATCGCCGTGGCGGCGAGCGTCAGCAGCGCGCCGCGCGCGAGCGGATCGGCCCGCAGGTCGTGCAGCGTCTTCGCCTGCGAGGTGACGGTCAGCGCCGGCGCGTCGGGCGGCGCCGCCGAGTCGAGCCACAGCTCGTTCGTGACGCCGAGCCCGGGCGAGCTCGTCTCCAGGCGCGTCGAGGCCTGCGTCAGGTCGGCGACGACGGCGTCGCCGTCGATCGACGGGAAGCGCGAGATGCGCCCCACGATGCGCCCCGCGACCGGCTCGCCCTCGACGACGAGCGGGACGATCCCGCCCGCGCCGGCGGCGGCCGCGACGGCGGACGTGGCGAGCACCGGCAGCGCGACGCCGTCGGTCGGCTGTCGCGGCCGGAAGACGCCCGTCCGGTCGGGCGTCAGCAGGTAGCCGAGCTTCGCGGGCGAGCCGCCGACGCCGCCCGTGCCGACCCAGCCGGCGAACGCAGCGCGGACCGGCCGGCCGTTGACCTTCGGCGTGCCGAGGCGGGCGACGCCGCGGGCGCTCGGCTGGATCCCCGTGCCGGCGTTCGCGGTGATGCGGCCGTTGTTGAGGTAGTCGAGAACCAGGCGCTCGAGCGTCGCGTGCACGAACGGGATGCGTCCGTGCAGCTCGACCGTGCGCGTCCCGTCGGTGTGGCCGAGCGGGACGGCGATCACGTCGCCGAGCGACGAGCGGAAGAAGGCGCGAACCGCGATGTCGTCGCCGTTCACGGACGCGGTCAGCGAGAACCGCCGTCCCGGCGGCAGCGCCAGCGTGCGCAGGCGCGCCGGCGAGGCCGAGAGCGCCGCGGCGAGCTGCGCGCGCGGGCTGCGCGAGAAGTCCGGCCGCCACCCCTGCACCGACGGGAGCGCCCGGGCGGGGAGCGCGAGGAAGCCGAAGGTCGCGCCGCCCGGGACGCTGCCCGAGAGGCGGATGACGCGGGTCGGCGAGGCGGGCAGGTGGGCCGCGCCGTGCAGCACCGGGACGAGCTGGGTCAGGTCCTCGGCGAGCACGTACGAGGCGGGGACCGCGAAGCGCGCCTCGTCGACCTGCCCCTTCGTCAGCGTCGACCGGTACGCGACGGTGAAGAGGGCGAGGCCGAGGCTCGCGACGAGGAACGTCGACGCGATCGCCGCGTGGCCCGGGTTGCGGCCGAGCGACGCCGCGGCGAGGCGCAGCGCGACCGGGCCGCGGCGGGCGCCCGTGCCGAGCGCTCGCAGCACCGGGGTGAGGAGGCGCGCCGCCGCGACCATCGCCGCGAACACGACAAGGCCCGGGACGAGCAGCAGGAACGCGCTCGTCCCGCTCGACGACGCGAGCGCCGGCGCGTCGACGGAGCCGCGCGCCCAGCCGACGAGGACGACCGCGACCGCGCCGAGCGCCGCCGCGTCGAGCGGTGTCACCGCCAGCCGGCCGAGCTGCACGGCGGGCGCGCGGACGGCGCCGTAGAGGAGGAGGCCGGCGGCCGCCGCCACGATCGCCGCGGTCGCGAGCCCGCGCCCCGAGAGCAGCGCGTGGCGCACGACCTCCGCCGCCGGCGAGCCGGCGGCGCCCGCGACGACCGCCGCCGCCGCCCCGCCTGCGGCGAACCCTGCGGCCGTGCCCGCGAGGCCCAGCGCGAGCGACTCCGCGAGCGTGTGCAGCTCGACCTGGAAGCCGCGTGCGCCGTGCCATTGCAGCCGCCTGCGCGCGTCGCCGACGTCGCGCCGCAGCGCCGCCGCCGTCAGCACCGTGAACGCGAGCAGCAGCACACCGCTCTCGCCGCCGAGCAAGAGCAGCCGGCTGGCGGCGGCGTGCGACGACGCCGCCGCCTGCGCGAGCGTGTCGGCCGGCGAGGTCACGTCGAACTCGTCCGTGCTCGCCTCCGCCTCCGCGGTCAGCCGCTGCACCTTCGCCGCGAACGCGCCGAGCGCCCAGGGGTGCACGTCCCCCGGGGCCACGGGCACGAACCAGCCGTAGGCTCGGTAGAAGGTCTCCAGCTCCTTGGTGCGCGAGAGCCCGGCGACGCCGTTCGCGATCACGATCGGCGACGGCTGCGGCGCGTGGTACTGCACCGCCTGCGCAATCTGCTGTGTGTGCGGCGCGGGGAGGACGAACGGCGCAAACGGCGTGCCCGGCTTCAGCACGGCGCGCCCGACCTCGATCAGGTTGAGGTACGGCGTCGACGGGATCGGTCCCTTGCCGGCGAGCCGCAGCACCTCGCAGCGGCTCGGGCGGCAGACCGCCGGCAGCCGTCCGGAGAGGAGGCGGACGTAGCGGTCGAGGTCGTCCGCGGCGCGCACGTTCACGAGCCGCCCCTGGATCGACGACTCGCGGAAGAGCATCGCGGCGGCGGGCGGCGTGCCGGTGAGCGACCGGAGACGCGGCTCGATGAAGCGGTCGAGCGGCCGGAACCGGTCGGTTGCGCCGCCCCACGTGACGGCGACCTCGCGGTCGCCGGGCGCGATGTGCGCCATCGCCTCGGCGAGCGAGCGGTCCTGCATCACGAGCCGCCCGGCGAGCACGGCGGCGATCACCGCGGCGCCCGCGACGATCCCGACCGTGACGAGCCCGAGGCGGGTGCCGCCGTGCGCGAGCCGGAGCCCGGCCAGGCGCAGCGGATAGGCGAGCCGACGGACGATCTGCGACACCGGTACAGCTAGTCTACCGGTGTCGATGTCGCCGCGCTACGACCTGCCGAAGGCAGCGCCCGAGCCGCTCCGGCGGGTGCAGCTCTTCCTGAACACGGAGAACCACGAGAACGGCGACGACTGGCTCGACCGGTGGCTGGCGGAGAACGGCGTCGCCCGCGAAGCGGAGGCGCGCGAGCTGCGGCCGGCGCTGCGGGCGCTCGTGCTGGCGAACAACGGCTTCCCGCCGGGTCCGGAGGCGCTCGCCGTCGTGGACGCCGCCGCCGCGCGGCTGACGGTCGGGCTCGGCCCCGACGGGCGCCCGCTGCTCCGCGGCGGCGACGCGCTCGACGAGGTGCTCGCGGTCGCGCTGACCGCGCTCCTCGACGGCAGCTTCCGCCGGCTGAAGGCGTGCCGCAACTGCCACTGGGCGTTCTACGACTACTCGCCGAACCGCTCGGCGACCTGGTGCTCGATGCAGCTCTGCGGCAACCGCCGCAAGACGCGCGCCTACCGCGCGCGCCGCGCGGCGCGCTGATCCCCGGCCGCGGCCGTCAGACGCCGAGCAGCAGGCAGAGCAGCGCCTTCTGCACGTGCAGGCGGTTCTCGGCCTCGTCCCAGATCGCCGAGCGCGGCCCGTAGAGCACGTCCTCGGTGACCTCCTCGCCGGGATGGGCTGGCAGGCAGTGCATCACGAACGCGCCGGCGTTCGCGTGGGCGAGCAGCGCCGCATCGAGCCGGTACGGGCCGAGGTCGGCGAGCCGCTGCTGGCGCTCGCGCTCCTGGCCCATGCTCACCCAGGTGTCGGTGACGACGACGTCGGCGCCGCGCACCGCCTCGCGCGGGTCGCGCACCGTCGTCACGGAGGCGCTCGGCGACTCGTAGCCGGCGGGCGACGCGGCGACGACCTCGTAGCCGAGCAGCCGGCCGAGCTCGGCCAGCGAGGTGAGCACGTTCGAGCCGTCGCCCACCCACGCGACCCTGACGCCGTCGAGCGCCCCGACCCGGTCGCGGATCGTCAGCGCGTCCGCGAGCGCCTGGCACGGGTGCTCGTCCGCGGTCAGCGCGTTGATCACCGGGATCGTCGCCCACTCGGCCCACGCCTCCACCTCGCTGTGCTCGTGCGTGCGCACGGCGAGCGCGTCGAGGTAGCGGGAGAGCGCCCGCGCCGTGTCGGGCAGCGACTCGCCGCGCGAGATCTGCAGCTCCTCCGGGGTCAGCGCCATCGCGCTGCCGCCGAGCTGGGTCATCCCCGCCGTGAACGAGATGCGCGTGCGCGTCGAGTGCTTCGAGAAGTAGAGGCCGAGGCTGAGGCCGGCGAGCAGCGGCTGCCGCGGCTCGGCCCGGAGCTCGACCGCCCGGTCGAGGATCGCCTCGGCTTCCGCCGGCGAGAGGTCGGCGGCGCGCAGGAAGTCGCGCCCCGCGAGCGACTGGGCGACGACGGTCACGCCCACCGCTCCTTCGCCGCGCGCACGGCGGCGGCGACGTCGCCGAGCCGCTCGCGCGGCTCGGGCGGCTCGAACGTGCCGGCGCGGACCTCCGCCGCGACCTGCTCGTGCGCGTCCCGGAACGGAACGCCGTCGGCGACGAGCGCCTCGGCGGCGTCCGTCGCCCGCAGCAGCGGATCGGCCGCCGCGGCGGCGAGCCGGTCGCGGTCGAGCTCCAGGCCGTCGACGAGCGTCGTCAGCGCGGCGAGCGCGAGGCGCGTGTCGCGCCGCGCGCGGAAGGTCGCCTGCTTGTCCTCGGCGAGATCCGAGTTGTAGGCGAGCGGCAGGCCTTTCACCGTGGCGAGCAGGCCGGCCAGGCGGCCGATCGCGGTGCCGGCCTTGCCGCGCACGAGCTCGGCGACGTCCGGGTTCAGCTTCTGCGGCATCATCGACGAGCCCGTCGCCGCGTTGTCCGGCAGGCGCACGAACGCGAACTCGGTCGTCGCCCACAGCACGAGCTCCTCGGCGACCCGCGAGAGGTGCACGAAGAGCGCCGTGCACGCGTACAGGTAGTCGAGCACGAAGTCGCGGTCGGCCACCGCGTCGATCGAGTTGCGCAGCGCGTTCTCCGGCGCCGGCAGCGGCAGCGTCGAGCCGGCGACCGCGCCGGCCCCGAGCGGCGACGGCTCCGCCTGCCGCTGTGCGAACGCGAAGCGCGTGCGGTCGCGCTCGAGCATCTCCACCCAGGCGAGCAGATGGTGGCCGACCGTGACGGGGATCGCGCGCTGCAGATGGGTGTACGCCGGCATCGGCGTCGCCGCCTCGGCCTCGGCGCGCTCGAGCAGCGTGCGCGCGAACGCGGCGAGCGCCTCGACGGCTTCCCGGCAGGCGTCCTGGACATAGAGCCGGTGCGCGGTCGCGACCTGGTCGTTGCGCGAGCGTCCCGCGTGGATCTTGCGCCCGACCGGGCCGAGCAGCCGCTCGATCGCGCTGTGCACGTCCTCGTCGCCGGGCTCCAGGTCGTCCGCGGTGATCTCGTCGAGTCGCGCGAGCGCCTGCGCGAGCTCGTCGTCGTCGAGGAGCCCCGCCGTGTGGAGCCGCACGGCGTGGAGCCGCGTCCCCTCGAGGTCGTACGGAAGCAGCTCGGCATCCTCCGCCTTCAGGAACGAGGCGACCTCCGGCGCGAGCTCCTCCTCGACCCTGCCGGACCAGAGCGGGCTCAGATCGACCACCCGAGCTTCGCGAGCATCGCGCGCGCGTCGGCGATGTCGTTCAGCTTCACGTGCAGCTGCCCGATGCGGTCGGCGGCCTCGAACGCCGTGTCGCTCCGCTCCATCGAGAGCCGCTCCGGCCCGTACGACAGGCCGTCGCCGCGGGTGTCGAGGATCGTCCAGTCGTCGCCGCGGCGCAGCTCGAGCTCCACCTCGCCGCTCACCGGCGCGGCCACCCAGCGCTGCAGCGCGTCGCGCAGCATCAGCGCCTGCACATCGAACCAGCGGCCCTCGTAGAGCAGCCTGCCGAGCCGCCGCCCCTCGTCGGCGTAACGCTCGAGCGTCGCCTCGTTGTGGATCGCCGAGAGCAGCCGCTCGTAGCCGATGTGCAGCAGCGCCATCCCGGGCGCCTCGTAGACGCCGCGGCTCTTCGCCTCGATCACGCGGTTCTCGATCTGGTCGGACATGCCGAGGCCGTGGCGGCCGCCGATCGTGTTCGCGGTGCGGATCAGCTCGACCGGGTCGGCGAGCTCGACGCCGTTCAGCGCGACGGGGAGGCCGGCGTCGTAGGCGATCGTCACCACCTCGGGCTCGATCGCCGCGTCGGCGTCCCAGGGGGCGACGCCCATGATCGGCTCGACGATCTTCATCGACGTCTCGAGCAGCTCGAGGTCCTTCGCCTCGTGCGTGGCGCCGAGCATGTTCGCGTCGGTCGAGTACGCCTTCTCGGTCGACCAGCCGTGCGGCTGCGGCAGATCGCGTGCGCCGAGCCACTCGCTCATCTCCTTGCGGCCGCCGAGCTCCTCGACGAACGCGCGGTCGAGCCACGGCTTGTAGATGCGCAGGTTCTCGTTGACGAGCAGGCCGTAGCGGAAGAAGCGCTCGATGTCGTTGCCCTTGTAGGTCGACCCGTCGCCCCAGATGTCGACGCCGAGCGCCGCCATCGCCTTCACGAGCATCGTGCCCGTGACGGCGCGCCCGAGCGGCGTCGTGTTGAAGTAGCGGCGGCCCGCCGTCTGGATGTGGAACGCGCCGCACTGCAGCGCCGTCAGCCCCTCGCGCGCGAGCTGCTCCTTGCAGTCGACGACGACCGCGTCCTCGGCGCCGTAGCCGCGCGCCTTGTCGGGGAGCGCGTCGACGTCTTCGTCCTCCTGGCCGAGGTCGGCCGTGAACGCGTACGGGACGGCGCCGTTCTCGCGCATCCACGCGAGCGCGCAGCTCGTGTCGAGGCCGCCGGAGAACGCGATCCCGACACGCTCCCCCACGGGCAGCGAGCCGAGGATCACGCCCCTCGTCGCTTCGTCGATCGTCATCCCATCCTCCCGCGGAGCTCCTCCGCCAGGTCGGCGCCCGTGTGGCCGTCGCACGCGGCGACGAAGACGGTGTTGTCGCCGGCGATCGTGCCGGCGATCTCCGGCAGGTCGGCGGCGTCGATCACGTCGGCCAGCGCCGCCGCGAAGCCGCGCGGCGTCTGGATCACGAGCAGGTTGCCGGCGGGGGTGAAGCCGCCGGCCCAGCGGCGGAGCGCGCTCGACAGCTCGTCGAGGCGGCGCAGGTCGGCCGAGCCCGGCAGGGCGTAGACGAGGCGGCCGTCCTGGTTGCGCACCTTGACGAGGCCGAGCTGCGTCAGGTCGCGGGACACCGTCGCCTGGACGGCGTCGATGCCCTGCTCGCGCAGCGCCTGCGCCACCTCGGCCTGCGTCGAAAGCGGGTGCTGCTGCACGAGGCGCAGGATCATGCCCTGCCGCTCGAACTTCGTCGTCACGGAAGCGCCTCCGCGAGCCGTTCCAGCCCGAGCGCGGCCTCGTCCTCGGTCAGCGTCAGCGGCGGCGTCAGCCGCAGCGTGGTCGGGCCGGCGCTGCCGATCACGAGCCCGTGCGCGAGCGCGGCCTCGACGACGGGCCCGGCCGGGCGGTCGAGCTCGACCGCGAGCAGCAGGCCGAGCCCGCGCACCTCGCCGAAGCGGGCGAGCCCTGCCTCGAGCAGCTGCGAGACCGACCGCACGTGCGCGAGCAGCTCGTCGCTGACCGTGTCGACGACCGCGCACGCCGCCGCGCTCGCGACCGGGTTGCCGCCGAAGGTGGAGGCGTGGTCGCCGGGCTCGAAGGCGGCAGGCGCGTCGTCGGCGACGAGCAGCGCGCCGATCGGCAGCCCGTTCGCGAGCCCCTTCGCCAGCGTGACCGCGTCGGGCTTCGTGCCGAGGCGCTGCCAGGCGAAGAACGAGCCGGTGCGGCCGACGCCCGTCTGCACCTCGTCGAGTACGAGCAGCGCGCCGTGCCGGTCGGCCAGCTCGCGCGCCTCCGCGAGCACGTCCGGGGCGAGCGGGTGCACGCCGCCCTCGCCCTGCACCGGCTCGAGCAGGATCGCGGCGGTCTCGCCGTTCACGTGCGCGGCGAGCGTGCCGGGCGTCGCGAACACCGCGCCGGGGACGAGCGGCTCGAACGCCGCGCGCTTCGCCGGCTGGCCGGTGACGGAGAGCGCGCCGAAGGTGCGGCCGTGGAACGAGCCCTCGAGCGCGACCACCTGCGTGCGGCCGGTCGCCTTCCGCGCCCACTTGAGCGCCGCCTCGACCGACTCCGCTCCGGAGTTGCAGAAGAACGCGCTCGCGCCGCCGAAGCGGTCGGACAGCTTCTGCGCGAGCTCCTGCATCGGCTCGGTGAAGTAGAGGTTCGACACGTGCCAGAGCCGGTCGAGCTGCGCGTGCGCGGCGGCGAGCGGCGCCGGGTGGCGGTGGCCGAGCCCGACCACCGCGATGCCCGCGAACAGGTCGAGGTACCGGTTGCCGGCGTCGTCCACGAGCCACGCGCCGTCGCCGTCCACGAACGTGACCCCGAGCCTGGCGTACGTCGGAAGCAGCTTGTGCCGAGCGAGCACCGACTCGGTCATGCGACCACCGCCGTGGCGCCGATGTGCGCCGTGATCCCGCTCGCGGCTGCGATCGCGGCGGCGCGCAGCTTCGGGACGATGCCGCCCTCGAACGCGCCCTCGTCGAGCAGCCGGTTCGCCTCGTGGGCGCGGATCGCGTCGACGACCACGTCGTCGAGGTAGAGGCCGGGCACGTCGGTGAGGAAGACGAGCTGCCGCGCGCCGAGCCCGAGGGCGAGCGCCGCCGCGGCGTCGTCGGCGTTCACGTTCAGCGGGCCGACCGCGAGCGGCGCGACGACCGGCACGAGCCCGGCCGCGAGGGCGTCGAGGATCGGCTTCGGCCGGCAGGGGAGCGGGTCGCCGACCCAGCCGAGCGGCGGCACCGGCACCGCGAAGAGACCCGACTCGTCGCCGATCACGGGCGCCGCCGCGTCGCCGAGCGCCGCGCACAGGCCGGCGTTCACGGCGACGAGCGACTCCCTGACGACGTCGAGCGCCGCCCGCGAGGTGCGGCGGCGGCCGTTCACGAACTCGACCGGGATGCCGCGCCGCTTCATCTCGTCGGTGATCTGCGGCCCCGCGCCGTGCACGACGACCACCTCGTGGCCCTCCTCGCGCAGCCCGAGGATCCGGTCGGCCGACTCGCCGGCGACCGCTCCGCCCACCTTCACGACGAGGCGCGTCACGAGCGGTAGTCCCCGTTGATGCGGACGTAGTCGACCGACAGGTCGGAGGTGAGGTAGCTCGCGCTGCCGTCGCCGAGCCCGAGGTCGAGGACGATCGTGCAGCTCGGCCCCGAGACGTCCGGCTCGAGACCGGTGGGGGCGCCGCGCTCGTAGACGACGGTGCCGTTGTAGGCGAGCGTCGCGCGCCGGTCGTCGACGTCCGCGTAGCCGCCGTTGAACGGGGCGCTGCCGGCGGCCATCAGCACGCGGCCCCAGTTCGCGTCGTGCCCGAAGAGCGCCGTCTTGACGAGCGGCGAGGTCGCGATCCGCCGCGCGATCGCCTTCGCCTGCGCACCGTCCGCGGCGCCGCCGACGGTGATCTCCGCCAGCACGGTCACGCCCTCGCCGTCGGCGACGATCTGCCGCGAGAGCTCCGAGCAGGCCTCGAGCAGCACGGCCGCGAACGCCTGGTCGGCCGCGGCCGTGCGCTCGATCCCGCTCGCGCCGTTCGCGAGCAGCAGCACCGCGTCGTTCGTCGAGCAGTCGCCGTCGACGCTGATCGCGTTGAAGGTCGCGTCCACCGCCGGGCGCAGGAAGCCGGTCGCCTCGCCGGGCGCGAGCGGGTAGTCGGTCGTGAGGACGGCGAGCATCGTCGCCAGGTCGGGATGGATCATCCCGCTCCCCTTCGCCATGCCGCCGACCGTGAACCCGTCGCCGGCGACCGCGACCTGCTTCGGCCGCGTGTCGGTCGTCATGATCGCCTCGGCCGCGTCCGCGCCGCCGTCTGCGGCGAGCGCGGCGACCGCCGCGTCGACGCCGCCGAGCAGGCGGTCGAGCGGCAGCTGCACGCCGATCACCCCGGTCGAGAGGACGAGCACCTGCTCCGGCTCGAGCCGGAGCGCCGCGGCCGCGTGCGCGGCGGTCGCGACGGCGTTCGCGTGGCCCTGCTCGCCGGTCGCGGCGTTCGCGACGCCGGAGTTGATCACGACCGCCTGCGGCTCCGCGGCGGCGAGATGCGCGCGGTCGAGCTGCACGCACGCGGCCTGCACCTTGTTGCGCGTGAACATCGCGCCGCCGACGGCGGGCAGCGTCGAGTGCACGACGGCGACGTCCTTGCGCGTGTAGCGGATCCCCGCCGCCACGCCCGCCGCCTCGAACCCCCTCGCCGCGGTCACGCTCATACGAGCACCCCGTGCAGGCGCAGGCCGGCGGTCTCGTCGAGGCCGAGCGCGAGGTTCGCGTTCTGCACCGCCTGGCCGGCCGCCCCCTTGCCGAGGTTGTCGAGCGCGCAGACGACGATCGCCGTGCCGGTCGCCCGGTCGATCGAGACGCCGAGCTCGGCGCGGTCCGTCCCCTGCACGCGGGCGAGCTCGGGCGCGACGCCCTCCGGCAGCACGCGCACGACCGGGCTCGAGGCGTACGCCGCTTCGAGCAGCGCCCGGACGTCGGCGGCCGTCTGCACGAAGCAGGTGGCGATCAGGCCGCGCCGCACGGGCAGGAGGTGCGGGACGAAGGCGACCGCCTGCCCCAGCTGCTGGGCGATCTCGGGCGCGTGCCGGTGGCCGCCGAGCGCGTAGGGCGAGACGTTCTCGAGCACGAAGCCGGCATGCGAGCTCGGCTTCAGCGACTTGCCGGCGCCCGACACGCCCGACTTGCCGTCCACGAACGCCGCGTCGATCGAGCCGGCGAGCGGCCCGAGCGCGAGCAGCGCGGCGGTCGCGTAGCAGCCCGGGTTCGCGATCAGCCGCCCGCCGGCCGGGTACAGCTCGGGCAGCCCGTAGCTCCACGCGCCCGGCGCGAGGCCGTACCAGGCGAGCGCCTGGTCGGCGTCGGCGAGGCGGTGCACGCCCGAGAGGTCGACGACGACGGTGTCGGCCGGCGGTACGAACGCCGCCGCCTGCGCGTTCTCGAGGCAGAGAAAGAGGACGTCCGCGCCCGACGCGGCCGCCTCGGCGTTCGAGACGAACCGAGGCAGCGAGCCGTTCAGGCGCGGGTCGAGGCTCGAGGGCGGCTGCCCGGCGAGCGAGTCGGAGCCGAGCGCGACGAGCTCGAGCGCCGGGTGCGCGAGCAGCCGGTCGAGCGTCTCCTGGCCGGTGTAGCCGGCCGTGCCGAGGATCGCCGCGGTCGCCATCAGGCCGCGAACTATACAGATGCATGAAAAATATGCATCACCCGGTCGGGGGGAGCGCCGGGCGGAGCTCCTCCAGCCGGTCGATCCGCGCGAGAGCGGGGAAGACGCGCGGCCAGACGAGCGCGAGCGCGATCGTGATCGCGCCGCCCGCCACCACCGCCGGGGCCGCGCCGAGCAGCGCCGCGGCCGCGCCCGACTCGAACGCGCCGAGCTCGTTCGACGCGCTGATGAACACCATCTCGACGGAGTTGACGCGGCCGAGCAGCGCGTTCGGCGTCGCGAGCGCGACCGTCGACTGGCGGATGTTCATCGAGAACATGTCCGCGAACCCGCTGACGGCGAGCGCGGCGCCGGAGAGCCAGATCGTCCGCGAGAGGCCGAACACGACCATGCACGCGCCGAAGCTGCCGACCACCCAGAGGAGCTTCGCGCCCGCGCGCCCGCCGATCGGCCGCCGGGCGAGGAGGAGCGCGCCGAGGAGCGCGCCGACCGCCGGCATGCTGCGCAGGACGCCGAGCCCGAGCGGGCCGGTGTGGAGGATCGAGCGCGCGTACAGCGGCAGCAGCGCGACGGCGCCGCCGAAGAGCACGGCGAACAGGTCGAGCGTGATCGCGCCGAGCAGCACGGGCGTGTCGCGGATCAGCCGGATCCCGCCGAGGAGGCTCTCGATCCCCGGGGCCTCGGCCGCCGGCAGCGGCGGGCGCCGCGAGAGGAAGAGCACGCCGAGCATCGCGATCGCGAAGAGCGCGACGGCGACGGCGTAGACCGCCTCGGGCTTTGCGGCGTAGAGCGCGCCGCCGAGCGCCGGCCCGGCGATCGTCGCGATCTCGGACGCCACCGAGCGCAGGGCGATCGCACCGGCGAGCAGGTCGTCCGGCACGAGCTCGGGCGTCAGCGCGCGCGCCGCCGGCGAGCCGAGCGCCAGCGTCGCGCCGGTGAGGAACGCGAGCGCGACGAACGCCCACAGCGCGTGCGCCCCGTGCCGGGTCACGACGAGCAGCAGCGCGGCGACCGCAGCCTCGCCGGCGATCGAGACGGCGTAGATCCGCGTGCGCGGCAGCCGGTCTGCGAGCTGCCCCGCCGGCAGCGCGAGCAGCGGCAGCGGGACGAACTCGGCGAGCCCGATCAGGCCGAGGTCGAACGCGCTCCGGTGGATCGAGTAGACCTGCCAGCCCACGGCGACCGCCGCCATCTGGGCGGCGAGGCCCGAGCAGAGGATCCCGATCCAGAGGAGGCGGAAGTCGCGAAGACGGAGGGAGGGCGGCAGACGGCGCATCGCCGAACTCTGCCTTCAGAGGCCGTTCTTAGGTCAGGCTGAGGCTGCGCACAGAGGTTCGGGGAATGCTGGCGGCGTGAACACGTTCGACACCGAGACGAAGGAGCACACGAAGACCATGGCCGGGAACCGAAACAGAGTCGCCGCGCTCGTCGCCGCCGCGGCGGTCGCCGGCGGCGGCGCCGGCGCCGGCGCCGTCGCGCTGACGCACGGCGGCGGCTCCTCGCACACCGCCGCCGGGACGAGCGCGGGCTCGTCCACCTCGCCGACCGTCTCCAATGTCTCGTCGACGACGCTGACGATCGGACAGGTCGCGCGCGCCTCGTTGCGGAGCGTCGTCGAGATCGACTCGACGAGCGGAGCCGGCCAGCAGTCCCCGTTCGGCCAGGGCAGCTCGACGGCCGAGGGGAGCGGGTGGGTGTACGACACGAAGGGCGACATCGTCACGAACCAGCACGTCGTCGACGGCGCGAGCTCGGTGACCGTGAAGTTCGACGACGGGTCGAGCTACAAGGGCACGATCGTCGGCACGGACGTCTCCACCGACCTCGCGGTCGTGCACGTCGACGCGCCGGCGTCGAAGCTCGTGCCGCTGCAGCTCGGCGACTCGAGCTCGGCGCAGATCGGCGACACGGTGGTCGCGATCGGCAACCCGTTCGGCCTGGACGGCACGGTCACGAGCGGGATCGTCAGCGCGACCAACCGCGAGATCTCCGCGCCGGACGAGACGCCGATCGAGGGCGCGATCCAGACGGACGCGGCGATCAACCACGGCAACTCCGGCGGGCCGCTCCTGAACCTCGCCGGCCGGGTGATCGGCGTCACCTCCCAGATCCAGAGCGACAGCGGCGGCAACGAGGGCGTCGGCTTCGCGATCCCGGTCAACACCGTCCGCACGATCGCCGACGAGCTGATCGCGAGCGGGCGGGCGCAGCACGCGCTGCTCGGCATCAGCCCCGGCAACGCCGCGAACGGTGCGCGGGTCGAGTCGGTCGAGGCCGGCAGCGCCGCCTCGGACGCCGGGCTCAAGGTCGGCGACGTGATCACGGCGGTGAACGGCTCGCCGGTCGCCAGTCCCATGCAGCTGCGGGCGATCATCGCCGCGCACAGGCCGGGCGACAAGGTGACGCTCACCGTGCGCCGGAGCGGCTCCACGCTGACGCTGCACGCGACGCTCGGTTCGAGGTCGTAGCCGAGGGGGGCTACGACCCGACGACGGCGCTCGCCACCGCCAGCACGAGGATGCTGCTCGTGCCGGCGGTGGCGGTGACGCCGGCGACGAGGGTGTGCCCCGCGTCGTCGGCGGTGAGCGTGTACGAGGGCGCCGTCGCCCCGGGGATCGCGGCGCAGACCCGCCCGTTGGCGTTGCAGCGCAGCCACGTGTAGGCGACGGAGGCCGGCGTGCTCGTCCAGCCGCCCTGCCGGACGGTGAGCGCCTTGCCGACCGTTGCGGTGCCCGTCAGGACCGGCTGCGCGGTCGCGGCGAGGCCGCCCGCCGCCGCCACCGTGCCCGCGACCGCCGCGTAGGCGGCCGTCGTCCCGGTCCGGTCGGTCGCGCGGACCGTGAGCCCGATCGTGCGGCCGACGTCGGCGGCGACCTCGGTGTACGTCCCCCTGGTCGCGCCGCGGATGAAGCTGCAGTGCGACGCGCTCTGGTCGCAGCGGTACCACTGGTAGGCGTAGGTGATGGTGCCGCTGCCGGTCCACGTCCCGGGCGACGCCGTCAGCTTGCCGCCGAGGCGCAGGAGCCCCGTGACGGTCGGCCGGGCGACCGGCGCCGGGCCGGGCTGCGCGCGCACCACCGCGCTCGCCGTACTCAGCACCGTGTGCCGCGCGACCGTCACCGTTGCGATCAGGACGTGTCCGGCGTCGTCGGCGACGGGGGTGTAGGCGCTCGCGTCGGCGCCGGCGATCAGGCGGCACGCGCGGCCGTTGCCGTTGCAGCGCGCCCACGCGTAGCCCGGCGTGCCGGTGAGCGGCGTCGTGTAGGACGGCGCCGCCACGGTCAGCGGCTGTCCGACGATCGCATCGCCGGTCAGGGCGGGCTGCGCGGCGGGCGCGCTCGCGGCCGTCGCGGCGGCGACGACGCCCGCGAGCGGCGCGTAGGCGGTGGCGGCGCCGGCGCCGTCCTCGGCGCGCACGGTGAGAGCGAGCGCGTGGCCGGCGTCCTTCGGCACCTCGCGGTAGGTGCCGCTGGTGGCGCCGTGGATCGAGCTGCAGTGCCCGCCGAGCTGATCGCACCGGTACCACTGGTAGGTGTAGGCGAT
>DASRGA010000049.1:0-42337 GCA_035651295.1 Gaiellaceae bacterium | reverse complement strand
CGGAGCGCATGACGACACTGCCGCTCGACACGGGCGACCTGCTCGCATCGATCGATGGCGCGCCGGCGGCGTTCGACGGACTCGCGACGGGCACCGTGATGGGCCACGTGCATTTCTGCGTCTCGGATGTCGACGACGCGGTCGGGTTCTACCGCGACACGCTCGGACTCGACCTCGTCGCTGCGTTTCGCGAGCAGGCCGCGTTCCTCTCGGCCGGCGGCTACCACCATCACGTCGGCGCAAATACCTGGCAGAGCCGAGGCGCGGCCTTCGCGCCGAGCGACCGGGCCCGCCTTACGCGCGCGACCTTCGTCGTGCCCGACGCGAGCGTGCTCGACGACGCCGAGGCGCTTCCGGGCGCCCGCCGAGGCGGGGACGGCGTCGAGCTCGAGGATCCTGCGGGGAACCCGCTGCTCGTCACCACGCAACCGCAGCGAAGTTAGGCTTCCGTCCGATGGAGGCCGAAGCACGCGTCGAAGAGGATCTCGGGCTGGACACCCAGCGCGATCTCAAAGGCGTCTACCGCTACTACGAGCTCGCGAAGCGCGCGGAGTGGCAGGTGCGCGACCTCCCGTGGGGCGACTTGCCGCCGATCCCCGAGTACAGCGGCTCTCCCCAGAAGCTCGCGCGCCGCCGCGACTTGTGGCGGTCGGTCGTCACGCAGCAGCTTCAGGCCGACGAGCTTGCCGTGGAGATGGCGACGCAGCTCTTCGCGATCGCACCCGACAAGGACGCGAAGCTCTACTACACGACGATGGTGCAGGACGAGTCGCGCCACACCGAGGCGTGGCTGAAGCTGATCGAGGAAGCCGGCGGCATGGCCGAGCGCGATCCATACCTGGACCGGCTTGCGCACATGACGCTCGACGCCGACACCCTCGAGGAAAAGGTCTTCCTGATGCAGGTGTTCTACGAGCGGCTGATCATCCCGCGCTTCCGGATGATCGCGCGCTCCTCCCGCGGCACGGTGCTCGAGGACCTCTGCAACCGGCTTGCGATCGACGACGGCATCCACCACGGCGCCGGGATGGCCTACGAGCGCGTGCTGCTCGAAGGCGCGGGACGCCGCGTGCAGTCGAAGCTGATCGAGGCAGCGAACCGGATGCTGCCGCTGTTCGCGCAGCACGCGCTGTGGCGGCCGAAGGCGCGGGAGTTCATCGGCGCGCTGATGCGCGACACGGACATCCGCATGCTCAAGGAGGACCTGGAGCACGGCGTCCGGCTTGCGAAGTCGCTCGGGATCGACGTCGCGGGGATCGAGATCCCCGCCGACCTGCACTGACGTCTCAGCTCTGCGCGAGGATCAGGCGCCGGCCGACGACGTCGTCGACGCGCACCTGTCTCGACCCGAGCTTCAGCACGTCACCGGGGGACGGGCGCTCCTCGAGCTGGATGCGGCCGGTGGCGACGACCTCGTCGCCACGGCGCAGTTCGTATTCGTAGTCGGCCACAGCGTGTACGCGTTCCCCCCAGGCGCGGCAGCATAGCTTTCGGCGCAGGGCGGGTAGGCTCGTAGCGTGAGCGAGCCGATCCTTCCGATCCGCGGCGGGTGCCTCTGCGGCGGCGTGCGCTACGAGGTGACCGAGCCGTTCGTCTCCGCGGGCTACTGCCACTGCATGCGCTGCCAGCGGCGCAGCGGCACCGCCGCCTCCGTGTCCGCGTCGGTCGTGCCGGGTTCGCTGCGCATCGTCGCGGGCGCCGAGCTCGTCGAGTGCTGGACGCCTCCCGACGGGTACCGCAAGTGCTTCTGCTCGCGCTGCGGCGGCGCCCTCTGGAGCAGCCACCCGGCCGAGGAGGGGCGGCTCAGCGTCCGGCTCGGCACGGTCGACGGCGACCCGGGCATCCGGCCCGGCTACCGCCAGTACGTCGCGTACGCCGCGCCGTGGGAGCCGATCCCGGACGACGGCCTGCCGCGCTACGACGAACGCCGCCCCGCCGGGTAGGCGGGGCGGCTGTCGCGCGGTCTACCTCCCCGGCTCCCCTAGGCGGAAGCGGCGGCCGCGTGCTCGTCGACCCAGGTGGTCTTCCCCGGGTCGGTGGGGCGGGCGATCAAAACCGGGCAGGGCGCCTCGTGCAGCACGCCGGTCGAGACGCTCCCGAAGACGAAGCGGCGGATCGGCCCCCAGCCGTGCGCGCCCATCACGATCATCGCGGCGCCGCGGTCGCGCGCCGCCCGGCAGATCTCCTCGACGACGGGCCCTTCGAGCGCGAGCGTCGTGCAGCCGACACCCGCCTCGGCGGCCTTCGCGGCCACCTCCTCGAGCAGCTGCTCGGCATGCTCGTGCTCGGACTTGCGCAGCTCGCTGTAGACGTCCGCGTAGCCGTAGTACCCGTAGGACGGCACCGTCACGTGCTCGACGCAGACGACGAGCAGAGACGCGCCGAGCGCGCGGGCGAGCTCGAGCGCCTCGCGTGTCGCCTCCGCCGAAGCGGGGGAGCCGTCCGTCGCCAGCATGATCGGTCTCATGTCCTTCTCCTTTCCACGGTGTCACTCTCGCGCCGCCGCGGCGCGCTGTGATCGGGGCGGCGACCGATCGACCTGCGGAAAACCCCTGATTCGGGCTCGGGCCTCCGAGGCGACGATGCCTGCATGACGCCTCCGATCACCCCGTCGTCGACGACGACGGCGGAGGACGTCGTCCTGCGTGACGGGTCGACGCTCCGCCTCCGTTCGACTGCGCCCTCCGACGGCGCCGCCCTCGTCGCCTTCTTCGACCGGCTGTCGCCCGAGAGCCGCTACCTGCGCTTCCAGGGCGCCGGCGTCGTCGACCTCCGCACCGTCGAGCCGTTCCTGCACACCGACTGGCGGGACAGCGTGTCGCTCGTCGGCGAGCTCGGCGGCGACGTCGTCGCGCTCGGCACCTTCATCCGCCTGCGCGACCCGCGCCGCGCCGAGGTGGCCTTCGCGGTCGCCGACGAGCTGCAGGGGCGCGGCATCGGCACCCGTCTCCTCGAGCGGCTCGCCCTCCATGCGGCGGGGGCGGGCATCGAGGAGTTCGTCGCGCAGGTGCTGCCGCAGAACGCGCACATGCTGAACGTGTTCGCCGACGCCGGGTTCGGGGTGTCGCGCCGCCTCGAGGAGGGTGTGGTCGAGGTGCGCCTGACGCTCGCCGCCACCGAGGCGTACCGGCTGCGGCTGGACGAACGCGACCACGTCGCCGTCACCGCGTCGGTACGGCCGTTCTTCACGCCGGAGACGGTCGCCGTGATCGGCGCCTCGTCGCGGCGCGGCACGATCGGCGGCGAGCTCTTCCGCAACATCCTCACCGGCGACTTCAAGGGCGCCGCGTACCCGATCAACGCGCGCGGCGAGCCGGTGGGCGGCGTGCCCGCCTACTCCTCGATCGAGGACGTCCCGGCGGCGATCGACCTCGCCGTGATCTGCGTGCCCGGGGCCGCCGTGCTGGACGCCGCGGAGGCGGCGCTGCGGAAAGGCGTGCGCGCGCTCTGCGTCATCTCGGCCGGCTTCGCCGAGGTCGGCCGCGAGGGCCAGCGCCGCCAGGACGAGCTGCTCGCCCTCGTGCGCTCGCACGGCGCGCGCCTGATCGGGCCGAACTGCCTCGGCATCGCAAGCTCGAGCATGCGCCTCAACGCCACCTTCGCCGGCCGCGCCTTCCCGCCGGGCCGCGCCGCCTTCTCGTCGCAGAGCGGCGCGCTCGGCATCGCCCTGCTCGAGCAGGCGGAGCAGCGCGGGCTCGGCCTCTCGGCGTTCGTCTCGATCGGCAACAAGGCGGACGTCTCGTCGAACGACCTGCTCGAGTACTGGGAGGACGACCCGGACACCGATCTCGTGCTGCTCTACCTCGAGTCGTTCGGCAACCCCGGCAAGTTCGCGCGCATCGCGCGGCGGGTCGCGCGCTCGAAGCCGATCCTCGCCATGCGGAGCGGCACCAGCTCGCGCGGCGCCCGCGCCGCCAGCTCGCACACGGCGGCGCTCGCCGGCTCGGACGCCGCCGTCGAGGCGCTCTTCCGGCAGACCGGCGTGCTGCGCGCGAACACGCTCGAGGAGCTGATCGACACCGCCGTCCTGCTCTCGTCGCAGCCGCTGCCGCTCGGCAACCGCGTCGCGGTCGTGACGAACGCGGGCGGCATGGGCATCCTCGCCGCGGACGCGTGCGACCAGAGCGGGCTCGCGCTGCCCGACCTCGCCGACGAGACGCGGGCGAAGCTCGCCGAGTTCCTGCCGCGCGAGGCGTCGACCGCGAACCCGGTCGACCTGCTCGGGTCGGCCGTCGGCGAGACGTACGCCCGCGCCCTGCCGATCATCCTCGACGACCCGGGCGTCGACGCGGTGCTCGCGATGTTCGTGCTCACGATCGTCGCCGACACCGAGGACGTCGTCGCCGCGATCAAGGCCGTCGCCCGGGCGGCCGAAAAGCCGGTCGTGCCCGTGATCATGAGCGCCGAAGGGGCGCCGCGCGGCAGCTTCGCGTACCCCGAGTCGGCCGCCCGCGCGCTCGGCCTCGCCGCCGGCCGCGCCGCCTGGCTGCGCCGCCCGGCCGGCGTCGTCCCCGAGCTCGAGGGGATCGACGCAGGCGGCGCCCGCAAGCTGATCGAAACGGCGCTCGAGCGCTCGAGCGACACCTGGCTCGACTCCGACCGCACCCGCCGGCTGCTCGGCGCCTACGGCCTGCCGCTCGTGGGCGAGCGGGTCGCCCTCACCCCGGACGAGGCGGTCGCGGCGGCGGTCGAGCTCGGCCTGCCGGCGGTCGTCAAGACCGCGGCGGCGGGCGCCCACAAGACGGAGTCGGGAGGCGTCGCCCTCGACCTCCGCGCGGAGGACGACGTGCGCGCCGCCGCCGAGCGGATCGGCTGCCCGGTGCTCGTCCAGCCGTATCTCACGGGCTCGGTCGAGCTGCTCGCCGGCGTCGTCCAGGACCCGGTGTTCGGCCCGCTCGTCGCGTTCGGCCCGGGCGGGACGATGGCCGAGCTGATCGGCGACGCCCGCTTCGCGCTCGCGCCGCTGACCGACGTGGACGTCGAGCTGGCGCTGGCCGGCGGCAAGGCCGGCAAGCTGATCGCCGGCTGGCGAGGCGCTCCGCCCGCCGATCGCGCCGCCCTCTCGTCGCTGCTCCACCGCCTGTCGCGGCTCGCCGTCGACCATCCGGAGGTCGCCGAGCTCGACCTGAACCCGGTGCTGGCCGGCCCCGACGGCTGCGTCGCGGTCGACGCCCGGGTACGTTTGCGGAGGGTGGAGCGGGCAACGAGCACGAAGACCTGGTGAGCGGCGCCGACCGCGAGCTCGAGCTGCTCGACGCGTACTGGCGCGCGGCGAACTACCTGTCCGTCGGGCAGATCTACCTGCTCGGCAACCCGCTCCTGCGCGAGCCGCTCCGGCCCGAGCACGTGAAGCCGCGCCTGCTCGGCCACTGGGGCACGACGCCCGGGCTGAACCTGCTGTACGCCCATCTGAACCGGGTGATCAGGGCGCGCGACCTGAGCGTCGTCTACGTCACCGGCCCGGGGCACGGCGGGCCCGGGCTCGTCGCGAACACGTACCTCGAGGGCTCCTACAGCGAGGTGTATCCCGCGATCTCCGAGGACGAGGAGGGGATGGCCCGCCTCTTCCGCCAGTTCTCGCACCCGGGCGGCATCCCGAGCCACGTCGCGCCCGAGACGCCCGGCTCGATCCACGAGGGCGGCGAGCTCGGCTACGCGCTCTCGCACGCCTTCGGCGCCGCTTTCGACAACCCCGACCTTCTCGTCGCCTGCGTGGTCGGC
Source organism: Gaiellaceae bacterium (assembly GCA_035651295.1). GTDB lineage: Bacteria > Actinomycetota > Thermoleophilia > Gaiellales > Gaiellaceae > PALSA-600. The sequence continues at coordinate 36,616 of DASRGA010000049.1, read as the reverse complement.
GACGGCGAGGCCGAGACCGGGCCGCTCGCGACCGGCTGGCACTCGAACAAGTTCCTCGACCCGGCCACCGACGGCGCGGTGCTGCCGATCCTGCACCTGAACGGCTACAAGATCGCGAACCCGACCGTCCTCGCCCGCATCCCCGAGGACGAGCTGCTCTCGCTGATGCGCGGCTACGGGTGGGAGCCGTACGTGGTCGCCGGAAGCGATCCGCCGCAGGTGCACGCCGACCTGGCGGGGACGCTCGACCGGATCCTCGACCGGATCGCCGAGATCCAGTCGGCCGCACGCTCGGGCGGGGAGACCGGCCGGCCCCGCTGGCCGATGCTGATCCTGCGCACGCCGAAGGGATGGACGGGCCCGAAGGAGGTCGACGGGCAGCCGGTCGAGGACACGTGGCGCGCGCACCAGGTGCCGGTGACGCAGGCGCGCGGAAACGACGAGCACCGCCGCCTGCTCGAGGAGTGGCTGCGCAGCTACCGGCCCGACGAGCTCTTCGACGAGCACGGCCGGCTCGTGCCGGAGCTGCGGGCGCTCGCTCCGGAGGGCGACCGGCGCATGGGCGCGAACCCGCACGCGAACGGCGGCCTGCTGCTGCGCGACCTCGACCTGCCGGACTTCCGCGACTACGCCGTCTCCGTGGAGCGGCCGGCGGCCTCGTTCAGCGAGGCGACGCGCGTGCTCGGGGCGTTCCTCCGCGACGTCGTCGCGCGCAACGACCGCACCTTCCGCATCTTCGGCCCCGACGAGACCGCCTCGAACCGGCTCGGGGCGGTGCTGGAGCAGACCGACAAGCAGTGGGACGCCGCGGTGCTGCCGGTCGACGAGCATCTCGCGCCGACCGGCCGGGTGATGGAGATGCTCTCGGAGCACCAGTGCGAGGGCTGGCTCGAGGGCTACCTGCTCACCGGCAGGCACGGCCTCTTCAACTGCTACGAGGCGTTCATCCACATCGTCGACTCGATGTTCAACCAGCACGCGAAGTGGCTGAAGGTGACGCGGGACATCCCGTGGCGGCGCCCGATCGCGTCGCTCAACTACCTGCTCAGCTCGCACGTGTGGCGGCAGGACCACAACGGCTTCTCGCACCAGGATCCCGGCTTCATCGACCATGTCGTCAACAAGAAGGCGGAGATCATCCGCGTGTACCTGCCGCCCGACGCGAACTGCCTGCTCTCCGTCGCCGACCACTGCCTGCGCTCGCGCCACTACGTGAACGTGATCGTCGCCGGCAAGCAGCCGGCGCTCGACTACTTGTCGATCGACGAGGCGATCGTGCACTGCACGCGCGGCATCGGCATCTGGGACTTCTGCTCGAACGACGAGGGCGGCGAGCCGGACGTCGTGCTGGCGTGCGCCGGCGACGTCCCGACCCTCGAGACGGTCGCCGCAGCCGCGATCCTGCGCGAGCGGCTGCCCGACCTGAAGGTGCGGGTCGTCAACGTCGTCGACCTGATGCGCCTGCAACCCGAGAGCGAGCATCCGCACGGCCTGCCGGACGGCGAGTTCGACGCGCTCTTCACCACCGACAGGCCGGTCGTCTTCGCCTACCACGGCTATCCGTGGCTGATCCACCGCCTCACCTACCGCCGCGCGAACCACGCGAACCTGCACGTGCGCGGCTACAAGGAGGAGGGGACGACGACGACGCCGTTCGACATGGTGATGCTGAACGACCTCGACCGCTTCCACCTCGTCATCGACGTGATCGACCGCGTGCCCGGCCTCGCGACGAGGGCCGCGCACCTGCGGCAGGAGCTCGAGGACACGCGCCTGCGCGCGCGGGCGTACACACGCGAGCACGGGGAGGACGACCCGGTCGTCTCCGGCTTCACGTGGCCCGGCTGATCCTGGTCGTCAACGCCGGCTCGACGAGCCTCAAGCTGTCGCTCGTCGACGGCGGCGAGTCGCGCCCCGTCGAGTCGTACGACGTCGCCGCGGACGCGGTCGCGCACCGGATCGTCCACGGCGGCGAGCGCTTCCGCGAGCCGGTCGTGATCGACGACGCGGTGCTCGCCGAGCTCGAGCAGCTCGTCGAGCTCGCGCCGCTGCACAACGCGCCGGCGCTGCGGGCGCTCGCGGACGCGCGCCGCGCACTGCCGGACGTGCCGCACGTCGCGGTGTTCGACACGGCCTTCCACGCGACGCTGCCGCCGGTCGCCTCCACCTACGCGGTGCCGGCCGGGCTCGGTCTCCGCCGCTACGGGTTCCACGGGCTCGCCGTGCAGTCGGTCGCCGAGCGGGTGCGCGTGCCGCGGCTCGTCGTCTGCCACCTCGGCGGCGGCTGCTCCGTCACCGCGGTGCTGGACGGCCGCTCGGTGGAGACGTCGATGGGCTTCACGCCGCTCGAGGGGGTGCCGATGGCGACGCGCTCCGGGTCGGTCGACCCGGGCGGCGTGCTGCACGTCGCCCGCCGGCTCGGCGTCGACGAGCTCGAACGGGTGCTCGAGGAGGAGTCGGGGCTGACCGCCCTCTCGGGCTTCTCGGGCGACGTGCGCGAGCTCGAGCGCGACCCGCGCGGCGACTTCGCGCTCGAGGTGCTCGCCTATCGCGTCGCGCAGGCCGCCGCCGCCTGCGCGGTCGCGCTCGGCGGCCTCGACGCCGTCGCGTTCAGCGGCGGCATCGGCGAGCACTCGTCGCGCGTGCGCGGCGACGTGGTCGCGCGGCTCGCGTTCCTCGCGCCGTTCGAGGTGCGCGTCGTCGCCGCGCGCGAGGATGCGGTCGCCGCCCGCGCGGCGCGCGAGCTACTGGCCTGAACGGAGCCAGCGGAGGTTCTCGGCGATCTCGTCGGCCTGGTCCCTGCCGCCCAGGTGGCCGGCCTCGCCGTTGACCGTGACGACGCAGCCGGGGACGTTCGCCGCGAGCCACTCGCCGTGGGCGGGCGGCACGAGCACGTCGGTGAGGCCGTAGCGCACGAGAACCGGCACCGTGATCGCGGCGACGTCGAATCCCCACGGACGCATGACGGCGAGGTCGTCGTCGACCCAGCCGCCGACGCCGCCTGCTGCCTGCTCGAGCACGGACTCGCGGATCACCTGCATCCGCTCGGGCGTGCGGAGCGCTGCGCGGTCGGCGTCGCTCAGCTCGAACTCGGCGAGGATCGACGACGGGTCGCCCTCGACGCGCTCGGCAAGCTGTGCCAGCAGCTTCTGGAGCTCCGCGGTCAGAACCTCCTCGCCCGCCTTCGCCCAGCCGAACTCCTTCACGTTCTCCGGGTCCTGCCCGGCGAGCCACGCCGCCTCGTCGAGGCCGGGCGGGCCCAACGGCGCGACGCCGACGACGCAGGCGGCGCGCGTGACGCGATCCGGCAGCAGCGCCGCGCAGGCGAGCGCATGCGGGCCGCCTCCCGAGGCGCCCGTGACGGCGAAGCGCTCGAAGCCGAGCTCGTCGGCGATCGCGCGGACGTCGTCGGCCTCGTCGGCGACGCTGCGGCCGCGGCGGCGGTCGGACCTCGCGTAGCCGGCCCGGTCGTGCGTGACGTAGCAGACGCCGAGCTCGGCGTAGAGCTCCTCGTGCGGCCAGCGTTCGAGCCGGCAGCCGGGGGTGCCGTGCAGGCCCAGGACGGGGAAGCCGTCCGGGTCGCCCCAGACCGCGTAGGCCAGCGTGCGCCCGTCGGGTGTCTCGAGCGTGCGGAGCGTGTCTGCCATGCGCGCGAGCATACGCCCGCGCAACTAGGCTCACGTCATGTGCTTCGACGTCGACTCGGCGCCGCCGATCCCGGTGATCGCCGGCGCCGCCGTCTCGCACGACGACCTCGTGCTGACCGCCGCCGACGGCAACCGCTTCTCGGCCTTCCTCGCGACGCCCGACGGGCCGGCGGCGGCCGGCGTCGTCATCTACCCGGACGTCCGCGGCCTCTACCGCTTCTACGAGGAGCTCGCCCTCCGCTTCGCCGAGCGCGGCCATGCGGCGATCGCCTTCGACTACTTCGGCCGCACGCTGGGACCCGGGAAGCGCGGCGACGACTTCGAGTACATGCCGCACGTCGACCAGACGACCGACGCCGGCGTGCAGGCCGACGCGCGCGCCGCTGTCGAGCGGCTGCGCGAGGCCGGCGCGGCCTCCGTCTTCTCGGTCGGCTTCTGCTTCGGCGGCCGCGCCTCGTGGGTCGGCGCCGCCTCCGGCCACGGGCTCGCCGGCGCGATCGGCTTCTACGGCTCGCCGACCAGGGAGCGGGGCGGGCCGAGCGTGATCGCCCGCGTCCGCGACATCGCCTGCCCGATCCTCGCGCTGCAGGCCGGGGACGACCCGGGCATCACCGCCGACGACAACGCCGCCTTCGAGCGCGCGCTGACGGAGGCCGGCGTCGCGCACGAGCTCGTCGTCTACGAGGGCGCGCCGCACAGCTTCTTCGACCGCAAGCAGGAGCAGTTCGCCGAGGCCTCCGACGACGCGTGGCGGCGTACGCTCGCGTTCGTCGCCGCCCACGCCGCGTGATCCTCGCGATCGACCAGGGCACCACCGGCACCACCTGCCTCCTTCTCGACGACGACCTGCGCGTGCGCGCGCGCGGCTACCGCGAGCTGCCGCAGCGCTTCCCGCGTCCCGGCTGGGTCGAACACGACCCGGAGGAGATCTGGGCGAGCGTCGCCGGCGCCGCCGCGGACGCCGGCTTCGAGGGCGGCGTCGTCGGGATCACGAACCAGCGCGAGACGACGATCGTCTGGGAGCGGGCGACCGGCCGGCCCGTCGCGCCGGCGATCGTCTGGCAGGACCGCCGCACCGCCGCCCGCTGCGCCGAGCTCGACGCGGAGCCGATCACGCGCATCACCGGGCTCGTCCCGGACCCGTACTTCTCGGCGACGAAGCTCGAGTGGCTCCTGCGCGGACGCGGCCAGGACGGGCTCTGCTTCGGCACCGTCGACTCGTGGCTCGTCTGGAAGCTGACCGGCGGCCGCGAGCACGTGATCGACCGGACGAACGCGTCGCGCACCATGCTCTGCTCGCTCGAGCGCCTCGACTGGGACGACGGGCTGCTCGAGCTGTTCGGCGTCGACCGGGCCGTCCTGCCGCGGATCGTCGCCTCCGACGAAGATCTCGGCGACGGCGAGCTCGGCGGCCGGCCGGTGCGCATCCGAGGGATCGCCGGCGACCAGCAGGCGGCGCTGTACGGCCAGGGCTGCCACCACGCCGGCGAGGGCAAGGCCACCTACGGCACCGGCAGCTTCGTGCTCGTGCACACGGGCGGCGACTGCAGCCCGCCGCCGCGCGGCCTGCTGCGCACCGCGGCGGCGGACGGCTACGCGCTCGAGGGGGCGGTGCTCGTCGCCGGGGCGGCGATCCAGTGGCTGCGCGACGGGCTCGGCCTGCTCGCCAGCGCAGCCGAGAGCGAGGCGGTCGCGGCGAGCGTGCCCGACACGGGCGGCGTCGTCTTCGTGCCGGCGCTGACCGGGCTCGGCTCGCCGTGGTGGGATGCGGGCGCGCGCGGGCTCGTCGCCGGGATCACCCGCGGCACGACGCGCGCCCACCTCGTCCGCGCGGCGCTCGAGGCGATCGCCCACCAGGTCTGCGACGTCGTCGAGGCGCTGCCCGAGCCGCCCACCGTGCTGCGCGCCGACGGCGGCGCGAGCGCGAACGGGTTCCTGATGCAGCTGCAGGCCGACCTGCTCGGGATCCCGGTCGAGGTGGCGGCGGAGCGCGAGACGACCGCGCTCGGCGCCGCCGCGCTCGCCGCGCGGCGCGACGCCGGCGTGCGCGTCGGCGCCGTCTACGAGCCGGCGCGGGGGGCCGACGAGGTCGGCGTGCTGCGCGCGGCGTGGCGCGACGCGCTGAACCGATCGAGGTCGTCCACCGGAATCTCTTAGGTCGAAGAGGCATGCTGTAGGGCAGGAGCGACCCAAGGAGGGGGACATGGAGCCTGAGGCAGGCAAGCTCGAGCAGGCGCTGTTCGAGATCCGGCGGGTGATCGCGGGTCAGGAGGGGATGCTCGAGCGGGTGCTCGTCTGCCTGCTCGCCGGCGGCCACGTGCTGATCGAGGGCGTCCCCGGCCTGGCGAAGACGCTGACGATCAAGACGACGGCGGCCGTGCTCGGCGGCACCTTCCACCGGGTGCAGTTCACGCCCGACCTCGTCCCCTCCGACCTCGTCGGCACGCGCATCTACCGGCCGGACAAGACCGACTTCGACACGGAGCTCGGGCCCGTCTTCTGCAACTTCCTGCTCGCCGACGAGATCAACCGTGCGCCGGCGAAGGTGCAGTCGGCGCTGCTCGAGGTGATGCAGGAGCGCCAGGTCACGATCGGCCACCACACGTTCCCGGTGCCGCAGCCGTTCCTCGTCCTCGCCACCCAGAACCCGATCGAGTCGGAGGGCACCTATCCGCTGCCCGAGGCGCAGGTCGACCGGTTCATGCTCAAGGTGCTCGTCGACTACCCGGAGCACGACGAGGAGCTGACCGTGGTCGCCCGGTCGCTCGAGGCGCCGCCCGAGCTCGCGCAGGTCCTCTCCCTCGAGGAGCTGACGGAGCTGCAGGCGCAGGCCGCCGCCGTCTACGTCGACCCGGCGCTGATCAGCTGGTCGGTCTCGGTCGCCACCGCCACCCGGCGGCCCGTCGAGCACGGGCTGGCGGAGGTCGCCGAGTACGTGTCCTACGGGGCGAGCCCGCGCGGACCGATCAGCCTCGTCGCCGCGGCGCGCGCGCTGGCGCTGATCCGCGGCCGCGACTACGTCGTGCCCGCCGACGTGGAGGCGCTCGTCCGCGACGCGTTCCGCCACCGGCTCGTGCTGAGCTACCGGGCGCTCGCCGAGGAGGTCGCGCCCGACACCGTGCTCGACCAGGTGCTGGCGGCCGTGCCGCTGCCCCAGATCGACCTGGGCCGCCGCGTCGCCTGATGCTGCTCCCCGCACGGACGCCGGAGCGGCCCGGGCCGGGACCACTCTCGGCCGCCTCGCTGCGCGCGCTCGAGCTCTCGATCGCGCGGCGCGTCGACGGGCTGCTCGCCGGCGACTACCGCTCGTCGTTCGCGGGGATCGGCAGCGAGCTGTGGCAGGTGCGGCCGTACGAGCCCGGCGACGACGTGCGCCGGATCGAGTGGAACGTCACCGCCCGCACCGGCGTCCCGCACGTGCGCGTCGAGCTCGCCGAGCGGGTGCTCGTGACGTGGCTTGTGATCGACGCGTCGGCGTCGATGGCGTTCGGCACCGGCGACCGGCGCAAGGCCGACGTCGCCGAGGGCGCGGCGATCGCGATCGGCTACGCGGCCACGCGGCGCGGGAACCGCCTCGGCACGATCTCGTTCGGCGCGGCCGCCTCGGTCGAGCCGCCGCGGCAGGGCCGCCGCGGCCTGCTCGACGCGCTGACGCTGCTGCGCGACCTGCCGGCCGCGGGCGCCGCGACGCTCGGCGGCGCGCTCGAGCTCGCCGACCGTGTGATCAGCCAGCGGGCGCTCGTCGCGATCGTCTCCGACTTCCGCGGCCCGGCCGACTGGCGGGCGCCGCTGCTGCGGCTCGCCGCGCGCCACTCGGTGGTCGCCGTCGAGGTGCGCGACCCGCGCGAGCAGGAGCTCGCCGACGTCGGCGAGCTGCGCCTCGTCGACCCGGAGACGGGCCGTCAGCTGCGCGTCGACACGTCCGACCGCCGGCTGCGCGAGCGCTTCGCGGCCGCGGCGGACGGCGAGCGGCGCATGCTCGCGAGGACGCTCGCCAGCGCGGGCGCCCGGCACGTGGCGCTCTCGACGCAGGGCGACTGGCTGCGGCCGCTCGCCGCGTTCCTGCGCGCGGAGCGGCGGCGGAGATGAGCTTCGCGGCGCCGGTCCTGCTCGTGCTGCTGCTTGCGGTGCCGGCCGCCGCGTTCGCCTACCGCGCGCTCGACCGTGCCCGCGCGCGCCGGTCGGCGGCGTGGGCGCCGCCCGCGCTGCAGCCGAACATGGTCGAGCGGCCGCCGTCGTGGCGGAGGCATCTGCCGACGGCCCTTCTGCTCGTCGGGGTGGCGATCCTGCTCGTCGGCTTCGCGCGCCCGAAGGCGTCGTTCACGGTCTCGACGCAGGAGGCGACGCTCGTCGTGGTGCTCGACGTCTCCGGCTCGATGGCCGCGAGCGACGCGCCGCCGTCGCGGCTCGCCCGGGCGAAGCTGCTCGCCGACGAGTTCGTCCGCGACCTGCCGCACGGCTACCAGATGGCGGTCGTCAGCTTCTCCGACCACAGCGCGGTCGTCGCGTCGCCGACGCACGACCTCGCCCGCGTGCGCGCGGCGATCGCCGCCGCGCGCACCGGCCCGCAGGGCACGGCGCTCGCCGACGCGGTCGTCCGGGCGGTGAAGGTCGGTCAGTCGGTGAAAGGCTCGCCGGGCTCGTCGAAGCGCCCGCCCGCCGTCGTCGTGCTGCTCTCCGACGGCGGCCAGACCGCCGGCCGCGTGACGCCGCAGCAGGCGGCGCAGGCGGCGCGCCGGGCCGGCATCCCGGTTGCGACCGTCCTCGTCGGCACACCCGGCGGCGTCGTCACCCAGAAGCTGCAGGGCGGCTACAGCGAGCGGATCCAGGTGCCCGCCGAGCCGACCGTGCTTCAGGCGATCTCCTCCGGCAGCGGCGGGCGCTACCACTCCTCGCCGGCCGCCGTCGACCCGCGCCAGGTCTACCGGGCGCTCGGCTCACGGGTGGGCACGCGCCGAAAGACGGTCGAGGTGACGGCCGCGGCGGCGGCGGGCGGCCTCGCGTTCATGCTCGCCGGAGCGCTGCTCGGCGGGCTCTGGTTCCGGAGGGTGCCGTGAGGGTCGTGCTCGCCGCGGCCGCCGTCGCCGCGCTGGCCGCGGTCGCCGCGCCGGCCGGCGGAGCGACCGGCGAGTGCAACGGCATCCAGCGGTGCATCCCGGTCGCCGGCCCGTGGGTGGTCGTGCCGGCGCACGGCAGCGTCCGCTACCTCCTCTCGTGCCCGCAGGGGCGAAGCGTCGTCGGCGGGCTCGACGCCCTCGCCACCTCGCGCGAGGTGACCGTGTCGTTCTCCGGGCGGATCGGCGCGCCCGTGCAGCCCGGCGTGACCACGACCCGCTACGCCCTCTTCCACGCCGTCTCGACGTCGGCGAAGCGGCAGGCGTTCCAGCCCCGGCTCGGCTGCATCCCGGTCGCCGGCGGCGGGGGCCGCTCGACGGTGTCGGCGCGCGTGACCGCGCCGGGGCCGGCGCTCGACCTCGTCGCGCGCATCACCGTCGTCGGGCCGGGCGCCACCCGCTTCGGGCGGATCGGCTGCCCGGCCGGCGAGAAGCTCGCCGACACCTGGCAGTCGCTCGCGTTCCGCACGAAGAATCCGCCGCCGCTCTCCGAGGCGAACTACGTGCGTGCCGGCTACGTCGTCGTGAAGGGCAAGGCCGTCGTGACCGCGAGCGCCACCGACGCGCTCAACATCGACGACCATGCCGTCGTCCAGACCGGGGTGGGGTGCCTGCCGTGACGTTCGCGACGCCGTGGCTGCTCCTCTCGCTGCTGCTCGTGCCGCTCGTGCTGGCGGCCGCGCTGCTGCTCGAGCGGCGCCGGGCGCGCTACGCGGTCGCGTTCACGAACCTCGAGCTGCTCGCCCAGGTCGCCTCGCCGCCCCGGTCGTGGCGGCGATGGCTGCCGCTCGCGCTCTTCCTGCTCGCCCTCGCTTCGGCGTCGGCGGCGCTCGCGCGGCCGCGCGCTCACACGTCGGTGCCTTCCGACCGCGCCACCGTCGTGCTGCTGGTCGACGTGTCCGGGTCGATGCGCGCCGCCGACATCAAGCCGACGCGCCTCGACGCGGCGGCGCACGCGATGTCGGTGTTCGCGGCCAAGGTGCCGAAGCAGGTGCGGATCGGCCTCGTCTCGTTCTCGTCCGACCCGAACATCCTCGTCATGCCCACGACCGACCGGAACACGCTGCAGGAGGGGATCGACCTGCTCGAGCCGGAGGGGGGCACGGCGATCGGCGACGGCCTGTGGATGGCGGTGCAGACAGTGCTCGCCACGCTCGGCCCGCACGCGCCGCGCAACAAGGAGGGGAAGATCCCGGGCGCGATCGTGCTGCTCTCGGACGGCGCCCAGACCCGCGGCTCCCTGTCGCCGCTGCAGGGCGCGGACAAGGCGAAGCAGGCGGGGATCCGCGTGTACACGGTGGCGCTCGGCACCGACCACGGCGTGCTCCCCGCGGGGGCGTTCGGCTCGTTCGGCTTCCAGGGGCTCGGCCCGCGCGGCTTTCCGGTGAAGCCGGACCCGGCGATCCTCGCGGCGATCGCCAAGGACACGGGCGGCACCACGTTCCGGGCGAAGAGCGCGTCGAGCGTCGATTCGATCTACCGGACGCTCGGCGCGAGCATCGCGCACCGCACGGTGACGCGCGAGGTCACGTCGTGGTTCGTGGGCGCGGCGGCTCTGCTCGCACTGCTGTCGCTGGGGGCGGCCCGGCTGACGGCGGGCCGCCTGCCGTAGCGCGGTTCCGGATCCCCGCGAGCCCGATCGCGCCGCCGGCGCCGACGAGCAGCGCGGTGATCGTCATCGCGAGCCGGAAGCCGGACTGGTCGAGCCGGTTCGAGCTGCCGGCGACGGCGGCGCCGACGACCGCGATCCCGAGCAGCCCGGCGACGCGCGCGACCGCGTTGTTGACGCCGCTTGCGATGCCTGCGTCGTTCTCGTGCACGTCGGCGAGCACGGTCGCCGTCAGCGGCGCGACGATCATCGACAGCCCGACCGAGAACCCGAGCACCGGCGGCAGCAGCTCGAGCCAGTAGGAGAAGCCGGGGCGGAGCCGCACGAGCGCGAGCAGCGAGCCGCCCGCGACGAGCGGCCCCACGCCCATGAAGAGGCGGGGGCCGAACCGCATCGAGAGCCGGCCGACGCGCGGCGAGAGCACGAACATGACGATCGTGATCGGCACCAGCGCGAGCCCGCTGCGCAGCGCGGTGTAGCCGTCGAGCTGCTGCAGGAAGAGGACGAGGAAGAACGTGAGCGTCGAGAGGCCGGCGTAGACGGCGAGCGTCTCGACGTTTGCGAACGCGAAGTTCCGCCGCTTGAAGAAGCCGAGCGGCAGCATCGGCTCGCGCGCGACGTGCTCCCAGCGGACGAACGCCGCGAGCAGGGCCGCGCCGCCGGCGAGCGCGGCGACGACGAGCGGGTCGGAGAACCCTCGGCGCGGCGCCTCGATCAGCGCGAACACGGGGCCGCCGAGGCCGAGCGCACAGAGGAGGCCGCCGACTGCGTCGACGCGCGGCCGCACGCCCTGACGTTCGCGCTGCGGCACGGCGTAGACGACGAGCGCGGCGGTTGCGAGCGCGAACGGCACGTTGATCACGAAGACCCAGCGCCAGGACGCGTTCGTGACGATCCAGCCGCCGACGAGCGGCCCGATCACGAACGCGATCCCGGTCCAGGCGGTCCACGTGCCGACGGCGGCGCCGCGCTCCTCGCCGTCGAACGTGCTCGCGATCACCGCGAGCCCCGCCGGGGTGAGCACCGCGCCGGCGATCCCCTGCAGGCCGCGCGCGAGGATGAGCACCGTCCCGTCCGGCGCGGCGGCGCAGAGCAGCGACGTCGCGCCGAAGGCGAGGATGCCGATGAGGAACATCCGCCGCCCGCCGAACAGGTCGCCGAGCGAGCCGCCGACGAGCAGCAGCGAGCCGAGTGTCAGCAGGTACGCGTCGACGATCCACTGCTGCAGCGCGAGCCCGCCGCCGAGGTCGCGCTGGATCGCGGGCAGGGCGACGTTGACCACGCTCGAGTCGACGAAGACGACGACCGAGCCGAGGATGCAGGCCACGAGGACGAGCCGGTTGCGTTCCGTCGGCGACAGGCCGCTCATCTTGGCGCATGCCCTCGCCGTGGCCGAGGGCGCCGCAGACGAACGTGCGTGGAACGCAGAAGGACGACAGGGCCGGCCGCGAGATGTCCGACGGGACGGACGGCCAGTTCTGGGTGCTTAGATCGGCCGATCGGGGATCCAGCGCGAGCTGTTGAGCAGGGCGTCGACGGCTTGGTGGCGGTTGAGGAAATCGTCGAGAACGCGGACGTAGAGGCCGATCGTCTCGCGGCTGCGCGGAAGCTTCCGACGGGAACTGAAGACGACGCCGTAGTGGGTCGTTCCCTCGGACGCCGTCTGCTGGATCAGCCGGTTGTAGTCGGCCCAGTTCTCCGTCAAGATCGCTCGTTCCTCGGCCGGCATCAGCGGGAAGAGCTGATAGTCGAGCAGGCCTTCGAGATCGTCGCGTTCCTTCACCGAGACGACGTCGTGGTCGCGCTCCCGGAGCTGCTCGGCGATCTGTTTCGAGTAGAGCTCGTCGAGCAGGAGCTTCACGAAGAGAGGAGCTCCTGCTCGGCGCGCCAGAGCTCCTCCGCTCGCACTGCCGCTTCGATCTCGCGGCTGGCGATCTCCTCGATCTCGTCTGTGTGTGCCGCCGCGTAGCGGACGGCCGTCCGGACCCGCTCGGCCGGCACGTCGAGATACTCGGCCGCTTCCTCGACAGAGTTTCCATGGTTGCGCACCGTCTCGAGGACCTGCCAGACATCGAGGCCCGTCCCGAGCAGGGTTGCCCTCCGGCCGAGCGCGCCGTCGCGGAAGCCGATCTGCGGAAACTCGTCCTGGGCGGCGCCCTCGATCAGGTAGCGCTCGGCGAGCTCGTTCCGTGAGATGCCGCGCCGCCTGGCCGCCCGTTCGAGATCGACCGCCGCCGCCTCGTCGACCCGCAGGGACATATGCCGTCTCTTGCCTCTCCCCACCAGCAGCCTCCTTCCAGTGAGCACAGTGTAGCACAATTGAGCACAGAATCGGCGGGACGCCGTCCAATCGTCTGCGAGGCGTCCCGACGAGCCGGGCTTTAGGCTTCGAAGCTCGAGACCGAAGGAGGCAGGCGATGGCGGAGTACCAGGTCGTCAAGCTCGAGGACGTCGAGGACTGGCTGGGCGACTACCCCGGCGAGATGCGCGGGATCACCTACGCGATCGGCGCCGAGCAGGTCGCGCTCACCTACCGGCGCATGCCACAGCACACTGGGAGCAAGGGCTCGTACGGGCACCGGCACAGGACGCTGGAGGAGATCTACTTCGTCATCTCCGGGAAGCTGCAGTTCAAGTTCGGCGACGAGATCGTCGAGCTCGGCCGGCACCAGGCGGTCCGCGTGCCGCCGGAGACGGTGCGCGGCGTGTGGAACGAGGAGCCGGAGGATGCCGAGCTGATCATCGTCTCGAGGCGGATCGACGACCCGCGCGCCGACGGCGAGACGATCGACGGCTTCTGGCCGGAGGAGGACGGCGCGCTCTAGTTCGAGCGCGCCGACCTGCGCCGGCGCGGGAGCCGCCGGCCGCGCAGCGCCTCGATGTGGGCGTCGGTCAGGATCTTGGTCGTGACGGGGTCGGACAGCCTCATCTCTCTACCCCCTTAAGGCTCGATCTCGAAAATCTTGATATCAAGAGAGTAGCAGTCGGAAACATCTTGACGTCAAGTAAAATCCCTGTCACCATCCGTTCATGCGCGAGGACCACGTCGACCGCTTCCTGAGAGAGCTCGAGGGCCTCTCGCGCGACGTCGAGCCGCTCGACCTCGAGGTCGAGGGGCTCGTCGACCGGATCGCGGGAATCTCGCGCCGGATCAAGCGGGCGCTCGAGTCGACGCTCGCCGAGCGCGGGCTGACCCACCAGGAGTGGCAGGTGCTCGGGAAGCTCCGCCTCAGCGAGGGGCACCGCTCCTCGCCCGGGGACCTTGCTGCGAAGCTCGAGCTCTCGAGCGGCGCGATGACCACGCGGCTCGACAATCTCGAGAAAGCCGGGCTCGTGCGGCGCGCGCCCGACCCGTCCGACCGCCGCGGCGTGCTGGTCGAGCTGACGCCGGAGGGCAAGGACGCCTACGACTCGACGGTCGACATCCAGGCGCGCAAGGAGGCGTTCTTCGCCTCCGCGCTCACGCGTGACGAGCTGAAGCGCCTCAACGCCCTTCTGCGCAAGCTCATGCTCGCCTTCGAAGACCGCGAGGCAGCCTCGAAGGAGGCCGCGAGGAGCGAGAGCAGATGAGCCGCGGTTGTTGGTAAAGAAGTCTTCATAACACCAACAAAGTCGGGTAGAGTACGCGCATGCCCGCGCCGCTCGAGCAGAGCCTCGCCCGCATCGTCGAGCTCCGGCGGATCCGCGAAGCATCGACCGACCCGGAGACCCGCCGGCGGCTCGGGCCGGTCATTCGTGAGGTTCGGCTCGGCCTTCCTGCCGGCGTTCCGAAGCGGCGTGCCGCGGCCATGCTCGGGATCAGCGTCCAGGCTCTGGACCGCTGGATCGGCGCGGGCGCGCTGCCGACGCTGCGGCGGCCCGGGTCGGCGCGGACGCTCGTCGACACGGAGGCGTTGCTGCTCGTCGTCGCCGAGACCGAGGCGCTTCGCGAGCGCGGCGAAGGGCAGCGGCCCGCCGGGCGCGCGATCAGGCGTCTCCAGGCCGACGGACGCCTCCCGCGGAAGCTGCGCCCGAATCAGTCGGCGGCGGAGCTTCGGACGGAGTTCCGGCGGACCACGCCTGCCGGGCGCCTGCGCGAGGCGGTCGAGCTGAGCGAGTTGGGCGCGCGCCTCGCGTCGCGACGAGACGGCGAGTGAGCGCCGTTGCGCCCCTTCGGTTCTTCGAGCTCCTCCGGACGCTGTCGAGGCACGACGCCGACTTCATCCTGATCGGCGGCTTCGCCGTGACGTTGCACGGCCACGTGCGGACGACGAAGGACGTCGACATCGTCCCCGACCCCGACGAGGCGAACATGCGACGGCTGTGGGCGGCGCTGCTCGAGCTCCACGCCCGGCCGATCGAGCTCGACGAGTTCGCGACCGACGAGCTGCCCGTCCCGTTCGCCGAGCAGGAGTTCATCGCCGCGACCGGCAACTGGGCGCTCCACACGACGTGCGGACGGCTCGACGTCATGTGCTACGTCGAGACCGTCGACGGCGAGCTGAGCTACGCGGAGCTCCACCGGCGGGCCGAGCGCGTCGACCTCGAGGAGCTCCGAGGCACTCCGCTCTTCGTCGCCTCCTTCGCCGACCTGATCGCAATGAAGGAGCGCGCCGGGCGCGACGTCGATCGACTCGACGTGACCGCTCTGCGCATGGCGCACGGCGAGGACGAGTAGCGCCTAGCTCCGGAGCGTCCGCAGGCCGGCGTCGCCCGCCCGCTCGCCGAGGCGGTGGAACGCCTCGGGCGCCCGCCGTCCCTCGACGCAGTCGGCGACGTACTCCGCGAGCGCCGGGGCGTGCTTGAACGAGTGGCCGGAGCCTGCGCCGACAAGCCACCAGGCGTCCCGCTCCGGGTGCCGGTCGACGAGGAAGTGCGTGTCGGTCGAGAGGTCGTACTGGCAGACGCGGCCGCCGAGAAGCGGCGCGCCGGCGAGGTCGGGGAAGCGCGCTGCGGCGTACTCGCCCGCCAGCCGGCGCCGCGCCTCCGACGGCATGCGGTCGAGCGTGTCGGGATCGATCGGGTCGGCGGGATGGTCGGGGCAGAGCTTCACGCCGAAGCCGGCGACGTCGCCCGTCCCGTAGAAGCCGGCGTCGTAGTCGACCCAGCCGGGCGCGCCGTTCCAGGCGGCGCCGCCGCCGAAGAAGAAGACGTCGCGCCGCTCGACCCGCACGCCGACGAACGGGAAGAGCCTCGGCAGCCAGGCGCCGCAGGCCCAGATGACGGCGTCGCCGCCGGGCGGGTCGGAGGGGTCTGCGCGGCGTGCGTCGACCGTCACTCCCTCGCGCACGGCGTCCTCGACGAGGAGCTGCGTCGCCCGCCGCGCCCGCAGCACCCCTGCGCCGGGCTCCCAGAGCACCGCCGCGAGACCCCCGGTGGAGAGCGAGGGGAAGAGCCCGCGTGCGTCGTCCGGCCGCAGCCACTCGTGCTCGACGCCGAGCCGCTCGAGCACCGGCAGGCTCGCCGCCTCGAAGCCGTCCTCGCGCTGCGCGAGCCAGGCGACGCCGACCGGCTCGAAGATCCGCGCCCCCGCCTCCTCCTGCAGCTCGAGCCACAGCTCGAGTGCGCGCAGGGCGCTCGCGGCGTACCACTCCTGCGGGCCGTGGGCGGCGCGCAGGATGCGCGTGTCGCCGCCCGACGCGGCCCGCACGGTGCCCGGGCCGTGCTGCTCGACCAGCGTGACCTCCCAGCCGCGGCGCGCCAGCTCGCGCGCGATCGACGAGCCGGCGACGCCGGCGCCGACGACGACCGCGCGAGCGCTCACACGACCGGCGCGGCGGCGTCGAGCCCGGCCCGCAGCGAGCCGACCAGCTCGGCGAGCGCCTCCGGCCCCTGCTCGGCCGCCTCGACGGCGCGCGACCCGACGACGACGCCGTCGACCAGCTCCGCGGCGGCGCGCGCATGCTCGGCCGTCGAGATGCCGAAGCCGGCGTACAGAGGAAGCCCGGTCGCCCGCCGCGCACGCTGCACGAGCGGCGCGAGCGTGGGGGAGAGCTCCCTGCGAGCGCCGGTCGTCCCGGTGACCGTGACGAGGTAGAGCCAGCCGTCCGTCGCGCGGGCGGCGAGCGCCAGCCGCTCGTCGGTCGACGTCGGCGCCACGAGCTGCACGCGCCGCAGCTCCGGGTGGACGTCCGCCGGCAGGTCGGGGACGATGAACGACGTCGCGCCCGCCTCGCGCGCGTCGCGCTCGAGTCGCTCCCAGCCGTACGCCTCGAAGATCGACGCATACGTCATCGGCAGGAGCGGCACGTCGACGAGCGCGCGGGTCTCGGCGAGCACCTCCAGGCAGCGGGCGGTGCGCATCCCGGCGGCGAGCGCGTGCTCGCCGGCGCGCCGGATCACAGGGCCGTCCGCCAGCGGGTCCGAGAACGGGAACCCGAGCTCGAGCACGTCCGCGCCGGCTTCGACCGCGGCCCGCGCGAGCTCCGGCGTGTCCGGCATCGCCATCAGGTAGACGACGAGCGTCTTACCCACCGCGTCCCTCCACCTTCAGAACCTCGGCCAGATCCTTGTCGCCGCGCCCCGACAGGCACACGAGCACGAGCTCCTCCCCGCAGTCGAGCGCCCGCGCGAGCGCGTGCGACGACTCGAGCGCCGGCACGATCCCCTCCGTCTCGCAGAGCCGGTGGAACGCGGCGAGCGCCTCCTCGTCGGTGCACGGCACGTACTGCGCGCGGCCGCTGTCGCGCAGGCTCGCGTGCTCCGGCCCGACGCCCGGGTAGTCGAGGCCGGCGGAGATCGAATGCGCGTCCATGATCTGGCCGTCCTCGTCGGCGAGCAGCGACGAGCGCGCGCCGTGCAGCACCCCGGGCCGGCCGGCGCCGAGCGACGCCGCCCCCGCCGCCTCGACCCCGAGCAGGCGCACGCCCTCGTCGGGGACGAAGTCGGCGAACATGCCGATCGCGTTCGAGCCGCCGCCGACGCACGCCACGACCGCGTCCGGCAGCCGCCCCTCGACCGCGTGCAGCTGCTCGCGCGCCTCACGGCCGATCACGCGCTGCAGCTCGCGGACGATCTCCGGGTACGGCGCCGGGCCGACGCACGAGCCGATCAGATAGTAGGTCGTCTCGACGTTCGCGATCCAGTCGCGGATCGCCTCGCTCGTCGCCTCCTTCAGCGTGCGCGTGCCGAACTCGACCGGGCGCACCTCGGCGCCGAGCAGGCGCATCCGCTCGACGTTCGGCGCCTGGCGGCGGATGTCCTCGCTGCCCATGTAGACGACGCACTCGAGCCCGAAGCGCGCGCACACGGTCGCGGTCGCGACGCCGTGCTGGCCGGCGCCCGTCTCGGCGATGATGCGCCGCTTGCCGAGCCGGCGGGCGATCACCGCCTGCCCGAGCGCGTTGTTCAGCTTGTGCGCGCCGGTGTGCAGCAGATCCTCGCGCTTCAGGTACATGCGCTGCCCCGGCGCGAAGCGCTCGACGCGCGTCAGCGGCGTCGGGCGGCCCGCGTAGGTGGTCGCGAGCTCGTGCAGCTCCGCGAGGAACGAGTCGTCGTCCCGCAGCGACGCCCAGGCGCTCTCGAGCTCGTCGAGCGCCGGGATGAGCGTCTCGGGGACGTAGCGCCCGCCGTAGGCGCCGAACGTGCGCGTCACGCTCATCGCGCCGCCGCCACCCAGCGCCGCAGCGCGTCGTGGTCCTTCACGCCCGGCTCGCGCTCCGTCGAGCGCGCGGAGTCGACCGCCCACGGGCGCACCGCCTCGATCGCCGCGCGCACGTTGTCCGGGCCGAGGCCGCCGGCGAGCATCACGCGCCCCTCCGTCGAGCGTGCGCGGGCGAGATGCGTCTCGTCGGCCCGCTCCCACGGCAGGTCGACGACCGTGCCGACGCGCTCCCCGCCGCGCAGCAGCTCGGCGTCGCGCGCGCGGTGGCCGTTCTCGCGTGCGTAGCGCTGCACGAGGTCGGCGTCCGTCTCGTCGGTCTCGCCGACGAAGACCGCCACGCGCAGCACCGTGTCGGGCGCGTCGAGCAGCGCCGCGGCGCGGCGCGGGCTCTCGCGCGCCAGGATGAAGCCGACGAGGTCGGCGCCCGCCTCCACCGCCGCGTCGACGTCCTCCTGCCGCGTCAGCCCGCACACCTTGACGAGCGGACGACGCAGCAGCTCGGCGAGCTTCGCGCCCGGGTCGGCGGCGCGCATCAGCGTCGAGCCGGCCAGGATCGCGTTCGCGCCCGCGAGCTCGGCGGCCGCCGCCTGGGCGCGCGTCTCGATCCCCGACTCGGCGACGACGACGCGGTCACGCGGTGCGCGGGCGACGAGTGCGAGCTGCGCCGCCCTGTCGACGGCGAAGGTGGAGAGGTCGCGCGCGTTCACCCCCAGCACCGGCGCCCCGAGCGCCACGCCGCGCTCGAGCTCGGCCGCGTCGTGCGCCTCGACGAGCGTGTCGAGCCCGAGCTCGCGGGCGGCCCCGGAGAGCTCCGCGACGGCGCCGTCGTCGAGGTCGCGCAGCAGCAGCAGGACGGCGTCGGCGCCGGCGTCGCGCGCCGCCTCCAGGTGCGCGCGCGTCGAGAAGAAGCCCTTGGCGAGCAGCGGCAGCGCCGCCGCGGCGCGCGCCGCGCGCAGGTCGTCCCACGAGCCGCCGAACCGCTCGTCGACGAGCACCGACATCGCGCGTGCGCCCGCCCGCTCGTACGCGCGGGCGACGGCGGCGACGTCACCGTCAGGCCGCAGGTCGCCGGCCGACGGCGAGCGCCGCTTGAACTCGGCGATCGCGCCGAAACCGGGCGCCGCGAGCGCGTCCGCGAACCTCACGCGGGCACCTCCTGCGTGAACGCCGCAAGCCGCTCGAGCCGCTCGGCGGCGGCGCCGGAGTCGAGCGCCTCGCGGGCGAGCTCGAGCCCCTCGCGCAGGTCCTCGGCGTGACCGCCGGCCGCGATCGCGCCCGCGGCGTTGAGCAGGATCGCCGAGCGGCGCCCGCCGTTCCCGCCGCGGAACACGTCGCGGATCGCGGCCGCGTTCTCGGCGGCGCCGCCGCCGCGCAGCTCCTCCGGCGCGCAGCGCGGGATGCCGAGGTCGAGCGGGTCGATCTCCCGCTCGCTCACCGACCCGCCGACCACCTCGCAGACGAGGTTGGGGCCCGCGGGCGACAGCTCGTCGATCCCGTAGGCGCCGTGCACGACGAACGCGCGGTGCGCGCCGAGGCGCGCGAGCACGTTTCCGATCGTGCGCACGAGCGTCGGCGAGTACACGCCCACCACCTGGGCGCGCGCGCCGGCGGGGTTCGTCAGCGGCCCGAGCACGTTGAAGACGGTACGCGCCGCAAGCTCGCGGCGCACCGGCGCGGCGTGGCGCATCGCCGGATGGTGGGTCGGCGCGAACATGAAGCCGAAGCCGAGCTCGTCGATCGACTGCGCGATCCGCTCCGGCGGCAGGTCGAGGTCGAAGCCGAGCTCCTCGAGCACGTCGGCCGAGCCGGTCTGCGAGGAGACGGAGCGGTTGCCGTGCTTCGCCACGTGCGCGCCGGCGGCCGCGGCGACGAGCGCGGCGGCGGTCGAGATGTTGAACGTCTTGCCGCCGTCGCCGCCGGTGCCCGCCGTGTCGACCAGGTCGCGCGCCCGCGGCCGCACCGGGATCACGTGGTCGCGCATCCCCTCGGCGCAGCCGGCGATCTCGTCGGCCGTCTCGCCCTTCAGCCGCAGCGCGACCAGGAAGCCGCCGATCTGCGCGGGGGTCGCCTCGCCGCTCATGATCTCGTTCATCACCGTGCGCGCCTCGTCGCGGCTCATGTCGTGCCCGTCGAGCAGGCGGCCGAGCACCTCCTGGATCATCGCGCCGCCCCCTCGAGGAAGTTGCGCGCGATGTCGCGGCCGTGCGGGGTCAGCACCGACTCGGGATGGAACTGCACGCCGTCGAGCGGCAGCTCCCGGTGGCGCACCGCCATCACCTCGCCGTCCGGGCTGCGCGCCGACACCTCGAACACCGCCGGCACCGAGGTGGCGGCGAGCGAGTGGTAGCGGCCGGCGAGGAAGTCCTCCGGCAGGCCGCGGAAGATGCCGCGGCCGTCGTGCCGGACGATCGTCGCCTTGCCGTGCACGAGCTCGCGCGCCTGCCCGACCTCGCCGCCGTGCACCTGCACGAGCGCCTGGTGGCCGAGGCACACGCCGAGCGTCGGCACGCGCGGGCCGAGCCTGCGCAGCACCTCCGGCGTCACACCGGCGTGCTCGGGCCGGCCGGGGCCGGGGGAGATGACGAGATGCGTGGGTGCGAGCTCCTCCGCCTCGTCGGCGCTGATCGCGTCGTTCCGGCGCACCTCGACCTCCGCGCCGAGCTCGGCGAACAGGTGCGCGAGGTTGTAGGTGAACGAGTCGTAGTTGTCGACGAGCAGCACCCTCATGCCCGCGCCTCCGCGAGGTCGATCGCCGTCTCGAGCGCCGCGAGCTTGCGCAGGCACTCCTCGTGCTCGGCGAGGGGGTCGCTCTCGACGACGATTCCGGCGCCCGCCTGGAGGCGCGCGACGCCCTCGTGCAGGACGACGGTGCGGATCGCGATGCACGCGTCGAGCGGGCCGCCGGGCAGGGCGTACAGGACGGCGCCCGCGTAGGGGCCGCGGCGGTAGCCCTCGAGCTCCGAGATGATCTGCATCGCGCGCACCTTCGGGGCCCCGGAGACGGTACCGGCCGGGAACGTCGCGCGCAGCAGCTCGAACGGGGTCACGCCCGGCGCGAGCTCCCCGACCACCTCGGAGACGAGGTGCGTGATGTGCGAGAAGCGCTCCGCCTCGAGGAAGCGCGCGACCTTCACCGTGCCCGGCAGGCAGACCCGCGACAGGTCGTTGCGGCCGAGGTCGACGAGCATCACGTGCTCGGCCCGGTCCTTGGCGGAGGCGAGCAGCCGCTCGGCGTCGCCCGCGCCCGGGCTCGTCGAGCCGGCGATCGGGTTGAGCGACGCCGTGCCGCCATCCCGCTTGACGAGCGTCTCCGGCGAGGAGCCGACGAGCGCGACCCCGTCCAGCTCGAGCAGGAACAGGTACGGCGACGGGTTGACGCGGCGCAGCTCGCGGTAGAGGGCCACCGGCGAGACGTCCGTCCGCCGCTCGGCCCGCTGCGAGAGGACGATCTGGAAGGCGTCGCCGCGGCGGATGTGGTCGCGGCACGCCTCCACGCCGCGGACGTAACCGTCCGCGTCCGGCAGCCGCCGCACCCGGCCGCGGCCTGTCGCCGCCGCCCGGGGCGGCTCCGGGACCGGGCCCGCGAGCAGGGCGGCGACCTCGCCGGCGTCGCCCGCGAGCACGTCCGCGCGGCCGCCGGCGTGGTCGAAGCGCACGAGCACGTCGGCGACGACGAAGCGGCTCTCCGGCAGCCCGGGCCCGTCGTCCGGCAGCGGCACGGTCGGCTCGAGCACCGCCACGTGGTCGTAGCCGAGGTAGCCGACGACCGGTCCGGCGGCCCGCTCCGCCTCCCCGAAGGAGACGAGCCGGTCGCCGCAGCCGACGAACGAGTGCCGGCCGAGCCGGCCCTGCTCGACCGACTCGAGCAGGAACGCCGCCCGCCCGTGCGCGCGCAGGTGGAGGTAGGCCGCGAGCGGCGTCAGCAGGTCGGTGTCGAGCGTTGCGGTCGTGTCCATGAGAAACGAAACGACCCTTGCGGGTCGTCGGGTCGAGCGGAGACGGGCTGTCGTTCGCGCGGCTACGCGCGAGGGCTCCCGCCCCGCTCGCGGCGCCAGGCCCAGGTCGTGCGGGTCGAGAGCTTCATCGCCGTGAGCGTAGCGGCCTCCTGCTTGAATGCGCAAGCCGTGGCCGTCCCCCCAGTCCTGTCCGCGCTGCTCGACGCGCCCGGCCCGTCCGGTCACGAGGAGGCCGCCGCCGCCGTCTGGCGCGAGGCGGCGTCGGCGTTCGCGGAGGTGACCTCCGACACGCTCGGCAACTCGTTCGCGCGCGTGCGCGCCGGCGACGGCGCGCCGACGTTCGCGGTGCTCGGCCACATCGACGAGATCGGCGTGCTCGTCTCGAACGTCGAGGACGACGGCCTGCTCTCGTTCGTCACGATCGGCGGCATCTCGCCGGAGCCGCTCCTGGGCAGCCGCATCGAGCTCCTGGCCCGGTCCGGCCCGGTGCCGGGGACGATCGCCCGGCGGCGCCTGCAGCGCGAGCAGCTGAAGGACCGGCCGCGGCTCGAGCTGGCCGACCTGCACATCGACATCGGCGCGGCGAGCCGCGCGGAGGCGGAGGCGCTCGTCCGGATCGGCGACGCGGGCACCTGGGTGGAGCCGGCGGTCGAGCTGCCGGGGAACCGGCTGCTCTCGAAGGGGCTCGACAACCGCCTCGGCGCCTACGTCGCGCTCGAGGCGGCGCGCCGCGTCGCCGAGGACGGCGGCGCCCGCGTCGACGTGGTCGCGGTCGCGGCGGTGCAGGAGGAGATCGGGACGCACGGCGCGCGGGCGGGGGCGTTCGGGCTCGAGCCGCACGTCGCGCTCGCCGTCGACGTGACGCCGTCGACCGACACCCCGGGCGGCGATCCCCGCCGGGCGGGGAGGATCGAGCTCGGCGCCGGCGCGATGATCGCGCGCGGCCCGATTCTGAACAGGCACGTCACCGACCTGCTCGCCGAGGTCGCGGAGCGGGAGGGGATCGCGCACGCCTTCGAGGCGGCGTCGTCGCAGACGAACACCGACGCCGACGACGTGCACCACGCACGGGCGGGCGTGCCGACCGGGCTGCTGTCGATCCCGACCCGCTACCTGCACACGCCGAGCGAGCTCTGCTCGCTGGACGACGTCGAGGCGACCGTGCGGCTCGTCACCGCGTTCGCGCTCGCCCTCGAGCGCGACCACTCGTTCCTTCGCTAGCGTGGCCGCATGACGACCCGGTCGGTCATCGTCAGCGCGGTGCGCACGCCGTTCGGGCGGCTCGGCGGCGGCCTAGCCGCGTACGAGGCGACGCAGCTCGGCGCGATCGCGATCCGGGCGGCGCTCGAGCGGATCGGGGTCGAGCCGCACGAGCCGCAGTACGCGATCATGGGCCAGGTGCTGCAGGCAGGCGCCGGGCAGGCGCCCGCCCGCCAGGCGGCGATCGGCGCCGGCCTGCCGATCGAGACGCCCGCCGACACGATCAACAAGGTCTGCGCCTCGTCGATCCGGGCGATCGAGATCGCCGACTCGATGATCCGCGCCGGCGACGTCGACGTCGTCGTCACCGGCGGGATGGAGTCGATGACGAACGCGCCCTACCTGCTCCGGAAGGCGCGGTTCGGCTACCGCCTCGGCAACGGCGAGCTGGTCGACTCGATGGTCCAGGACGGGCTCACGTCCACCTTCGACGGGCTGCACATGGTCGCCCAGAACTCGAAGGTCGCGCGCGAGCTCGGCATCTCGCGCGAGTCGCAGGACGCGTGGGCGGTGCGCTCGCACGCGCGCGCCGCCGCGGCGCAGGACGCCGGCCGCTTCGCCGACGAGCTCGTGCCGGTCGGCGACGTCGCCGCCGACGAGAGCATCCGGCGCGACACGACGCTCGAGAAGCTCGCGTCCCTGAAACCGGTGTTCGACCCGGAGGGCACGACGACCGCCGGCAACGCGCCGGGCGTCAACGACGGGGCGAGCTGCGTGATCGTCTGCTCGGAGGAGTGGGCGCGCAAGCGGGGCCTCGAGCCGCTCGCGACGATCCTGGCGCAGGGCTACGTCGCCGACGACTTCGCCTACCTCGCCCGCACGCCGGCGAAGGCCGGCCAGATCGCGCTCGAACGCGCCGGGAAGACGATCGGCGACGTGGCGCGCATCGAGATCAACGAGGCGTTCGCGTCGGTCGCGTCGAACTCGACGCGGCTGCTCGGCGCCGACGAGGAGCGTGTGAACGTGAACGGCGGCGCCGTCGCGCTCGGGCATCCGATCGGCGCCTCCGGCGGCCGCATCGTCGGGACGATGGTGCACGAGCTGCGCCGCTCCGGCGGCGGGCTCGGCCTCGCGGCGATCTGCAGCGGCGGCGGCCAGGGCGACGCGATCCTGCTCGAGGTCTAGGCGATTGCTCGTCCGCGCGGCAGGCGGCATCGTCCTGCGCGACGGCCGGGTGCTGCTCGTCCACCGGCCGAAGTACGACGACTGGTCGTTCCCCAAGGGGAAGCTCGAGCGCGGCGAGACGTGGGAGGCGTGCGCCGTCCGCGAGCTGGAGGAGGAGACCGGCCTCGTCGCCGATGTCGGCCGCGAGCTCGGCTCGACGAGCTACGACGTCGCCCAGGGCCCGAAGGAGGTGCGCTACTTCCTCGTCCGCGCCGACGGGGAGCCGCGGGCGCAGAACGAGGTGGACGAGGTCCGCTGGGCGACGCGCGCCGAGGCGCTCGAGCTGCTCTCGTACGACTACGACCGCGAGCTGCTCGAGAGCATCTTGCGGTAGCGGACCTCCGGGGCGCGCACGCCGAGCCGCTCGACCGCCTTGCGGCCGCCGTCGGCCGTCCAGCCGAACGCCTCGTAGAAGCGCCGGGCGCGCGGGTTCTCGTCCAGCACCCACAGCGTCGCCTCCTCGTACTCGGCCGCGAGCAGCTCCTCCGCGCGCTGCAGGAGCGCGCGGCCGGCGCCGGTCGACCATTCGCCCGGGTCGACGTAGATCGCGTACAGCTCGCCGAGGTCGTCCTCGTCCCGGCTCGGCCCGACGGTGGCGAAGCCGAGCACGCGGCGGCCGTCGACGGCGACCACCGTCGTCCAGCCCTCGGGCGGCGCCGCGAGCCGGGCGTGCCAGCGGCCCGCGTCCACCTCCAGCGCGTCGAGGTCTTCGACGGGGTACACGTGGCGGTAGGCGGCCTGCCAGCCGCGCACCCGGATCGTCTCGATCGCCTCGGCGTCCACGTCGGTTGCGAGCCGCACGTCCATCACGGCGAAGCGTAAGAGCTGGGACGCCGGCGGCCGAACGGGTAGAACCTCGCCGTGGAGTTCGAGCACGTCCTCGTCGTCGGCGCCGGGCAGATGGGCGGCGGCATCGCGCAGGTGGTCGCCGCCTCCGGGCGGCGCGTGTCGCTGCACGACCCGTATCCGGGCGCCGTCGAGCGCGGCCTGGGCGCGATCCGCGCCAGCCTCGACAGGCTGGCGGCAAAGGGCGGCGCCGACCCGGACGCGACGCTCGCCCGCATCACGCCCGTCGACGAGCTCGCCGCCGCCGACCTGATGATCGAGGCGATCGTCGAGGACGCTGCCGCGAAGGAGGACGTCTTCCGGCGCGCCGACGCCCAGCTGCCGCCGGAGGCGATCCTCGCGTCGAACACGAGCTCGATCCCGATCACGTCGCTCGCCGCGGTCACGACGCGGCCGGAGCGCGTGATCGGCATGCACTTCTTCAACCCGGTGCCGGTGCTCGCGCTCGTCGAGGTGATCCGCGCCGTCCAGACCTCCGACGAGACCGCCGCCGCGATCGTCGCCCTCGCCCGCGAGCTCGGCAAGGAGCCCGCGGAGGCGCGCGACTTCCCCGGCTTCGTCTCGAACCGCATCCTGATGCCGTTCCTGAACGAGGCCGCGTACGCCCTGATGGAGGGGGTGGCCGACGCCGAGTCGATCGACACGATCGCCAGGCTGGGCTTCGCGCACCCGCTGGGGCCGCTCCGGCTCGCCGACCTGATCGGGCTCGACACGTGCGTTGCGATCATGGAGGTGCTGCACCGCGGGCTCGGCGACCCGAAGTACGCGCCGTGCCCGCTGCTACGCCAGTACGTCCAGGCCGGCCGGCTCGGCCGCAAGTCGGGCCGGGGCTTCTTCGAGTACGCGTAGCGCCTCGACCGCGGCCGCGAAGACGTCGCCGTCGAGCGAGTAGGCGGTCGAGAAGTCGACGGCGCCGTTCAGCTCGAGCACGACCCACGTGCCGAGGTCGACGGGGACGAGGTCGACTCCGACGAGGTCTCCGTCGATCGCGGCGGCGGCGGCGAGCGCGACCGCCTGCGCCTCCGGCGGCGGCGAGACGGGCTCACGCCGCGCGCCGAGCGCGACGTTCGTCCGCCATTCGCCCGGCGCGGCCACGCGGCGGACGGCTCCGACCACGCGGCCGCGCGCGACGAGCAGACGCAGGTCGTAGCCGCGCGGGGTGACGAGCCGCTGCGCGAGCGCGCCGGTCGCGTCGAACCAGGGACGGGAGGCGAGCTCCTCGAGCGTCCGCAGGACGGCGGCGTCGTCGTCGCAGCGGACGACGTCGCGGCCCCACGAGCCGAACCTCGGCTTGAAGACGAGCGGCGGCGGCAGCTCGGGCAGCGGCAGCCAGGGCGCGACGTGCACCGTGCGCGGGTGCGGCACGCCCGCGGCGTAGAGGGCGGCGGCGGTCGCGAGCTTGTCGTGCGCGGCGACGAGCGTCCGGCGGCCGTTCAGGACGCGCACGCCCGCGGCGGCCAGACGCTCGAGCGTCCAGAGGCCCGGCTCGACCCCGTCGAGGCTCTCGAGGACGTCGAGGCGGCCGAGCGCGACGTCGCCGCGCGTGAGCCGGGCGAGCGCCTGCGCCGGCGACAGCACGGGGCCGAGGCGCGTGTTCGTGGGCGTGACGCGGTGGGCGACGACGGCGAAGGTGCTCATGCCGGAGATGGTCGGGGCAGCCGCCCCCGGGCGGAAGAGGAGGCAGCGAGGTCGTCCCAGGTCCGTCGCTACCTCGTAACCCCGGTCGGCGGCGGCGGCCACTACGGTCCGGGTCAACCGCTGCGCCGCGCTCTGCACGAGTGAGCCTGGCCGTCGGGGTTGCCTGGGGGCACGAGCAGACGGTCCCGGGGGGCGCGGAGGGGAACCCCTCCGGGAACCGTCTGTCACACCTGTGAACGGCGCCCCGCCTACCATGAGCCGTGTGCGCGAGACGCTCGAACGGGAGCTGAAGCTCGACGTCGACGCGTCGTTCGAGCTGCCGCCGCTCGACGGCGAGCCGCTCGCCGAACGCGTCTTCACGTCCACCTACCACGACACGCCGGCACGCTCGCTCGCCCGGGCGGGCATCACTCTCCGCCGGCGGGTCGAGAACGGCCTCTCCCTCTGGCAGCTGAAGCTGCCGCGGGACGGCGGCGCGCGCGCGGAGCTGGAGGCGCCCGGCGGGCCCGCGGGGCCGCCGCCGGAGCTCGCCCGCCTGCTCGTCACCCACCTGCGCCACGGCCCCCTGCAGCCGGTCGCGACGCTGCGCACGCGCCGCTCGGGCGTACGGGTCGCGGACGGCGGCCGCGCCGTCGCCGACGTCACCGTCGACGCGGTGGACGTGCTCGACGCCGGCCGCTCGGCGGGAGGCTTCGTCGAGCTGGAAGCCGAGCTCGTCGACGGGGGCGGTGACGACCTCGAGCGCATCGGGCGCGCGCTCCTCGCCGCGGGGGCGCGGCCCGGCGACGGGCGGCCGAAGCTCATGCGCGTGCTCGAGCTCGACGGCCGCGCCGAGCCGACCGGCTCGACGCTGACCGAGCAGCTCCGGGCGCTCCTAGAGCGCCAGCTGCTCGAGCTCGAGGCGCACGACCCCGGCGCCCGGCTCGGCGGCGACCCCGAAGACGTGCACAAGCTGCGGGTCGCGACCCGCCGCGCGCGCGCGCTCGAACGGGCGGCGCGGCCGCTGCTGCGCGACCGTCTTGCCGGCCTCGCCGCGGAGCTCGAGTGGCTCGGCGGCGAGCTGGGGGCGGTGCGCGACTTCGACGTGCTCGTCGACCGTCTCGACCGCGAGGTCGAGGCGCTCGGCTCCGACGCCCCGGGCGGGCGCGAGCTCCTGGCGGCGCTCGTCCGCAAGCGCGAGGCGCAGCGCGGGCTGCTCCTACAGGCGCTCGACTCGGAGCGCTACCCGAAGCTGCTGTGCGCGTTCGAGGACGCCCTCCTCGAGCTGCCCGAGCTCGACGGCGACGCGAAGACGCTCGCGCGTCGCGCGCTCGCGAAGCTGAGGAGCGCCGCCGGCCGGCTGCCGGACGACCCGGCCGACGAGGAGCTGCACGCGCTCCGGATCAGGGCGAAGCGCGCCCGCTACGCGGGCGAGCTCGCCGCCCTCGGCGGCGGCAAGGCGATCGACCGCTACGTCGAGGCGCTGAAGGACGTGCAGGACCTGATCGGCGAGCACCAGGACCTCGTGGTGCTCGAGCAGACCGTGCGCGGCCTCGCGCGCGCGCGGAGCGGGGTCGCCGCCGGCCGCATCGTCGAGCGCGCGCGGGAGCGCCGCGCCGAGCTGCGCGCCGCCTACCCGGCCGTGCTGAAGGCCGCGCTGTCGGCCGGCGCGAAGGCGCTGTAGCTACGCCGCGAGCGCCTCGGCGGCGAGCTCGAGCAGCGCGCCTTCGCGCAGACCGCCGCGCACCACCTTCAGCGGCGTTCCGAGCGCCCGCTGCAGCTCCGTGAGCACGACGCAGCCGGCCGGAAGCGTCTGCGCCCGCTCGAGCCGCATCCCGTAGCGCCGAGCGAGCTCGGCCGCCGGCGTGACGGCGAGCACGTCGAGCGCCTCCTCGAGCTCGCCCGGTCCGAGGCGGCCGCCGACGATCCGCTTCACGCCGCGCGCGCTGCCGCCGACCGCGAACGCCGTCCGCGGCTCCGGCGGCGCGAACCCGTCCAGGTAGCGGCCGACCTCCGCCCGTGCGGCGCCGATCGCCTCCCGGCCGGGCGGATCCGTGTCGAGCATGCGGCTCGTCAGGCGCTGCGCGCCGACGTCGATCGAGCGCGACCAGCTCGGGCCGTCGCGGCGCGTCCCGACGGCGACCTGGGCGGAGCCGCCGCCGACGTCCACGACCGCGACGAGCCGGCGCGCCGGCGGGACGGCGGAGTGCAGGGCGCCCACGAACGCGAGCCGGGCCTCTTCGGCGGCGCTCAGCACGCGGGTCGGCGAGCCCGACGCGGTGCGCAGCCGCGCGAGCAGATCGCCGCCGTTCACGGCCTGGCGGCCCGGGCTTGCGATCAGCACCTCGACCTCGACGGCGCCCGCCGCGCGTGCGTCGGCGGCGTAGCGGCCGACGAGCTCGGAGACGAGCGCGAGCTTCTGCTCGGAGATCGCGCCGAGCTGCTCGACGTCGGCGCCGAGGTGGAGCATCTCGCGCTCGGTGAGCACCGTCCGGCCGCCCTCGGCGACGAGCAGGCGCACCGTGTTCGACCCGACGTCGACGACCCCGACCACAGGTGGATGGTGACGACCCCACACGACGGAGTCGCTAATGCCCTCGTGCGATGCGGCGCGCGCGCTCGCGCCGGCGCATGAAGGCGGTCTGCGCGGGCCGCCGCCGCTCCGGCTTCTTCGGGGCCACCCGCCGCCACGCGCCGTCCGGCCCAAGCTCCCACGCCTGCGAGTTGTCGGCCAGCAGCGCCTTCAGGATCGACTCGACCTCGGTGCGCACGTGCGCGTCCTCGACCGGCACGACCACCTCGATGCGGTGGTCGAGGTTGCGCGGCATCAGGTCGGCGCTGCCGACGAGGTACGTCCGCTCGTCGCCCGCCTCGAAGCAGTAGATGCGGCTGTGCTCGAGGAACCGGCCGAGAATCGAGCGCACGCGGATGCGCTCGCTGACGCCCTCGACGCCGGGCAGGAGCGTGCAGTTCGCGCGCACGACCAGGTCGATCTCGGCGCCCGCCTGCGAGGCGCGGTAGAGCTCCTCGATCACCTCGGGATGGGTGAGGCTGTTGCACTTCAGGCGGATCCTCGCGTGGCTTCCCGCCGCCGCCGCGAGCGCAACCTCCCGGATGTGCTCGACGATCCGCTTGCGCAGGTTGAACGGGGCGACGAGCAGCTTGCGGAAGCGCTGCGGGCGGCCGAAGCCGGTCACGAAGTTGAACAGGTCGGCGACGTCGGCGGCGATGTCGGGGTCGGCGCTGAACAGGCCGACGTCCTCGTAGACCCGCGCCGTCGTCGCATGGTAGTTGCCCGTGCCGATGTGGACGTAGCGGCGCAGCTCGTCGCCTTCGCGGCGGACGACGAGCGTCGTCTTCGCGTGGATCTTCATGTCGGGGAAGCCGTAGACGACGTGCACCCCCGCCTGCTCCAGCGCGCGCGCCCACTCGATGTTGCGCTGCTCGTCGAACCGCGCCTTCAGCTCGACCACGCAGACCGCCTGCTTGCCGTTCTCGGACGCCTTGATCAGCGCCGGCGCGATCGCCGAGTCGCGGCTCGTGCGGTAGACGGTCGTCTTCAGCGTCACCACGTGCGGGTCCTCGGCCGCCGCCTGGACGAACGCCTCGACGCTCGTCGCGAACGAGTCGTACGGATGGTGGACGACGACGTCGCGCCGCGCGATCTCCGCGAACAGCTCGTCGGGCTGCTGCTTCGCAAGCCGCCGCTGCGTGTAGGGCACCCACGGCTCGTCCTTCAGGTCGGGCCGGTCGATCGCGTAGAGCTGGGAGAGGTCGGCGAGGTCGAGCAGCCCCCGGATCGGGTAGACCTGGTCGGGGCCGACCCCGAGCCGCTCCTCGAGCCGCGTCAGGAGCTCGCGCGACACGGAGCTCGAGACCTCGAGCCGCACGACGGCGCCGAACCGGCGCTTTCGCACCTCCGACTCGACCGCTTCGAGCAGGTCGTCCGCGTCGTCGGAGATCTCGGTGTCGCCGTCGCGCGTGAGGCGGAAGACGACGCGCTCGACCACCTCCATCTCCGGGAAGAGCAGGTGGAGGTAGTGGCCGATCACCGCCTCGAGCGGGATCCGCAGGCCGCGGGTGCCCACCTGGACGAACCGGTCGAGGCCCTCCGGCACCTTCACCCGCGCGAACCGCTCCTCGCCCGCCTCGGTGTCGCGCACCATCAGGCCGAGGCTCAGCGACAGCCCCGAGATGTAGGGGAACGGCTGGCCCGGCCCCACCGCGAGCGGCGTCAGCACCGGGAAGATCTGCCGGAGGAAGACGCGCTCGAGCTCGTCGCGGTCCGCCTCGGTGGCCTCGCCGACACCCGCGACGACGATCCCCTCGGCGGCGAGCGCCGGCTGCAGCTCGTCGCGCCAGAGCGCCGTCTGCGCGGCGGTCAGGTCGAGCGCGGAGGCCCGGATCGCGTCGAGCGTCTGGTGCGGCGTCCGGCCGTCGCTGCCGAGCACCGAGGCGCCCGAGGCCACCTGCTCCTGCAGGCCCGACACGCGGACCATGAAGAACTCGTCGAGGATCGACGAGACGATCCCGCAGAACTTGACCCGCTCGAGGAGCGGCTGCTCGCGGTCGGCGGCCAGCTCGAGCACCCGGCCGATCAGGTCGAGCTGCGAGAGCTCGCGGTTCAGGAAGGGCGACGGGGGGACGGCGTGCTCGAGCTCCTTCGTCGCCGCCATACGTACGGCAAGCATCTCCGAACTCCGGTGAACGGTGGGTGTCCGTTTGGTGAACGTGCGCGCGTTCCGGGCCGATCCGTATGCTTCGCGCGGCATGCGGAACGATCGCGCCCTCGTCGCCCTCGCGATTCTCGCCGGGATCGTCCTGGTCGTCATCGCCTTCGTCTACTGGCTGGAGCCCGCGAAATCGCTGCCCGGGTTCTTCCCGGGGCACACCGCGGGCTCGAACCACCACCACGTGAAGCACGGGATCGCCGCCTTCCTGGTCGGCCTCGCCTGCTTCGCGTTCGCGTGGTTCCGGTCGGGGCCGAAGCGCCCGGCGGCGGCGTGATCCTCGGCGCATTGATCTCCTACCCCCAGGCGATCGTCCTGGGGCTCCTACAGGGCGTCTCCGAGCTGTTCCCGGTCTCGAGCCTGGGCCACAGCGTCATCCTGCCGAGGCTGCTCGGCTGGAACATCCACCAGAACGACCCGTACTTCCTCACCTTCCTCGTCGCCACGCACCTGGCCACCGCGATCGTGCTCCTGCTCTTCTTCTGGCGCGACTGGGTGCGGATCGTGACGGGGATCGCCCGCTCGCTGCGCGACCGCCAGATCGCCCCGGAGGACACCGACGCGCGGCTCGGCTGGCTGCTCGTGGTCGGCACGATCCCGGCCGGGCTGATCGGGGTGACGCTCCAGGACACGCTGCGCAAGGGGTTCGCGAAGCCGACCGAGGCGGCGATCTTCCTGGCGGTGAACGGCGTGCTGCTCGGCCTCGCCGAGCTTCTGCGGCGCCGCGCGCCGCAGGTCGAGGCCGACGACGACGCGCGCATCGCCCGGCAGATGGGGTGGCGGAGCTCGTTCGGCGTCGGCGCCGTGCAGTCGCTCGCGCTGATCCCGGGCTTCTCGCGCTCGGGCGCCGCGATGGGCGGCGGCCTGCTGTTCGGCCTCTCGCACCGGGACGCGGCGCGGTTCGCCTTCCTGCTCGCGACGCCGATCATCGCCGCGGCGGGCCTGCTCAAGCTGCCCGACCTGTTCGGCGCCCAGGGCGACGGCGTCCGCGGCCAGGCGCTCGTCGGCGCGGTCGGCGCCGCCGTCACCGCGTACCTCGCGGTGCGGTTCCTGATGCGGTTCTTCGAAACGAACACGCTGATCCCCTTCGCCGTCTACTGCTTCCTGGCGGGCGCCGCGTGCACCGTCTACTTCGTGAGCTGACATGCCGCTCCGGCTGACGCCGCAGAAGCGCGAGTTCTTCGTGCTCTTCACCCAGGCCTCGGCGAACGCCCGCGACATCGCCCGCGTGCTCGTCGAGCTGCTCGAGCGCTGGCCCGACTCGCGCGAGCTGCTGCACGACATCCGCGAGCTCGAGCACGAGGGAGACCGGCTGACCCGCCAGGTGATCGACCTCCTGAACCGCACGTTCGTGACGCCGCTCGACCGCGACGACATGTACCGGCTCGCGACCGCGATCGACGACGTATGCGACCACGTCGACGAGGCGGCGGACAACATCGACGCGTACGAGGTGACGTTCGTGCCGGCGAAGGCGCTCGAGCAGGGGCGCGTGATCCACCGCGCCGCCTCGCGGCTGCACGAGGCGGTCGAGCTGCTCGAAGGGTTCAAGGACTCCGCCCGGCAGCTCGTCGCGCTGCGCGAGCTCGAGGACGAGGGCGACCGGCTCGAGCGCGAGTCGATCGCCGACCTCTTCCGCTCCGGCTCAGACCCGATCACGATCATCCGCTGGAAGGACATCCACGAGCAGCTCGAGGAAGCCGTCGACGCGTGCGAGAACGCGGCGGACGTGCTCGAAGCGATCCTCGTCAAGAACCGGTGATGCGGTGACGCTGCTCGTCGTCACGATCGCCGTCGCGCTCGTCTTCGACTTCACGAACGGCTTCCACGACACGGCGAACGCCGTCGCGACCTCCGTGTCGACGCGCGCGCTGTCGCCGCGCCTCGCGGTGCTCGTCGCGGCCGTCGCCAACCTCGCGGGCGCGTTCGTGACGACCGCGGTCGCGAAGACCGTCGGGAAGGGCGTGATCGACTCCGGCCTCGCGACGCCCCGGATCGTGCTCGCGGCGGTGGTCGGCGCGATCGTCTGGAACCTCCTGACGTGGCTCTTCGGCCTGCCGTCGTCCTCGTCCCACGCGCTGATCGGCGGGCTCGTCGGGGCCGCGCTCGTCGCGTCGGGGGAGAAGGGGGTCGAATGGCACGGGCTCGTCCACAAGGTCGTCATCCCGGCGCTCTGGGCGCCGACGATCGCGTTCGCCGCGGCCTTCCTGACGCTGCTCGGCATCTTCTGGGCGTTCCAGTGGCTGACGCCGGGCGTCGCCAACCGCTCCTTCCGGCTGGGGCAGCTCGCGAGCGGCACCTGGGTCGCGTTCACGCACGGCGCGAACGACGCGCAGAAGACGATGGGCGTGATCGCGCTCGCCCTCTACTCGCACGGGTCGATCGACCACTTCTACATCCCCACGTGGGTGAAGGTCGCAGCGGGCGTCTCGATCGGCGCGGGGACGTACGCCGGCGGCTGGCGGATCATGCGCACGCTCGGCCAGCGGGTCTTCCAGATCGACCCGCCGGCCGGCTTCGCCGCACAGGTCACCTCCGGCGCGGTCATCTACGCGTCGACGAAGTACGGCTATCCGCTCTCGACGACCCACGTCGTCTCGGGCGCCGTGATGGGGGCGGGCGCGACGAAGCGCCTCTCCGCCGTGCGCTGGGGCGTCGCCAGCAACATCGTGCTCGCGTGGGTGCTCACGCTCCCGGCCGCGGCGCTCGTCGCGGCCGCCGCGTGGTACCCGGTGAAGGCGATCTTCTGATGCGGCTCGGCTTCGGCCCCCGGACGTCGGAGGTGCACGCGGAGCTCGCGGCGATCGGCGACAGCGTGCTCGCCGTCGCCCGCACGGTCGAGCAGCGCTTCCGGCGCTGGCCGACCGGCCCGTCCCAGGAGGAGGTGAAGCAGCTCGAGCACGAAGCCGACGAGCGCGTGTCGCGCCTGCTCTCGACGACGAACACGATGTTCGTCACGCCGTACGACCGCGACGACCTGGTGACGCTCGCCTACGCGCTCGACGACGTC
The DNA here is from genome assembly GCA_035651295.1 of Gaiellaceae bacterium. Classification (GTDB taxonomy): domain Bacteria; phylum Actinomycetota; class Thermoleophilia; order Gaiellales; family Gaiellaceae; genus PALSA-600. The sequence continues at coordinate 2,081 of DASRGA010000049.1, read as the reverse complement.
GCCGACGCGGCCGACAACGCGGCCGAGCTGCTCGGCCTCTACGGCGTCGAGACCGCGACGAGGCAGTCGTTCGAGCTGTGCGCGCTCTTCGTGCGCGCGGCCGAGCATCTCTCGTCGCTCGTCCGGCAGCTCCGCGACCCCGGCCTCGCCTCCGCGGAGATCGAGGCGATCAAGGCGATCGAGGACGAGGCCGACGACGTGGCCCGCGCCGCACGCGCGTCGCTGTTCCGCGACGACCGCATCGACCCGGTGATCGTCATCCGGTGGAAGGCCATCTACGAGGCGCTCGAAGAAGCCGTCGACGCGTGCGACACCGCCGCCACGCGGATCGGGAACATCCTCGTGAAGAACGCGTAGCGATCCGGAGACGGCCTGTTGCGCGACCGTGGCGGCGGTGGATGCTGTAGTCGATGCCGACCAAGCAGAGCCCGCTCCTGTGCGAGCTGCACGCGCACACGCGCTGGAGCGACGGCGACCTCTCGGTGCGCGAGCTCTGCGACCTGTACGGCCTGCTCGGCTTCGACGTGCTCGCGGTCACCGACCACACGACGCGCGAGCGGCGCGAGGTCCACGCCGGGAACTACGCGGCCTACCTCGCGGAGGTGGAGGCCGAAGCCGAGCGCGCGCGGCGGCGCTACGGCCTCCTCGTGCTGGCGGGCCTGGAGCTCACCTACGACGACCCCGACCCGTTCCAGGGCGCGCACGTGCTCGCGATCGGCCTGCGCGAGCACGTCGACGTCGCCGGCGGCCTCGAGGCCGCGCTCGCCTCGGCGCGCGCGCACGGGGCGGCGCTCGTCGCCGCCCACCCGTACTCGCCCGAGCAGCTCGCCGGCGCGACCCGCGGCACCGGCGCGTTCGGCGCCCGCCCCGAGCTGCACGGGCTCGTCGACCGGTTCGAGCTGTTCAACCGGCACACGCTGTTCGGCTGGGTCGCGGCCGCCGGCCACCCGGCGATCGCAAGCGGCGACTTCCACCGGCCCGAGCACCTCGCCGGCTGGAAGACGCTCCTGCCCTGCCCCAAGGACGAGGCGGCGGTCGTCGGCTACCTGCGCTCGCGGCGGCCCGCGTACCTCGTCCGGCTCGACGAGCTCGACGAGCGGCTCGCGGCCTGACGAGGCGCGAGGGCTCGGCCGTTGAGCCCGCTCGCGGCCGCGCTGCTGCTCATGCTCGGCGTGGGCGTCGGGGCGGCGGGGACGCTCGTCGGCGCGGGCGGCGGCTTTCTGCTCGCGCCCGTCCTCCTGCTCGCCTACCCGCACGACAGCCCGCAGACGCTGACGTCGATCAGCCTCGCCGCCGTGTGGGCGAACAGCTCCTCCGGCTCGCTCGCCTACCGGCGCCGGCGCCGCATCGACGTCCGCAGCGGTCTCGTCTTCGGCGCCGCGACGCTCCCCGGGGCGGTCGCCGGCGCGGTGCTCGTCGGTCACGTGCCGCGCCGCGCGTTCGACGCGGTGATGGCGGTCGCGCTCGCCGCCGCCGCGGTCTGGATCGCGCTGCGCCGAGAGCGCCCGCACGATCGCCGGGGCACGCTGCGCGAGCTCGTCGACCGCGACGGCCGCGTCTGGCGCTACCGGGTGCCGCTCGCGCGCGGCGCGCTGTACAGCATCCTCGTCGGCTTCGCGTCGAGCTTCCTCGGCATCGGCGGCGGCGTCTTCCACGTCCCGATCCTGGTCGCCGGCCTCGGCTTCCCGACGCACGTCGCGACCGCCACCTCGCACTTCGTGCTGGCCCAGATGAGCGCCGCCGGCGTCGTCACGCACGTCCTGCAGGGGTCGTACGGGGTCGGCCACGGCCTGCGGCGCTCGCTCGTGCTCGCGGCCGGCGTGACGGTCGGCGCGCAGGCCGGCGCACACTGGTCGTCGCGCGTGTCCGGGCAGCTGATCGAGCGCCTGCTCGCGCTCGGCCTGGTGCTCGTCTCGGTGCGGCTCGCGCTCGCCGTCTAGGCCGCCGCGGCGCCGCGCGGGGCGAAGTGCTCGTGGAACTCGAAGCCCGTCTCCAGCGACCGGCGCACGGGGCACGCCGCGGCGACCTGCTCGAGCCGCTCGAGCTGCTCGTCCGAGAGCGGCGCGGTCAGCTCGATCGCG
>DASRGA010000048.1:0-26952 GCA_035651295.1 Gaiellaceae bacterium | reverse complement strand
CGCCGGAGACCGCCCCGCCACAGACCGCCCCGCCGTAGACCGCCCCGCCGCACACCGCCCCGCCACAGACCGCCCCGCCCGCAAGGGGCTGCCGTGGCTCAGAGGTGGTAGACGTCCAGCACGCCGCTCGTCGCGTGGTCGTTCGCGTTCCCCTCGGCGATCGCGACGCGGCCGGCGGCGACGATCGGGCTCTGCCAGTGGATGCCGCCGGTCGGAAGCGCGGCGACCAGCTTCCCGGTCGCCGGGGCGTACACGTTCAGCATGCCGTCGCCGCCCACGTAGAGCAGGCTGCCCGCGAGCACCGGCGACGTCCCGCCCGTCCCGTTCGACCACACGCCGTGGAGCCTCCCGCCACGGAGCTGCCACGCCCGCGTGCCCCCGGCCGTCGAGACGAACACCCACGTCCCCTTCCAGATCGCGGGCGCGCTGAACATCATCTCGCCGCCCGGCGCCGGGACCGTCTGCAGCTCGCCGCCGAGCTTCGCGTTCGCGCCGGGCAGCCGGCGCAGGTCGAGCAGGCGGATCTTCCCGTCCTTGCCGCCCTGGACCGCGTAGCCGCCGGCGAGCAGGCCGGGGCTCGTCGACCCGAGGTCGAGGTCGGCCTCGTTCAGGTGACGGGTGTCCGCCGGCGTCCAGTGCCGCAGGAGCCTCGACGCGTCGGGCGCGAGCACGAGCGTCGAGTCGCCCCAGTTCGTCCTTCCGTTCCACGGCGCGTTGCCCGTGGCGACGACAAGGTTGCCCGTGGCGGGATCGACCGCGGCGCCGTTACGGGACCAGATCGCCGAGTCGCTCGCGTCGCAGCTCGACGGCTGGAGCAGCCCGCTCCGGTCCGAGCAGAGCGAGTTCCACACATGGACGATCGCCCCCGTCGCCTCCGAGAGCGTCACGACATGCCCCTGGTAGGGCGGCGCGTCGCCGATGTATCCGCCCGTCGTCGCGATCACGAGGCCGCGCGAGACGTTCAGCGACGAGGTGATCTTCTCGTGGGTCGGGTCCAGCGTGATCGAGGTCGCCCACTCCACCGACCCGTCCGACAGACGCAGCTTGCGGATCGTCCCGTCCGGCGCCGCGGCGTACACGGCGGTGCGGTCGGTGGAGAGGGCGGGCGCCGCATTCGTGATCTGCGCGGTCCCCGCGAGCTGCGCATACGACGGCGGCGTGAAGCGCCAGAGCACGCCTCCGTTCGCGGCGTCGACCGCTTCCGTCTTCCCGTAGGTGGTCGTGACGACGAACGCGTCGCGGCCGCCAACACCGTGTGCGACGTAGATCGGCGAGGAGTCGACGGTGCCGTCGAGCTGCACGCGGAGGCGGCGCAGACGGTGCACGTTGGCGGCGGTGATCGTCGCGTCCGGCGAGGCGCCGTGCCGTGCCGCGTCGTAGCCGAAACGGCCCCAGTCCCGGTCGGCCGCGCCGCCCGACGCCTGGGCCGCCGCCAGGCCCGGCACGAGCAGCGCGAGCAGGAGAAGCCCGCGCGGCCTCAACGCGCGGTCAGGTCCGGGGTGCGCACCCACGGACCCGGGGGGACGAGCAGCGACTCGGCGCTCAGGTAGGCGAGCCCCGCGAGCGGCAGGTCGGTCCACCGCTCGAAGCAGAAGTAGCGCCGGCGCCAGTGCGGGAAGAACTTCCGGTTGAAGCTGTGCAGCCGCTCGACCTGGAACAGACGGTCGGCCTTCAGAAGCAGGAACCGCAGCGTCCGCACGAGCGCGCCCGCCCCCTCCTCCGCCCGCAGGAAGTCCGCGAAGACGGCGAAGTTCAGCGACAGCTCGGTGACGTTGCCGCCGCGCGCCCACTCGACCGTCTGCGTGATCAGGTACTCCATCAGCCCGTTCGGCGTGTCGCGCCGGCGACGCATCGACGCGAGCGAGTAGCCGTCGCTCGCCGGCGACGGGACGAGCTGCAGGAACCCGCCGACGTGACCGTCGGGCCCGACCGCGACGGCGAGGACGGTCTCCGGATACTGGAAGAGCGCATCCATCGCCATCGTGAAGCCCCGCTCCGGCCAGTTGCCGCGCCACTCCTCCGAGACGGAGCGCAGCTCGCCCCGCAGCCGGTCGTCGGCGGCGCCGGCCGACAGGATCCGCACCTCGTAGCCGCTCTTCTCGAGCCGCGAGACCGACTGGCGCACCTTGCGGATCGCGCGGCCGTCGAGGGAGAACTCGGACGGCCGGATGATCGCCTCGTCGCCGAGGTACAGCGACTTGAGCCCGAGCGCGGCGTAGTCCGGCAGCGCGTCGGCCGACGCACCCGCCACCGCGACCCGCCAGCCCTTCGTGTGCGCGACCCGCCGGAACTCGGCGAGCAGCTCGCGGCGCTCGTCGGCGTCGCCGATCGGGTCGCCCGCGACGAGCGCCGTCCCGCGGATCACGCGGTAGGCGAGGAACGAGCGGCCGTTCGGCGCGAAGAAGTAGCTCTTGTCCCGGCGCAGCGCGAAGTAGCAGAGGCTGTCCGCGCCGTGCTCGCGCACGAGCGCCTCGGCGCGCTCCCGTTCGTCCCCGACCGGGAGCCCGCCGCGGTGCGGCCGCAGCCACAGCCAGAGCGCGCGGAACGCGAGCGCGCCGGTGACGAGGGCGAGCGCCTCCTCGATCCGGTTCGAGTACATGTCGGTGTCGAGCCAGTCGGCGCCGACCAGCGCGGCGCAGACGCCGAGCGCCGCGCCGACCTGCGCGAGCGGCCCGACCGTGGCCGGGTCGCCGGGCGCGACGAACTGCCGCCGCGCACGCACGAGCCACGCGAGCACGAGCACGTGGACGGTCGCCTCCTCGAAGTCGAGCCCCTTGGCGAGATGGGCGGCGGCCGACGCGATCACGACCGCGACCGCGAGCACCCAGGCCCGCCGCTTGCGCCGCGCGAGGCCACGCGACAGCCAGATCATGGCGATGCCGAGCGCGAGCGCGAGCGTCCGCGCGGCGGCCGGGACACCAGGCGGCAGCACGCCGTGCACGAAACGGCTCCGGTCCGCGAACTCGGGGGTCAGCGCGGAGACGATCGAGACCAGGCCGGCGACGGTCGCGGCCCAGGCGAGCAGAACGGGTGTCGCCGGGCGACGCACACCCACACGGTAGCCCCGCCGGCGGGCGTCCGCCTCCCTCAGTCGTGCAGGAGGGCGCGCCGCAGCTCGTCCTCCTTGCCCGGCTCGAGGATCGCGAGCACGGAATCGCCCTCGGCGAGCTGGGTCTCCTCGTGCGGCACTGCGGCTTTCCCGTCGCGCACGATCGAGATCAGCCGGGCGCCCTCCGGCAGCCGGAGCGCCCGCACGCGCTTGCCCTCGCAGTTCGCGTCCTTGACGACCGTCACCTCGACGATCTCCAGGTTCTCCTTGCGCAGCTCGAGCAGCTGCACCAGCCCGTGCTCCGGCACCTCGTGCTCGATCAGGCCCATGATCGCCGCGGTCGCCGACACGGTCGGGGCGAGGCCGAGCAGGTCGAAGTACGGCTGGTTGCGCGGGTCGTTGATGCGCGCGATCACCCGCGGGACGCCGTACCGCTCCCGCGCGATCTGACAGATGACGATGTTGTCCTCGTCGTCGCCGGTCGCGGCCACGATCAGATCGGGCGGCCGCTTGATGCCCGCGCGCTCGAGCACGAACAGCTCGGTCGCGTCGCCGCGCAGCACCTGGTGCTCGAACTCCGCCTCGAGCTTGTCGAAGCGGTAGGGCCGCTGCTCGATCAGCGTCACCTCGTGCCCGGCGCGCAGCAGCGAGCGGGTGAGGTTCGTGCCGACCTTGCCACCGCCTGCGATCAGGACGTACATCGCTAGGCGGCCGGCGCGGCCTCGGTTCGGCGGACCGCCCCGACGAGCGTCTCGATCGCGCTCGAGGTCGGGCACACGACCCGCAGGCCCTTGGTGGCGAAGAACTGCGCGCGCGCGGGGTCGAGCACACGCACGATCACGGTCGGCACCTCGAACAGCTTCTGCGCCGCCTGGGCGATCACCAGGTTCGTGTTGTCGCCGTCGGTGGTGACGACGACGGCGTCCGCCTCCTCGATCCCGGCGTCGCGGAGGAGCTGCAGGTCCATCCCGTGGCCGACGACGAAGCGGCCGGTCCACGCCTCGCCGAGCCGCCCGAGGGCGTCCTCGTTCTCGTCGACGACGGTGACGTCCCAGTCCGAGCCCTGCAGCTGCAGGGCCACGTTCGACCCGACGCGGCCGCACCCGATGACGATCGCCTTCATCCCGGCCGCAGCGTACTCCCCGGAGCCGACCTCAGGTCGCGGCGAGCTCCTCGTCCATCACGTTCTGCGGGAAGGCGACGATCAGCACCTCGCACGGCGCCTTGCGGAGCACGTAGTCGACGGTCGGCGAGAAGAAGCGGGACTGGCGGCGCCAGCGCGGCGCCGAGCCCAGAACGATCAGGTCGGCGCCGACCTCGAGCGCCCGGTCGACGATCGCGTGGCCGATCGCCCGCGAGCGGACGGTGGCGCCCTCGACGACGACGCCGTTCTCCGCGCCGAGCAGCTTCGCCTCGGCGAGCGCCGCCTCGGCCCGCGCCTCCTCGTCGAGCAGGGGGGCGTCGAGCGGGAGCTCGAGCGGCACGCGGATCACGTGCAGCGCCTGCACCTCGCCTTCGTGCTCGCCGGCGAGCCGGATCGCCGTGGCGAGCATCTCCTCGCCGATGATCCCGAGCTTCATCGGGACGAGGATGCGGCGGAACGTCACCGCCGATTCGACCGGCCGCTCGGAGATCGCCCGCACCCGCTCCGTCAGCCCTTCGCCGTGCCCGAGCCGCACCGCGACGAAGACGGCGAGCCCCGCCGCGAGCCACACGGGGCCCGCGGTGCGCGCGGCCGGATGGGTCGCCATCGCGACGACCCAGATGGCGAACGTGAGGATCGCGCCGGCGATCGCGGGCAGCGGGATCTCCGACCCGCCGAGCCGGATCGACAGCGGCACCCGGAACGGGCGCGCCAGGTCTGGCTCGTCGATCCGCAGCTTGATCACCGCCACCTGCGCCGCCGTGAACGCGAGCAGGACGCCGAAGGAGAAGATGCTGGCGAGCGCCGCCACGTCGTGGTGCAGGTACGGCGTGACGACGACGATCCCCGACGAGATCGCGGCGACCGCGACGATCGCCTGCGGCGAGACGTGGGAGCGGCGGCTGAGGCGCCCGAAGCTGCGCGGCAGCTGGCCGTGCTCGCCGAGCGAGTAGGCGAGCCGCGTGAAGCCGGAGATCGACGTCGTCACCGCCGCCGCCAGCAGCAGCGCGCCCGTAAGGCCGACGTACACCCGCAGCGCATGGCCGAGCCCCCAGGGCAGCTCGTGCCGGAGCCGGTCGGCGACGCCGAGCAGCGGGGCGTGGATCCACCGCGTGCCGAGCTCTGTCTGCGGACCCGGGAAGGCCGAGAGCGCGACGACCGCGATCGCGACGTAGAAGACGACGACGGTCGCGATCCCGCCGAAGAACGAGCGCGGCAGGTCGACGCCGGGGCGGCGGGTCTCGGCGGCGAGGTTCGCGACCGTCTCGAGCCCGGTGAAGGCGAGCATCGCGAGCGGCAGCGCGAACGAAAGCGCATGCCACGTCGGGTGGGTGCCGAGCGACGTGCCGGCGGTCAGCGCGTGCGGCGTGAACAGGTAGGCGAAGCCGAGCACGACGAGGAGCAGCTGCGTGAGCAGGTCGAGCGCGGGGACGACGATCCCGATCCCGTACAGCGACGGCCGCCGCGCGAGCCTGACCGCCGCGGAGAGGACGATCACCGCGACGGCGACGACGATGTCCCACGGCCGCCGGTCGAGCGCCGCCACCTGGAACGCGCCGGCGAGGTAGTGCGGCAGGAAGAGCGCCGACAGCGCGATCACGATCAGGTAGTCGAGGAAGAGCGCCCAGCCGGTGAGGAAGCCGGCGAGGTCGTTCGTCGCGCGGCGCACGAACGTCGCGGCGCCGCCCGTCTCGGGCAGCGCGGCCGTCCCTTCGGCGTACGAGAGCGACACGAGCAGGAAGACGAGCCCGACCGCGAGCAGGACGAGCGGCGTGAAGCCGAGGGCGTTGGCGGCGATCACGCCGAGCGCGAAGTAGATCGACGAGGCGATCTCGCCGTAGGCGACGGAGAAGAGCGCGCGAGCGTCGAGCTCGCGCCGGAGGCGCGGCAGCTTGCGCGCCACTAGCGCGACCTCCGGCGGAGCAGCGTCAGGCGGCCGGCGCCCGCCGCGATGAAGAGCGCGCCGATCAGCAGCCCGATCCCGACGCCGTGGATCAGCGTGACGACGACGAGGGCGAACCCGAGCGCGATCATCACCGTCGCGAGGACGGCGACCGCCCTGCGGTAGCCCGTCACGCGGCGAGCTTCCTGCCGGCCGCGACCATCACGCGGGACGGCGCGTGCTTGAGCACCCAGTCGACGGTGCCGCCGAAGATCGCGCGGCCGGTGCGGGCGCGGCGCGCTCCGAGCACGATGATCTCGACCCCGCGGCGCTCCGCCTCCTCGACGATCGCCTCGCCCGCGTTGCGCGCCCGGACGACGCGCCCCGAGACGCGGACGCCGTACGGCGCGGCCACCTCGCTCGCCCGGTCGAGGAGCTCGTCCGCCTCCTCGAGCTGCTCGGTCAGGTCGGCGTCGAGCGGCAGCTCGAGCGGAACGACGACCACCCGGAGGAGGACGATGCGGCCGGCCCGCTCGGCGGCGAGCCGGGCGGCCAGCTCGACCGCCTCCCGCGACTCAGGCCCGGCGACGATCGGCACCAGGATCGAGCGGTACTCCAGCGCGAGCGCGGGACCCAGCGGGACCGGCGCGCGTGTCGTCGTCGTCAGCGGCAGCCCCTTGCGCCGCCGGTAGAGCGGGTAGAAGACGAAGCCGAGGACGAGCCAGCCGAAGCCGGCGTACCGCGTCGGCGCGTCCTGGGCGACGACGACGATCCACGCGATCCCGGTGCCGAGGCCGCCGAGGACGGCGAAGAGCGGCCACGAGACGCCCCGGAGGGTGACGTTCGGCCGGGCGCGCCAGCCGGGCTCCCGGTCGCGCAGCTTCACCCTCAGCGCGACGACGGACGCGTGCGCGATCGTGAACGAGAGCATCGCGCCGAACGCGTACATGCGGCCGAGGAAGTCGACCTGGCCGGACAGCATGAACAGCGACGGGCCGATCGCCCCGAACACGATCAGGGCGAGCCACGGCGTCTTCAGCTTCGGGTGCAGCCGGCGGAACACCTCCGGCAGCTGCTGGTGGCTGGACATCGCGTACGTGATGCGCGACGCGCCGATCACGCCCGCGTTCGTGGCGATGAAGAGGATTGTCGCGGCGAGGATGCCGACGTACACCTTCGCGCCCGAGAGCAGCACGCCGTGCAGGCCGAGGTTCTCGACGAGCCCGAGCACCGGGTCGTTCTTGAAGCCGTGCGGCGGGTTCTGCCCGAGCTGCGTGACGAACGCGCCCGCCTCGCGGTGCACCGGCATCGCCGAGAGGGCGATCCAGGGCAGCGTGAAGTAGATCGCGAACACCGCGACGGCCACCCACGAGATCGCGCGCGGGATCGACCGCACCGGGTCGCGCGCCTCCTCGGCGAGGTTCGACACGGTCTCGATCCCGGTGTACGCGATCATCGCCACCGGGATCGCGAGCAGGAACGAGCCCCACGTCGGCGCGACCCCCCAGTGGATGTTCGCGCTGAGGACGTGCGGGTGGAAGATCAGCACGAATCCGAGCAGCACCAGCAGGAGCTGCGTGGCGAAGTCGATCACCGCCAGCAGGATGTTCAGCCGCGCCGCTTCGCGGATCCCGACGATGTTGATGCCGACCAGCAGCCAGGTGAGCGCGATGCCGACGATCACGTCCCACGGAGTCGTGCGCAGCGGCCCGTAGAAGACCGACAGGTAGTGCGGCACGAAGATCACCGAGATGGCGACGGTGATCACGTAGTTCAGCATCTGGGCCCAGGCGGCTCCGAACGAGACGAGCTCGTTGAACGCGTGCCGGGCGAAGCTCGACGAGCCGCCTGCCTCCGGGTACCGCACCGTCCCCTCGGCGTAGGTGGCGGCGGTCGCAGCGAAGATCAGCCCGCTGACGATGAAGACGATCGGCGTCAGCCCGAGCGCGATGCCGGCCGTCAGGCCGAGGGCGTAGTAGATCGACGAGCCGACGTTGCCGTAGGCGGTCGCGAACAGGGCCGGGGCCCCGAGCACGCGCTCGAGGCCGTGATGCTGTCGTCGACGCCTCGGCACGACGGCGAAGGTTACGCCCCTACCGGAAGAGCTGGTAGGGCACGCTCGAGAGCACGACGTGGCGCTCGAAGAGGAGGACGCGCTTGATGTAGAGGGCCCGCTGGTTGTGCAGGAGCCGCGCGGAGCCGCGGACGACCATCTCGGGCATGACGACGTTGACGACCACGTCCGGGTCGGCGGTCAGCTCCCGGATGTAGGCGCGGAGCGGCGTGCCGATGTCGCGGTACGGCGCCTCGCTCAGGTCGAGCGGCAGCGTGAGCCCCGCCCGGCGCCACTCGGCGCGGAAGCGGTCTCCCTCCTCCTCGTCGAAGGCGAACGAGACGGCGCGGACGTCGTCCACGCCCAGCGACTGGGCGTACGACAGGGCGCGCATCGCGCCGGCGTGGACGTTCGCCAGGAGGACGCGGACGACGAGCCTCCTCGGGACGTGGTGCTCGGGGCGGCGCTGCTGCGTGACGACCGGGACGTCGGTGACGACGACGCCGGGCTCGGAGAGCAGGCGCAGCTTGAGCCGGAACGAGGTGCGGCCCGCCGCCGAGAGCAGGGACTGCCGCCTGAACTGCTCCGGGATGACGACCGTGACGAAGTCGGACTCGCCGCGCGGAAGCCGCCAGACCTCCTCGAGCAGCGCCTGCATGCGCCCCTCCTCGGTCGTCAGGAGCTCGAGCTTCGGCTCCTCCTGCGCGAAGTCCCACCAGCGGGGGCGGATGCCGGGATCGGTGTGACGCCCCGGTGCGAGCAGCGCCCGGATCGGGCGGCCCTGCGAGACCCGCCGGGCGTACCAGAGCGCCCCCTCCGTGGCGACGTCGATCGACTCGACCCAGAGCAGCACCTGGTTCGTCGGCGCGCCCGCGAGCCGCACCGCGTCGACGCCGGCCCGCAGCCGGCGCGCGAACCGGCGGTAGTGCCGGTTGATGCCGAGGAAGGCGAGCACGAGCAGCGGCACGGTGACGATCACGAGCCACGCGCCCTCGGTGAACTTCGACCAGATGACGACGACCGCGACGATCCCCGTCGTGACGGCGCCGACGGTGTTGACCGCGCCACGGTAGCGCCAGCCCGGGTCCTTCGTCCGCGCCCAGTAGCGCACCATGCCGGCCTGCGAGAGCGTGAACGCCGTGAACACGCCGACCACGTACAGGTGGATGAGCGAGTTCACGTTCGCGTGGTAGACGAGGATCAGCGCGAAGGCGGCGCCGGTGAGGACGATGACGCCGTTCGAGAAGACGAGCCGGTCGCCCAGGTTCGTGAACTGCCGCGGCACGAAGCGGTCGCGGGCGAGCAGCGCCGACAGCCGCGGGAACCCCTGGTACGAGGTGTTCGCCGCGAGGACGAGCACGGCGAACGTGACGATCTGGACGAACCAGTAGAGGAACGACGTCGCGCCCCCGGCGGGGAAGGCGCCGCGCGCGATCTGCGACAGCACGGAGTCGGTCGCGCTCGGCCGGGCGTGCATGTGCACAGCGAGGAACGAGACGCCGAGGAACAGCGTGATCGCGATCGTGCCCAGGGCGAGGAGCGTCCGCGCCGCGTTCGCGGACTGCGGGCGCCGGAACGCGTTGACGCCGTTCGCGATCGCCTCGACGCCCGTCAGCGCGGAGGCGCCCGACGAGAACGCCTTGAGGACGATCAGCAGCCCCACCGCCCCGGCGCCGGCGGCGAGCGGGTGCGGCGCGGCCGCGTGCGGGCACGAGCCGGAGGCGCAGCGGACGAGCCCCGTGCCGATCACCGCGTAGACCGCGACGATGAAGCCGTACGTCGGCACGGCGAAGAGCACGCCGGCCTCCTTGACCCCGCGCAGGTTGACGATCGCGATGAAGGCGATCGCCGCCAGCGAGAGCTCCACCCGGTAGCCCTGCAGCGACGTCACCGCGGACGTGATCGCGAAGATGCCGCTCGCAACCGACACGGCGACCGTGAGCACGTAGTCGACGAGCAGCGCCGCGCCGGCGACGAGCGACGGCACCTTGCCGAGGTTCTCCTTCGCGACGACGTACGCGCCGCCGGACTGCTCGTACGCGTGCACCGTCTGGCGGTAGGAGGCGACGACGATCGCCATCAGCACGGCGACCGCGACCGAGATCGGCAGCGTCCAGTGCAGCGCCCCGACCGAGACGCCGACGAGGACGACCATCGCCGCCTCCGTCGCGTACGCGACAGAGGAGATGGCGTCGGCCGAGAAGATCGGCAGCGCGAGCGAGATCGGAAGGAGCTGCTCCTCCGCCTCCCCCGACGCCATCGGGGCGCCCACCACGTAGCGCTTCAGCCGGGGCACGTTGCCCGGCACGCTAACCCGTCAGGCGGCGAGCCCGGGCGCCGGCCGCAGCACGACGGTCTCGGCGGGGGCGTGCGTGAGGATCCAGGCGAGCTCCTTCGGCGAGAAGCCGACGGCGGGCGCGACGATCCGGTCGAACCGCTCGACCTCCCAGAGCCGCTGCAGCGCGTGCGTCGGCGACCGCCCCTTCTCGATCCGTGCGTCGACGGGCACCCTGGCGCGCAGCGCCGCCTGCTCGACCGCCTCGAGCAGCGGCATCGCGCGCGCCACCTGCTCCTTCTGCTCGGCGTCCTCCGGATACTGGAGCGGCACGACGAGCAGGTAGGCGGGGACGAGCACCGCCTCGTCGGCGCGCGCGATGCGGATCGCCGCCTCGAGCACGTTCGGGTCGAGGGCGCCCGAGAACGGGACGAGCACGCGGCCCCGGCCGGCGTAGGCGGGCCTGCGCCGCCACGGCATCGTCACGCCCGGCCCTCCCGGTCGGCGCGGTTCGCGACGACGCGGATGTCGATCCCCGGCAGGCTGCGCACGAGCGCCGAGACGAGCGAGCCCCGCAGGATCTCGCGCCGCCTGCTCTCGTCGGGCGTGCCGACGAGGACGTAGGTCGAGCCGCGCTCGCCGGCCACGCGCCTGACCGCGGCCACGAGGTCGTCGCCCTCCTCTTCGAGAAAGTGGGCGCCGAGCACGACGGCGAGCCGCCTCAGCGCTGCGAGCTGCACCCGCTCCTCCGGCGAGAGCTCCCGCCCGGGCCGCCGCACCCAGAGCGCGTCGAGCGGGGCGCCGAGCCGCTCGGCCGAGCGCCACGCGCGCCGCAGGATGCGCTGGGAGCGCGGCTCGAGGTCGACGAGCGCGAGGACGCGCTCGGCCACCGCCCGCGCGCTCAGCGGATCGAGGACGACCGACTGCCGCCGCGCCTCGACGTCCTCGGCGACCTCGCGCAGCGCGAGCTCGCGCAGCGCCGACAGCCGGTCGGCGCGGAAGAAGTTGTCGAGAGCGGTCTGCACGCGCTCGTGCGGGTACACCTTGCCGGCGCGCAGCCGCTCCTGGAGCGCCTCGGGCGTGAGGTCGACGAACACGACCTCGTCGGCGTCCTCGAGCACGGTGTCCGGGAACGTCTCGCGGACGCGGACGTCGGTGAGCTCGGCGATCGCGTCGTTCAGGCTCTCGAGGTGCTGGACGTTGACGGTCGAGATCACGTCGATGCCCGCCGCGAGCACCTCGTCGATGTCCTGCCAGCGCTTCTCGTTGCGCGCCTCCGGCAGGTTCGTGTGCGCGAGCTCGTCGATCAGCGCGAGCTCCGGCGCACGGCGGACGACCGCGTCGACGTCCATCTCCTGGAGCTCGAGCCCGCCGTAGCCGGCACGGAGATGCGGCACCCGTTCGAGCCCCTCCGCGAGGGCCGCCGTCTCCGGCCGGTCGTGCGGCTCCAGGTAGCCGATGACGACGTCCCGCCCTTCCGCGTGCGCCGACCGGCCCTCCTGCAGCATGCGGTAGGTCTTGCCGACGCCCGCCGCCATGCCGAGCAGGATCCGGTAGCGGCCGCGCACGACGGCTCCGGGCTAGGCCCCGAGCAGGTTGTGCACCACGAGGTCGATCAGCTTGATCCCCACGAACGGCAGGATCATGCCGCCGAGCCCGTAGATCAACAGGTTGCGGCGCAGCAGCGCGGTCGCGCCGATCGCCCGGTACCTGACGCCGCGCAGCGCGAGCGGCACGAGAGCCGGGATGATCAGCGCGTTGAAGACGATCGCGCTGAGGATCGCGCTTCTCGGGTCGCCGAGATGCATGACGTTCAGCGTGTTCAGCGGCCCGCGCCGGCCCGGCGCCGAGGCGTAGGTGAACGCGAACATCGCCGGCAGGATCGCGAAGTACTTGGCGACGTCGTTCGCGATCGAGAACGTCGTCAGGGCGCCGCGCGTGATCAGCAGCTGCTTGCCGACCTCGACGATCTCGATCAGCTTCGTCGGGTTCGAGTCGAGGTCGATCATGTTGCCGGCCTCCTTGGCAGCGGTCGTGCCGGTGTTCATCGCGACGCCGACGTCCGCCTGCGCGAGCGCGGGCGCGTCGTTCGTCCCGTCGCCGGTCATCGCGACCATGCGGCCCTTGGCCTGCTCGTCCTTGATCAGCGCGAGCTTCGCCTCCGGCGTCGCCTCGGCGAGGAAGTCGTCGACCCCCGCCTCCTGGGCGATCACGGCGGCGGTCACGCGGTTGTCGCCGGTGATCATGACGGTGCGGATGCCCATACGGCGAAGCTCGTCGAAGCGCTCGTTCATCCCGCCCTTGACGATGTCCTTGAGGTAGATCACGCCGAGCGCGAAGTTGTCCTTCGAGACGACGAGCGGCGTCCCCCCCTGCTCCGCCACGCCCTGGACGAGCCGGTCGAGCGAGGCCGGCGCGGACCCGCCCTGCTCCGCGATGAAGCGCTTCACGGCGTCGGCAGCGCCCTTGCGGACCACCGTCCCGTTCATGTTCACGCCGCTCATCCGCGTCGAGGCGCTGAACGGAACGAACTCGTGCTCGCCGAGCTCGCGCCCGCGCAGGCCGAACCGCTCCTTGGCGAGCACGACGATCGAGCGGCCCTCGGGCGTCTCGTCGGCCAGGGAGGCGAGCTGCGCGACCTCGGCGAGCTCGCGCTCGCCGACGCCGTCCACCGGCAGGAACTCGGCCGCCTGGCGGTTCCCGAGCGTGATCGTGCCGGTCTTGTCGAGCAGCAGGACGTCGACGTCGCCGGACGCCTCGACCGCTCGGCCCGACATGGCGAGCACGTTGCGCTGGACGAGGCGGTCCATGCCGGCGATCCCGATCGCGGACAGGAGCGCGCCGATGGTCGTCGGGATCAGCGCGACGAGGAGCGCGATCAGCGCCGTCTGCGAGGTGTTCGTGCCCGCGTAGACCGCGTACGGGCGCAGCGTGACGACCGCCGCCAGGAACGTGATCGTCAGCCCGGCGAGCAGGATGTTCAGGGCGATCTCGTTCGGGGTCTTGCGCCGCTCGGCGCCTTCGACGAGCGCGATCATGCGGTCGAGGAACGACTTGCCGGGCTCCTGCGTGACCTCGATCACGAGCCAGTCGGAGAGCAGCTTCGTCCCTCCGGTGACGGCCGACCGGTCGCCGCCCGCCTCGCGGATCACCGGTGCCGACTCGCCGGTGATCGCCGATTCGTCGACGGAGCCGACGCCCTCGATCACCTCGCCGTCGGCGGGGATGACCATGCCCGCCTCGACGACCACGACGTCGCCCCGCCGCAGGTCCGTCGCGGGCACGGAGCGGCCGTCGCGCAGACGCGCGGCCGTGGTGGTGCGCGTCGCGCGCAGAGCGTTCGCCTGCGCCTTGCCGCGCCCTTCGGCGATCGCCTCGGCGAAGTTCGCGAACAGCACGGTCAGCCAGAGCCACGCGGAGATGGCTCCGACGAACCAGAGCGACCCCGTGTGCCCGCGCACGACGTCCAGCACGAAGATCGCCGACGTGACGGCGCTGCCGAGCTCGACGATGAACATCACGGGGTTGCGCGCCTGCAGCCGCGGGTCGAGCTTCGGGAACGAGCCGGCGACCGCCTGCAGCACGAGCTCGCGCGAGAAGACACCTGCGCGTCTGTGCGGCGCCGCCGCGGCGGGGGCGGCAGCGGGCGGGGTCTCGGCGACGGTCACCGGCCCGCGCCCGCCAGCCGGTCGAGGGCGAGGTTGAGCTCGAGCACGTTGACGCCGGGCTCGCCGAGGAAGCCGAGGCTGCGGCCGTCCGTGTGCAAGCGGACGAGCCGCCGGACGGCGGCGAGCGGCAGGCGCCGCCGGGCGGCGACGCGCGCCGACTGCAGCCGCGCGTATGCGGGCGAGATGTCGGGATCGATGCCCGAGCCCGAGGTGGTCACCGCGTCGACCGGGATGTCGTGGATCGTCAGGCCCGGGTTGTAGGGGCCCTCGAGCTTCAGGATCGCCTGCGCGGCCTGCTCGACGCTCCTCGCGAGCGCGGGGCTCGTCGGCCCGAGGTTCGCGAAGGCGGTGCCGTCGGCGTTGTAGGCGGGCGACGTGGCGGACGGACGCTCGTGGAAGTACCTCGCCTTGGTGAAGCTCTGGGCTGCGAGCGAGGAGCCGACGACCGTGCCGCGCACCGTGATCAGGCTCCCGTTGGCCTGATGGTGGAACGCGACCTGCGCGAAGCCGGTGAAGGCGGCCGGGACCGCGAGGCCGAAGGCGAGCGTCAGCACGGCGCCTGCGACGATCGACGAGCGGAGGTCGCGGAGCATCAGCGCGTCAGCCCCTCGACGATCGGCCCGAGCGTCAGCGCCGGGAAGACCATCAGGCCGGCGGTGAGGACGACAACGCCGACGAGCAGGACGGCGAAGGTCGGCCCGTCGGTGCGGAAGGTGCCCGCGGAGACGGGGACGACCTTCTTCGCGGCCAGCGCGCCGCCGAGGGCGAGCGCTGCGACCATCGGCAGGAAGCGGCCGAGCAGCATCGCGACGGCGCCGAGGTCGGCGCTGAAGCTCGTCGCGCCGTAGCCGGCGAAGGCGCTGCCGTTGTTGTTCGACTGCGAGGTGTAGGCGTACAGCGCCTCGCTGAACCCGTGCGCGCCCGGGTTGAAGACGGATGCAAGCCCGAGCTTCGTGACGATCGAGACGGCCGTGAGCGAGAGGGCCAGCGTCGGGACGAAGAGCGCGCCGACCGCCGCGTACTTGATCTCGCGCGCCTCGATCTTCTTGCCGAGCCATTCCGGCGTTCGCCCGACCATCAGCCCCGCGACGAAGACGGCGATGACGATGTAGAAGAACATCCCGTACAGGCCGGAGCCGACGCCGCCGAAGATCACCTCGCCGACGAACATGTTCACGAGCGGGACGGCGCCGCCGACCGCCGTGAACGCGTCGTGCCCGCCGTCGACCGCGCCGTTCGAGGCGTCGGTCGTCGCCGTCGCCCAGAGCGCGGTGTCGGCGATCCCGAACCGCACCTCCTTGTCCGTCATGTTCCCGCCGCTCTGACCGCCGCCCTGCGCGATGTCGACGCCGGAGGCGCGCAGCACCTGCGAGCCGTGCTGCTCGGCGGGGAACGCGATGCCGACGCCGACGAGGAAGAGCACGAACATCGACGCGAACACCATCCAGGCGTGCCGGCGCGCGAGCACCATCTTCCCGAACATGAACACCTGGCCGACCGGGATCAGCAGGATCGCGACCGCCTCGAGGAAGTTCGTGAGGCCGGTCGGGTTCTCGAACGGGACGGCCGCGTTCGAGTTGTAGAAGCCGCCGCCGTTCGTTCCCAGCTGCTTGATCGCGACCATCAGCGCGACCGGGCCGCGGCCGATCAGCTGCAGGCCCCCTTCGACGGTGTGCGCGACCGCGTGGCCGCCGAACGTCTGCGGGTCGCCCTGCGAGACCAGCACGACCGCGAGCAGGAGCGACAGCGGCAGGAGCACGTAGACGAGGGAGCGATAGAGGTCGACCCAGAAGTTGCCGAGCGTCGACGACGAGCGCCGTGAGATGCCGCGGATCACGGCGGCGAGCACCGCCATGCCGGCGCCCGCCGAGACGAACTGCTGC
The DNA here is from genome assembly GCA_035651295.1 of Gaiellaceae bacterium. Lineage (GTDB taxonomy): Bacteria > Actinomycetota > Thermoleophilia > Gaiellales > Gaiellaceae > PALSA-600. The sequence continues at coordinate 10,998 of DASRGA010000048.1, read as the reverse complement.
ACGGCGAGCGCGGTCATCTGGGTGAAGTACGACATCGTGTACTCGCCGCCGTAGAACTGCCAGTTCGTGTTCGTGACGAAGCTGACCGACGTGTTGAGCGCGATGTGGGGCGCAACCGCCTGCTCGTGATCCGGGTTCAGGAAGAGATGCGCCTGCAGGCGCTGGATCGCGTAGACGACGAGGAAGAAGAGCGCCGTGAAGACGATCACCGTCTTCGCGTAGCTCTTCCAGTCCTGCTCGCGCTCCGGGTCGGTGCCGACGATGCGGTAGAACCCGCGCTCGAGCGAGCCGAGCACGCGGCTGCCGAAGCCGGGCGCGGCGTAGACGCGCGCCATGTAGAGCCCGAGCGGGTAGCCGAGCGCGACGAGGACGATCGAGTAGGCGAGGATCTGTGCGGCGCCCTGGCCCACTCAGAACCTCTCGCCGCGGAAGAGCGCGTACACGAGGTAGGCGAAGACGAGCAGCGAGAGCGTGAGGTCGATCCCGTCGCCGGCGGTCATCACACCCTCCCCAGCACGACGAGGAGGACGGAGATCAGCGCGAAGCAGGCCGCCGCGATGCCGAGTGCCGCCAGGTCGGAGATGTCAGTGCGCCTCGAGCTTGACGAGCACGCGGCGCAGCTCGGCCTCGACGTCGTCGACCGACGCGTAGAGGCAGCTGTCGGGGCTCGTGAGCAGGGTCTGCACCGAGAGCATCCCGATCCCCGTGACGGGCTCGGCGTCGAGGAGGCGCGCCTGGATCCGCTCGAGGAGCGCGACGTGCGGCCGGAGCGCCGTGCGCCGCAGCGGGGCGGCGCCGGGGAGCGTGCGCCCCGCCAGCTCGCCGAGCACGTTGCCGAGCGCCCGGGCGAGCTGCTTCCGCTCGCGCTCGCCGGTCAGCTCGGCGACGCGCCACGGGTAGCGCGACTCGAAGCCGTGCGCGACCCAGTAGTCCGCCTGGCGGCGGGCGCGGCGGCGCTCGAGCCACGCGCGCGGATGGGTGACGGAGACCATGCGGCCACGGTAGGACGGCGCCGATCAACGCCGGCTCAAGCTTCGCGGCCGCTGCCTTAAAGGTTGCTCAAGACGCGTCCGCGTCGACGAGGCGGTAGCCGGCCCCGGGCTCCGTCAGCACGATCCGCGGTCGCGACGGGTCTCGCTCGATCTTCGCCCGCAGGTGCGAGACGTACACGTGCAGGTAGTGCGCCTCGTCGCCGTACGCGGGCCCCCACACCTCACGCAGGAGCATGCGATGTGTCAGCAGCTTGCCCCGGTTCTGCGCCAGGACGCGCAGCAGGTCGAACTCGTGCGGCGTCAGCTTCACCCGCTCGCCGTCGCGCGTGACCAGCCGCTGGGCGACGTCGATCGTGAGCCCTCCCACCTCGAGCACGGGGCCGGCCTCGGGCGTGAGCCGGCGGAGCACAGCGCGCAGGCGCGCGAGCAGCTCGTCGACGCTGAACGGCTTCGTGACGTAGTCGTCGGCGCCGGCGTCGAGCGCGGCGATCTTCTCCCGCTCCTCGCCGATCGCGGAGAGCACGATCACCGGGGCGTCCGTCCAGGTGCGGAGCTCGCGCGTGACGTCGGTGCCGCGGCCGTCCGGGAGCACGAGGTCGAGGATCACCGCCGCCGGCGGCTGCGCGGCCGCGGCGGCGAGCGCCGACTCCGCCGTCGCGGCCGTGTCGACCGTGTAGCCCGCGCCGCGCAGCGTCGTGCCGAGGGCGCGCAGGATCTGCGGCTCGTCGTCGACGACCAGGATGCGCCGGCTCATGCCGGGAGCTCCACCGGGGCCTCGACGACCGGCAGGGCGAGCGCGAACGTCGCGCCCTGCCCGGGGCGCGACTCGGCCCAGACGCGGCCGCCGTTCGCGGCCGCGAACCCGCGTGCGATCGCGAGCCCGAGCCCGGCCCCGGAACGGTCGGCGCCGCGGTAGAACGGCTCGAACACGCGCTCGAGCTCGGGCTCGGCCACGCCCGGTCCGTGGTCGACGACGCGCACGATCGCCTCGCGCCGGGTGGCGGTGAGCCGCACGTGCACCGGCGCGCCCGGCGGCGAGAACCTGAGCGCGTTCTCGACGAAGTTGGCGATCACGCGCTGGATCTGCACCGGGTCGACGTTGACGAGCGGCTGCCCGCCGGCCACCTCGACGCGGTCCGCGACCCCGAGGCTGTCGATCGCGTCCCGCACCAGCTCGTCGAGCGACCACAGCTCGCGCTCGGGCTCTGCGCCGCCGGCCTCGAGCCGCGACAGGTCGAGCAGGTCGCCGACGAGGCGCGCGAGCCGCTCGGCGTCGACGGCGATCGTGTCGAGCAGCTCGCGCCGGTCGGCGTCGGTGAAGACGAGCGCCTCGTTGCGGAGCGCTCCGACCGCGGTGGTGATGCTCGTCAGCGGCGAGCGCAGGTCGTGCGAGACCGCGCGCAGCAGCGCCGTCTTGGCGAGATCGCTGCGCCGGAGCGCCTCGGCTTCGAGCGCCTCGCGCTCGAGCCGGCGCCGGTCGATCGCGACGGCGAGCAGCGCGGCGAGCGCCGGCAGGAAGCGGCGCTGCACCGCCGTCTGCGGCTGCGCCCCGGCAGGCAGCGAGATCGTCCCGACGACGCGCCCGTCCACCTCGAGCGGCGTCGGCGCGCCACGCGACCGGCCGCGCGCGGCGTCGAGCTCGATCACGGCCTCCGGCACGCCGAGCACCTGGGCAGTGCGCCCGCCGATCCAGCCGAGCTGCCCCTCCAGCTCCTCCCCGCCGAGCAGGTGCCCCGCGATCTCGGCGAGCAGCGCCGCCTCGCGCTCGCGCTGCTCCGCGTCGGTCGCGCGCCGGCGAGAGCGCGCCGCGAGCTCGCTGACGACGATCGCCGTGACCGAGTAGGCGGCGAGGGCCGACCAGTTCTCGGTGTCGCGCAGCGTGAACGTGTGCACGGGCGGCAGGAAGAACCAGTTGAACGTCAGCATGCTCGCGACGGCGACGGGCAGCGACCAGCGCGCCCCCCAGACCACCGCGACCGGAAGCACGCCGAGCACGTACAGGACGCCGAGCGACAGCGTCGGCGCGATCGGCTTCAGCGCGACGACGAGCAGCGTCGCGACCGCGACCGCCGCAGCGGATCCCAGCAGGGGCAGGACGAGCCGGGAGCGCATGCTCTGACGGTACTCCGTACGCCGCGAGCCGCCGCGGTAGACTTGCCCGTCATGGCAACCGTGCACGGAGGTGGGCCCGTGGCCCCTGTCAGTACAGGGCGAAAACACGTGCGTGCACGCCCGATGCCGTCCGGACGCTCCTAGCGTCCGCAGCCGCCTCGGGCGCGCAGGCGGCTACCGGCTCGGACAGCAGATGGAGAAGTGGACGGCGATCTTCGGAGGGCGGCGCCTGCGGCGCCGGTCACGGCTGCGCGGGCGGCGTCTCGTCGCGGGCGTGCAGCTCCCGCAGCTCGCGTTCCTGGCCGTGCTGGGCCCCGGGCTCGTGAGCGGCTTCGCCGACAACGACGCGGGCGGGATCACGACCTACTCGGTTGTCGGCGCCCAGTTCGGCTACGCGCTCCTCTGGGTCGTGCTGGCGAGCATGGTCGCGCTGTTCGTCACCCAGGAGGTCGGCGCACGGCTCGGACTGGCGACGGGGCGAGGGCTGCTCGACCTTGTCCGCGAGGGTTTCGGGATCCGCTGGGCCGCGCTCGCGATCGGGACGATGCTGCTCGCGAACCTCGGGACGACGCTCGCCGAGTTCGCCGGCATCGGCGCCGCGCTGTCGCTGTTCGGCGTCCCGGTCGCGGTGTCCGTCGTCGCCTCGGTGCTGGTCGTCGGCGTCCTTCTCTCGAGGGCCGGCTTCCTGCGGGTGCAGTTCGTGTTCCTCGCGGTGGGCGCAGGGGTGTCGGTGTCGTACGTCGTCTCGGCGATCCTCGCCCGCCCGAGCTGGAGCACGAGCGCCGAGTACCTCGTCGCGCCGCACGGGCAGGTCACGTCGGCGTACCTGCTCGCCGTCGTCGGCACCGTCGGCACGACGATCACCCCCTGGGGCCAGGCGTTCATCCAGTCCTACTGCGCCGACAAGCGCCTCGGGCCGGAGCATCTGCGCACCTCCCGCTTCGACGTCGGCCTCGGCGCGTTCCTGACGAACTCGATCGCCGCCTTCATCGTCATCGCGGCTGCGGCCACGCTCTGGGCCCACGGCGAGCGCAGCATCCCGGACGCCGCCGCAGCCGCGAAGGCGCTCGGCCCGCTCGCCGGCCACGCCGCCGAGACGGTCTTCGCGCTCGGCCTCCTCGGGGCGGCGTTCCTCGGCCTCGGCGTCGTGCCGCTGACGAGCTCGTACGCGACGACCGAGGCGCTCGGCCTCGAGCGCGGCCTCGACCTTCGCCCGCGCGAGGCGCCGGCGTTCTACGGGCTGCTCGCCTTCTTCCTCGGCGCGGCGGCCATGCTCGTGCTCATTCCCGGCCTGCCGCTCATCCACGTCATGTTCCTCGCCCAGGTCGTGAACGGGCTCCTGCTGCCCGTGATCCTCGTGTTCGTGATGCTGCTGAGCCGGCGCCGCAAGCTCCTCGGCGACCTGACGAGCGGCCGCCTGCTGACGGCCGCCGGCTGGTTCGTCACCCTGGTGGTGGGCGCCATGTCGATCGCCCTCGTCGTCACGTACGTGCTGCCGTGACCGTCGCGCCGGCCATCCTCCACCTCTCGCTCGTCACGAGCGGCCGGCTCGTGGACTCCGCCGACCGGCGGATCGGCCGCGTCGAAGACCTCGTCGTCCGGCTCGGCGACGACGACTACCCGCCCATCAGCGGCGCGGTCGCAAAGGTCGCGGGCAGGCTCGTGTTCGTCCCCGCCGAGCGGATCGGCGAGATCGAGCACGGCCGCGTCACGCTGACCGACCCCCGGCTCGACCTGCAGCCGTTCGAGCGGCGCGAGGGGGAGCTGCTGCTGCGCGAGGACCTGCTCGACCGGCAGCTGATCAACGTCGAAGGCGCCCGCCTCGTGCGGGCGAACGAGATCGAGATCGCGCGCATCGAAGGCTGGTGGCGGGTGGTCGGGATCGACGTCAGCCCGCAGGGGCTGTTCCGCCGCATCCTGCCTCGCGCGGTCGCGCCGCGAGCGTTCGGCGTGTCCGACTTCCTCGACTGGGCGAGCGTCGAGCCGTTCACCGGGCACATCCCGACGATCCAGCTCCGGGTCCCGCACCCGAAGCTCGCCCGGCTGCATCCTGCCGAGCTCGCCGACCTCGTCGAGGCCGCGCCGCACGGGCAGGGCGAGGAGATCATCGCCGCCGTCCAGCACGACCCGGAGCTCGAGGCCGACCTGTTCGAGGAGCTCGGCGACGAGCACCAGCTCGAGTTCGCCGGGGATCGAGACGACCACGAGATCGCCGACCTCGTGGCGCGCATGGAGACCGACGACGCGGCCGACCTGATCGCGCAGTTCGACGAGACCCGCAGGGCGCGCATCCTCGCCCTGCTGCCGCCGGTGCAGCAACGCCGGCTCCGCACCCTGCTCGGATACGAGCCCCTGACCGCCGGAGGGCTGATGAGCCCCGACTTCGTCGCGGTCTACGCGCAGGCGACCTTGGCGGAGGCGCTCGACCGCGTCCGCCGCGCCGCGACGCCGTCCGACGCGCTGAACTGGATCTTCGCGGTCAACACGCACCGCCGGTTCCGCGGCGCCGTGTCGCTCCCCGACCTCGTGCGCGGCGACCCCGCGACGCCGATCACCGAGCTGATCGCCCACAGCCGCAGCGTGACCGTCGACGCGGATCTCGACGAGATCGTCCGCGCGATGACCGACTACGACCTGACGGTCGTCCCGGTCGTCGACGCCGACGACCGGCCGATCGGGATCATCACCGTCGACGACGTGCTGGAGCTGATCGCCCCGCCGCCCGGGCGCGGCTTCGGGATCTACTCCTAGCCGCGGCGGCTGCGCCGCGCGGGGAACGGCCCCGCGCGGCGCAGCCGGCCCGCTACGTGTGGATGGAGACGATCAGCGGGATGATCAGGATCGCGACGATGTTCGCGATCTTGATCATCGGGTTGATCGCGGGGCCCGCCGTGTCCTTGTACGGGTCGCCGACGGTGTCGCCGGTGACCGACGCGGCGTGCGCGTCGGAGCCCTTGCCGCCGTAGAGGCCGTCCTCGATCGTCTTCTTCGCGTTGTCCCAGGCGCCGCCGCCCGACGTCATCGCGATCGCGAGGAAGAGCCCGGTGACGATCGTGCCGATCAGCAGCCCGCCGAGCATGCGCGCGTTGATGATCCCGACGACGATCGGGAAGCCGATCGGGATCAGCGCCGGCGCGAGCATCGAGCGGATCGCGGAGCCGGTGACGATGCCGACCGCCCGGCTGTAGTCGGGCCGCTCGGTGCCCTCCATGATCCCCGGGTGCTCGCGGAACTGGCGGCGCACCTCCTCGACGACCTGCCCGCCGACGCGCCCGACCGCCTGCATGGCGAGCGACGCGAACAGGAACGGCATCAGGCCGCCGACGAACAGGCCGGCGACGACCCAGGCGTCCGAGAGGTCGAACGACGTCGAGAGGCCGGCGTCGGAGAGGCCGGAGCTGTACGAGTCGAAGAGGACGAGCGCCGCGAGCGCGGCGGAGCCGATCGCGTAGCCCTTCGTGACCGCCTTCGTCGTGTTGCCGACGGCGTCGAGCGGATCGGTGATGCCGCGAACCTCCTCGGGCAGGTCGGCCATCTCCGCGATGCCGCCCGCGTTGTCGGTCACCGGGCCGTACGCGTCGAGCGCGACGATCAGGCCGGTCATCGACAGCTGCGCCATCACGGCGACGCCGATGCCGAACAGGCCGGCGAAGTGATGCGCGACGAGGATGCCGGCGGCGATCACGATCACGGGCGCCGCCGTCGCCTGCATGCCGACGGCGAGGCCCTCGATGATGTTCGTCGCGTGCCCGGTCTGCGAGGCGCGCGCGATCATCTTCACCGGCCCCCAGCGCGTGCCCGTGTAGTACTCGGTGATCGCGACGAGCAGGAACGTGACGACGAGGCCGACGATCGCCGAGACGTACAGGTCGCCGAAGCCGTACGCGCCCTTGTCGAACGCGATCGTGATCGGGATGAACCCGAGCGCCGACAGGACGGTCGCGACGATCACCGACTTGTAGAGCGCGTTGATGACCGCGTTCGGGCCGTGGCCGAGGCGCGCGAAGAACGTGCCGATCACCGAGGCGACGGCGCTGACGCCGCCGATCGCGAGCGGATAGAGGTACAGCCGCGCGTCGGAGAGGCCCGCAAGCGTGCCGAGCAGCATCACCGCGACCGCGGTGACCGCGTACGTCTCGAACAGGTCAGCGGCCATGCCGGCGCAGTCGCCGACGTTGTCGCCGACGTTGTCGGCGATCACGGCCGCGTTGCGCGGGTCGTCCTCGGGGATGCCGGCCTCGATCTTGCCGACGAGGTCGGCGCCGACGTCGGCCGCCTTCGTGAAGATGCCGCCGCCGAGCCGCGCGAAGACCGAGATGAGCGAGCCGCCGAACGCGAGCCCGACGAGATCGTGGATCGCGGAGTGCGGCGTGTGGTTGAGGCCCGCGGTGAGGAACCAGTAGTAGCCGGTGACGCCGAGCAGGCCGAGGCCCACGACGAGCAGGCCGGTGACCGAGCCTGCGCGGAACGCGACGTTCAGGGCGGGCTTGAGGCCGCCGCGGGCGGCTTCGGCGGTGCGCAGGTTGGAGCGGACGGCGACGTTCATGCCGATGAACCCGGCCGCCGCCGACAGCGCGGCGCCGACGAGGAACCCGCAGGCGGTCCCCCAGCCGAGCTTGTGGTAGACGCCGAGCAGGACGAACGGGACGATCGCGACGATCGCGATCGTCGTGTACTGCTTGCGGAGGTAGGCCGCGGCGCCCTCCTGGACGGCGCCCGCGATCTCCCGCATCCGCTCCGAGCCCTGCGGCTGCTGCAGCAGCCACCAGGTCAGATAGAGGCCGTACCCAACGGCGACGCCTGCACCGACGAGGCCGAGGAGCACGGGATGGTGCATGAACCAGCTCATCCGATCGCTCCCTCACAAAGTCAAGCGCCGAAGGGCTTCGGCGCGGCGCTTTATGTATCACAAAGTGGCGACGAACCCAGCCGGTCAGCCGCGCATGGGCTCGCCGGCCCGAACCTGCTCCGCGTAGATCTCGCGCAGGCTCGCCCCCTCCTCGTAGCGGGCGATCTGGCGCTCGGCGGCGTTTCGCTCGGGCAGCGCGAGGTACGGAGCCGCCCCGAGCTCGTCCGCGACGGGGGCGACCCAGTCGTAGAGCTGCTCAAGGCGCGCCCGGGCCGGGACGGCCTCGCCGCGCTCGAAGTCGAGCAGCTCCCCCGAGAGGCCGTAGCGGATCGCCCGCCACATGTTCTCCTCGAGCAGCCGGTGCGGCAGCGCCGGCAGCCGCTCGCCCTCGTCGTAGGCGCGGGCGCAGCGCACGGCGAGGGCGTGGCAGAGCGCGGCGAGCGACTGCGCCTCGGCCAGGTCGGGCTGCGCGTCGCAGATGCGGATCTCGACCGTCGGGTAGGCGAGGTGCGGGCGGACGCTCCACCAGATCTGGGTGTGCTCGGTGATCGAGCCGGTGCGGTAGAGGAACGCGACGTACTCCTCCCAGCCCTGCCAGCTGCCGTACGCGTCGGGGATCCCGCAGCGGGGGAAGAGCCGCGTGAAGATCTCCGTGCGCGCGGTGTGCAGGCCGCTCGACACGGCTTCGACGAACGGCGAGCTGGCCGAGAGCGCGAGCAGCTCCGGCAGGAAGTTGCGGAGCGCGTCGTGCACGGCGACCGCACGGTCGGCGCCCGCGATGCCGACGTGCACGTGGAGCCCGAACGTGTTGTTGCGCCAGACGACGTAGCGGAGAAGCTCGTCGTTGCGCCGGTAGTGCGGCGTGTCGATGATCCGCTGGTCCTGCCAGCGGCTCCACGGATGCGTGCCGGTGCTGCCGAGCGCGAGGCCGAGGTCGCGCGCGAGGCCGTGCAGCTGGCTGCGGCGCTCGGCCATCGCCGCCGCCGCTTCGGCGAAGCTCTCGCACCGGCCGGTGCGCATCTCGATCTCGGAGGCGATCAGCTCGCCGACCACGTGCTGCGCGAACTCGGTCTCGTCGGCGGCGGCCTTGATCTCCTCGAAGCGGTTCGTCAGCTCGAGGCTCTGCGGGTCGAGGAGGGCGAACTCCTCCTCGACCGCGACCGTGAAGTCGGTGCCCGTGTCGAAGTCCTCGCGTGAGGTTGCGAGGAGCTCCTGCCAGGAGACGCGCTGCTCGTCGCCCATTTCGCGGCAGCTTAGGCGACGGGCTCGAGCAGGCGGCGTGCGACGCTCGCCCACGACCAGCGGTCGACCACCGCGCGGCGTGCGGCGCGGCCGAGCTGCGCGCGCTCGTCACGGCTCAGCGAGAGCAGCTCTTCGAGCTTCGTCCTCAGGTCGGCGGCGTCGCCGCTCTCGAAGGCGGCGAGCCGGCGGAGTGGCACCGGGTAGGCGGCTTCGAGCCCGGCTGCGATCTCGGCGAGGCCGGAGTGGCGCGCGACGATCGGCGGCGACCCGGCCGCGGCCGCCTCGGCGGCGACCATGCCGAACGCCTCCGGGAAGACCGACGGCACGACGGCGGCATCGGCGAGCGGCAGGAGATGTCGCAGATGTCGATGCTCGAGCGGGCCGGTGAAGAGCGTCCGGCCGGGCGCGGCGCGCTCCAGGTCGGCCCGGTACGGGCCGAAGCCGACGACGACGAGCCTCGCGTCGAGGCCGTGCATCGCCTCGAGCAGGACGTGCACGCCCTTCTCGCGGATCAGCTTCCCGACGTAGACGACGGTGGGCGCCTCCCCGGCGAGGAACGCCTCGAGCCGGCCGGCGTTGCCCTCGTCGGGCAGCCGCTCGTTCGCGTTGCCGGCGTTCGGCGGGTCGGCCGCCGCCTCGGCGAGCAGCGCGGCGAGCGCGGTCGCGCGGTCCTCGGGCGCGAACTCGTCGACGTCGACGCCGGGCGGCACCTCGAGCACGCGGTCGACATGCCCGACGACGTCCTCGAGCACCTCGCGGATGTGAGCCGAGCCGACGTAGGTCGCGTCGGCTCGGGCGAGCGTCTCGGCGGCCCACGACCCGAGCTCGGGGCGGCCGCGCATCGAGTACTCGAGCTCGGAGCCGTGCGCCTTGACGCGGAACGGCCCGCCGGACGCCGCGCCGACGGGCGCGCCCATCAGCACGTGGTTGCAGAAGACGAGGTCGGCCGGGAGCAGGCTGCGAAGCGCCGCCGCGTTCGCGTCGACGTAGGCGCGCTTCTCGGCGTCGGTGAAGTCCTGCAGGAACTTCGGCTCCAGGCCGGCGTAGCGGTCCATGACGAACACGGGCAGAAGCCCGCCGGGCAGCTCGACGTTTACGACCTCGGCGCCGCCGAGGTCGTACCGCTGCGGCTCGCGCTCCTGGCAGACGACGACCACCTCGTGCCCGGCGCGGCTCCACTCGCGCGCGAGCGCGCGCGTGTAGACGTTCGAGCCCGTGCCGCCGAGCAGGTAGCCGTGCCAGAGCAGGATCCGCACCGGCCGGACGGTACCCCCTACGTCAGAGACGTCTCGGACGCGCGTCAGAGCCGGCTCAGAGACGTCTCTGAGACCGGGGTCGAGGCGCAGAGCGGGTTTGCGGGCCGCATCAGCACTTTCGTGACACTTTCCGGCCGGGTTACGTCAGGTGGAAGTACAGGGCGTGCAGCAGCTCGACCGCGGGGTTCGAGGTATGCACCGTGACCTCCGACGGCACGTCGAGCAGCGCCTCGGAGTAGTTGAAGATGATCCGCACGCCCGCGTCGACGAGGTCGTCCGCCACCTTCTGCGCCGCGGAGGCGGGAACGGCGAGCACCCCGACGACGATGTTCTTCTCGCGCACCCCGTCCTTCAACCGGCTCTCGTCCTCGACCCGGATGCCGCCGAGATCGGTGCCGACCACCTGCGGGCTCGCGTCGAAGACCGCCGCGATGTTGATGCCGTGTTCCGCGAAGATCGGCGACCGAGCGATCGCCTGGCCGAGCCGGCCGGCGCCGACAAGCGCGATGTTGTGCTGACCCTGCGTCCGCAGGATCTTGCGGATCTC
>DASRGA010000047.1:0-4963 GCA_035651295.1 Gaiellaceae bacterium | reverse complement strand
CGAAAGCACCTCCCTGAGGATCTCGAGTGCGATGTCGATCTGGGTCGCGCCGACGACGAGCGGCGGGGCAAGGCGAAGGACGTCGGGGCCGGCGGTGAGGCAGACGAGCCCGGCGTCGAGCGCCGCGTCCACGACCGGCTGCGCCGGCCGGTCGAGCACGGCGCCGAGAAGGAGCCCGGAGCCGCGCGCTTCCGACACGGCCGGAAGCGCCGAGAGGGCGTCGAGCAGTCGCGCCCCGTTCTCGCGCACCGAGGCGAGCAGCTCGTGGTCGATCGTGTCGCATACGGCAACGGCGGCCGCGCACGACACCGGGTTGCCGCCGAACGTGGAGCCGTGGTCGCCCGGAGCGAACGCGCGTGGGGCGTCGTCGGCGACGAGGAGGCAGCCGATCGGCAGGCCGTTCGCGAGCCCCTTGGCGAGCGTCACGAGGTCGGGGCGCACGCCGAGCTGCTCCCACGCGAAGAACGTCCCGGTCCGGCCGACGCCGGTCTGCACCTCGTCGAAGGCGAGCAGCCCGCCGAGCTCGCCGGCCAGCCGCGCGGCGGCGGCGACGAAGGACGGCTCGAGCGGGATCACGCCGCCCTCCCCGAGCACCGGCTCGAGGAGCACGAGGCCGATGCCGTCGTCGGCGGCCGCGAGCAGGGAGTCGACGTCGTTCGGGACCGCGAACCGCGCCGGGCCGAGCGGCTCGAAGGGCGCGCGCTTCGCCGGCTGGCCGGTCACGGCGAGCGCCCCGAGCGTGCGGCCGTGGAACGAGCCCTCGAGCGCGAGCACGCCGCTCTTGCCCGTCGCCTTACGCGCGTACTTCAGCGCGGCCTCGTTCGCCTCCGTGCCCGAGTTGCAGAAGAACGCCTGTGCGCCGCCGAAGCGGTCGGAGAGGGCCCGTGCGAGCTCGCCCGCCGGCTCGGTCGCGAAGAGGTTCGACGCGTGCCAGAGCCGATCGAGCTGTGCGTGCGCAGCGACGAGCGGCGCGGGATGGCGATGGCCGAGCGAGACGACCGCGATGCCCGCAGCGAAGTCGAGGTAGCGGCGGCCGTCCGCGCCGGTGAGCCAGGCGCCGTCGCCCTCGACGAAGGCGACCTTCGCCTCGGGGTAGGCGGGCAGCAATCGTGTCTCGGAGACGACTGTGCTCATGCGACCACCGCCGTCGCGCCGATCTCCGCCCGCAGGCCGCTGCGGGCCGCGCGCGACGCAGCGAGGAGCTTGGGGACGATCCCGCCCTCGAAGCTGCCCCGCCCGACGAGCGCTTCCGCCTCGGCGGCCGGGATCGAGTGGAGCAGCCGCCCCTCGTGGAAGACCCCGGGCACGTCGGTGAGAAACAGGATGCGCTGCGCGCCGAGCCCGACGGCGAGCGCCGTCGCCATCTCGTCCGCGTTCACGTTGAGGGGGCCGCGCGCGAGTGGCGAGACGACCGGGATGCGGCCGCGCTTGAGCGCGCCGACGACGGCGGCCGGCCGCGACGGCATCGGCTGTCCGACGAGGCCGAGCTCGGGGACCTGCTCCGCCTCGAGCCCGATCTCGTCGCCGGCGAGCGACAGCGCATCCGGACCGATCGCCGCGCACACGGCCGCGTTGACGGCGTCGAAGCTCTCGCGCACGACCTCGAGCGCTTCCGGTGTGGTCACGCGCCGCCCGTTGACGAAGCGCACTTCGAGCCCGCGCCGCTCCATCTCCTCGGAGATCTGCGGGCCGGCGCCGTGCACGACGCACACCGCATGTCCGAGGGTGCGCAGCTCGCGCACGATGTCGGCCGTGCCGCCGACCGACGCGCCGCCCACTTTCAGCACGACGCTCACGAGCGGTACTCCGCGTTGATGCGGACGTAGTCGTACGAGAGATCGCTGGTCAGGTACGAGGCCGCCCCGTCGCCCAGCGCGAGGTCGAGCTCGATGGCGCAGTGCCCGTTCGTGAGCGTGGGCTCGTCGCCGGACGGGACGCCGCCGACCAGCACCGGGACGCCGTCGATCACGATCGAGAGCCTGTCCGGGTCGAGAGCGGCGAACCCGCCGTCGTGCTTCGCCGAGCCTGCCGCCGCGGCGATGCGGCCCCAGTTGGCGTCGTGGCCGTACAGCGCCGTCTTCACGAGCGGCGACGTGGCGACGCGCTCGGCGATCGCACGCGCCTCGCTCGAGCTCGCCGCGCCGCGGACTGCGATCTCGGCGAGCACGGTGGCGCCCTCGCCGTCGGCGACGATCTGCTTCGCCAGCTCCCCGCACACGGTGCGCAGTGCTGCCGCGAACGCGTCGTCGTCGCGCTCCGCTCCGCTGGCGCCGTTCGCGAGCAGCAGCACGGTGTCGTTCGTCGAGCACTCGCCGTCGACCGAGATCGCGTTGAAGCTCGCGTCCACCGCGGGGCGGAGGAACTCGATCGCCTCGCCCGGCTCGAGCGGATAGTCGGTGGTGACGACCGCGAGCATCGTCGCGAGGCAGGGATGGATCATCCCGGAGCCCTTCGACATGCCGCCGACGGTGAACCCGGGGCCGTGTGCGACCGCCTGCTTGGCGTGCGTGTCGGTTGTCATGATCGCCTCCGCTGCCGCGCCGCCTCCGTCTGCGGCGAGCTCGATCTCGCCGATCCCGGCGACGACGCGGTCGACCGGCAGCGGCTGGCCGATGACGCCGGTCGAGAGGACGAGCACCTGCTCCGGCGCGAGGTGCAGCTTCGCGGCCACGGCGCGCGCGGTCGCACGCGCGGCGGCGACGCCCTCCTCGCCGGTGGCAGCGTTCGCGACGCCGGAGTTGGCGACGACCGCCTGCGGCTGCGCGAGCTCGAGATGCTCGCGGGAGACGATCACGGGGGCGGCCTGGACGCGGTTGGCGGTGAACATCGCCGCTCCGGTCGCCGGGACCCGCGAGTGGAGGAGCGCCAGGTCGAGCCGATCCTTCTTGCGGATCCCGCTGTGCACTGCACCGGCGACAAAGCCTTTCGCTGCGGTGACGCTCAAACCAGGACCCCGGTGAGCCTCAGTCCTGCGGTCTCGTCGAGGCCGAGCACGACGTTCGCGTTCTGGATCGCCTGGCCGGCCGCTCCCTTGCCGAGGTTGTCGAGCGCGCACACCACGATGGTGGTGCCGGTGGACGCGTCGGTGAACACCGCGATCTCGGCGGCGTCGGTCCCCTGTACGCGCGCGAGCTCGGGTGTCACCCCTTCCGGAAGGACCCGCACGCAGGGACTGTCCGCGTACGCAGACCGGAGCACCTCGCGCGCGTCCTCCTCCGTGCGCAGGTAGCAGGTCGCGAGGAGGCCGCGGCGCACCGGGAGCAGATGCGGCACGAACGTCACCGCGAAGCCGAGTTGCTGCGCGATCTCGGGCGCATGCCGGTGCGCGCCGATCGCGTAGGGGGAGAGGTTCTCGAGCACGAAGCCCGCGTGCGAGCTCGCCTTCAGCGCGCGTCCGGCGCCGGAGACGCCCGACTTTGCGTCGACGATGACGCTGCGCGGATCGAGGACGCTCGCGAGCGGCGCGAGCGCGAGCAGGGCAGCGGTTGCATAACAACCAGGGTTCGCGATCAGGCGGCCGTAAGGCGGCCACAGCTCGGGCAGCCCGTAGCTCCAGGGCCCCGGCTGCGTCCCGTACCAGGCCCGGGCGAGCTCGGGATCGGCGAGACGGTGCGCGCCGGAGAGGTCGACGACGATCGCGCCGGGCGGCGGCTCGACGGCCGCCGCGCGCTCGTGGCCGAGGCAGAGGAAGACGGCGTCGGCGCCGGCTGCGAGCGCCTGGTCGTTGGGGACGAAGCGCGGGAGGGAGCCGTTCAGGCGGACGTCGAGCGCACCTGCGCCCTCGCCGGCGAGCGAGTCGGAACCGAGGGCGACCACCTCGAGGTCGGGATGGCGCAGCACGCGGTCGAGCGTCTCCTGGCCGGAGTAGCCCGATGCCCCCAGAATCGCCACGCTGTGCATGGCTGAATATTATGCAATCAATCGGCTGATATGCAAGGAACGTACAGCACGTCGCGCCGGTCGGAGGCCGCCCGGCAGAACGCAGGGCTGCGGGCGAGCGCCCGGGAGGCGGGGTCGCTCCTGCCGACGAGGATGGCCCTCGAGTGAGCCGCGAGCTCGGTGCCCGCGGTCTCGCTACCGTCGAGCCAGTGGAGATAGAGCCGCTGATCGTGCCGGTCGAAGGCGTCGATCGGGTTGCCGATCACGATCTTGGCGCCTTCGAGCGCGAGCTGCTCGCTGTCGTACGGATCGGCGAGGATCGGCGTTCCGTGTGCGGCGATGACCGCCTCTCGTCGCAGGGACGCGCCGGCGCCGAACCCTCTCGAGTCGTGGCCGACGACGGTGAGCGCCAGCACCGCGGCAGGGATGAGGACGCCGACAAGCGTGAGCGCGGGGCGTATCCGTGGGCTCGGCGCCGGAAGCTGCCGAAGGCGACGGACGGCAAGTGGGGCGAGGAAGAGCACCAGCCAGACCTCGCTTCGGGCGGCGCCGGCCGCAGCGAGCGCGAGCCCGGCGCCGGCGGCGTACTCCCATGCCCGCGGCCGCGCCTTGACGGCCATGAAGCCGAGCACGGGAATGCAGGCGAAAAATGCGAGATCGAAGGGGTGCCGCGCGGACGGCCGCGCCCAGAGGCCCTGATGCGCGGCGAGAAAGGCGTTCTGGAACACATGCTCGTAGTAGGCGGCCGTTGCGAAGAGGGCCGGCGTGGCGAAGACGGCGCCGGCCGATGCGATCAAGACGGCCACGGCGGTCCACCGGCTGCGCCGGAAGCGTTCGAACACCAGATAGCAGGAGGCGACGGCGAGCCCGATCAGGACGCCCCCGTGGAGGTTCGCCCACAGCGCGATCAGCGGGACGAGCGCCCAGATGCGCAGGGACGGCAGGTCGGCTTCGCGGCGGAGCAGCAGCACGAGCAGGGGGAAGAGGGCGAGTGAGAACACCTGTGCTCGAACGACGAGGAACGCGTCGAGCGAGGCGATCGGCACGAGCACGAGGACGATCCCCGCTTCGGCCGGCATCTCGA
>DASRGA010000046.1:0-8741 GCA_035651295.1 Gaiellaceae bacterium | reverse complement strand
TGACGGCAGAGGCGGCGATCGTGCCCGGCAGCCAGGGGCGGCTGGAGAAGTAGACGACCGTCCCGACGAGGAGCAGCGGCCCGAGGTAGATCAGGTTGCGCTCCTCGATGCGCGTGAAGACGACGGTCGAGAGGTACGCGGCCTTGACCGCCGTGTACAGCCAGAAGAACACGACCGCGGTGCCGGTGTAGGCGGCGAAGGCGCGCCACTCCGGGTCCGCCCGACGGTCGGGGAGCCACAGCGACGCGAGCCCGCAGATCAGCGGCAGCAGCCCGAGCCCGATCGCGAGCGCGGCCGTCGACGTCAGCCCGAGCGTCCACATGCGCCCCTGCCACGTGGTCGTGACGACGTGCCACTGCGTCACGTGCGGCCCGAGCGCGGCGTTCGCGACGATGACCGCGCCGACGAGCAGCACGGCGGCTCCCGCGTAGTCGGCCGCCGTCCAGCCGCGGCGCACGCGCTGCCCGGCCGGGCCGACCACCCAGAGCACGGCCGCCGCGCAGACGAGCGTCCCCAGCCCGACGGCGAGCTCGTTGCGCACGAGCAGGCCGAGCAGCGCGAGCAGGAACGCCGAGACCCACCAGCGGCGGCCGTGGCCGGCGAGGGCGCGGATCCCGGCGTAGGCGGCGAAGGCGAAGACGGGGTAGGCGAGCGGCTCGGGGATCAGGTAGCCGCCGTAGAAGAGCGCCGACGTGCAGATCGAGCCGAAGCCGGCGAGCAGCGCCGCCCGCGGCCGGACGAGCAGGCGCGCGGTCAGGTAGACGGGCAGCGCCGTCACGCACATCGCAAACGTGTCGAGGTACTTCGCGAACGAGTACGCGCTGCGGGTGGAATGGATCCACCACGCCGGTGCGATGAAGTACGGGTACAGCGACTTGAAGCCGATCGGCTCGCCGCGCCGCGCCGCGTGCCCCGTCGCCGCGATCGCGCGCGAGATCTGCGACCACTCGAGCTCGTCGGTGAAGATCGTCGGCGTCTTGCGCGCCGACGCTTCCCAGAAGTAGAGCGCGACCAGGGCCAGCGCGACCACGGCGACGGGCACCGCGGCAAGGAACCGGTCGAGGAAGGAGCGTTCGTTCACTCCGCCCCGGCGCCCAGGACGACGCGGGGGTCGAGGTCGATCTCGCGGCGCACGAAGCGGCAGTCGACGCCGCCGGCGGTGCACACGTCGACGAGGGCGTCGAGCCGGTCGCGCGGGGCGTTCGGGATCGTCACGAAGACGACGGTCGCGTCGAGCCGGTCGAGCGCCTGCGGGAGCTCGTGCAGCCCGCCGACGACGGGGACGCCGTGGACGCGGCGGCGCCGCAGGCGCGGGTTGTCGTCGAGAAAGCCGACGACGCGCTCGCCCGGCGTCTCGCGCAGCTCGCGCATCAGGCTCCGGCCCGTCCGGCCGGCGCCGACGATCAGGACGCGGCGGCCGGTGCGGTCACGCAGCGACTGCACCCCGCCGACGACGATCCGCTCGGCGAAGCGCGACGCGCCGATCGCGACCGCGCAGAAGAGCGCGTCGACGATGAAGAACGCGCGCGAGAAGTCGCCGAACGGATACGTCAGCGAGATGTAGGCGAGCGAGACCACCTCGGACACGACGACGGCGGCCGAGATCGCAAACAGGTCGCGCGAGCCGGCGTAGCGCCAGATCGAGCGGTAGAGCCCGAACGGGATGAACGCGAGGTAGCGCGCGGCGATCACGATCGGGATCGTCACCTCGGCGATGTGCCGCTGGTAGACGGTGCCGGGCCAGCCGAACTGCACCGCGTAGGCCGCCGCGAACGCCCCGCTGATCACCGCGAAGTCGACCAGCACCTCGACGAGCCGCCGCCAGTGGACCGCGAACGTGTCGACGAGCTTCGGGTCGCCGCCGGCGGCGCGGCCCTCGACGTCGGCGAGGAAGCTCGCGAACTGCACCAGCAGCACGAAGGTGACGAGCACGCCGACGACCGCGAGCCGCTGGTCGGCGAGCACGTTGTAGGCGAGGCTCGTCGCGCCGACCGCCGTCGCGAGCAGCGCGAGCAGCGCGACGGCGTGCTTCTCGGAGAGACCGAAGCGCACGAGCCGGTGCGAGGAGTGGTCGCGGCCGCCCTGCGAGATCGGCCGCCCCTCGAGCAGCCGCACGATCGTGACGAGGGTCGTGTCGAGCATCGGCACCGCGAGCACGAGGATCGGCAGGAGCAGCGTCGCCACCGTCGACCCGGCGACGTTCCAGCTCGCCGCGAGCCCGAGGGCCGCGAGCGCGAAGCCGAGCACCTGCGAGCCGGAGTCGCCCATGAACACGAGCGCCTTCCCGTGCGGCCGCAGGTTGAACGGCAGGAAGCCGCCGCACGCCGCCGCGCCGGCGAGCGCGAGCGCCAGGTGGTAGCGGCTCGGGTGGATCGTCACCGCGTCGATCGCGAAGAACCCGAACGCGATCCCGGCGAGCGTCGCGGCGAGGCCGTCCATGTTGTCGAGCAGGTTGAACGCGTTCGTCATCCCGACGAGCCAGAGGAACGCGAGCGGCCACGCGACGAGATGCGTGTGCACGAGCTGGACGCCCGTGCCGGTTGCGATCACGAGCACCGCGGCGGCGGCCTGCAGCGCGAGCTTCACGCGCGGCGACAGCGCGTGCACGTCGTCGACGAGGCCCGCGGCGAACAGGATCGTCACGCCGCCGAAGATGCCCGCAAGCTGGTGCGTGGCGGGGATCGCGCCGACGGCGACGGCGAGCCACAGCCCCGCGGTCAGCCCCAGGTAGATGCCGACGCCGCCGAAGAGCGGGGTGGGGGCCGCGTGCCAGCGCTCGCTCGACGGGAGCGCCACGAGGCGGTGCCGCGCGGGCGAGGCGAGGAGCAGCCGGATCACGAGCGCAGACGCGGGGAGGGCGGCGAGGGCCGCGAGCGTGCTCACGGGTCCGGAGAGTAACGCGGCGGGGTTAGCACCTTGTGAGGGACGCTACAGCGGCGGGCGGGCGGAGCCCTACACTGGCCCGGTGGGCGTCTACACCGACCTGATCCGCTACCGCGAGCTCTTCGGCAATCTCTTCCGCCGCGACTTCCAGGCGAAGTACAAGGGCTCGCTGCTCGGCGTCGCGTGGTCGCTGCTCAACCCGCTGATCCTGCTCGGCGTCTACCTGCTCGTCTTCGGCGTCATCTTCCCGTCCAAGACGCCCCACTACGCGCTCTACGTCCTCTCCGGCCTCGCCTGCTGGACGTTCTTCGCCACCTCGCTCCAGTCGGCGGCCCGCTCGCTGATCGACTCCGGCGAGCTGATCAAGAAGGTGCGCTTTCCGCGCCAGCTCGTCGCGTTCTCGATGGTGTGGACGCAGGCGATCACGTTCGCCGTGCTGGTCGCGGTGCTGATCGCGCTCTCGCTCGCCTTCCTGCCCGACGCGCGCACCAAGGTGCTGCTCGCGATCCCGCTCGCGGCGCTGTTCGCGGCCGAGGTGCTCGGGCTCGCGCTCGTCGCCGGCTGCCTGAACGTGCTCTTCCGCGACGTCGAGCACGTGATCGCGGCTGCGCTGCTGCCGTGGTTCTTCGTCACCCCGATCCTCTGGAGCGCGTCGACGCTCGGCCCGCGCGCGGCGCGCCACCACGAGCTCCTGACCGTGCTGCACTGGGTCAACCCGGTCGCGCCGCCGATCTTCGCGGTGCGCGACGCGATCTGGTCGGGCCGCTTCCCGCACGTGTGGGACGTCGTCTACCTCGTCGTCGCGGCGGCGGTCGCGCTGCTGCTCGGCGCGCTCGTCTTCAGGTCGGTCGACGACCGGATCGCGCTCGAGCTGTGAGCACGATGCGCCCGTCGTAGACCCACGGCTCGCCGCGCGGCGGCGGCGCCGCGAACGCGGGCAGCCCGGCGACGTCGCCGAGCGGCTCGAGCTCGACGCCCGGCAGGACCGAGGGGCAGAGGAGCGGCGCGGCGAAGCCGGGCACCCGGCCCGGACCCGGCTCGTACGGGGCGAGCGCGCGCGGCCGGTGGATGCCGTCCCAGGCGATCGCGCCGGCGACGACGGCGAAGCCCTCCGCGTGCGCCGCGCGCGTGCGCTCGCGCCAGTCCGCCGCGGGCTCCACCCAGGCGGGCAGGTCGGCGTGCGGCTCGCCGTCCCGGCTCCCGACCTCGACCTCCGCGGCGAGCTGCCCGCTGCCGAGCTCCGAGAACCAGGCGCGGTGCTCGGCGACGAGGTCGAACGCGAGCCGGTAGACGCCGGGCGGGATCGGCGCACGCACCGCCGCCTCCACCATCTGCCTGCCGCCGGGCTCGAGCGGCGGCGCCGGCGTGCGCACGCCGTCCCAGACGATCGGGTTGCCGCGCCGGTCGAGCCAGTGGTAGCTGACGGCGATCCCGAGCGACGGCCGCCACGCGACCGTGCCGGCGTTCTCGACGTGGAGCTGCACGCGCTCGAGCGCGCCCGCCCGCGCCGCCACCTCTGGGAAGGCGCCGAACCGGACGGCGAGTGGGCCTTTCGACACGGCTGACTACCCTAACCCGGCGATGGAGCCACTCCTCGTCCGAGCGCTGCGCCGCGAGCCGGTCGGGCGCACGCCCGTCTGGTTCATGCGCCAGGCCGGCCGGTCGCTGCCGGAGTACCGCGCCGTGCGCGAACGCCACTCGTTCTGGCAGGTTGCGAACACGCCCGAGCTGTGCACGGAGGTGACGCTGCAGCCGGTGCGCCGGCACGGCGTCGACGCCGCCGTGATGTTCGCCGACATCATGACCCCGGTGCTCGCCATGGGCCTCGACGTCGAGCTCGTCGAGGGCGTGGGTCCCGTCGTCGCCGAGCCGGTGCGGACGCTCGCGGACGTCGAGCGCCTCCGCGTCCCCGACCCGGAGGAGGCGTTCGCGCCGCTCTGCGAGGCGATCCGCGCCGTGCGCGGCGAGCTCGCGCCCGAGCAGGCGGTCGTCGGCTTCTGCGGCGGCCCGTTCACCGTCGCGGGCTATCTCGTCGAGGGACGTCCGTCGCGCGAGTTCGCCGTCACGAAGGCGCTCATGTTCCGCGAGCCGGGCGTGTGGCGCGCGCTCCTCGACAAGCTGGCCGACTGCTTCGGCGCCTACGCCGCCGCCCAGGCGCGGGCCGGCGCCGACGCGGTGCAGCTCTTCGACTCGTGGGTCGGCGTGCTCGCGCCGGCCGACTACGAGCGGCTCGCCGCGCCGTGGTCGGCGCGCGTGCTGGCCGCCGCCGGCGCGCCGACGATCCACTTCGGCACCGGCACCGCCACGCTGCTCGGCGCGATGGCGCGCGCGGGCGGCGACGCGATCGGGCTCGACTGGCGCATCCCGCTCGACGAGGGCTGGGCGCTCGCCGGCGAGCGGGCCGTGCAGGGCAACCTCGACCCGGCGGTGCTGCTCGGGCCCTGGCCGCTCGTCGAGGAGCGCGCCCGCGACGTGCTCGCCCGCGCCGGCGGCCGGCCCGGGCACGTCTTCAACCTCGGCCACGGCGTCCTGCCCGCGACCGATCCCGACGTGCTGACGCGGCTGGTCGAGCTGATCCGCTCGCTACCGTGAGCGGCGTGCACGACGCCGTGGTGCTGATGGCCTACGGGTCTCCCGAGCGGGTCGCCGACGTCCCCGCGTTCTACGCAGACATCCGCGGCGGCCGCCCGATCGCCCAGGCGCACCTCGACGACCTCGTGGCGCGCTACCGCGCGCTCGGCATCGAGGAGTCGAACCCGCTGAACGCGATCACCGAGTCGACGCGCGCGGCGCTCGAGGAGGAGCTCGGCCTGCCGGTGCACACCGGGATGAAGCACTGGCGGCCGCGGATCGCGGACGCGGTCGACGCCGCGCTCGCCGGCGGCGCCGAGCGGCTCGCCGGGCTCGTGCTGGCGCCGCACTACAGCAGCCTCTCGATCGGCGGCTACCGCCGTGCGCTGGACGAGGCGGTCGCCGGCCGCGTGCCGGTCGTGTTCGTCGAGAGCTGGCACGACGACCCCGCGTTCGTGGCCGTCCTCGCCGACCGGGTCCGGGGGACGGGCGCGCACGTCGTCTTCACCGCGCACTCGCTGCCGGCGCGGATCCTCGACGAGGGCGACCCCTACCGCGACCAGCTGCTCGAGACGGCGCAGCTCGTCGCAGCCGCCGCCGGCGTCGAGCGGTGGTCGTTCTCGTTCCAGAGCGAGTCGCCGACGGGCGAGCCGTGGCTCGGGCCCGACATCCTCGACCATCTCGGCGAGCTCGCCGGGCAGGGCGTGACCGACGTCCTCGTGTGCCCCGTCGGCTTCGTCTCCGACCACCTCGAGATCCGCTGGGACCTCGACCACGAGGCGCGGGAGCGCGCACGCGGCCTCGGCCTGCGCCTCGAGCGGATCGAGATGCCGAACGACGACCCGGCGTTCGTGCGCGCGCTCGCCGGGATCGTGCGCCGCTTCCTCGCCGCGGTGCCCGCATGATCCGCGGCCGCATCGTCGTCGACCGCGTCTCGCGGAGCTTCCGGGTGTACCCGAAGGCGCAGCGGACGCTGAAGGACGTGTTCGTGTCGCGCGGCCGCACCGGGGCGCGCGAGGTGCAGGCGCTGCGCGACGTCTCGGTGACGGTCGAGCCCGGCGAGGCGGTCGGGCTCGTCGGCCGCAACGGCTCCGGCAAGACGACCCTGCTGAGGCTCGTCGCGGGAATCATCAAGCCGAGCGGCGGGCGCATCGAGGCGGGTGGGAGGATCGCCTCGCTGCTCGAGCTCGGGGCCGGGTTCCACCCCGAGTTCACCGGCCGCGAGAACGTCTACCTGAACGGCTCGATTCACGGCCTCAGCCGCGACAGGGTGCGCGAGGCGATGGACGAGATCGTCGCGTTCGCCGAGCTCGAGCGTTTCATCGACCTGCCGGTGCGCACCTACTCGTCCGGGATGTTCATGCGGCTCGGCTTCTCGGTCGCCGCCCACATCGAGGCGGACGTGCTGCTGCTCGACGAGGTGTTCGCGGTCGGCGACGAGCAGTTCCAGCGCAAGTGCTTCGGCAAGATCGCCGAGTTCAAGAACCGCGGCGGCACGATCCTCTTCGTCTCGCACGACGCGCAGGCGGTGGAGCGGCTGTGCGACCGGGCGGTGCTGCTGCGCCGCGGCGAGGTTGCGTTCGACGGCTCGACGGAGGCGGCGATCGCCGCCTACCGGCGGCTGCTCGCCGGCGAGTCGAGCCCGGAAGAGGTCGAGGCGGGGCTGCGCGAGTGGGGGAGCGGGGAGGCGCGGATCGTGGCTGCGGAGCTGCTCGACGCCGACGGCGACGCGCGGCTGCAGTTCGCGTCGGGCGAGCCGCTGACGCTGCGGCTCGCGGTCGACGCCGAGCCGGGCGTCGCCCCGCCGCTGGTCACGCTCGAGCTCCGCGACGACGGCGGTCTCGTGCTCGGCGCGACGACGCAGCGCACGGCCGAGCTCGGCTGGAACGGCGCCGGCTGCGGACGCGAGCTGCGCTTCCGGCTCGACCGGCTGCCGCTCGCCGACGGGCGCTTCCACCTCCGGGTCGGGCTCGCCGACGAGGCGACCGGGCGGCCGCTGCACGCGCTCGACGACGCGCTCCGCTTCTTCGTCTTCCCGGCCGGCGCGGCCACCGGCTCGGTGCTCCTGGACGGCACCTGGTCGATGCAGGAGATCGAGCCGGCCGCGCCAATCCCAGAGCCGTGAGCTCGCGCGCGTGCCCCGACTGGCCGTCCCTGATGGAGCTCGCGCCGGAGCTGCAGTTCCGCCACCACTCGCTCGCCGAGGCTCACCTGCCGGTCGAGGCGTTCGTCCAGCTCGAAGGCGTCCCGCCGAACGAGCTCGTGCTCTGCTGCGACCTCGACGCGCACGTGTTCAACCCGGAGCACACGGATCCGCGCGTGGCCGAGGCGCTCAAGGGCACGCACTGGATCGACGTGCGCGAGCTCGCCGCCCGCCGGTCGTAGGGACGTTCGGCGCGGGTAGTGTGCGGCGCGATGGCGACCGTCGTCGTCCCGTTTCGCAGCACCGACCCGAAGCGGCGCCTCGCCGGCGTCCGCGACGCCGACCGCGAGCGGCTCGCCGAGGCGATGCTCGCCGACGTGCTCGGCGCCGCGCTCCCGGTGGGGCCGGTGCTCGTCGTCGCCCCGGGCCGGCCGAAGCTGCCGGACGGCGTCCGGCACGTCCCCGACCCGCGGCGCGGCCAGGGCGCCGCCGTCGGCGCGGCGCTCGACGCGGCCGCCGCCTCGGCGCTGCCCGCCCCGTTCCTCGTCGTCAACGCCGACCTGCCGTGCGCGACGACGCGCGACCTGCTCGCGCTCGCGGGCGCCGTCCCCGACGGCGGGCTCGCGCTCGTCGCGGCGGCCGACGGGACGACGAACGCGCTGGCGCTCGCGGCTGCGGTGATCTTCGAGCCGCTGTACGGGCCCGCCAGCGCCGAGCGCTTCGAGGCGCTGGCGCCGTCGCGCCGGCTCGACGCCCCGAACCTCGTCGACGACGTCGACACGCTCGACGACCTCACGCGCCTGCGCGGGCGGCTCGGCGCGCACACCCGCGGCGTGCTCGCGTCGCTCCGGCTCGAGTCGGCGGCATGAACGTCGTCGCCCTGTCGGGCGGCGTCGGCGGCGCGCGCTTCCTGCGCGGCCTGCTCGGCGTCGTCGAGCCGGCGGACGTCACGATCGTCGGGAACGTCGCCGACGACCTGGAGCTGCTCGGCCTGCGCGTCTCGCCGGACCTCGACAGCATCCTCTACACGCTCACCGGGCGCTCCGACGAGGAGCGCGGCTGGGGCCGCGCCGACGAGAGCTGGCGGGCGCTCGACACCGTCGCCGAGCTCGGCGGCGACGCCTGGTTCCGGCTCGGCGACCGC